>JAIPBL010000005.1 GCA_021739645.1 Saprospiraceae bacterium | reverse complement strand
TTGAAAAGCCCCCATAGGGGGCCTGCCCTCAATACGTGTTCCTAACGGCCCTCATGACTTGAAAACGTGCTATTTTTAAGGCAAAGCCGAAAGAACATAACCACCTGCAAAGCAGGTGGATTTCTAATTTGCATTAAAACAATTGTTGGTTGTTCCATTTGCCCAAGATTCTTCAATGCATGGCATTTTTGAAAATTATTGCCGATTTTTGGATGATTTTCAAGCGCAGGTCACACCAAATTTCATCCAATGGGTAAATGGGAGCTTTGTAACCAATAAAGAGAATCCTGCCGATATCGACTTTGTTACAATTTTGGATTTCAAAACATTTGAAGAAAGCGAGCAGTTTATTGAAAAGCAGTTTAGGATAAGGGGCGCAAGAAATGCTTATGGAGTGGATGCCTACACCGTTAGAAAATATCCCGAAGGGCATCCAAAACACTTGCTGTATCAACATGAACTGATATATTGGAACAACTGGTTTTCTTCTACAAAAAAGAACAAGGCCAAGATGAAATTCCCGAAAGGTTTCGTCGAGGTCATTTTTGGCGATATAAATCCTTGAGCAATGATTGAAATGGATGTTGATGAAAGAATCGCAAGGATTAGCGACATTCTTGAACAAATACATGATTTGAACAAGCTTCTAAAATTGTTCAAAGCGGAAAAAGGTGATGCTTCAAGTATCCGCCAATACCAGTTCATGCGTGGTGAGTTCGTAAAAGAGCTTAAACAAATCATGAAAGGGTTTGACCTCCAAGTGGAGGCGATGGGCAAAGCGGCGTGACGACCGGATAGCGCACTGCCCGTGATACAATTGCGGATAAAAAAACGACTTGAAAAAACCATTAACCTTCCTCCTCCTCATTTTCACGCTGGCGGGCCAAGCACAGCCCGGCACCCTCCACTTGGATTCCCTGCTCCAGTTCGTTTGTATGGACCAAACCACCTATATCGATATTTTTCATGCCCCCAAGGGCTATCATTTGGATGATATATTCCCAGGCGGCATTTACAACGTGCCATTTGATTTGCTGGCGCAATTGGACTCAGTCCATCTCTACCACGTTGACAACGGCAAAAAATCTGCCTCACCAAGTAGATGGATAATAGCTACAGACACCACGACTAAAGAATATTACGGCTTCCAGGATACAACCAGTTTTATAAAGACTTATTCCAAAAAATCGGGACTGGTGCGTGCCACAGAAGACGAGGATGGCCGGCACAAAAGGATTTATTTCCACAATTTGGACGGCCAAATGGACAGTGTCGTCTTTTACGAAATACATAGTATCGGGAATGGCCAATCTAATTTGATACCCAAAACCAAAGAGGTCGTTGATTTTGATGGCAAAAAAGAAACCTGTAAATACATGCCTTCCGAACGAGTCAAATACATAAGAGAATATGATTCGGAAGGCCATATCGTCAGTGCCCTGAGCGGGTTTTCGAATGGAAAAATGGACAGTACTACCTATACAAGAATCACCTATAAATGGCAAAACGGCCATTGCCTGCAAAGGCGATACACCACTGTGAAAAACAAGGAAGTGACATTAGACCAGGAAACCAACATGGAGTGGGACGACCGAGGCTTGCTGCGAAGGACTTACAACATATTTCATGACAAGGAGCGCTTAAGCTGGAATGTGCCCGCTGACGAAAACAAGGGTGTCCTATTCGAATATGAAACTGGCGTGAACGAAAAAGGACAGACAACCGTCACCCGAAGGTCGCAAGAATTTTTTGTCACCTACACCTTCGATGAGCGGGGCAACTGGATAAGTATAATAGGAGATTATATGGAACACCACCGGGTCTTGTTTTACAAAAAGCAATGACTAACGCTACACCCAATATTTGACCAGCGTGATTTTTTTTTGGAAACCACATTTTCCCCATCTTTGTCCCCAACAAATACCTACCAAAATGCAGCTCGCAAACTTTGAGAAAAGCTTCAACGCCACCATCCTCGACCGTGGCAGGTCGTATTACCAGCAAAACCGGGTATTCCATTTAACAGAAGAAGGCGGCTCCGGCACCGGCAATTGGTATGCCCAAATCAATGGGAGTTCAGGCACCGCCTACGCCGTCGAAATCCATTTTTCACCAAACGGCGATGTGAAAACCTGGAATTGCACCTGCCCCTACGGCAATGGCTGCAAGCACCAAGCCGCCGTGCTTTTCAAAATAAGGGAACAAGCTGGTAGGCCCACGCTGAAAGTAGTCCGAGAGGCAAAGGTCAAAAAGCCCAGCATCGAAGAAGCACTGACTACCTACGCCACCCTCTCGGAGTCAGCGCAGCGCCTCCTCAAAATCATGGCGATGCTGTGGGAACCAACATCCCAGACCAAGCTCACGGAAGTGTTCAACAATTGCAATTTCAAGCACAACGGCAAAAACCTGTACCCAAACGACGTAAGGCCCATGCTCGAAAACCTCGTCCAGGAAGGGCTGCTCACCTTCAATGCCAACAACCACTACGAATGCTCCAAGCCCTTCGCCGATGCGCTCTGCAACCGTTACTTTTCCACCGACCCCGACTTCAAAAAAACGTTCATGCCCATCCAGAAAGCCTTCCCCATTTATGCCAATTGGTACGGCTACAACGAACCCAACCGCAATTTCCGGGAAATGCGGATGGGACGGTACACCGACGACCCCGGCACCTTCCAGCGGGGATTCATGGCCACCTTGCAGCCCAGCTACACCAACAAGTCCAATTATGACCAGCGAAGCCTCACCGCCTATTGGCTCGGCGAGGCGTTTGACCAAGCTACCATTGAGTCCTTTGGCAGACGCATCCGAGCCATTTTGCTGGCGCAACGGCTCACGCTGGACACTTTCGACCTCGCCCCACTGGACAGCGGCTTTTACGAGTATTCGCTTGACAATTTAGACCAACTGAATGATGCAGACCGCCCCCTGTTGGCCCACCTTTTGGCGCAGCTAAGTATGTTAAAAGATGATTGGGCAACCGTAGAAAAGCTTTCCAAACATTTGGATGAAACGGCCACTGGTATTTACGCAAGTATTCGGCAGTATATCGAGGGACGCAATCCGGTTGCCCTCGACACTTTTGACCTGCTTCAAAAAGCCCACCGCAAGGAAACCGGAAACACCAAGGAAGTGCTGCACGGCATGGCGGGCATTTTTCACATACTCAGCTACCTCAAGGCACAGGATGTCAAGTTTTACAAAAAAATACACAGCCACGTCAAACAGGCCAACAACCGCCCAAATTCCTTCGGTTCAACCTTCCAGCACCTGGAAGCCGTCGTTCATTTCCTCGAAAACAACAAACCCTACGCCGAGCAATTGCTCAGGGAAAAACCAGACACCGAATTGGCCAAATTCTTCCATTTCCTCTGCCAGTTCTGGGTCAGCGATTCGCTCGTGAACCACAGATACCTGACCGCCTATCGGTACTCGCTGGCGCAAAACGGCTATACTTGGATGGCCGCCGAAATGAACGCCCTCCTCGGCGAACTGGGCCAGTCCACCGACGGCCACCCCATGCCCACGGGCGAGCCACTGTACCGGGTTTTGCCCCGCATCGAGGAATGGGAAAACGCCCTGAAAGTGCTGCTGGAACTGGGCGGAAAGGCCACCAGCATCGCCGAATCGTCCGACCGGATTGCTTGGCTGGTCAATTTTGAAAAAGGCCATGCGCAGGCTCGCCACCAGTCCTTGGGCAAATCAGGCTGGGGCAAAGGTCGTGTCGTCTCCTTCGACCGCCTGAAAAGCGGCGAAGCACCCGGCCTCACCCCGCAGGACACCCAGTTCGTCAAGGCAATTTCCTACGCTTGGGGCAGCGAAATTAACATTAGGGACGACCAATCAAAATGGAAGCACCTCGTCGGGCATCCGCTGCTTTTCCTCGAAAAATCGCCGGACACCGCCGTGCAACTCGTGGAATCGAAGCCCACGCTCATTGCGAAGGCCACCAACAAGGGCTACCAACTGCATTTTACCCAAAACGTCTTCACGGCTGGCGCAATGGTCACGAAAGAATCGCCCACCCGCTACCTCTTCATCGAGGCCAGCGAGGCCGTGGCGCAAATAGCACGCTCCTTCAACGGCAAGTCGTTGACCGTGCCGGAAAAGGGCGAGGCACAGCTTCGGGAAGCCTTGGCTGGGTTGGCCCATCTCGTGCAGGTGCAGTCGGCTTTTGAGGATGAAAACCTGCCCACCGTGCCTGCGGATGGCCGTATTTGCGTCCACCTGCTTTCCGTTGGCAACGGTTTTCATGTGGAAGTTTACACAAAACCTTTCCGCTCCACCCCGCCCTACGTGAAGCCGGGTGAGGGCGAGCCGTTCCTCATCGGCACCCTGAACGGGGAGCGGACGGCCACTACCCGTGACCTAAAATTGGAGGCGAAAAACCTTGCTTCCCTTCGGGAAAAAGTGCCGACCCTGAAAAGCACCCGACCCAGCGGCGGCGTCTGGCAGTTGGAGGATTCGGAGTCCTGCCTGCAGTTGCTGCTGGAGCTTCGGCCACTTTTGGAAGCCGAGGAAGTAATCCTCGAATGGCCCAAGGGCGAGAAGTTCAAGGTGAGCCAAGTCGTTGGCTTCGATGAGTTCCGAATGTCCGTCAGCGATGGTGGCGGCCATTGGTTCGAGGTGGAGGGCGAGCTTCGTGTGGACGAGGAGCGGGTGCTGACGCTCCAAGAACTGTTGGCGTTGAGCAACCAGCAAAGCCCATTCGTGGAGGTCAGCCCCGGCAAGTTCCTGGCGCTCACCGACGAGTTCCGCCGCCGCTTGCAGGGCATCAACGGGGTGCTTGCTGCGCAAAAAAAAGGCGGCAAACTGGTGCTGCACCCCTTGGCCGCCCCGGCCATCGAGGGCTTCACGGGGGCGCTCCGCAATTTTGAATCGAGCAAAAAATTTCAGGAAAGCAAGGCGAAATTGGAGGCGGCTTTCGCCAAAAAGTTCAAGCTGCCAAAGGATTTCAACGCCGAGCTGCGCCCCTACCAACTCACGGGCTTCCAATGGCTGCACCGCTGTGCCGCATGGGGCGTGGGCGCCTGCCTCGCCGACGACATGGGCCTCGGCAAGACCGTGCAGGCGCTCGCATTACTCACCGACCGGGCCAAACTTGGGCCAGCCCTCGTGGCCGCCCCGGCCAGCGTCTGCCGCAACTGGATGAACGAAACCGCCCGTTTTGCGCCAGCACTCACCGCCATCCTGTTCAGCGATAGCGACCGGGCCACCACCATCAAGAATGCCAAAAAAGGCGACATCGTGGTAGTTACCTACGACCTGATGACGAGGGAGGAAAAACTGTTCACAGGGAAAAAATGGGCGACTGTCATCCTCGACGAATCCCAGGCCATCAAGAACCGGGCGACCAAACGCTCCGAGACCGTGATGAACCTCAAGGCTGATTTTAAAATAGCCATGACGGGAACGCCCATCGAAAACCACCTCGGCGAGCTTTGGAACCTGTTCAACTTCCTCAACCCCGGACTGCTGGGCAGCATCGAGCAGTTTGCGGAGCGCTTCTCCGGCCCCATCGAACGGTACGGCGACGACAACCGCAGGGAGCAGCTCCGCCGACTCGTGCAGCCGTTCATGCTGCGCCGCCGCAAAGACGAGGTGCTGAAAGACCTGCCCGCAAAAACGGAAATCACGCTCACCGTGGAACTGCCGCCAGCCGAGCGGGCTTTTTACGAAGCACTGCGCCGAAATGCCCTCGAAAAGCTCGCCGAGACCGCCGAAGATGGACAGGCCGGACAGCAGCACCTGCGCATTTTAGCGGAAATCATGCGCCTGCGCCGGGCAGCCTGCCACCCTTCACTGGCCGACAAAAACGCTGGATTCACGCAAGGCGCCAAGCTGGAACTTTTCGGCGAGGTGGTGGACGAGTTATTGGAAAATGGACACAAGGCGCTGGTTTTCAGCCAGTTTGTTGACCATTTGAAAATCTTGGAGAAGCACTTGAAGTCGAAGAAAATCAGCTACCAGTACCTCGACGGCAGTACACCCGGCAAGAAGCGCCAAGTGGCCATTGATGCCTTCCAAGCGGGTGAGGGCGATATTTTCCTCATCAGCCTGAAGGCGGGCGGCACGGGCCTCAACCTCACCGCCGCCGACTTCGTCATCCACACCGACCCCTGGTGGAACCCCGCCGTGGAAGACCAGGCCACCGACCGTGCCCACCGCATTGGGCAGGAGCGCCCGGTGACGGTCTATCGCCTCGTTGCGGAGCAAACGATTGAAGAGAAAATCCTGCAACTGCACGCCCAAAAACGAGACCTTGCCGACTCGCTGCTGTCGGGTGCGGACGTGAGCGCCAGGTTGTCGGCGGAGGATTTGATGAAATTGTTGAAGGAAGGGATATGAGCAGGGGACGCAGCACCGAAAGCCACCTAAATTTTTTGTAAACCAAATTTTTTAAGACATGAAACTCAAACTCATCCTTGTACTTTTCCTCCTTGGGTTCTTTTCCATTCTTGCAGGTGCATTCTTCAAACTGGAATCATGGCCCAATGCCAGTTTATTTTTGCTGATTGGTTTTTCTTTGAATGGCATCGCTGTTTTGCTCCTGATTGTGAAGCTTTTGCAGAACAAGACGAACAAGACGTTAAATTCTTAAGGAAGTTCTGAATTGGCAATTCATGCCATCACTCCAAAATATCTCTGGCCACTTTCGCCATGCCATTTTCAAAATTATTGGCAGAAATGTCCACATTGAGCCTGGCCCGCAGGTTGGCGACAATTTCGGGAAGGCCATTCAGCAGGTTTTTGTTGCGGGTGCGTTCGCTCTGCAGATCCTCTATTCCTCGGTCCTTTTCCAACCGGGCCATCATCAGTTCCTTTAGTTCGGCCATTCGTTCTTCGATGGTGGTAAAAGCGGTATCTACGAACTTTCGGTCGTAAAACGCCCCATCAATAACCACGGAAACGAATTTCTTCCCAGCGATTTGTTCACCAACCAAGGTGCTCATGGTCTCAATACCGACCCAAGCCGAGAGCAGGCTGTTCGTGGACACCAGCGACAACGTCACATCTGACTCCTTGATACATTTGTTGATAAAATCGGCAATATCTTCGCCGGAGCGCATGGCCTCGGAGTCAATGGTGACGCTGATATTTTTGCTCCGCAAATACTCCTTCACCTGCGTGGCAGCTGCCATGTCCTTGTGGTTGTAGGAAAGAAAAACAGTGGGTGCTTTGCCACCAGCCATTGCGCCAGCGCCACCCCCTCCAGCCGCAGATGCAGCAACCGCAGGGCTGGTATCCGGCAGTTTTTTGGCCAATTCGAGCAGGCTGTTCATGATTTGATTCTGGGTGAGGCTGGCATAATCGGGAGCGATGACCCTGGCTGCAATGTCCTTTTGGAGGCGGTTCCATTGCCCGGCGAGGTTGAGGATGATATTGTCGTTGGGCGAAATTGCCCGCATGGCCTTGATGGCCTGGCCTATTTCACCTTCGAGGAGGAGGTCTATGATTTCTGTTTTAGTCATGTTGATTTTTCATGTTGTTTTGTGAATGGCCAAAAATAGCAACGAAATTGTGAAATTGCGAAACAAGAAAAAATTCTACCTTTCGGCCTCGCTTTTTTCATCAAAATCAAACCTTATTCAGGGATTTCTCATAAAAATGGCTGACAAAAAAAAATACTACGTCGTTTGGCAGGGTGTGAACCCCGGTGTTTACGATAGTTGGGACAAGGCCAAACAACAAATCAATGGCTATCCCGCTGCCAAGTACAAGAGCTTCGGGAGCAAAGAGGAAGCTGAAGCGGCTTACGGTGGCAACTATGCCCAACATATCCAGTTCAAATCGCCCAGTCGGCCCGGCACTGGTGCAGCGAAAACTGCCAAACCCTCCCGCTCAAGCATCAACTGGGACAGCATCTGCGTGGACGCAGCGTGCAGCGGCAACCCCGGCGTGATGGAATACCAAGGTGTGGACTCAAAAACCGGCACCCAGATTTTTCACCAAAAACACCCGCTCGGCACCAACAATATCGGGGAGTTCCTCGGCATCGTTCATGCGTTGGCCATGTTCCACCGGGAGGGCAAGGACACGCCCATTTACACCGACTCCCGCAACGCCATGCTCTGGGTGAAAAAGAAGGAATGCAAGACCAAACTTGTGCGCAACGCCAAAACGGAAAATCTCCACCAAATCATCGCCCGGGCAGAACAATGGCTCAAAACCCATACCTACAAAAATCCCGTCTTGAAATGGGAAACCGAGGTGTGGGGCGAGATTCCGGCGGATTTTGGAAGGAAGTAGTTTAGATTGTTGAATTGCTAGATTGTTTTATTGTTTTCGTGACAAAGGACAATTCAGCAATACAACAATACAACAATACAACAATGAACCTCTTCGGACGACTCTTCGGCACGAACACCCCGCCTCCACAGCCCTCCATCCGGTTCGGGCGGTTCACGGACAGCAACCGCTCCACCGAGCGGGAGGAGGCGTTCGATGCGGCGCTTCGGGATTTCGACAAAGAAAATTACCTATCGGCCTACGTCTCGTTTTTCAATTACCTCCTCGACGAGGAGGAGCAAAACGTGCGGGTGCGGGAAGAGCGGGGCGAGTTGCACTTTGAGTTTTTTCAGGGGTCGAAAAAGATTACGGGGTTTGCCAACGACCGAAAACTGTACGCCGAGGCGAAAATTGCGAAGGCAAAAAGCCTGCAATCGAGCTTCATGCGACGGCTGCTGGAAGTGAATTATGAACTAAAATACAGCCGTTTCACGCTCTCACCTGACAATGAAATCACCATTGTTTTCGACACTTACACCTCTGATGGCTCGCCTTACAAACTCTATGCGGCGCTGAAGGAGCTGGCTACCCATGCCGACAAGCACGACGACATCCTCGTGGATGAATTCGAGGCGCTCGAAATCACCGACCTGAACATCCGACGGGTGCTACCTGATTGGGAAAAAAAAGTCAAATACGACTACATCCAACAGGAAATAAGGGCAACCTTTAATGAAATTGACACTGGCAAACTCAACACAGACCAGTACCCAGTGGCCGTGACTTACCTGCTGCTGCATCTCTGTTACAAGCTCGATTACCTCACCAAACCAGAGGGCTATATGATGGAGGTTTTGGAACATATTCACCGGATTGCTTTTGCGCAGGATGGCAAAAACGCTTCACAGAAGAACTTGGCGCTCCGCAAAGAATTCCAAAAATTATTGGATCGCCAGCAAGAAAAGTTTTTTCATGAAATGTACGAAGTGAGCGCCACCTTTGGCACCACGCCACCCATTGACCACCAAAACGTGGCCATCCTGATTGACCAGGAACTGCCCAATATGCGCTGGTACGCCGACCATGGGTACGAACACATCGCAGTGGCTGTGCCGGGGTTCATCATTGGCAGGGCGCTGTTCAACTTCGCATTGCCACCGCCTGACAAAGCACTATTTAACCTGCTAATGCAAATCATGGAGGCCGATTATTTTAACAGCCTTGGCTTCGAACCACTCGTGGTGAAAGCTGTTTTTAATGAAAAAAACATCCGTCAATCCATTCGCCAGCTTGTTGGCAGGTATAAAAATGAATTTCCCAAATTTAGACCAGACGTGAAAAAATTGGTTTTTAGTTCGATGCCTGACTTCTCCGAGTCGTTTCTGTTGATGGTCCGTGAGCTGGATTTGGCGAAAGTATAATCTGTTACAGTTGGGAGTTGGCATTTTCACTTTTTAAAAATGACTACCGAAAAAATCTACGAAATCCTCGAAACGGTCAGCGACCCGGAAATTCCCGTGCTGTCGGTACTCGACCTTGGCATCATTCGAGATGTAAAATGGGATGGGGAAACGGGTGAAATTGAAATCGTCATCACACCAACCTACTCTGGCTGCCCCGCCATGGATTTCATCGAAGTTAGCATTCGGGCTGCATTGCAGGAGCAGGGCATTAATCCGGTGAAAATCACCACCGTGCTCAGTCCCGCATGGACGACGGACTGGCTCTCAGCGGCTGGTAAAGCCAAACTCAAAGCATACGGGATAGCGCCACCTGTCGGTTCAGCTGATAAGCTTTCTTTGTTGGGTGAAAAAGTGGAGGTCGAATGCCCCCGGTGCGGCTCAATAAATACGAAGTTGGTGAGTCAATTCGGCTCCACGGCTTGCAAATCATTGTACCAGTGCAAGGAATGCCTGGAGCCGTTCGATTATTTCAAATGCCACTGAAAAAATGATGAATGATGAATGGTGGAATGATGAATATTGCATGGCGCTGATTCATCATTCCACCATTCATCATTATCCATTGAACTTATACCCCACCCCTCTCACCGAGTGGAAAAACACGGGGTTCCGCTGGTCTTCTTCAAAATATTTCCGGAAGGAAAGGATGAAATTATCTATTGTACGGGTGGACGGGTACACGTCATATCCCCAGACGGATTGCAGGATTTGGTTGCGGGAAACGACCTCGTTTTTGCGGTCGATAAGGAGTTTGAGCAACATGGCCTCCTTTTTTGTCAGGATAAACGGGCCGTCATTCCCCTCGGCCTCAAAGGTGCGGAAGTTCACTTTGTTCTTGCCAAATTGCGCAATTTCCGGCGTATTCTCTGCGGCCTTGCTGGTACGACGGATGAGGTTATTGACACGGAGCAACAGTTCTTCGAGGTGAAACGGCTTGGTCAGGTAGTCGTCAGCACCCCGCTTTAAACCAGCAATACGGTCGGTAGATGCATCTTTGGCGGTGAGGAAAATGATGGGCACCTCCATGTTTGAAAGACGTATTTGTTCACAGATTTCAAACCCGTTGATTTCCGGTAACATCACGTCGAGGATAATGAGGTCAAAATGCTGTTCCCTAAAAAACTTCAGCCCGTCCCAGCCCTTTCCAGTGGCCACGACCTCAAAGCCCTCCAGTTCCAGGTTCAGTTTCACGACGTCCCGGATGTTTTCTTCGTCTTCGACTAGTAATATTCTCATGTTGGGTGTTGGATATTGGATATTGGAATTGGGAATTGCAGTTTCCAGCAATTCCCGGTTCCTAATTCCCAATGACTATTTTAAAAACAGTTCCTTTTGGCTGATTATTAAGCACTTGAATTCGTCCGTTATGTGCCTTCACCACTTGTTGAACGATAAACAAACCTAAGCCAGTGCCCTTTGTTTGGCGGGTTTCTTCGCTACCGATGCGGTAAAATTTCTCAAAAATGCGCTTTTTTTCTTGGTCAGGAATACCGGGGCCATTGTCAGCAAACTCCATCGTCACTTTCTTATTTTCGTAAAAAAGCCGCACCTCAATTTCCGGTCGGGCATCTGCGTACTTGATGGCGTTTTCAAGCAGGTTTGTGGCGACGGAAATGATGCCCTGCTTGTCCATTTTCACCAATGGAAAATCGTCTGGTTTCTCAAGTGCAATGCCAGCCTCCGGATGACGGTCGGCCAATTTGGCCAACAGGTCTTCGAGCAGGGCGGCAAGATTCAACTCTTCAAAATGGGGCTGATAGGCGGTTTCGAGCTTGGCAGAGAGCAGCAGGTTTTCAACCAGCTCGTGCAGCCGTTCGTTCTCTCGCAAAGCACTGGAAGCAAGTTGGTTGGCCTTTTCCTTCGGAAATTCCCGCCGCAGCAACGTCTCCAGCACCAGCCGGATTGAAGCAATTGGGGACTTGAGTTCGTGGGTTATGGACAACAGGAAATTCCGACGTTGTGTGTTGGCCGTCACTTCTTTTTGATAGCCTTGGTTGATGAACCAAATACCTGCCAGTAGGGTCACGACGAACATTATCGCCTCTCCGAAAATCATTCTCTCTTGCCGCTGATACTTCTTCGTAAGTTCTTGATAATCAAAAGTTTGCTCGAATTGTACATCGTTTTTCACTCGCCCTTCAGCTGCCATGCCTATTTTCATCAAATCCATTTTGGCGTAAAAAGCATCTTGGTTTTTGGAAAAAAGCAACATCGACCACCAAGCGAAAGCCATCAGCATGTAAGCCATGATGACGTAGGACAAAAGCCGGAGGCGAAGGTTGGACATTGGCTGAATGTTGGGAGTTGATGCTGGAAACAGGAAAAGCCCCATGAAGTTTACTCCAAGGGGCCTTTCAAACTGGAGTTACATTTCCTGAATCTAAAATCCAGTATCCCCCAGCATCAAGTAGTACTAGTATCTAGTTAATCTTCTGCTTCAACGAGGTCTTCCGCAGCTTGGAGGATTTGGGCGTCCACAAGGATACGGCCACAGTGCTCGCAAGCCATGATTTTCTTCCTCATGCCAATTTCGAGTTGGAGCTGTGGGGGCACTTGGTTGAAGCAACCGCCACAAGCGTCACGCTCGATGGTCACCACGGCCAGACCGTTGCGGTAAGAATCACGGATTTTAGAGTAGGCTTTCAGCAGGCGCTCCTCAATTTTCTTGCGGGCCTTGTCGCTTTTTTTGCGATACTTCTCCTCTTCCTTCTCCGTTTTTTCCTGGATTGCCTGAAGCTCTACCTTTTTACGGTCTAGGTCGGCCTTCTTGGAATTTAGGCGCTCCTCGGTGGCAGTGAGTGTGCCTTGTTTGGCATCTACATTCACCTTTGAATCCCTAATTTTTTTCTCAGAAAGCTGAATGTCAAGGCGTTGCATCTCGACCTCTTTGGTGAGCGCCTCATATTCCCGGTTGTTTTTTACGTTTTCGAGTTGCTTCTCGTAGCGGGCTATCAGCGCTGTAGCCTCGGCAATATTGGACTCGTAACGGCCCACCTCTCCTTCAAGGTCTTCCATGTTTTCCTGCAAGCGGCGGAAGCGTGTTTCCAGACCTGCGATTTCGTCTTCGAGGTCACGTACTTCCATTGGCAACTCGCCTTTCAGGATTTGGAGTTCACTGATTTGAGAATCAATCAGTTGCAGTTCGTACAAGCTTTTGAGTTTTTCCTCGACGGTCAGTTCTGCCATGTTTTGACGGTTGTTATTATTTGCAGCCGATTGTTGTTTCAAAACCAAGGAACAAACGGCACACAGTATTTATAAATAATGAACAGGATTGGTGTTCACGCTCGTTTTGAGGGGCGCAAAAATAGTAAATTTTTCAGAGATAATTTCATGTAATAAATCAATAGTAAATTGCTCTGATTCAAAGTGGCCAATATCAGCGATGACCAGGTGGCCGTCTGCATCAAAAAACTCGTGGTACTTGAAGTCGCCAGTGATATAAACATCTGCCTTTCGGGCAATGGCTACTTGCAAAAGAAAACTTCCAGAACCGCCGCAGAGCGCCACCGTTTTTATTGGCCGGCCCAGCAGTGGAGTGTGGCGCACACAGCTTGTTTGCATGTTTTTTTTCAAAAACCGAAGAAACTCACCTTCTTCCATTGCCTGTGGCAATTCGCCAAAGACGCCCGCCCCGACACTCAAATCATTGATTTCTACTTTCGGCGCCAAAATGGAAATGTTTTGAAGGCCCAATCGTTCAGCGATTTTGGCATTCACCCCCCGATAAAGCACATTGTCCAGATTAGTGTGGATGGCGTATATGGCCACATCGTTTTTAATGGCCTTGATGATGGTGCGCTCCACATAGTTGCGGCCATTTATTTTCTTCAAGCCTTTGAACACGATGGGGTGGTGCGCCACCACGAGGTTGCAGCCCTTTTGAATTGCCTCATCAATGACGGCTTCTGTGGCGTCGAGGGAGCACAACACATTGGTCACTTCCCAGCTAGCATTGCCAGTTATGAGTCCTGCGTTGTCATAACTCTCCTGATAACTGGGCGGGGCAATTGATTCGAGGTGAGTCGTGATTTCTTTAACAGTAGGCATGGTTGGCAACTCGTTTTATAGTTGTAAGATGTAACCCAAAACTATCAAAATGTTAAAATAAAAAAAGCGCAACAAGTTAAAAATCAACTCGTTACGCTTCTGTGGGTACCCGCGACTGGATTTGAACCAGCACATCCTTGCGGACACTACCCCCTCAAAGTAGCGCGTCTACCAATTTCGCCACACGGGTAATTTGCTCAATTCGGAAACATTTAAAAACTGGGTTCCTTCAAAAGCGGGGCAAATATACGGCAATTCTTAAAGTTTGGAACCAGAAAAAATATTTTTCAAAAAAAATTGACGAAAGATTAAAATATAAATATTAATTTTACCTATATTTGCAATGTCATTGTAGATAGAACATTCAACTCAGCCGAGCTCATTGGTTTTAGAAAGAAAACTGATACTAACAATAATCCAGAACATTTTACCAAAGCTCGCATGGAACACTCCTTTACACTATTATGCCTGATGGCCTTGTCATTTGGCCTTCTACTTTTCACAGTAGGCTCCGGGAAGCCAGCCAGTGCTTCCGATTCCACTGAAGACAACCCGTCTTCGTCCTATTCAATGGACAGTCATCAATTATCAGATTTCAAGTCTGGTCGTACAGAAATACCCTCTGGGCAATTGCTTTGAGCGAGGTGATTCGTTCCAAGTTTAGCTAGTTTTCAACAAGTTAAACTTGGCATGATTTTTACGTATTTAATTATTATTAAATCTATAATTCCATGAAAAAGAATGCCTCCCACATATTTCTGTCGTTTCTGTTATTGTACTTAGGTACGGCTGTCTTTAGTCAAGGCGGTACAGCTTTTGAAGCCGAGAACACCATAGCAGCCATTAGTAGCCCTGTCAAAAAAACACCACCAGCACCGCTCTCTGTGCGTTCTTACAAACGTTTCCCAGCACTTTATAATGGATTAGCCATAGAGATTGCCACCTCGACCTACCCGATGGACAAAACTAATCCAATTTTCCGAAAATTTGGGAATGTACACTACGAGAAGCTGTCCGAAGGTGGATACTCCTACCTCATTATGGCCAACTTTTCTTCCAAAGAATCAGCACTAGATTTTGTGCAAAACGTAGTGAAGCCAAAAGCTGAGAAGGCTCGCCTCATTCAATTTTCTGACGGTAATCGCAAGGTAATCCGGGAGTAATGTCCCATAATTGCTTTGTTCCAAAATAGTAGTTTTCTTATCTTGAGACCAATGACGATGGAGCCCGCTCCCGATTTTTTCGGGGCGGGCGTTTTTTATCGTTTAAGAAAAGGGTTCACTTGCCATTGAACCGCTCGTCTATCCAGTCAATATATTCTGGAATGAGAATTTGGTCAATCTCCTCAGTTTTATACCCTTTTGCAGTCTTTTCGACATACAAGTTGGACATAAACACGTTGAAATCGTTCCAAATCATAGAGGCAGGCTTAATTTTTTTTGTGCCGCTTTCATAAAACCAGTCTCTGACGCATTTTATCAACTTTTCTTCACTGCCTTCGTGGGACTTACAATCGCCGAACGACATGTCCGACAGCCCTTTTTGCACACTGTACCGTTCGTTTTCTAGAACCAATAGTTTTTTCTCCCTGAAAACAGGGTCAGGATGGTAATCACGGCTACCGATGTCCATGCCCAACTCCAAGGCCATATTCAAACGGAAATAATCTCCTGCACTGACAGCTTTTATCCTACTTAAATCATGGATGCTGTAGCACGACTCCTCTATCAATTGCTTGATTTTTTGCAACCTGACTTCCGCAGAGTTGAAACGTTCCAAAGCGATACGGGGATAAAAACCGCATGCTTTGATGGTGAAAATCATGGATTTCAGCAGCGGGAGGTATTCATCGTCGTAAGGACAGTTGATGAAGACATTCTTGTCGAAGCTGCTCATTGTGAGTGGGAGGTGTTGAATTGATTAGAAAGCTATCGTTAGCAGACAGCTAAGAATATTGGGTAAAAATTCAATGAATTGAGCGGAATCGTTATTTACTGGCACTCATTTTCTTAGGGGAAGCAGGTTTCCGACGGCTTTTTGTAGCAGGTCGTTGCTCATTCCCTACAAGTGGAAAACTATTAAGTGTTGTTTCTGCATTTTTGTACTGCTCAACGGAGCCGTCTTTCCGATGGATGACCAGATCGTAGCCTAATTGAAGAAAGCGGAAGGAGCCTATCACTGCATCTTCTTTTGTGGGATACACTTTCAGCGCCCTTGAAGCTCCTTGTTTCAAGACGGCCCAACCTTCATTGTGCCTACTTATTATGTGTACTCGCTTAATATTCGCTTGCATAGTCTTCGCTATATGTCTAAGGATGTGAACTGCAAACGCAGCCAACCCAATTATCGTTCAAAGTTCGGCAATAGTTTTTCTTTTTTCATAAAAACTAATGCCGAGCCCATTGAAATTGAAGGAATTATTTTTTTGCTGGTTCTTCCACCTTTTTTGCTTTGTCAAAAATACGATATCCAATCGAGATGCCTCCAAAGGTATAGGAATCGTTGTTGTAGGCATTGCCAGAAGCCTGAGTACCATCTAGGAAATCGGAAATGGTAAAACGATAGCTCAATTCCAGCCCGATGACCAATTTCTCATTAACATCAATCTTGACGCCGCCACCGATTGGCATCCCCACATGCCATTTAATATAGTCCAAATCAGCATCCTTGCTGTCAACCGATCCGTAGTGAACGGTTGGGTCAAAATGGGCAACAGAACCACCGCCGAACATATAAAGGGATGCCATTTTCTCGTAGCCATGCCTAGTTGAAAACCGCTTTCGGCCTTTGAAATCCAGCTCCCCCATGATAGAAAACTCCGTCAATCGGCCCTCGAAATTATTGCCACGCAGGTAGTTTCTATCAAAATTGTGGTCATTTCCCGCCAATTTTCCATGCAAGATGTTCACCCGGATGGCATGTTCCCTATCAAAATAACGGCGAGCACTGAGCTGTCCTCCAAAAAACACCTCTTTCACGGTAAATAACGGCGGGGTTAGATCACCGTAATAATTCATGAGGCCGGGAGCGGCACTTATTTCCCAGAATTTTTGTGCTTGGGAAAGAACGGGAAATAGGAAAAGGAAGCAACCTACAGCAATCAGTTTTGAAGATTTCATTAACCAAATTTTTTTTCCATGACAATGCACGGGCTAACGCATAACATTGCATGGAATGATGAACAAATCAATTCCGTAGTAGGGATTGGGAAGTGGATTTATCGGGAAAGTAACTCGGTGGTCTGTTTTCCTGCAAATTTTATGCTCAAAGCAGTGAGGGCATGACAGTGCTGCCTTAAACTCCATGGTTAAAGCATAATTTTTATCAAAAAAGGTAACTTTTAATTTAGGCGATTGTGCTTTACCACAACCTTTTCTTTAGAGGCAAGCCATTTTTCCAAAATCATTAGGACAGCACCAGTTGCCTGACATGGTTGTAAAACTCAATAGTCACCTTCTAGAATAAATTGACATGGTTATTTTGAAAATCACTTCACCAACATAGAGGTCAGAGCAAATTTAGTCCATCAGCGTCCTGTTTTAGGGGATTATGAAATGATCATCTTTTCTTATCTGCACAAGATTTACTGCTGAAAGCCAAAGAACGGCACCAATAAATGCTAATCGGCGGTCTGCGAATCGTAGGATTCTCAAAAATAAAGCAGCTCAGGGAACTGTCGGCGCACCCATTTGTTTCCATGCACGTATTTTTGCAACTTGATTTGCTGTATTTTTCATTTATCATTCATCATTAGCCAATGCGCCTTGAGCCGAAAGACCTCCTGGAAAAACTGGAGTTTGACAAAATAATCGCCCTGCTGGACAAAGAATGCCTTGGCGAACTGGGCCGCCAAGCCATCCACCGGCTGCCGTTCCTGACCGATGTGAAGGAAATCGAGCAGCGGTTGCGGGAAGTCTCGGAGTACAAGCTGTCGATTTCTAAATCTGACCATTTCCCGCTTTCGCAATACGAGGACCTGGCCGAAGACTTGAAAATGCTGGACATTGATGGCTATGTACTGCCCGAAGATGGCTTCGTCCGCATCAACGCCGTACTGGTCATCATGGGCGGCGTGTTCCGTTTTTTCACACCCGACCGACAAAAGCTCTACCCCAGTCTCTACGACATCATCCGGCCCGTCAACTTTGACCCACAACTGAACGCCGCCATCGGCAAGGTCTTCGATGAAAACGGGGACATCAGGCCTGACGCCTCCACTGCCCTGTTAACCATCCGCCGTGAAATCGGGAACAAACAGCGGGAACTCGACAAGGTCTTCCGCACCCTCATCAACAACTACCGCAACTCCGGCTGGCTCACCGACAATGTGGAAAGCCTCCGCAACAACCGTCGGGTACTCTCGGTGCCAGTCGAGCACAAAAGAAAGATACGGGGCATCATACACGATGAGAGCGCAACCGGTCGCACCGCATTCATCGAGCCAGAACCCGTCATCGAAATCAACAACGACATCTTCGACCTGCAACAGGAGGAGCGCCGGGAAATCTTGCGAATTTTGAAAGACCTGAGCGACACCTTGCGGCCATATTCTCCAACCATTCGACAGTACCTTTCGCTCATTACGCAATACGACGTTATCATGACAAAAGCCCGGCTGGCCAACGCCATGAACGCCGACATGCCCAAACTGACGCAAAACCCATCGTTTGGAACAGAGATGGGCAAGCACCCGCTTTTGTATTTGAAGAATAAAAAAATCGGACGGGAAACTGTGCCGTTCGACTTGAAACTGCACGGCGAGAACCGCATCGTGGTGCTGTCCGGCCCGAACGCCGGGGGCAAGTCCATCCTGATGAAATCGGTGGGACTGCTCCAACTGATGATGCAGTCCGGGATGCTGGTGCCGATGGATGAAATCAGCAAGATGGGCATCTTCGAAAACATCTTCGCCGACATTGGCGACTCACAATCACTGGAGGACGACCTCTCGACCTATTCCAGCCGACTGGTTTATATGCGCCAGTTCTTGGAGCACGCCAATGGCAAAACCCTTGTCCTCATTGACGAATTCGGCTCCGGCACCGACCCGAAGATGGGGGGCGCCATTGCGGAAGCGATACTAAAGGAACTCAACGAGCGCAAATGCTACGGCGTCATTACCACGCACTACTCCAACCTGAAAATGTTCGCCTTCAAAACGCCCGGCATCATCAACGGCTCCATGCTTTTCGACCAGGCGCATCTCGCCCCGACCTATATGTTCAAGGCAGGGCGGCCCGGCAGCAGCTATGCTTTTGAGATTGCACAGAAAAGCGGTTTGAGCAAAAACGTGCTTGCCTACGCCCGCCAGCGAACGGGCAAGAACGAGGTCGCCGTGGATGATTTGCTCATCAACCTGCAACGGGAAAAAAAGGAGGCTGAGGATAAGCTGCTGGAGATTACCTTGAAGGAAAGGCAACTCGAAAAGCTCATCAAAAGCTACGACGAACTGCACCGTGACCTCGAATACCGCCGCAAGAAATTCCAACTGGAAGCCAAGGAGAAAAACCTACAGGTAGTGACCAGGGACAACCGCGAAATGGAAAAGCTGGTGCGGGAAATCAGGGAACAGCAGAACCTCGAAATGGCCAAAGTCATGGCCGAAAAAGTACGAGAGGAGCGGGAAGAAGCCGAGAAGGCCGTCATACACCTGGAAGAGCAGATTTACAATGAAGCACCGCTGACGCAATTCAAAAAAGCAAAGGCGGGCGAGATACAAATCGGCGACCTCGTGCGCATGAAAAGCGGCGGCTCCAGCGGCACGGTCGAGGCCATCGACAAGTCGAAAGTCATTGTGCAGATGGGCCCGATGCGCCTCACCGTCAAGCTCCGTGACCTAGAACATGCCCGGGAGGAACTCAACGTGCAAAAGCAAAAAAGCATTTCCGTGGACACCCTGAACCAACTCGCCAGCTTCGAGAACAAGCTGGACATCCGGGGCCTGACGCCCGACGAAGCGCTGCGGCGGGTGGAGGAATTCATGGACCGGGCGCTGATGACCAGCGCCAACAACCTGCAAATCGTTCACGGCAGGGGGACGGGCGTTTTGCGCAGAACGGTCAAAAACAAGATTCGGGAATACCGGGAGGTGAAGCAGTCGTACCATCCGGCCAGCGATGAAGGCGGGGATGGGGTGACGGTGGTGGAGTTGTGAGTTGGATGAAAAAAAATTGGGAAGAATATTTATGATCAATATTTCTACCCAATTTCTCCTGCCCAAATTTAATTATCAGTGACTACCAGCCAAATTGGATATGGCATATTCTGCTTCCCACAACACTTGTTCGTAATGTCTTTTTGAAACTAGGTCGAAATTCATTGGGTCAATAGAATCTTCGAGGTTCTTTAATTTTCCAGTTGCTTCCGTCTTGTCTTTTTCAGCAACTTGTAGAATATAAGTCCTTGCCAGGGCAAAGAAATTAGAATCGGTATGGCCATTCAGCCTAACAAGAGACTTGGTCAACACATCAAGGTCATTGGCTTCATTTTCAACTAACAGTTGTAAATAGAACCGCAACTCATCATAAAAGAGCTTCTCTTGGTTTTGGGTTGAAAAGTTGTTTACTCTTAGTAGTCGTCGGTCTATCATCATCAGCGAAAGCAACTGGATTTCCATAGACAGATTGGCCGAGGACATCAGTGATAGTTTATCACGCAATGAACTGCTTAAGTCAATCCAACTCTTCTGGTCAAATTCTTTAAAAAGCTTCTGACCATCGTAAAAGAGAGGGTCAGTCTGTTTAAAGGAAGTATATGATGCTCTGTAACTTTCAGAAAAACCTTTAGGTGATTGCCCCACATGCTGATTAAATTCAGACATAGTGGCGGTATCGGTTTCACCATGATATGCCGACTTAACAGTTTCCTGTGTGCAGCTAAACGAGAAGACAGCAAAGCCTAGAATGCAAATTGTCTTTTTCATTATCAGAAATTTTAATAGTGATTTGAGCAAGGCAGTGATTTGTGTTGAATACACGTTAATATAAGTTTTCTAAAATTCCCTCCTTCTTGTTTGCCATTACCACAGGCAGCCTGTAAGGACATTAGGATTCCTGTTTGACTTCTCTCAAATCATTGCAGATTCTCTTTGAGAATGACAAAAGGGTATATTAAATTCAGGTCGGTTTACAGCAATCCCACGTATTGAAATCCAGATTCCCCCATACACCCGACTGCCCAGGTTCAGGCCAGGGGGTGTAATTAACACTTCCATTATTCATGTAATGGAAAACTTCATAATTGTCAGAAATACAATCACCGTCTGGATCCTCAAAGTTTACAGAAACCGATGCTACTTCTCCTGCCCCCGCAAACTCACAATGAACGATGGCCCAGATTGGAAGTGTCAAACTAACAATGGCAACTGAACAAATTAATTTTTTCATGATACGCTAAGTTTATGAGTATTAAGACAAACACTAAGCCCGTTTTGGCTCTTTAGTTACAGTACAAAATTACCCCCAATTGACTTATTATTGCTATTTTAGAGGCTATAATTTAAAACTCCCAAATATTACTTTAAAACCTTTAATCAAACCAAAATGAACATTAACGAGAAAATTCGAAAAATTCGAATAGAAAAAGGATATTCCCAAGAATATCTGGCTCGCTGCCTTGATATATCTCAAAACGGCTACAGCAAATTAGAACGGGGAGATACACAAATCACATGTGGCAGATTAGAAAAAATCGCTGAAGCGATGAATGCATCTGTTCAAGAAATTTTTCAATTAGGAGTAGCTAGTGGCCCTGATGTTCAAAAGAGGATTAACGATTTGGAAAATGAAGTCAAATTGCTAAAATCAATATTGACTGATTTTTTAAATCGGCACAGTGGGAGGATGCTCTAAAAGCTTATGCTTTGGATTGTGCAACTTACCAGTTGCCCAAAGTCTTCCACCCAGCGAATGAAACAGCCGCACAGTATCTTTAAACAGAGCACAAGTTCCAGCAAGCGTGGAGCGAAGCGCCACTTGCCGGAACTAAAATCAAAAAAATCACCGCCATGTCCCCACCCCTTCCCGCTATTTCGAAATCGCCATCGTCAGCATCATCTACGCCGTAGGCAATATAACGATGGGAAATTTTAGGAGGTAACCCCGAAGCTGCGCAGACTTGAACTTATCGTGATAATTTACTTTAGTTACCATAAACACATAATAGCACACGGATAGAAACGGGCGTTGCTGATTTATGCTGATTGAATCCGTAAAAATCAGCAACGTCCGTTTCTATCCGTGTGCTATCAATTCATATTTATTTCGCCTTCGAAAACAGCGATTTAAGCGCTTTATAGTTTTTCACCCAAGTATCCACGGGCGGAGTATTAATTGCCTCCACGGTGAATTCCTTGACTCTGGTGTTCTCGGAAGCGCTGTAGGGCTTGGATTTTTCCTTCATGATTGTTAGTTGGATTTGTTTGCCACCTTAGGTGGAATGGTGAGTTTTTTTATTAAATCGGCTAATGTTTGCCAAATGATTTTTATGGCGAAGAAAAGTCTGTGCAGGTGCTTCGCAAAGGCGGGATTCATGTTCCTGAAATAAAAAATGGAGCGGCGGGATGCTGCTCCATTTTTTGATACTTGGTAAGAAGAAAAGACTGTCGAAACAAAATTTATTGAACTGGCGCCTCAGCCACCAGCTTGATTTTTAGCTTCACAAAATCGTCAATCATCTTCTCCTTTACCGTTCCGATGAACCCTGATTTGTACTTGATGTCCCACTCCAGGCGATTGATGGAAAACTCAGGCGTCTCCACCGTGATTTTGCCCCCTTCGAAACTAAAGTTGAACGGAATACGGATGGGCTTCGCAATACCTTTGAGCGTGAGGCTACCAGTGGCAACATGCTTGGCACCAGATGGGTCGTTGGCGAGTGGTTGGGTGCTGCCGAACTCAAAACTGCCTGTCGAGAACTTGCCCACATCAAAAAAATCCCCATCTTTCAAATGGCTTTCGAGGTCGGCTTTTTTATCGCCAGCAAGGTCGGTCACAGCAATGGAGCCCATGTCGAGCACCATTTTGCCTCCATTGATATTACCTTGAAATAGATTGAGTTCGCCGCTTTGGAGCTTGATGGTGCCGTTGTGCTGCGACCCCGTTGGCTTAGTGCCTACCCATTCGATGACGCTGTTTTCGGTGTTGATGGCATATAACCCACTAACCGCTTCGTTGGTGATTTGGGCAGGTTCAGGCGTAGTGGCCTTGGCGGTTGGAGCCGGTTCGTTTTGGCAGGCGGCAAACAGCATTGCGACCAACGAAAGAATAAAAACAGCTTGCTTTTTCATTAAAAATAAATTGTGTTTTAAAGTAAAATGGTGAAAACCAAATGGATTTCGATAAGGTCAAAAACCGTGCTTGTATTAGACGAATCTGCATAAAAAGTCACTCCCGGTAAGGGTTTTTCACTGCTTGAAGTATCTTAAAGAAAAGTCAAAAATGGCCAACAATGTTGTGTTGCCGCCAGCTTGGTGTATTTTTAGCAAGTAAAAATCGGCTCCGCACTATTAAATATAAGCTTGAAAAGCTAGTGCTTATGAAAACGACCACCTTCCTCCTGTTCTTTGCCCTGGCAGTGACTGTGCCTTCACTCGCTCAACAGTTTTCCTTTGGGTTCCAAATCATCGGGCTGTCCGTCCATCTGAAAAAAAGCAAGAATCGTGGGCTGTTTAAGGGAAAAATCACACACAATGGCAGGGTAGTGGTGAATGGTGGTGTGCTGCTAACTGCTCGCTACCACATCAACGGGCACTGGGGTTTTCAGGCATCGCAGGCACTGGTGGCACGGGACTGCTCCGGACGGTTTCTTGGCATGTCGCATGTCGGGGTTTTCGGCAAAAAAAATGACCTCTGGGACTCGCCCAACAGCGTGGACGTGAGCTTTGGGCCCATGTTTTTTTATCGTCAAAATTGGGCACTGTTGCCCGGTTACGTCAACGATGGTCTTTTTGACATCAGCGACAACCAACGCTGGATGACCAAGTTTGTCTGGCACGGCGGCATGGTATCGTGGCGCTACCGACTGGAGCCCAACCGCTTTTTTCAGCTCGACATGCTGCCGGGGTTTCCAGAGTTGATTTCCATTGGGCCGGGCATGTCCTTCATGCGGGCGGTGGGGCAGTGAGTTGGCAGTTCGCAGTCGGTGACTGGCAATTTCACAAATGCCGTCAATGCACCACCAGTTTCTCCGTCCAAACCAATCCGCCTTTTTCCATTTTCAAAAAATAAAGGCCAGCCGGAATGCCCGTCGAAAGTGGCAACTTCAATATTGCGCCAGCCGAAACTGCGCCCAATGGCCACTGTGCCACAACCTGCCCCGTGCTGCTGAACAGGGCGAGGTTTGCTTGACCTGGCTCGTTCATTTTTACCAAAACAAACCCCGTAGTTGGGTTGGATAGTAGCTCAAAATCTGGGAGTTGTGGTGTTTTTTCAACACTGGAGTTTATGATAGCCATCACGCCACGACGATACGCCAATGCGCCGCCGGTTTGATAAATCAGGTGAAAAATGCCGTCGTCGAAAAAGATGTCGGGGTATTTCTGGTTGCCCGGAGCCTGTTCCACAAAGCCAGGTGGATAAGCGGCTAGGCCCGCAGCCCCGGTGATGGAAAAGCTGAAAAGCATCTCCCCGGCATTGGCACCAAAGCCCGATTCCTCCCAAACCACACACAGCGTATCGCCGTTTCCGGCAATACTGGGGAAGCTCTGCAATCCACTTGCATTGGTCGGTGTGAAGCCAAACTGCCAGCCCTTCTCCATCGTGCCACCATGCAGCGTGGCGCCATAAATTCGACCTTGGCCAGTTGCGCCGCTCATCCAGACGGCGAGCAGGCTGTCGTTGCCGATTTTTTTTAAACGTGGGCCACTGATGGGACAGGCGTTCACCATCCAATCGGTGTCATCCACGTCCGTGGCCATATCGAAACTGGCGGCAGCGTCGGTGCTGCGGCTCACCCAAATGTCCCGGAGGTTGTCGTTGTTGTTCCTAAATACCAACCAAACGCTGTCGCCAGCCACTACCATTTCGGAGGGGCAGCACTCGCAGACGTACTCGCCGTCGGCGGGTTCGCTGCCTATCACTGGCGGGAGGAAACTCGCTCCTCCATCCGTCGAGCGCACGACGATGTATCGGGCCTCGGTCTCCGTTGCCAACTCTCGAATGACGCTCACGATGGGGTTGCCCTGCCCATCGGCGGCCACGGAGGCCAGTGTCGTCCAGTCGCCAGCAGGCGGGTCGAAAACGGAGACAGGCGGCAGGAAGGTTTGACCGCCATCCTCTGACCGGAGCACGTGAACGCCCGAATCAAAGTTTTCAAAAACAACGAAAATCTTGTTGCCGGAAACGGCCATTCCCAAGCCGCCGAAGCCGTAAATATCGGGGGTGATGCCGCCAGTGCTGAGTTGTAATGGTACTTCAAAACTATCATTGACCAATCGAGAAAAATAGATTTTTGGACTGCTGCCGGATTTGCCCCAAACCGCCACGATTTCGCCACTGGCCAATTGGCCGATTTTTGGGCTAGAAGACCCGAAAGTAGAGGTGGCGACGGGTATCGGTTCAGACCAAACAACATCCGTGGTTTGGGCTGTGATTGGCAGGGTAAATAGTGCCACGAACATTGCGGCAGCGGCCAACCTGGGTTGTTGCAAAAGGGCTTTCGTCAGCATGGTAATTGTGCTTTGGTGAAATTTTTATTCGTAAATGTACTCAAAACACCCAATATCCGGCGTCATCGGGTCGCGTTCCGTGCCGATGAGGTCCAGCAAAATGCCGGGCACTGGTGTCGCCATTGCCTCCGCTACCGACAAGGTGTCGAGGTGGTAGTCATCCTCGTTGATGCTCACAAAAAGCGGTTCCTGTGTTGTTGGTGTCAAGCAGGCATTGCAGTGGTCGAAGAAGTCGGGGAAGCCGGTGTTGACGTCCAGCAGGTCATTCACCCGCACGATGCAATGGTCGAGGGAGTAGCGCATGGATAGCGGGTCGGTGCCCTTGTTTCCGGTAAAATCGGTGAGGGTAATTTCGTCCCGTTTGGAGCCGTAGATGATGCAGTTGGTGAAGGCTACGTCGAGCGGATTGACGAATGCCATGGTGCAAAATTCGTCCGTGCAAACACCGTTGCCCATGTTCAGGGCGGAGGCGTCTGTGCCGTAGTTGGCGAAGGTGCAGTAGGTGAACTTGTAGTTGCCGCCGTAGGCCAGTTGCACGGCGTGGGTGCCGTTGTTGTAAAACAGGCAGTTCTCCGCTTGCACTTGGGCGTGGTAGGCAAAAAGACCGACACCGGAGGTGTTGATGACCTGCACGTTTTTTATCGAAAGTGCTGCCGTGGAGTCCACGTAGATGCCGAACAGCGAGTTTTTGATGATGGCATTTTCGATGACATGGCCATTGCTGCCAGCGCCGAAAATGATACCCGTCCACTGGCCATCGGCATCGGCGAAATCCTCTTCCAGCCGGTCGCCTTCAATGATGACGGGGTTTTCGGCAGTGCCCTGCACGTTCAGCCGCCCATTTTGCAAGAAAAAAAGCCTGCCTGAATTGTAAATTATCTGCTTCCCGTCCTGGTCCTCTGTTCTCGAAAGTCCGCCATGCACATGGATTCTGGCCCCTGCGGGGATGGTGAGTGTGCAATTGTCGAAGGCCACGATGCCGTAGAGGACATAAGGTTTTGGGTCGTCCCAAATTACCTCGCCGCCGCCACAAGAATACAGCGTGATACTGTCACGAGACCAGCGATTGGGGATGTAATTGGCGTTTTGCCCCCAGGCTTCGAGGGTTACGTGCTGCACGTTGCCGTTGGTTTCAAAACGGATGGAATCGTACACGAAAAACGGGCTGGAAGACAGTGGGTCATTGGGGTCTATTTTCACCTCCACGAAAACGTATATCGAGTCTTTTGGGTAAATGACCACGTCCTCGTGCTGTTCGCCGGGAATGCCGTCCACGTTCAGGTTGAACTTAGATTGCTGATTGCCAGCGAGTTGTATCTTTGAAATGCGGATGCTCTCGCTGTGGGGGTTGTACACCCGGATGAAGCGGGTGTCGGACCCCAGCTCCGTGAACACCGTGTCGAACCGCAGCGTGTCCACCGAAAACTCCAGCTTGTCGCTGCTGGATGTGGTGAATTTGTCCTCCTTGTGGCAGGCGGTGAGCAGCAGCAGGGTGAAGGTGGTGGCGAGTAGCAGGTATTTCATGGAAAATGACTGGTTTAGTTTCCCGTTGGGAATGACAAATGGTGATTGGGAGCGTTTTTTTACGAAGGAAATATGATTTTGATTTGGGGTGGGCAAAAATAGGGGAAAAATTGTAGCTTATGACCTACAGACAACACCACCGAACATCGGTGGAAAAATTTCCCTAATTTTGCTCAAAATCATTGCCCATGTTTGATGTAGCTGAAAGCAAATACACCGTTGAAGCGTACTTCGAGTTGGAGAAGATCTCCGAAATACGCCACGAATTCTATTATGGAAAACTCATACCAATGGCTGGGGAAAGCAAGAACGCAAACAAAATCACCAACAACTGCTTGAAGTTACTGGCCGAACCGCTTGAAAAACGCAAGCTCGAATTGTTCACTCACGATGTCAGGTTGATAGTGAAGCAAGATGGCATTTACCGCTACCCCGATTTGGCGGTGGCTCCAGAATCCGACGATGAAGATACCCATGCCATTACGCAGCCCGTTATGATAGTTGAAGTGATTTCATCCAGCACGGCAGGTATTGACCGTGGCCCGAAAATAAGGGAATACTGCTCTATGCCGACGCTTCAGCACTATTTGATACTCGAACAAACCCAAGTAGCCGCCGAGTTATATTCCAGGCAAGGCAACGAAAAAGAATGGAGATTTACCATCTTCTCCGGCCCCGAAGATGTAATCGAACTGCCCGCCCTCGGAGTGTCCTTTACCCTCGGCGAGCTTTATCAAAAGGTCAAGTTATCATTGTAAAAAATGGGTTGTCGAAGCCAAGCCCCGGTAACCCGTTTTTCATACTCGCCCACCTTCAACCCACCACCACTTAAAAAAACGGATTGAAGCGACAACTCTCCAATGGTTTGCCCCAACTTTTCAAACGCACGGCCCTGTCTTCGGGGTAAATCGTTAATTCTGACCCAACACCTGATTCTCATGAAAAAAATAATTTTCGCCATCACAACCTTGATGCTTTCATGCATAGGCTGCAAGAAAGAACACAATCCGCCGATAAATTTTCCTGTTGACTTGCCAAACTGCAAGCTCTTGGTATCAAGCCAACAAGGTGATTTCGGGTCTTATACTTACGAGTATAACGCTTCGGGTCGTTTGACAAAACAAATAGAAAAATGGAACGGCGTTGATAGGCTCCGGTATATTCTAAATTATGATGGCGATAGGCTTGTTTCCCGTGAACTCTGGACAGAATATCCCAACGAAACCCCAAAAATGGCCAGTTTTGATAGTTTAATTTACAACAATGCTGGTCAAATATCAGAGCGTCGGGTACTTTCGCCAAGCGACAATTTTTCGATACACCTTGTCTATTCCTACGAATATAATTCGGATGGACTTCCTGAAAAAAAGCAAGACATTTTACCCCTCCAACAATGAGTATTGGTCTTCTCATAAATACATTTGGGAAAACGGGAACATCAAGAAAAAGGAAGATTATGATGGCGAGTTTGGGCAACTTGAACACGAATGGTTTTATGAGTACAGCAATGCTTTGAATTATCAGTTTGTTCTTGGTCTTTTCCCAGAATATCCTGAGTACCTCACCAAAAACATGGGCAAGTCAACAATGGCAAAAGACTATACTGGCCTACTTGATTTGATTTGATTTGCAACCCATGCAAAACCAACTATGAAATCAATAATGAGGGGCTTCCCACGTCCATTCACCATGAATGGGACGAGCATCCAATCTTGTTGGATTGGGAATGTGAATAGGCAATTGGCGCAAAACAATAAGCGGATTCCTGGAATGTTGTTATGAACCCTCTTTTTAGGAACAGTGATTGTGACAAATCAATCCAAGTTGCTGAATACCAACCAATTGTAGAATCGCTCATTCGTCATTCCTCACAAACTGGTCGTCCGTCAGCGCCTCCAGGAACGCTTTAAGTTCTGCTTTCTCGGTGGCGGTCAAGTTCAGCGGTGTGGCCAGCGAGGTGTCCCGGTTGATGGCGTCGGGCATCGCCTTGGCAGGGTCGTTGTAAAAATCAATCACCTCGTCAAGGCTGCGGAACATCCCGTTGTGCATGTACGGGGCGGTGAGCGCCACGTTGCGCAAGCCCGGCACTTTGAACTTGCCGAGGTCGGCGGGGTTGCGGGTGATGGCGTAGCGGCCAGCATCGTTCAGGTCTTTGCCATTGTAAAGTCCGACGTTTTTGAACTCGTCGCCCGTGAAGTCGGCGGTGAAATGGCAGTCGAAGCACTTGCCTTTTTCGAGGAACACCTCCCGGCCCCGCACCGCCGCCTCGCTCATGCCGCCAGGCTCGTCAAACATCCAGCGGTCATAAGGTGTGTTGGCGGTTTCGAGGGTAAAAACGAAAGTGGCCAGCGCCTTTGCGAGGTCTTCAGCGTTGGCCTTCCGGCCAAAAATCTGCTCAAAGGCAGGGCCGTAAACGGGGTGGCTGCGCAGCCGCTGCTCAACTTGGGCGAGCGTCAAGCGCATCTCGACGGTGTCCTGGATGGGCATGAGCACTTGGTCTTCCAGCGCCACCACCCGCCCGTCGAAGAAAAAATGCGAGCGTGCCGACATGTTGGTGATGCTTGGCGCATTGCGCCTGCCCAACCTGCCACCTACGCCTCGGCTGAATCGGGCAGTATCGGCAAAAGCAAATTCTGGGATATGGCAGGAGCGGCAGCTCACCGTGCTGTCGAGCGAGAGGATGGGGTCGGAGAAAAGCCGCTCGCCGAGTTGGGTGGCGTCCTTCGGCCCTGCGCCCGAGAAGGCCAGCAGCAGTGCGGTGGCAACAGTTGCGGGAAGTAGGTAAAGTATTTTTTTCATTAAAAATAAGGTTGCTTGGCGGGTTGGGTCGAATAGGTTTCGGGCGGCAAAGTTCTGGTTTCTTTTTGGGAGGGAACAACTAAAAAAATGTTAAAATTGAAACGGGTTTCCGAAGCCCAATCCCCGGAAACCCGTCGTAACCCCGACTGCAAGTCCGAGTTACTGCACAACCACTTTTCCCTGCCCTACCGCCACGCCATCGGCCCATATTTCATAAAAATAAAGCCCAGCAGCCAGCCCGTTCCTCTTGAGTTTGCCCATCCCATTGTTGATTTTTTTGCTCCGCAAATGGCGCCCCGTCAAGTCGTCCGGAGGAGTTCGTTTCCAGCTACCATGGCTATCTTGAACCCACTGCGCAACAGGCCGCTTTTAGCCTAAACATGGCCCCACTCGCCTTCGCAAAACGGCATTACGACGAGGCTTTGCTGCACCTACAATATGCTGATTACAAGGATTTCATCAACGGCATGGCCGCACGGATTTTGCAATTGAAAATCTATTTTGAAAAACAAGAACTCGAATTGCTGGAAGCTCATTTGAAGACACTTCGAATGTTCATCCGGCGCAACAAGCGCATGGGCTACCACCACCAGAACTGGCTGAACATCGTCCAATTCACGCAAAAACTGATGGAACTGAACCCCTTCGACGAGGAGCAGCGGGCGGCATTGCAGGCGGCCGTGGAGGCAGCGCAGACCCTGACGGAGAAGGATTGGTTGCTGGCGCAATTGGCTTGAAGCAATTAGCAGCCGCTCATTGTTGAGCGGCGGAATGGGTGCCGAACAGCTAGGCAAAATTGCCACAATCATTTGGGTACGGTCTTTGCAAATCCAGATAGTCTATCTTTTCCCTTGTATATCTAACAAAAAACATTCGCAGGGCAAATGCGCACTTGAATCTCTATCATCTGTCAAAGCAACTCCCCCCTTGCAGCTTGAAGCGGTAGTACGCTAATTATCAGTGTTTTACGTAAGTTTTAAGTTTGATTTTCCAGCGTTGCTGGTGAGATGATTTCTGGTTGTACATAAAAAATTTCCCATTAAGATGCGAACCCTGCTCACAGTTTTACTGGCGCTAATTAGTTTAGTGCCTAGCGGCAATGCCGCCACTCTTCCTTCCCAATCAGGTGTAAGCTTGAAAATCAGGATGTACCTCCAAGGTGCCATACTGGGCGTCAAGCAACCCTCAAAATTAATGCGTGACGACCTTCGGTCCAACGGCCTGATACCACTACAGGAGCCATATAATGGCCGCAGCAATTACAGCCACTATGGTGAATTAGGGGGCACGGAGGTGATTGAAAACCCTGAAATCCTAAAAGTGACGGGCCAAGATGCCATCGTGGACTGGGTGTTCGTGGAACTGCGGCATCCCGAATTTCAGAAAATTGTGATGTCCACCCGTTCGGCGCTACTCCAACGGGACGGCGATGTGGTGGACCTGGACGGAGTTTCGCCACTGCATTTTGACGGAATCGAGGCTGGCGACTACCTCGTAGCCGTGCGGCACCGCAACCACCTCGGCGTGATGTCCACCCAAGTGTTCCCCCTTTCGGAAACTCCCATTCTGGTTGATTTCACCAGCCCAGAAACTAAGATTTACGGCAAAAACCCAATGATTCAAATCATGGACAAGATGGCCCTCTTTGCTGGCGATGCCAACCATGATGGCAATGTGCGCATCGAAGGCCCGGAAAATGACAAAGACCGCATCTATTTTCATGTGCTCCTCTCCCCGGAAAACGTGGATGCAAACTATAATTTCATCCTCAATGGATATGACGATTGCGACATCAACCTCGATGGGATGGTAAAATACCAAGGCCCTACCTCCGATGGTGCGTACATCGCTTTCGACATTGTTTTTTTCTGGCGCTACAACTGCCCGCAGGTGGACAAGGATTGCCGCTTGGTGGAGCAGATGCCCTAGTGCTGTGCAAGTTTTCACTTGGATTGTACCAGGCAAGTGTCGGCGTGACTCAATACCGATAGCTATCGGAAAATGTCGTCAACTTAGCGGAATTGATAGTACGCAGATTGAACTGATTGAGCTGATTGGCGCTGATTTTATCTGTGTGAATCTGTTCAATCAGTTCAATCTGCGTTCTATCCTCTAAGCTGGAAATCTTTAAGTTGACGACATCTACCGATGATTATCGGGATTGGCGGCACATTTACTCAAACCCCAAATGAGTTCAAAAATCAAAAACGTTACCCACTCCCCGCATTTTCTAAATCATGAAAAAAATAGACTTCCTTAAAACAACGCTGCTCATCACCTTTTTGGTAGCTACGGCTTTCAACCTGAATGCCCACAACGGCGTCATGGTTTCCCCGAAACTATACCTAAAAGGAGCCATGCAACCCAATGGCCTCATGCGTGATGCCCTTCGGGCAAAGGGGCTGCTGCCCAGCACAGAGCCATATTCGGCACTCCCAAATTTCCAACATTACGGTGGAGGCGGCGGTGAGACCATCAGCAGTCCGGCCGTTTTTCAGGTCACGGGCAGCAATGCCATCGTGGATTGGGTGGTGGTGGAATTGCGCAGCGACAACTCGCTTGCCACGCCAGTGGCGACAAGAGCTGCCCTCCTTCAACGTGACGGCGATGTGGTGGCTGTGGACGGCATTTCTCCGGTGCGTTTCCTGAGTGTAGCGCCCGGGCAGTACCACGTCTCAGTGCGCCACCGCAGCCACCTTGGGGTGATGACTGAGCAGGCGTTCAATTTGACCAATATCACGACTGTGGTAGATTTTTCAAACCCGGCCATGCCCCTTTACGGCAGCAATGCGTGTGCTGTGAATGGTGACCATCGGGAGCTTTGGTTGGGCGATGCGAACCGGGATAAGAGAGTGATTCACATGGGCCCCTTCAACGATACTTATTCCCTGTTTTCCTTGGTGGTAGGCACCCCTGCAAATGCAAACCACAATGTGAATTATATGCTGGAGGGATATTTTGTGGCGGATTACAACCTTGATGGCTATGCCATTTTTAATGGCCCCAACAACGATAGGGCACTAACCTTTATTCAAGCAGGCATGAGCTGCAATTTTGTAAACTGCATTTTGGTGGAACAAATCCCGTAAATCAAGGACTGACTTTTTTCATAAAAATAGAAGCCCTGCCAACAATCATTGTGTTGGCAGGGCTTCTATTTTTTTTGGACTTTTCGTGAGCGGACAGGCAGGATAGTGTGGCATCAACGGGAAGATTTGTTTCGAGACGCTTTTTATGAAAAAAAATGGTGTAATTCGTGGCTTCAATTTTTAGTTCATCATAAAACATCAACAATGAATCATTCACGTCGTAAATTTTTCCAATACGCAGGAGCCGCCGCAGCCGGGGCGCTTATCCTGCCCAACTGGGCCTGCACATCCGATGCCTCGAAAACCGGCGAGGCTAACAACATGGAAACCTCGGACACCACTGGCACACCCAGCGCAGGCAGTATTCCACAATATGGCATCCAGCTTTGGAGTGTCAGGGACGACATGTACAAAGACCCCAAGGGCGTGCTGAAGCAGCTGGCCGCTGCTGGTTACAAGCATATCGAAAGCTTTGAGGGCGACATGGGCATTTACTGGGGCATGACAAACACTGCGTTCAAATCGTACATGGATGAACTGGGCATGACGCTCGTTTCCAGCCATTGTGACACCAAAAAAGATTTTGAAAAGAAGGCTGCCGAAGCTGCTGCCATCGGCGTGAACTACCTGATAACGCCCCACATCGGCGCACAGAAATCGATTGAAGCGTGGAAGCCGATTGTGGAAAGCTTTAACATCAACGGCGAAATTTGCAAACGAGCAGGCATCCGTTATGCCTACCACAACCACGCTTATTCCTTCCAGCCCGTGGATGGCCAACTGCCACAAGACTACATGCTGGCGAATACCGATGCCGACATTGTGGATTTCGAAATGGACATTTACTGGGTAGTCACTGGAGGCAAAGACCCCGTCGAGTACCTTCGGAATTACCCGAACCGCTTCCGGCTTTGCCACGTAAAGGACAGAATCAAGGGAGTGCCGACCACCGAGGAAAACGCCTCATGTGACCTTGGCACTGGCGGAATAGATTATCCTAGCATCCTGAATATGGCAAATGAGTACGGCATGAAATACTACATCGTCGAGCAGGAGCGATGGGACAATTCAACGCCGCTGAAATCCGCCGAAGCGGATGCTGCCTACATGAAAAAATTGGTGTTCTCCTGATGATTGAGACTGGATGCTGGAACCTGATTCCAGCATCCAGTCTCATGTCCCAGCCTCCCGCAGTTAGTCAACGCTATGCTCGATTTCCTTTTTCGGCGCAAAAAAAAATCAGATTTTTGGAGGCAATACCTCCGCCATGCTCAACCAAGCCCTCAAGAAAGCTGGATTGGGCAAATTGAAAGATAAAGTCAACGACACCGCCCAACTCACCGTTCGGGCAGAGCACCCGTTACAACACTACGACCTCGTGCACCAGCCCGGGCAGTTCGGCCTCGATGCCCTCAGCAAGTGCTTCAACATCCCCGACGAGGAGTGCCACACGGCGGCTGGCGACGTTTACATCACGGCCATTTTGTTCCTCAAACTGCTGGCGAGGGTGCAAAAAAGGGGGAACGGGACGCTGGGGGAGTTGATGAGTTATGAGGGATGAGGCTGCCAAATTTTCAAATTAAAATAAAATCCAATTCAACCCCCTCCGGCACATTAATTGCTATTTCTCAGACACTTAATTACCCCATGGGCTTTCAGCCCCAAATCCTACCAATTTACAGCAAATCAACTTCTTAAAAATTGAGAAAAAGCTAAAACAAACTTGTTTTGGCATCAAAAAAATAAAGGCTTTCACAAACAAAACTCGGCAAGGACGCCCATTTTCAAGGCTTATTTTGCCTTAAAGTTAGTTAGAATTCTCCCGGCCTGATTGACTTAGGTCCCCCTTTAGGGGTCAGGGGTAACGCAATAGTTTGATGAAAAACCTCCTTCACTTACTGACACTATTTTGCGCTTGCGCAACGAGCACTTCCATGTCCGCTCAAGTCGAGCTGAAACTCCAACTCCAACCCGACGGCGTCACCTACACCGCCTTTGCCCGCTCACCGACCGACCTGCCGGCGCCCCTCGCCAACATCACCCACAGCGCCCAAGTCGCTATCGTCGTACCAACGGGCAGCTTCGAGGTAGCGGGTTTGAACAGCCTGAACGGGCAATGGCAGTTCACCAGCCTCATCCAGCACCCAGTAGAAAACCCCAGCGTGGACTACGCCCTTTTCACTCTTGCTGCCGCCACCACTGACCTCATCTTCGAAGCAGGGCAGGACGTGCCGCTTTTTTCTTTCAAAAACAAAAACGGCTGCACGGGCGCACTCGAAATAATGCACCCCACCGCCGACCCATTTTTGCCACCCAACTCCCTCAACCTGCCCATCCGCAGTGAGTTCATCATCGAAGGGGTAGGGGACAGCAATGCGGTCAGTGGCAGCTACGGCGTTGGTGGCGCAGACTGTTTCCGTCTTGCCAACTGCCTGGTGGTCAGTGAATTGGAACTGCTGCCTGATAATTTTTACCAAATTTCCATCACCCCTGATTCCGCCTTTTTTGCCCCAGCTAACCTCCAAATGGTTCAGGTGGCCGTCAAAGTGCCGACCAATTTTTTTCAAATTCACAACCTCACGAACCTCCTGCCAGGCCAATATTCTTTTGGGAGCATTACCCGTTTCGACGGTCCGACCGAGGATGAAAACTTCGACTATATCCAGTTTCGACTGAGCGCCACGGGCCTCGGCCTCGGCCTCCAGCCCGGCATCAAAAAGCCGCTGTTCAAATTTGCAAACGGCGGCAGCTGTCAGGGTGATTCTATTTTTTTGGTAAAAAACGACGACCCGTTTTTGCCCCCCAACTCACAAGTGGCCAGCCTCGGCTCCACCGTCAAATTTTTCGGGAACGACGCTCGAATGCCGCTTTGCGCCAGCATCCAAAAGGCCGCCGCCCCCTGTGCGGGCTGCCTTTTTACGAGTGGTTTGGTAAAATTGGACAGTGTGCAATCCGCCAACCCAGTCGTTTGCCTCGGTGGCTCGAACGGGATGTTGCGGCTTTTTGCCCTCGGAGCATCCAACCTCGAATTCAGCATAGATGGCGGCCAAAGTTGGTCAGCCAACAGCTATTTTGGCAGCCTGACGGTCGGGAACTATCAGCCGCAGGTGCGAGGCACGAAGTTCGGCTGCCTTGTCAGTGCCATCGGTCAGCCCGTTGAACTGCAAGCGGGGACGAGCATTGACCTGAAACTGGAACTGCCAAGTTCGGTCTGCGAAGGTGTCGATGTGCCTTTCAAAATCATGTCACCCAGCCCGCTGCCCGCCAACGCCAGCTTTGCTTGGTCGGGACCGCAGGGGTTCAGTGCAGCTTTTGCCGACCCGGTTATTTTTGGTGCAAACGATTATCAGTCAGGCAATTATACGCTGCTCCTAACTGCCCCCGGATGCGACCCCGCCACGGCATCCGCCAGTTTGCAAGTAAATTCACTGCCTACTGTGCCGGATATTTTGAGCAACAGCCCGATTTGCATCGGAGAAAAATTGCAGGTTTTCAGCAACGCCGCCGCCGCCAAATTTGAGTGGTACAGCCCGCTCGGTGCCAATGCCCTTTCGCTGCCCGATTTGACCACCGGCGCCAACGAAACCTATATCGAACCGTCCAGTCCAGCCTATCTTTCCGGCAATTGGCAAGTGAAAGTCACCGACTCGGACGGTTGTACCGCCATGAGCCTGCCCCTTGCCATCAACATCAAGCCCCGGCCACAGGCGTTTGCGGAAACGAGCGGTAACACCTGCCTCGGCGGGCAGGCACAACTGCTCTCGAATCCATTGCCCGGTGCTACCTACGAGTGGAGGAAGCAGGGTGAAAGCACTGTCTTTTCGATGCAGCCCAATCCGCTGATAACGAATGTTTTAACTCAACAAACCTTTCAGTTGGTCGTCTGGCAAAATGGCTGTGTTTCTGTCGTGCCCGCCGTCACCACCGTGTCGTTGAGCCAGCCGCCGAGCCTCAGCCCGCAGCAGCAGTATGCGCCTGCCGCCGATTGCTCGCCGAAGCCGCTCAGCCTCTCCGCTAATGCGAGTGGTGCTGGTTTGAGCTACAACTGGAGCGGCCCGAACGGGTTCAGTTCGCAGGCTGCCAGCCCGGTCATCACCGCCGCCAATGCTGCCGCCAATGGCAGCTACACGGTACAGGTGACCAATGTTTTTGGCTGCTCCGCAACACTGGGGCTGCTCGTGTCGGGCATACCCGACCCGGTGGCCATGCCCCTCGTGCAAGGCACTGCCCCTGCCTGTCCCGGCGAAGATGTACAGCTTTCGGTACAACCTTATTCGGGCGCCCAGGTCAGTTACCAATGGTTCAAAGGAACGTCGCCGCTGTTTGGGCAAACCTCCAACACCTTGATTTTCAACGCAGTACAACCGGGTGCTGAAGGAAGCTACAAACTCCGGGCGACGGTGAACGGCTGCGTGGTGGAGTCGGTCAGTCAGTTCCTGGATGTGCTCGATCCACCACAGCCTAACCCCGATTTTTTCTTGAGCCAGCCCTGCGAGGGTGGCTCGTTGCAATTTTATTCCAACCAAAGTAACATCGCCAATTGGCACTGGACCGGCCCCGGTGGCTTTGCCTCCGACTCCCCGAACCCCGTCATTTACCAAACAGATTTCAGTACCATCGGGGCGTACCAGCTCACGGTCACCGGCACGAACGGCTGCACCGCCAATGCTGGCCTCCTGATTGACGGCATTTTGCCAGTGCCAGCCGCCCCGCTCGTGGCCTCGAACAGCCCGGTTTGCCCCGGCGCCGAAATCCAACTCACGGTGCAGAACCCGACGACCATCGGCACGGTGAGCTACGAGTGGCAAAACGCCAATGGCGACCCTGTCGGCACCAGTGGCTCGACCCTGACGCTGCCCGTCACCGACCCACAGTCCCTGCCGCCTTTTTTGGTAAAAACCATCGTGAACACTTGCCCAAGCCCACTCTCCAATCCCGTATCGGTGCAGGTGCTGCCCGCCCCCGTGGCCATTGCGTGGAACGGCGGTGCGGTTTGTGCTGGCGCAAACGCCCAACTTTTCGCTGCCACTCAGCCCAACGTGAGTTATGCGTGGCAGGTGGCCGGACAGGTCGTTTCTGTGGAGCAAAATCCGGTGCTTTCCCTCACAGATTCCACTGATTTTCAACTGGTTGTGAAAACGAATGGCTGTGCTGCTGAGGCGATGACAACCACTTCCGTTCCAGTGAATCCCGCCCCGGTCATCAGCAATTTATCGGCAAATTTGACAGTTTGCGAGGGCAGTCCAGTCAGTCTCAGCGCCTCCAATTCGGTGCCGATGCCAGCTCCCGTTCAGTTCAATTGGGCGGGGCCAAACGGCTTTTCGTTCACGGGGTCAGCGGCAGTGGCTGGGCCGTTTCCGTTGAGCTTCACGTCCGTTGCGCAGCAAAACGAGGGCAGCTACACGCTCCAACTCACGAGCGCCGAGGGCTGTGTTTCTGCTCCGCAAAGCGTGGCATTGGAGGTGGGTTCCATGCCGTCAACGCCCACGATTACCGTGGCCGATGCCGCACTTTGCGAAGGTGAAACGCTCCAACTGGATGCCACGCCAGCCAACGGCAGCACGGTGAGCTACGACTGGTTTTTCAACGATGGAACAACGAATAACTTGCTGGGAACCACCAGCTTCCCCACCTATTTTTTATCTTCGGTAATGTCCTCAAATTCAGGCAGTTACTTCGTAAAAACCACGGCGGATGGCTGCCAAACACAAGCGTCTAACCTCGCTCCGCTGATGGTCGTGAGCCTCCCATCAAACATCTCGGCCACGAATCCGACCACATCGCTCACCCCTGCTTGCGAGGGTACGGACGTGCAGCTTTCGGCCACCCTCTTGCCCGGTGCGAACTACCATTGGTACGGCCCGGCGGGTTTTTACGCTGGTGTGCCAAATCCCGTGCTTGTATCGGTGGGAACTGCGCAGTCGGGTGATTTTCTAGTGGTCATCGGCTACCCGGAATGCTCGACAACTTTGGCCGCCGAGACCTCGGTTTTCGTGCAGGAGACGCCCGCCGTGCCCCTGCTGACGGGTGACGCCACCGCCTGCGAGGGCACGAACACACAACTTTTGGTGTCCAACACGGAGGCTGGGGCGGCATACGATTTTTATTTTGGGCAAAACGGGCAGCCGTTTGCTTCGGGCGGTGGCACTGTGCTTTTGGAAGATTTGGCTGCTTCGCAATCCGGTGTTTATTTTTCTTCCGCTTCGCTAAATGGCTGTGAATCAGTGCTTTCCATACCGTTCAGTTTGCAAGTCGTGCCTGCCCAAACGGGCATTGCCTTCGCTGGCGACGACCAGACCGTTTGCGAAGCGAACGAAATCGCAACGCTCCACGCCACGCCACCCACAGTCGGCGACGGCCAATGGACGCCGCTCGACGGGGCGACAGTGGTGCAGCCCGCCTCCGCTCACTCGACGGTGATTGGCCTGCTGCCCGGTGAGAACCGCTTCGTTTGGACTTTGACCAACGGCCTTTGCCCCGGAGTGGGCAGTGACACGGCAGTGGTTTTTATGGAAAACATCAAGGCGGTGGAGGATTTCTACTCGCTCCCGCTGAACGATAGTTTGTTGAATATCAACTTATTGGAAAATGATTTCACTCAGAACGTGCCTGATTTTGTTTTCACCATTTTGAACAAACCGACGAAGGGGCAGCTGATTGAAAACGGCACTGGCCATGTGACCTACGTCCCTTATCCGAACGCTTTCGGGGAGGATGGGTTCCGCTACCGCATCTGCTCGATGGCCTGTGCCGATGTCTGCGACGAGGCCAACGTGCGCATCTTGCTCGATGGCTCCGTGGCTGCCGAGGATTGCTTCCGCCCGAACCTCATCACCCCTGACGGCGATGGGTTGGACGACGTGTTTGTGATTCCATGCGCCGCTGGTTGGCCGGGCAGTTCCATCCTGATTTTCAACCGCTGGGGCTCAACGGTTTTTGAATCCATTGACTATCAAAATGACTGGGGCGGAACTTACGATGGGCAACCGTTGCCGCAGGGCACGTACTTCTATCAGCTTCGGTTGAATGATGGGAGGGGGACATTGTTGCAGGGGTTTGTGGTGGTGCAGTAACACGGACTGCCAGTCCGTGCTTTTCCATGTACTAAAAACCTGTCGTTTAAATAAAACAAGAAAGCACGGACTGGCAGTCCGTGTTACAAAAAAATGAGATACCTATACCTACTTTTCCTATTTTTTGGAACTTCGCTGTCGGCACAGCAAGTGCCTATTTTTTCACAGCTTTTTTACAACAAAATCATATCGAACCCCGGTGCAGCCGGGAGCACGGGGCTTCCCAGTTTTACCGCTTTTCACCGCCAGCAATGGGTGGGACTGGAAGGTGCTCCGGTAACGGATGCGCTGAGTTTCAATTCGCCGTTGTTGGCAGGTCGGGTGGGCATCGGACTGACGATTGCCAACGAACAAATCGGGTTTTTCAACTCGACCAGCGCCCAGTTGGCTTATGCCTACCGGGTGCCGATGGCGGGTGGAAGTTTGGGCATCGGGCTGCACGGCAGCATGAACCGTTACGAGGCGGATTTGTCGGAAGTGCGAACGATTTCTGGCTCGTTGGGCAGCACCGAGGGAATGATGGACTTGAATTATGCCTACAATTTGGGCATGGGCGCCCATTTTGAAAACGAGCGTTTTTTCGTAGGTGTGGCGGTGCCGCAGGTGCTCGACCGGGGGCAGGCCAATGGGCAGGTTCGGCATATTTTCGCCAATGCCGGGGCGGTACTGGAACTGTCTCCAAAACTGCGGATGCGTTCGGCTGGGGCGGTTCGATTGGTGAAGAATGCACCACCTAGCATGGATTTTTACCTTGGATTTGGGTTCACGAAAGAGGCCCGGTTGTGGTTGGGCAGTACCTTGAGGATGAGCCATACGACTACTGGCCTTGGCGGGGATGCTTTGGTGGCACTTGGGCAGTACCAAATTGCAGAACGGCTGAGGGCCGGGCTGGCTTATGATATGGGACTTGGCCCAGTGCGCAGCGGCAATGCGGGCGGCTTTGAACTGATGTTGGAATATTGTTTCATTAAAGCGGCGGTGCCAGCGCAGGTGCTGAGGCCGAGGTATTTTTAGCGTGAGTTTTGGGGTGTGAAAAATGAGAATGGCAATGCTGTGCAGTTTGGCGGCTGATGGTCGTGGTGCCGATGTAAACGTTGAGGGTGGTGGTAGCTTGAATAAAAGCGAAAATTGCGAAGTAGATGAAAAGGAAAGTGATTTGTTTTTCCATATTGGAAAAGCTTTTTTTGATGTAATTATTGATGCAACCAAAGAATGTGTTTTTACTTGAAAATGATTTCAAAAGCCGGGAAGCTCTACCCAACTTTCCGCTATCTTTGCCCTACTTTTTTTAAAATATGTCTATCGAAATGCCAACCGCAACCACCCAACCCATCCAGTTCAAAAAAGGAAAACTGAGCAAAGAAACCCTGCTCAAACTCTACCGCCGACTGCTTAAGCCCCGCATGGTTGAGGAAAAAATGCTCATCCTGCTGCGGCAGGGGCAGGTGTCCAAATGGTTCAGCGGCATCGGGCAGGAGGCCATCGCCGTGGGTATCACTAGCGCCCTGTTGCCGGATGAGTTGGTGTTCACGCTGCACCGCAACCTCGGCGTTTTCACCGTGCGTGACGTGCCGTTGACGACGCTGTTTTCCCAGTTGCAGGGCAAAAAAAGCGGCTTCTCGAAAGGTCGGGAGCGCAGCTTTCACTTTGGGACTTTAGACTACGGCATCGTGGGAATGATAAGCCACCTCGGGCCTCAACTGGCACTGGCGGACGGCACTGCCTTGGCGCACAAACTCAAAGGCGAAAAACGGGTGGCCGTGGCTTTCAGCGGCGAGGGCGGCACGAGCGAAGGCGACTTCCACGAGGCGCTGAACGTGGCTGCCGTGTGGGATTTACCCGTAATTTTTGTCGTGGAAAACAACGGCTACGGACTATCGACAACGACAAAAGAGCAGTTTCGCTGCGCAAATATTGCCGACAAGGGCGTGGGCTACGGCATGAAGTCCGTCATCATTGATGGCAACAACATCCTCGAAGTTTACAATACCCTTGACAAACTGGCTGTCGAAATTCGCAAGAACCCGCACCCTGTGCTGGTGGAGTGCAAGACCTTCCGGATGCGGGGCCACGAGGAGGCGAGCGGCGTGAAGTACGTTCCGAAGGAACTTTTAGAGGAATGGGCGCTGAAAGACCCCCTCAAAAACTACGAGCATTTTCTGATGGAAGAGGGTATTTTGGATGAGGAAGCCATTGCTGTTTTCCGCAAGGAAATCAAGGACGAAATAGATTCAGCTTGGAAAAAGACCGTCAGTGAGCCGGAGATTGTGCCGGATTTAGCAGAGGAATTGGGAGATGTTTACGCTCCCATTCCAGTTGGCAGTTCGGCAGTTGGCAGTTGGCAGTCAGATACGGGGGCTAAAACCGAAAAGCGGTATATTGATGCAATATCGGATGGGTTGCGACTTGCGATGCAAAAGCACGAAAACCTGGTACTGATGGGGCAGGACATTGCAGACTACGGTGGGGTTTTCAAAATCACCCAGGGTTTCATGGAGGAGTTCGGGAAGGAGCGGGTGCGCAATACGCCCATTTGCGAGAGCGCCATCGTGGGTGCAGCACTGGGTTTGAGTTTGAAAGGATTCAAGAGCATGGTGGAGATGCAGTTCGCCGATTTTGTGACCTGTGCCTTCAACCAAATCATCAATAACCTCGCTAAAATCCACTACCGCTGGGGCGTACCCGCCGATGTGGTGGTCAGGATGCCGAGCGGCGGCGGGGTAGGTGCAGGGCCATTTCATTCCCAAAGCAACGAGGCGTGGTTCGTGCACACGCCCGGCCTGAAAGTGGTGGTGCCAAGTACACCTTATGACGCCAAAGGACTGCTTTTGGCGGCTTTTGAAGACCCGAACCCGGTGATGTTTTTCGAGCATAAAGCGCTTTACCGCAGCATTTCGGAGGAGATTCCCGATGGGTATTATACCGTCGAAATCGGCAAGGCGAGGGTGGCACGGGAAGGCTCGGCGGTGAGCGTCATTACCTACGGCATGGGTGTTTACTGGGCGCTGAAAGTTTGCGAAGAAGAAGGCATTGACGCCGACATCATTGACTTGCGTTCGCTTTTACCCGTTGATTATCAGGCAATTGTTGATACAGTCGAAAAAACGAACCGGGTCATCATCCTCCACGAAGATACGCTCAAGGGTGGGGTAGGTGGTGAGTTGGCGGCTTGGATTTCGGAGCATTTGTTTGACCAACTTGATGGCCCAGTCTTACGGGCTGCCGGACTGGACACGCCGATTCCATTTGCTGTGCCGCTGGAGCAGAATTTCATGCCTGTGGAAAGGTTTAGGAGCCAGCTAAAGAAATTGTTGAACTATTGATTTTGTCACTAATATTGAAACACTCACTTACTCAAACACTAGAATATGAACATCCTGCTCTGTACCGCCGAAGAACTCATGCTCACCACGTTTGAATTTCGTTTCCGAAAAAATGGCTGGAAACTGATAGTGGCCGAAAACGCAAAAATAGCCCTCGAAAAAACCCGAACTATGCACCCGGATATGGTGGTAGTTGACCTTGACCTGCCTGATTTTGAAGCTTTGGACATCGTGCAGTTCATTCGAAAAGAGGCAAGCACGAGCGAAATGCCGATTATGACTTACGGTACGGTGGAGAACGAACAACTTTTGATGGAGTCCCTTCGGTTGGGTGCCAATGACTTCATTTTGACGCCCATAAAACCAGACGAATTGACAATTCGAATTCGCCGCCAACTGCTCAACAAGAATCTGGCGGGCAGTTTGCAGTAAGTGGTTTATCAACAAAAATGTCAAAAGCAAATTTTTCATGAAAGGAATCATACTCGCCGGAGGTCTCGGCACCCGTCTTTACCCACTCACGCTCGTCGTGAGCAAGCAAATGATGCCGGTTTATGACAAACCGATGATTTATTACCCCTTGAGCACCTTGTTGCAAGCGGGAATCAAGGACGTACTCATCATTTCCACGCCCAACGACCTTCCCAATTTCGAGAAACTGCTCGGCGACGGCAGCGAAATCGGCTGCAATTTCGAATATGTGGTGCAGCATGAACCAAATGGCTTGGCGCAGGCCTTCGTTTTGGGCGAAAAGTTCATCAACGGCGAGCCAGCCGCCCTGATTTTGGGCGACAACATCTTCTACGGCGCAGGCATGGCCGAACTGATGCATGCCAGTGCCAATCCCGATGGCGGTGTTATTTTCGCTTATCAAGTGGCAGACCCTGAACGCTACGGCGTCGTGGAGTTTGATGAAAACCGCAAGGCCATTTCCATCGAAGAAAAACCTGCGAAGCCAAAGTCAAATTATGCCGTGCCCGGATTGTATTTCTATGATAATCAGATAGTTGACATTTGCAAAAACCTGAAACCCAGCCCAAGGGGGGAGTACGAAATCACCGACGTGAACCGTATTTACCTCGAAATGGGCAAGCTGAAAGTGGGAGTTTTGGGACGTGGCGTGGCCTGGCTGGACACCGGTACACACGACTCGCTGCTACAAGCGGGACAGTTCATTCAGGTCATCGAAGAGCGGCAAGGTTTGAAAATTGGCTGCATTGAAGAAATAGCTTGGGAGATGGGTTTTATAGACGATGCAAAGCTCGAAAAGCTTGGCCACAAGTTTATCAAAAGCGGGTATGGCGAGTATTTGTTGCGGTTGTTGAAGTAAGTACGGCTTGGTTTTTGCAAAAATTCCAGCTTTATCCTCCCTGCAATTTCAACGAACTACAGAAAACAAACGACTATGAACTATGACGAACCTCGGCTTCACCGCCCGGTGAGGGCGTTTACACTGCTTGCTTTTGCCGCTTTTATTTTCGGCGCCTGTCAGGGCGACCTGCCCAACGTGCCCACCGAACAAACTTTTACAAAAGAAAAATTGGAAAAAATTGGCACCATGCTCCGCAATGAGCTGCTCGACCAGCATGAATTCCTGCCGGAACTTCCGCCTTATGACACTTCGGTTTATTGGTACGTCCAAACCCTCTACGGGCAGGCTACCAGCACCATGCATCTCGACCGACAATCACCTGTTTACAACAAATGGGACCAAGACCGCCAATGGGAAGTTTTCATTCTAAAAAACGACACCGAGCGACTTGCCTTCACCTTGCCGGGCGGCGACTTTTTCATCTCCACGGGCATGTTGAAAAGCTTCCAAAAGGACTTCGAGTTGTACGCCCTGCTTTCTTTCGAAGCAACGCTGATGGATGATGGCTATTTGCTTGCGCAATGGGTGAAGGAGTACAATTCGCTGACAATCAATAATTTGATTGAAGGGAATGACCAGCCAAACCCACTCACTGCCGAGGTACTTGCACAAGAAATGACTTCCTTTGTTTTTGCCCCAGAAACCATCGAGGCCGTGGATAAGGCCGCTATTGACAATACCTGCGCTACTTCCATTCTCGACCCTGTGGGTCTTCTTCCATTTATTTCCAACTCAGATTTTATCAGCGCAAGATGGCTGCAAACTCGACCCTCCTACGAGGATAGGGACAAGCTGCTACCGGATATGGCCAACATGCGCTGCCAAAACGACCAGCAGGGGAACGGGAACTACAAGCGGTTTGTGTTGGAGGTGTTGGATTAATATCTAAGGAATAAGGAGCGAGGGATTAGGAATGATACCAGTCGCAAGATCCCTCATCCCTCATCCCTACCAAGGCTCCCAGCCCAAATAGCGCAAAATCATACTTCACCGGGTCTTCCGGGTCGAATTCACGCAGCCGTCCCGTCAGTTCCAGTACAGCCAACCAATCTGTTTGAGGGCGTTCCATTAGGCCGAAACGGCGGGCGTGACGCTCCACATGCACATCGAGGGGGACAAGCAGTTGGGAGGGCTTGATGTTTTTCCAAATGCCAAAATCCACGCCTCTGCCGTCGCTCCTGACCATCCAGCGGAGGAACATGTTTAGGCGCTTGCAACTGGACTTTGTGGCAGGGGAGGAGACGTGCTTTCTGGTACGTTGCGGCGAGTCGGGCAAGGAAAAAAACAGTGCTCGGAATTCAATCAATCCATCGCCAACATGCAGGTCGTCAGGTTTCATGCCTCTCAAAAACGCCTCTTCTAATGATTCGTGGTTTTGGTAAAACCATTGAAAAAACTCCAAAAAATACAGCGTGTCCGTTGCTTGGAAAGTGCGGTGAACGAACTTTAAGAAAGGTTTTCGGTCGGTTTCGTGGTGGTTTAGAATGAAGTCATGCGGCGCTCCATCCATGAGGCCGAAGAGTTCGCTGGCCTTGTTGATGATGGTTTTGCGCTGGCCCCAGGCAAGCATGGCAGTCCAGAAGGCGCTGATTTCAATGTCCTCTTTTTTTGAAAAACGGTGCGGAATGCAGATGGGGTCATTTTCCACAAAATTGGGTCGGTTGTACTTTTCGACGCAGTCGTCAAGAAAGATTTTCAGGTCGGATTTTGTCATTTTTTTCATTTCAATCGTCGGCAAGCGTCCCACGTAGAAGTTTCAAGCTGGTTTTTTAAAAAAAATACTGACCTTTGCGAAGCAAGAAAGGCATCTAAAACAAAACTGCCATTACCTACCAGCACAAGAATGACCGCAACACTCACATACACCCTCGTCTTGGCCGCCATTTATTTCGGCATCAAAGCCATTGAATACGTAGAGCATAGAGACCATTGAATACGGAAATTTTTCGAGTCCTAATTCCCTAATTCCCTAATTCCCCCCTCCGGCCTTTGGTATAGCTGGAATTTCGCCAGCCCGAGCCGCTGGAAAAAATGGCAGATAGACACTCGCAATACCCCCATCCCGTACTTCGCACTCCGCTTGAAATTAATGGATGAAGCCTCCTCGAAATACTTCGTGGGGCAAGTGACTTCGGCAATGTCGAAACCAGCGAAGACGATTTGCGACAGCATTTCATTGTCAAAAACAAAATCGTCTGAATTCGCCTCGAAGTTGATGCCGAGCAGCACCTCCCGACTGAAAGCCCGATAGCCCGTGTGGTATTCAGATAGCTTGTAACTGATGAGCAGGTTTTGCGAAAGCGTCAAAAACCGATTGAAGATGTATTTGTACAGCGGCATTCCGCCCCGAAGCGCCCCCTTGCCGAGGATGCGGCTGCCCAAAACGACGGGGTAAAGCCCCTCGCCGATGATGTTCACGAATGAGGGAATCAGCAGCGGCGTGTACTGGTAGTCGGGGTGGAGCATGATGACGATGTCACCGCCGAGGGACAAAGCCTTGCGGTAAAGCGATTTCTGATTGCCGCCGTAGCCCTTGTTTTTTTGGTGTTCAATCACGTGGTTGATGCCCAGTTTTTTGGCCAAAGCCACGGTGTTGTCACGGCTGGCATCGTCGCAGAGGATGACCTCGTCAACGAGCGGGAAGGGGATTTCGGCATAAGTTTTTTCGAGCGTCAGCGCCGCATTGTAAGCTGGCAGCACCACGATGACCTTTTTTCCTTTGTACATTTGCAGTGTTTTCGTTTGCTAAAAAATGCTCGCAAAGATAGACTTTAGACTTTAGACAAATAGACTTTAGCTTGGTAACCCACAAGGTTTTCAGTTTAAGAGCCTTCAGGCTATTGTCTAAAATCTAGCGTCTCAAAAAACACCCATGAAAAAAATCATACCCAACTTTTTCCTGCTTTTTGCATTGTTTTTTGCTCCGCAAATACAAGCGCAAACTGTCTTCGTCATCCAGAACGGGACTGGCTCGGGCAGCTCTTGGGCCGATGCAGCTGGCAATCTCAAAGCCGTACTCGACAATGCTACAGCAGGCACCCAAATCTGGGTGAAAGAAGGCATCTACCGCCCTGTCACCTGCACCGCCTGTAATTTCAACGACCGAAACCAGTATTTCCAGATAAAAAATGGCGTCAAGCTCTACGGCGGATTTGCTGGCACTGAGACAAGTATTGCCCAACGCAACATCGCTGCGCACCCCACCATCCTCAGCGGCGACATCAATCAGGATGGTACGTTGGCTGACAATTCTTTCACGGTTGTTTTCACCCAAAACGTCAGTAATCTAACGGTCGTTGATGGCTTTACCATCACGGGAGGCAATGCCGACCAAGGCGGTGCCGGCCTTGGTACACCGCAAACCAGTGGTGCGGGTTGGTTCAACCTAGGCTCGACACCGGGCGCAAATTCGCATCCCAATGTCCGCAATTGTATTTTCACGGGGAACTATGCCTGGGGCTACGGCGGTGGCATGTTCAACGACGGAAGTTTTAGCGGCGCTTGCAACCCTTCGTTGACGAATGTCCAGTTCATTGCCAACGTGGCACGAGATGGCGGGGGCGGACTTTACAACACAGGCAGTTTCAGTGGAAACAGCAATCCCGTCCTGACAAACTGCCAGTTCATCGCCAACAAATCGGAGCTGTCCGATGGCGGCGGCATGTTTAACATGGGCCAGCTAGGCACCAGTAGCCCAATCTTGACCAACTGCCTTTTCCAGCGAGATACGGCTTTCAACGAAGGCGGTGGGATGGTGAATTTTGGCAAAAACGGAAACTCCAGCCCCATTTTATCCGACTGCATTTTTGATAAAAATGTAGCGCAACTCGGCGGAGCTGTATTCAGTGATGGCACCACGGCCGGATACTCAACCCCGGCGTTTTACAATTGCCATTTCACCGAAAACCATTCCCACAACGACGGGGCGGCCATCTACAATTCTGGGTACCAAGGCACTTGCAGCCCCACGATTTTGAGCTGCTTATTTGAAAATAACCACTCAGGATTTGCAGGGGGGGCAATGTTCAACAACGGCAACGAGGGTGTCAGCAGCCCGGTCATTCGCAACTGCCGATTCCTCGGCAACCACGCCGATACCTACGGCGGAGCGATGTACAATTTTGGGAAAGGAAACCTCGCTTCGCAAGTGCCCGGAAACTCCAGCCCGGAACTGACGAACTGCCTTTTTTACAATAACATGGCACTCTCTGCCGGGGCGGTTTACAACCTCGGCGCAGAACTTGGCAACGCCAACGCGATGATTACCAACTGCACGTTTTACGGCAACCACGCCAATATCGGCGGTGCGCTGTACTGCAATGCTGGCGAAACGAACCAGGGCGTGGCCAGCCCAACGGTCAGGAATTGTATTCTCTGGGCAAACACGGCAGCCGATGAGGGCAATGTTTTCAGGATAATAAACGGAACGCCAACCATCAGCCATTCACAGGCCGATGTGGCGGACTGTGCTTCCCTCTACAATGGCAACGGCGGCATGGTAAACTGTGGCGGGGGCATGATTTTCAACCAGTATCCACTCTTCGAAAGCCCGGCCAGTGCCAACTTCCACCTGGGGAATGGCTCTCCAGCTGTTGACAAAGGCGACAACTCCGCTATCACTGAAACTGGCGTGGGCATTGACCTCGACAGCCTGCCCCGCATTTTCAACGCGACCGTGGACATGGGCGTTTTCGAGTTTGGCTCCATGGCAGGCAACGCACCTGTTGTCATTCAAAACCCATTGTCGCAGTCAGTCTGCGAGGGCGAGGTCGTGGCATTCAGCCTGAGCGCCAGCGGCCAGGCACCCCTTGATTTTCAGTGGTATAAGAACGGCATGTCCATTTCGGGTGCTTCGCAAAATGTGCTGGTCATTCCAGCAGCTTCGCCGTCAGACGACGGCAATTACACCTGTGTGGTGACGAACGGAGCAGGCAGCACCACGAGCCAAGTGGCTGTGTTGACGGTAAATGCCCCGGCTTTGGTCGAACTGGAAATTGTTGCTTCGCAAACAGAAATTTGCGAAGGCGAGACCATTACGATAACAGCAAATCCGGCCCACGGCGGATCCGCCCCACTGTTCCAGTGGTTTTTGAACGGCAATGCTTTCGGTGGAAGTGTGGAGTCGTTCACCATAAACCAATTGCAGGATGGAGATACCTTCACTTGCGAGGTCAATTCCTCTGAGGTTTGTGTGCAAAACCCAAATGCGGTTTCAAATAGTTTGACCATCCATGTGGAAACCCTACTGACAGCGTCTCTTTCCATCGCCGCTGATGCAATGACGGTTTGCGAAGGCCAACCAGTTTTGTTCGTTGCTACCCCCAGCAACGGCGGCAATTCCCCCTCGTATCTATGGACGCTGAACGGTGTAGTGGTTGGTGCAAATGCGCCAACCCTGCTCGTCGATTCCCCCATTGATGGCAGCGCCGTCCAGTGTACCATGGCTTCTTCGGAAACTTGTGTGGTGGAATCCCTGGTAAATAGCAACACGGTGACCCTAAATGTACAGGAGAACGTGATTGCTTCGGTGGCCATTTCACCGTCCATTGACTCGACGATTTGCCTTGGCCAAACTGTTGATTTCACGGCAACTACCAGCAATGGCGGTAGCTCACCAGTTTACGAGTGGAATTTGAATGGGCAACCTGTTGGAAATGGGACAGCAGTTTTTACGACCGATTTGTTGGAGGACCAGGATGTGATCGTTTGCTATCTGACTTCCTCCGAAACTTGCGTAGCTGAGAATCCTGTTTTGTCAAATGCGTTGACCGTTTCGGTTCAGATATGTGAGGGTGCAACCGACAAAATTCTTGACAAATCCTTGTATGTACAAGTGTTCCCAAACCCAAGCAACGGAAAATTTTTACTTGAAATTTCAAATACTTCGACTAACTTTGTTGTCAAAGTATTGAACATCCAAGGCCATCTTGCGTTAGAATCACTTGAGAATCATACCAACACCCCTTTCCGGCAAGAGCTGGATTTGTTAGGCTATCCAAAGGGGATTTATTTATTACAAATTATATCCGGCGCACAAATAAGTGTGCGAAAACTGGTACTTCACTGACTTCGGCAAATACAAACTAGCCTGTTAAGTTTAAGTTGAAATAATTGCAAGGGGCAACTGCCACCTTGCATCCACCAGTTTTAAGATGTCGTTGAACGGCATTCCTTGGCAATATTATCTTTGCCAGTCGTTTGCTTTGTATGCGATAGCCGAAACTACAATTGAAAGAGAAGATGATTTTAGGATAGCATTTACTCGAAGAAACACGTGAACCTAGACCGATTTTTTAACAATATCCCCCTGAAGCAGGGTTTCTGGTAACACAACCTGGAGCCAGGTTTTTTCTGCAACGGGTAAAAATGAACATTGCCTTGAAGACAAAATTACTACTTCTTATTCCCGTCCTAGTGCTGGGGAGCATGTCTCTATTTTCACAGGACATCCACTTCAGCCAATTCTACAATGCGCCACTGACGCTAAACCCTGCACTGACGGGCATTTCCAAAGGTGACATCCGCCTTACCAGCCTCTACCGCAGCCAGTGGAATACGGCCAATTCTCCCTACAAGACTTTCAATGTTTCGGCAGAAAAGAAATTCTACGATATCACCCACGACCGTTGGTGGTTCAGTGGTGGTATTGACCTGTTTTCTGACCAAGCTGGCGATGGAAGGCTCTCCAACAACCATGTGGTGCTCACTGGCTCTTATACCCGGATGATAGACAGGTACAGCTTTCTATCACTTGGCTTGACCGCTGGGGTGGGGCAGCGTGGCTTCGACCTCGGCAATTTCACTTTCGACAATATGTGGAACGGTGATGTGTTTGACCCAACCCGCTCGCCCAATGAAAGTTTTGACGACACGAATATTTGGTACCCTGACCTTGGTGCAGGTGTCAACTTGCGAAGGCAATGGGCCAGAAAGCGCACAAAAGTGGACTTCGGTGTGGGCCTTTTCCATGTAAACCAGCCAGACCAGCGTTTTTACAAAAAAGACAATAGCAGCCTACTTATGAGAGCCAGTTTCTATGCCATCCCGGTAGTGCAGGTGAACGAGAAAGGCGATGTTGTCGGCGCTTTTACTGCCCAGAACCAAGGGCAGTATTTTGAGGCACTGGCGAATGTTGGCTATCGCTATTACCTCAGTACACAACGTGCGAAGGAAGTTGCCCTCCAGCTTAGTTTTGGTTATCGCTTCAATGCTATTGGCGACGCTTTTATGCCAGCCGTTGAAGTGCAGTACCGAGATTTGATGGTGGGTTTGAGTTGGGACATGAACGTGTCGCAATTTTCTGAGGCTACTCGGCACAACGGTGGCCCAGAAATCGCCATCCGGTACATTTTCCATAAGGTTTACCCCATTAAATTGTTCAAGGCGTGTCCATTGATTTAAACCTACGCCTTTGTTTTAACCCCTTGACTTTTAGAAGACTATGAACATTTATCCAAAAATAATTAATTGGCAAATGAAGCGGATTTTCCCCTTATTCTTGCTCATTGCATTCGGAGCTAATTTGGCGTATGGCCAAACTTTCAAACAATACTTGAAAGCAGCTGATGAGGAGTTCAAAAACTTGAACTACTACGCAGCCATGAAGCATTATCAGGAAGCCATGCTCATTGAGGGTGAGCAGCCGGAGGTGCTTTTCAAATATGCTGAAGCCGCTCGGCTTTTTGAGTCATATACTTTTGCTGACACAGCCTATACCAAGGTTCTCGCCAGTGAGAAGGCGCCCAATTACCCACTTTCCAAATTTTGGCTGGCAACGGTGATGAAAAAACAGGGCAAGTACGAGCAATCCCAATCATTTTTTCAGCAGTTTGTTGATGAGCATGGGGCTGCGTACCCTGAAAACACGGCCGTTGCGAAGCAAGAAATCGAACAGCTAAATTGGGCCATCGAAGCGATAAAGCATGCCGACGAAAATGTGACGGTAGAACGGCTGGGCAATGACATCAATACACCTTGGTCTGAGTTTGCGCCGCAATTGAAAGGAACTGACCTCTATTATTCTTCTCTCAGTGAGCAGCGGGAGTTTAAGAAAGGCGAGGCGCCACGCCAATATGTCATCGGGATGAAAGCAAAAGATGCCAAAGGGAAGGGTGTAAAACTTTCAATCAATGATAAGAAACGACACACGGCACACGCCGATTTTACCCAAGATTACCAAAAAATTTACTACTGCCTCTGTGATTATGTGGGGGAAAAAACCGAGGTGCGCTGTGAAATTTGGTCCCGTCGAGTTATTTTTGCGGACAGCTTTGACGCCCCTGTAAAATTGCCTGCCAGCATCAATAAACCCGGCTACACAGCTACCGACCCAATGGTTAGTTATGATGAGGCGACTGGCAAAGACTGGTTGTTTTTTGTGTCTGATAGGCCAGGCGGGCTAGGGAAGTTGGACATCTGGTCAGTAAAGGTGGAAGGAGATACTTCCTTCTCAACCCCCGTGAATGAAACCTTGCTCAATTCTCCCGGTAACGACGTCACTCCTTTTTACCATTTCCAAAGCAAGACGATGTACTTCGCAAGTGACGGCAGGCAGGGTTTCGGAGGATTCGACATGTACGAAGCCAGCATGAGCGAAGGTGTGTGGCACGATTTCGAACACATGCCAGCACCCTATAACAGCAGTTACAACGACACACATTTTTGGCTGAACGATACCCGAACTAAGGGCTATTTCTCGTCAAGCAGGTTGGGAAGTTTGGTGCTGGAGCCGGAGTTTGAGGCTTGCTGCAACGACCTTTATTCTTTCGCCATTCAGATTGTTGACCTCGATATTCAAACTTTCAACAAGAAAAACAGCGAGCCGCTGGAAGGTGTGACAATTAAACTTTTTGAATTGGGGAAAGAGGGAGAAATCCCATTGGCTACGGTGACCAACCCAACCAGCAACGATTTTATTTTCCCGTTGAAGAAAGGAACTAAGTACGTCGTGTTGGCCACCCGGCCCAGCTTCTTGCCCATTCGGGAGGAAGTGGACATGACCTTGCCCACCAACACCAACGAACGCACCATCGAACGAAAGCTCTTTCTCGTGCCAGAGAAGGTGGACCTGCACGTAACCTCATTCAATAAAAAGAACGGCAACCCGCTCAAAGGAGTGGAAGTGCGCCTCGTGGTGGATGGCCAAGAGGTGGATTTCAAGAAGAACGAAAAAGGCAACGAGGTGGAATTTGAGCTGGAACGTGGCCATGACTACCAGCTGATAGGCTCCAAAGTGGCCTACTTTTCTGACACTGCCAGAATTAACCTGAAAACGGATGTCACGACCATTGATATTTTTGAAAAACTCTACCTGAAACCGAAGGAAATCGAGGACTTTCCACCATTGGTCATCTACTTCGACAACGACGAGCCGAACCCTCGTACCCGTAAAAGGATCACTGAAACCAGTTACAAGCAAACTTGGGATAAATACATGGAGAGGAAAGACAAGTTCGTCAGCGAATATGTCACTGCTTTAGAGGGGTTTGACAGCATCACTTCTACTCGTCGGATGGATGCCTTCTTTGAAAGGGAGGTGAACAACGGCTACCTAAGCCTTGAAGTTTTCAGTCAAAACATCCTCGATATTATGGATGACGGCGGCTTCAAGGTGGAGCTGATTATTCAAGGCTTCACCAGCCCCAGGGCCAGCGAGGATTATAACTTTGACTTGTCGCAGCGCCGCTCTGACTGCTTGAAAAACCATTTCGAGACCTGGAACGAAGGTGCCTTGAGGCCATACGTGGATAACGGTATGTTGACCATGCAGGTAGTTGGCTACGGGGAAAAGTTAGCTCCCCAGTTCATCAGCGACAAGCTCGACGATGAGCGGGGCAGCATCTATTCCGTGGTAGCTTCGTTTGAAAGAAAAGTGGCCATCATCGGTGCTCGGAGGGTTGCAGAAAATTAGCGGGTGAGCGAGGTGAGCGAGTGATCGTGTGAGAGAAATGGGAGCGTGAGAGTAGCAAGTTTTTCACCTCGTTCGCTCACTTTTCTCACCCGATCACCCGCTAAAAAATAAACCATTACGAAATATGCGCAATTTACTTCACACAGCCTTGGCGGTTTTGGGCATTTTGTTTGCCTTGCCGCTCCACGCTACTCATATCATTGGCGGTGAGTTGAGCTATAAATATGTAGGTAACGACAGCTTCCTCATCACCCTCGACTTGTACCGGGATTGCGGAAGCCTCAACAATGAAACTTTTGAGCTCCCCTACGCCAACATCGGTATTTTTACTGAAAATGGGCTTAACTACACCGGTGTTTCGACGACCGAAATGAAGTTGTTTCCAGTTGGCGTTTTTGATACCATTCCTAATAATATTGCAGGCGACCCTTGCTTGTTTGTTCCACCTTCAGTTTGTGTTCAGCATGCCCGTTACCAACGGAAATTCAGGTTGGTAGGCTCGCAGGGCATTTACATCACCTACCAGCGTTGCTGTAGGAATTCAGCATTGGACAACATCGTCAACCCGCTTGAGACTGGTGCCTCCTATTGGATTTATTTATCGCCAAATGCTAAAAATCTTCACAATAGCAGCCCTCAATTTGGTTTTTATCCCCCAGTGTTTGTTTGTGTAAATTATCCGATTGTGCATCCCCATCAAGCCACGGACATTGATGGAGACAGTTTAGTGTATAAGTTTTACACGCCATTTACGGGAGCATACTATGATTATCCGATTCCAACTCCTGACCAGCCGCCTTACGGGTCACCCTACGAAATTGACGAAATTCAACCCCCTCCCTACGACACTGTCGTTTGGAATGACCCACCCTATAACCTAGGCCAATTGCTTGGCCCAAGTAGTGACCCATTGAGCATTGACCCCATTACCGGACTTATTACCGGATACCCTAGTATCCAAGGCCGTTTCGTGGTGGGCGTTTTGGTGGAAGAATATCGGAATGGGCAGCTACTTTCCGTGGTGCGCCGCGATTTCCAGTACGAAGTCGGTATTTGCGCCGAACTAGACGTGCAAATCGTTGCGCCTGACGCACAATGCGACGACCTCACAGTTCATTTTGGGAACAACACCAATGTCGCACAAAATTTTATCTGGTACTTCGACTGGCCAAACCTGACGCCAAGCTCCACCGCTAAAGAACCAAACTTCACTTATCCAGATACTGGCACTTTTATCGTGGCATTGATAGCTGAACCCGTTGGGCAGTGCGTGGACACGGCTTTCCATGAAATTTACCTCCAATACAATTCCTTGACGCCTGATTTTGAATGGGAAACTTATGACTGCTCCAGCCAGTCGGTGCTGGTGCTGCATGACTTGTCCACAGATTACGTTTCGCCTGTGTTAGGATGGAATTGGACAGTGACTTATGACAGTACCACACTTACTTCCAACCTTCAAAACCCCGTTTTCCAAATACCAAACCCCTCCAGTGGAACCATTTCGCTCACCGCAAATTCAGTGAACGGCTGCGAGCAAACCAAAATGGTCAACTTTACCTCCGGCGGCAACAACCCAGAAGACCTTTTGTCAGATACTGTGCAGATTTGTTTGGGTGAAACAACACACCTCAACCCCGCTGGGGACATGCCCGGTTTTACTTTTCAGTGGGCGCCACCAGTGCCTGCAGCCCAGCAATACCTGGCCAACCCAGCCGTTGCGCCAGCGCAGAGCACCAATTACGTAGTGACAATAACGGGTTACAGCGGCCTCTGCCAGACCATCGCCGATGTGTTCGTTGAGGTGTTCACGCCTGTCCAGTTGGCCTTTGTGACGGATGCGGACTGTGATGGCAGGGTGATACATTTTATCAACCAAAGCCAGTTCGCTCCTTTCGGCTTCTTCTGGGATTTTGGTGACCTAGCAACTGCCAGCGACACCTCCAGTCAAGCCAATCCAACCTGGACTTATCCAGCCTACGGCGATTACACCGTCACGCTGATGACCGCTCCGAATGCCGCCTGCAAGGATACCATTCAACAAACGATTTCCTCAACATTGAAAACGCTGGAGCCAGGTTTCAGCTACCAGTACAATGGCTGCAACGAGGACGCCGTGTCCATCAAATTTTTTGACCAAACATTCAACAGCGAAGATGATACCCAAGGCTGGCACTGGACTTTCACAGGAGTTGCAACGGGTACTTCCACGCAAATGAACCCGACTGTCACGGTTCAACAAGAAGGTTGGCTGTACGTGACACTTCAGGTTACGACTGGCGAAAATTGTGTGGCCACCACGGCGCTCGATTCACTTTGGATTGACCTGACGGAGCTGCCCTATCTTGAGGATGGGAGTGAAGTTATTGGTTGTTTCAATGGCGGTGTTTGCCTGAACGTGGGTGGCGACTCGACTTATATTTACCATTGGTCACCAGCCATTCCTGGCTGCGACGACTGCCCTAGCCCTTGCGCAAATCCTTCACAAACAACGATTTACACCGTTGAAGTGGTGAATCCGAACGGAGCGGACACCTGCACCATCGTGCGCCAAATTACCGTGATTGTTCCGCCGGACGTGCATTTGATAGGCAGCGCCGACGTGCAAACTTGCAATACCACTGCTACGCTCACGGCCTCGGCAGGCATGTTGCCAGTGACTTACGCTTGGTTTGATGAAAATGGCATGCAAGTAGCGGGCGACGTGACCTCCATCACGGTCACGGTCTCAGGCTACGACTACTACGTAGTTCGGGCGACGGATCCACTTGGCTGTCACTGGTACGATACCATTCAGGTGGTAGGCGGCCCGGTCAACATCGAGGCTGTAGGCGACCAAATCAAATGCTCTGATGAGCCGCTCAACATCTACGCCACCAATCTCGACTTGAACGACACCCTGGTTTGGAACTGGACGCCAGTTGATATCTTCAGTGGGCCTACCGATGTGCCCAATCCGACCGTGCTGATTGTGCCCGGCACCCGTTGGCTTTACGTGGAGGCCACGAACCAGTTCGGTTGCTCCGCAATGGACAGCGTTTACATGGCCGTGGTGGATACCGCCAACGTACTGGATTTTGAATACCTCGTTGAATGCAACGGCAGCACGGTGCAGTTCATCAACACCAGTGCCAACGCCTTCAACTACTCATGGGATTTTGGCGACCTGACGATGACGGACGATACTTCGCACCTCGATAATCCGATATACACCTACCCTGGCATCGGCACCTACACCGTGCGCCTCACGATGGATTTTGACCTTGCTTGCGTGGACACACTGGTGAAAGATATCACGTTTGTTTCTACCCAATTTATCCCCGATTTTACTTACGAATACCTAGCCTGCGATGTGGACAGTGTGGAGGTACAGTTCCATGATGCCACCACAATTTTGCAGACAGGCATCACGATTGACAGTTTCTTTTGGGTGACGAGCAATGGCGAAACTTCAAGCCTGCCTGCTCCCGTATTCACGGTTTACGCTGGTGAGACCTTTGAGGTGACGATGAATATTTTTACCAACAACGGCTGCGACGGTTCCGAAACGAAGGACCTGAAACTTGATTTTATCGAGATAAACTTCTCGGATTCGCTCGTGCTGTGCCAGGGGGATTCAACGGCGCTGAACCCCTTTGGGAACACGACCTACGAATACCACTGGACACCCAACATCGCAATAAGCAACCCTGATGTGGCCAACCCAACAGTTTGGCCCACGCAGACGACGGTTTACTCGGTCGAAATCACCAACTTCTCGCCCGATACCTGCTCGGTGACAAGGACGGTGACGGTGTTTGTCCCTGAAAAGGTCAACGTGGCTGTACCACCTGATACGTTGACTTGTGGGACGCCAGTTACACTTTGCGCAGCAGCCAATTTGCAAAACCTTGATTACGATTGGATGGCACTGCCGGGCGGCTTTATCGGCAGCGGCGCCTGTCTCACGGTGCTGCCCTCCGCTGATACTAACTACGAGGTGACCGCCACCGACCAATATGGTTGCTTTGATAAGGACACCATCTTCGTGGCTAACGAGTCCGTCAAAATAAACTGGCAGCAAGCAGGCACTGAATGCCCCGAAACGGCGGTACAGTTGACGGTAAACAACCTTGTGAGCGACCACAACCTGAGTTATGTTTGGTCTGCTACACCGCCGGGTCAAGTGCTACCACCAGCCATGGGACCTATGGTTACGGTGGTGACCCCACCCGCTGCTTTGGCAGCCAACTACAGTGTCACCGTAACGAACCAGTACGGCTGCACGAAGTCGCTTACGCAGGCTATTTCGAGCTATAATTTTGTGCCAACGGTCGTGGAAAATGTGGACGTGTGTCCTGGTGTTGGTGAGGCGCTCAACCCCGGTGCAAACCCGAACTTGGATTATGTTTGGTCGTCTGGAACGGGACTTAGCTGCACCAATTGTCCAAATCCAACCGTAACCGTTTCACAATCAACAATTTACACGGTGACGATAAGTGATAATTTCGGACTTGACCAATGCCAGGAAGTAATTCAGGTGAATGTTACGGCTGCGCCAATTATCCAAATCACGGAAACGGTGGACACCTTCACCTGCGGTGAGCCGATTGTGATTTCCGCTCAAACGAACGTGGTAATGCCAATTTTGACCTGGAAGGACGAAGCTGGAAACCCGCTCGGTACCCAACCATCTTTGACCGTTGACCCGGATAGTTCCGCCACTTACACCATCTGCGTGACAGACGCTTTTGGTTGCTCCGCAACGGATGAGGTTGTTGTCGCCAACTACCAGCTCGACATTTTGCTGGATGGCAACGGCGTGATTGACACATGCCCAATGCCGAATTACAATATCTGCGTCACCAATCTCGACATCAACGATATTTTGACCTTCAACTGGACAGCCTCCAGCGGTGGCACCATCCTCAGCGGTGGCGACACGGCTTGCCCGAGCGTGACCTCCCAACAGGGCGTCACCTCGAACTTTCAGGTTTTGGTGACCAACCAGTGGGGGTGCAGCGAAACTCGGGACTTCGATGTGACTACCTATGTTTTTGACCCAATGGCCAGGGACATCGTGGATATTTGTCCTGATGTGCCAACGCCCATCAACCCAGAGGCCGCTGCTTCCACTTTGAGCTACGCTTGGTTGCCAATGGTTGGGCTTGACTGCTATGACTGCCCGAACCCCGTGGCCACGCTCGATGCGAACCAGATTTACACGGTGACCATTCTGGGCTTCAACGGTGCTGATACCTGCTCGTTTTCTCAAACCGTGCAGGTGCGGGTGATGCCAAAGCACAACTTGACCACCAGCCCGGTTGACACCATGCTTTGCGACAGCATTGATTTGACCTTGTCGGCGTTTTACACTTCCAATGTCATTTCTGGGCTTGCCTGGTCGCAGTCGTTGGATTTCTCCAACCCGCTTGCCACCACTGCCAGCGTAACCGTTACGCCGCACGAAACGGAGTATTATTATGTGCAAACGACCGACACGCTCGGCTGCCATGACACGGCGCAGGTGGTCATTTACGCTTACCCCGTGGACATTTCGGTGGATGATTATTTTAATTTTTGTGAGGAGATAGGAAACCTGACTATACCGGTAATCAACCACCATCCCGAGCAAACGCTGACTTTTGAGTGGTCTCCATCTGACTATGTTGATATGCAGAATTCAGATGGGAGCATTGTCGTAACAGGCTTGGTGTTCGATGAAACCTTCACGGTGGTAGCCACCAATCAATACGGGTGTACGGAAGAAGAGACCACCGACATTTCCTACTACAACATTGAGCCGACACTGGGGCAAATCACTTCCAGCGATAGTTCGATTTACTACAATTCAGGTGAATTTTCGCAACTGAACATTGACGACCTGCCCGGCTACACTTACCAGTGGACGCCCGAAGCGGGCCTCGATGACCCAACCATCCCAAACCCAATCGCCGAACCTGATACCACCACCACTTATACGGTGCTGGTGACGGACGAGGGCGATTGCCAGGCCTTCCGAGAGGTGACCATCGTGGTACTTAATCCCGATTGCGACGAGCCAAACCTCTTCCTCCCGAACGCCTTCACACCGAACAACGACGGCGAGAACGACGTGCTTATCTTCCGCAGCAACATCGTGGAGGTGATGGAACTGGCCATTTACAACCGCTGGGGGCAACGGGTTTTTTACTCAGAGGACCAAAGCATCGGTTGGGACGGCACCTTCAAGGGCGAAAAGCTCTCGCCTGATGTTTATGGTTTCTACCTCCACGCCAAGTGCTACAACGGGCAGGATTATTTCAAGAAAGGAAATATCACGCTGCTGCGTTGATTGCGGAATGAGGATTGCGGATTGCGGATTCGGGACAGTACACAACTTATCGTTTTTTAGCTTTTGAAGTTTTTATGCTTGCAATGATGATGGAAAGTAGTTCATTTCCTTCTTTCCACAGGGGTGAGATTGTTGGCCGGAATTCTTCAGAGAGTGCAACAACAAACTCTAACCAAAACATTGTCTCGTCCAATTCTTCTTCTACCGTCCCAAGTTTTGAAATGAAATCTGCATTCGACTTGGGACGGCAAGCTGCCCTGTAATTTGCAGCAGCAGAAGGCCCACTGCGAACGATTTGATTTCTAACCGTACGGCAACCAGGTGTCTCAGGTAGCGCTTCCGCAAATTTTACAATTGAAACAGCAAATCGTTTCAACCTATCTTGCAGTTCTTTCTCAGTCATAGTATGTCTATTTCCAATGGCTTAATCTTAAAATGAAGGCCATACTTTTTCAATTCCGCAGTCTCCCTAATCCGCAATCCGCAATCCAAAATCCGCAATCAAATCATTCCCCTCGACTTCAACTCCAAATATTTATTGATGGTATTCATGGACAAATCCTCCGGGCGAGTGAGGATGGTTTGGATGCCGTGCTGCCGCAAGACATACGCCATAGCAGACTTCTCGGCGAGGTAATTCTGAGCCATGGTTTGGGTGTAAATGGCTTCAATCGTCTTGGTTTCTTCCTTCACAAAATCCTGAATCTCCGTGTTTTCGAAAAAAACTACCACCAACAGGTGGAATGCATTGATGCGGCGGAGCATTGGCAGTACCCGCTCCAGGGCGTACATGCTCTCGAAATTGGTATAGAGCAAAATCAGGCTGCGGCCCGTAATGAGTTTGCGGGCGATGTGGTAAAGCAGTTCGTAGTTTGCTTCCAATGGGCGCTCTTTTTCGTTGTAAAGGGCGTGCAGGATTTTGTTCAACTGATTCGCTTTACGGTCGGCCTTGATGGTGGAACCAATCTTGTCGGAGAAGGTGATGAGGCCCGCCCGGTCGTATTTTTTTAGGACAATATTGGAAATGGCGAGGCTGGTGTTGATGGCATAGTCGAGCAGGCTGAGGCCATTGAAGGGCATCTTCATCGAGCGGCTTTTGTCGATGATGCAATACACCTGCTGCGAGCGTTCGTCCTCGTACATGTTCACCATCAGCTTGCTCTGGCGGCTGGTGGCCTTCCAATTGATGCTGCGGTAGTCGTCGCCGAGCACATAGTTTTTGATTTGGTCGAACTCGTAGCTGTGGCCGATTCGCCTGATTTTGCGAAGCCCCTCCTGTGCACTGGTGCGGTTGAAGGCCAACAACTCGTAGTGCTTCATCTGGATGACGGAGGGGTAAACAGGCACCTCCATCGGCTCGGCAGCCTGGAAGCGGCGCTGCACCAGCCCGATTTTTGTTGCTGCAAAAATATTGGCGACACCAAAACTGTACTCGCCACGGGTGAGCGGCCTCAATTCGTACCCTAGCGACTGTGACTCCCCGCTGTGCAGCCCAATTTTTTGCTCAAAATCACGAATCTGAAATTGCACGGGCAACTCATCAATGACAGTGAGGCGGAGTGGGCGAGGGGAGAGGTTGGAGATGCGCAGTTCGACCGTGTTCTCGTCGCTCAGTGAGAGGAGCTTGGGCAGCTTGCGCTCCGCCGTCACGCTGACGTTTTTACCAAAAAGCAAAATCACGTCCGCCAACACCAATGCCACCACCACGCAGAATGCTCCAATGGCTACGGGGTACAGTGTCGGCACGACATAGCCCAGTGCAAACAGTACAGCCATCAAGCCAAAAAGCAGGAAAAAGCGGTCGGAGAGGTACAGGTTGCGCATTGAAACTCTGGTTGCTGATTTTTTCCAAAGGTAAAATTTTTAGGAACGAGTGAAAGATAAATGTCAGTTTCGGTGAGTGTATTTTTCCGACAGCGAGACAATAAAACAGGCGCACAATTGCCTAGACAATTTGTCGGGGCAACTGATTTGCAAACAAAATCATCGGGACAATGGAGGCGCCCAAAGTGAAAACTTATTTTTCACTACGTTCCGTAGCGGATAAGCCGACCTTCTAAACCTGAACTGTTCTATAGTTTTTAAATGACTTAAAGATGCTTTGTGATTTCGCACGACCAATGGAAACCCCAGCGCTTCACAGCTTCACCACCCTCACTGAAACCTTCTTGTCAGGCGACTGAATGAGCAGAGAGTACACCCCTTGTGGCAGTGCCGCCATCTCGAAATCCAGTTGGTTTTGCCCTTTTTCCACTGCATGTTCCGATTGCCAAACCATCCGCCCTGTCATATCCGACATGAAAAAACCAATCACTGCCGCATCCTTCGCTTCGAAATAAAGACCCAACTTATCTTCAAACGGATTGGGTGAAATATGCACCTCGCTGACCTGCCCATCCTGCTCCACCGACACGATTTTTGAAAACTCCTCACTGCCGTCCAAATCCACCAAGCGCAGGCGGTAGTAGCCGAGCGGCAAAGGCTGGCGGTCGGAGAATTGGTAGGAATGTTCCACCGTGGAACTGCCTGCACCAGCCACTTCACCGAGTTTGGACCAATTTTTTCCGTCGGGGCTGCGCTCGATTTCAAAGTGTGAGAAGTTGCTTTCGGAGGCGGTGCGCCAGGTGAGTTGGTTTGTTTCGCCTTCGGCAAAAGCATTAAAACTGAGGAGTTCGAGGGGCAAAGGCGAATCTACGTTGAGCGTGACCGTGCCCAGCGCCTCGTCATACACGATTCCCCAGTTGTACCCAGCAAAAACAAACGGGTTGCTTGGTGTGGCAAAAGCGCCGGTCAATGATGTTGCGTCGAGGATGATGAAGCTATGCCCTACCTGTGGCGTGTAACCGTTGACGAGCGTGAGGTTGATGTTGCCGCCAGAAAGGGTGGCAATACCGTTGATATTCAGGCGGTCGTACTCTGTTTCGACGGTGGTGCCACCGAGTTCGATGTCGAGGTTGCCGCCACCGTTGTCGTAGTCACCGATTATGGAGAGAATGCCGGGGGAGCAACCGGGAGCGATATCGCCCGTGCTGGTGACATTGGCGTTTGTTAAATCTAATGTGCCGCCGTTACAGCCCTTGATTGTGCCCGTGTTGTTGAAGGTATTGTTGACGATAAACGTAGCGGATTCCAGGGTGAAAATGCCTTCATTGTTGAAGGGATTGTTGGTAGCGAGGCCCATACCGGACAATATGGGAGCATTGGTGATTGTCATCAGCCCGTTCACGGTCAATGTGCTAGCACCGCTTATTTCCCCACCCGACCAGTTCATGGCATCCGTGATGGTGAGGTCATTGTTCCCGGTCAGGGTTCCTCCCGTCATGGTTAGATTTTGGATGGTAGTAAGTGGTGCGATATCAAGCGTGACGTTTCCGCTGGTTATTTTTGCATTATCGCCGATGGCAGGTGCATGGCCACAGGACCATTTCGAGTCGTCACTCCAATCGCCGACTGCATTGACTCCCCAAACGCAAAATTCACATGACTCGACCATTGTCATGACATCCATGCAATCCGGCGCATTGCCACTAATTGCGGCGGAGCCGCCATTGTTCAGGTAGGCACAGATGCTTGGGACGCCGCAGATGGATAGGTTTGGGGAATTAATCAGTACAAGAGCACTTACGTTGGACAGGTCTAAATTATCCAAACCATACAAGGAAGTCAAAGCGTTATTTTGCTCTATGGTGAGAATGCCCCCGTTACAGGTCATGAGGTTCAGCAAGGCGCTCAGGTCGGCCAGTAGTGGGTTGTTACCAATGATGAGGTTATATTGGTAAAAACCATTGAATCCGATAGAAATGAGGTTATCCAACCCATCCAGGCTCGCTAAAACCGAGTTGCCAATAACCCGAAACCCACCTCCAACAGTACTGAGGCTATTCAAACCATTGAAGTCATGGAGACTTGTATTGCTGATAATAAGCATATCCCCTCCAACAGAACTGAGGCTGTTCAAACCATTCAAGTCAGGCAGACCTGTATTATCGGAAATAACCAAATCCCCTCCAACAGAACTAAGGCTGTTCAAACCATTGAAGTCCAGCAGACCTGTATTATCGGAAATATGCAACCACAATCCAACAGTGGAGATGGCCTCCAGTCCAGTAAGGTTGATCAAAGTTGGATTACCAACAATATCCAGTCCTCCTGGAATATTGGTCAAAAGAGGGCTTAACCCACTCAGGCTGGTCAAGCCTTCATTATTCTCTATCCCCAAGCTTCCAATGGAAGTAATATTCCCCAACCCGGTTAAGTTGAGCAGGGCAGGACAGCCGAATATACCTAAAATCTCTGGAATGTCGGTCAGCATCGGGTTTAACCCATTTAGGCTGGTTAAACCAATATTATCGCCAATAAGCAGCGATGTTCCTATGGAAGTGATGCCCCCTAATCCGTTCAGGCTGTTCAAGCCATTGCATCCGCCTATATTGACTAATTCGCCGACGGATGAAATATTCGACAACCCGTTCAGGCTGGTCAAACCCAAACTGTTGTATAAACTTATACCTGCAACAGAAGTAAGGAACGGGCTTAAACCGTTCAGGCTGGTAAAGCCAGCGCCGCTTAAGTTCAACGCTCCGCCAATGGAACTGATATTCCCCAGGCCCGTAAGATTGGCCAGGCCATGGTTGCCATCAATCGTTATGCCTCCCCCAACGGAAGTGAGCAGCGGGTTCAAACCGCTTAGGCTGGTAAAATTGGTAGAATTGTTTTGAATACTTAGAGCGCCTCCCAAAGTTGTAAGCCCGCCCAGCCCAGAAAGGTTGGTCAATGCGGTATTGCTACCTATAACAACCCCCCCTCCAATGGAGCTGATATGTTCTAACCCGCTTATGTCATCCAGAACTGTAGTATTATCAATAATAAGGTGGCCGGTAATAGCTGTAAGTTGGTTGAGGCCATCGAGGTTTTCGATATCCGACCCAGTGGATATTCCGTGGATTTGCAAACTCCCGGTAATGGTCGTACACCCAGGATAGTTTACTGGAAACACATCCACATCCGATTGGGAATGCAGTTCCACATCTCCAACGGGGCAGACAACCGGACAGGCCAGCTGGATTTCACCAACAGAACTGCACCCCATCGCATTGGCGGAGACCGTAGCGGGCAGGTTGAGGAAGACATAGGTGCAGATATTCGATATTTCACAAGTGGAAAGCATGGCTGAACCCTGAAGGTAAAGATGGGAAATGGAAGTATAGGCAATATTGTCAAGTCCACTCAAGCTCGCCAACTGGTCACAGTCTTGAACAGAAAGGAAGCCATCAATTGCCGTAAGCCCACTCAACCCGCTAAGACTATTAATACCTGTGCCGCTAATCGTAAGGCTGCCAGCGAGCGTGGTACAGCCCGGATAGGTCGCAGCAAAGGCATCTATTTGTGCTTGAGAAGTAAGCACGACATCGCCTGGTGGGCAGGTGCAGGTTCCCACCACTTCTATCTCGTTGTCGCAACCCGTTGCATTATCGGCTATGCCAGTCATGCCCCCATTGGCAAGGTAAGCACAGACACTGGGGACATTGCAGGTGGAGAGTTGGGGGCACAATTGCAAATTGAGAAAACCAATGGAGTTGTAGGCGATATTGTCCAAACCGTCCAAGCTGCTCAAGGCATTGTTGCTGGTGATTTGAATCCATCCACCGCCAATGGAGTTGACGTTGATTAGCCCCGCAAGGCTGTTCAGGCTGTTATTGTTGTAGATAAAAACACCATTGCCGATGGTGGTTAGTGCGCCCAGCCCACCCGATAAGTTGATGTTCAGATTGTTCTCTATCCGGAAGCTGCCGATGGAAGTGACACTGCCCAACCCGGTCAGGCTGGCCATGGCTGCATTGTCGTCCACTTCCAGCTCACCACCGATGGATGCAAGCATGTTAAAGCCTGTCAAATCGGTGAGTGCTGCGTTGTCCAAGATGCGGAGGTTACCAGTGATGGAGGCAAGATTATTTAGACCAAGCGGAATGTTCAGGGCATCGTTGTTTGAAAGCACGAGGTTTCCTCCGATGCTGGTGATAGCGGACAAGCCAGCCAAGTTGGGCAGTGCGCCATTGTTGGAGATACCAACAGTACCCACAATAGAAGTGAGAAGGGGCATCCCAGACAAATTAATGAGCGCCGGATTGTTGTCCAAACTCAAGTTGGTCAATGAAGTAAGGCCGGTCAAACCAAAAAGGCCGGTCAGCCCAGTGTTATCGAAAACATAAAGGCTTCCTATGCTGGTGATACTGTTCAGGCCGGATAAGCTGGTCAGACCAGGATTGGAGTAAATGCGAAATGAGGTCACAGTTGTCAATAAATTGGCGCCGCCTAGGCTGTTCAAGTCCTGGTTTCCCTCGACGTGGAGTTCTCCAATGGTGGCCAAGACATCCAGCCCATTCAGGTCTATCAAGTCGTCATTGTTTTCAATGTGCAGCGTACCGATGGAAGTGATATTCCCCAACCCCAACATGCTTGGAATTGCAGCATTGTTGGCAATGCGAAGCTCCCCGCTATGGGCGGTCAAGGAATTAAGTCCGAAAAAATTGTTAAGCCCATTGTTGTATTCAATATCAAAAACACCCCCGATGGAGTTCAATGCGCTCATCCCGCTAAATGATAGGAGTGCATCATTCGCTTGGATTGTGAGGCCGCCGCCAACGGTGGCGAGCATATTCAAGCCAATGAAATTGGGCAAGGCGGCATTACCTGAAATGGAGATGTCGCCGCCAACGGATAATACTGAATTTAACCCAAACAGGGAGGTCAACAAATTATTATCAGAGATGGCCAAGTTCCCTCCAACAGCGGTAGTTGAACTCAAGCCATTCAGTGCTGTCATTGCATCATTGTTGATGATGCTGACATTTCCACTGAAATCAAGGTCGCCGAAAGGCCCAAAGTCAGCCAACATTGGGTTGTTCTCAATATGGATGCCCCCGATGGAAGTGGTGGTGCCAAAACCGTTTAGGATAAACAAGGCACCATTCCCGATAACCTGCAATTCGCCACCAATGGAGGTCAGGTAGGTATAAAAGTTGGTGGTTTGTGTCAAAGCACCGTTGTTTTCGAAGCGGAGATTGCCACCAATGGTAAAGGGCGTGGAAAACCCGGCAGGGTTCGTGAGGATGGTGTTGTTTTCAAAAACATAGTCACCCGATATAGCGGTAAGCATCCCTATCCCAGCAACATCAGTGATGTCCGCCCCGCTGATGGTCACATTGCCATTGATGACCGTGCAGCCGGGATACATAGTTTGAAAATCATTGATTTCCTGCTGTGAGTAAAAGGTAATATCGCCCGGCGGGCATTGAGCATTCAAAGAAAAACAGCGAAAAAAGAAAAAGACAAGTAGGAGGTATAACGGTTTCATGAGTGCATATTTTAAGAAGTTAAATCATTAAATATTGCTTGCACAATAGCAATACAGTATCAATTTCCATCAGGCCAATGGCTGTTTGATGAAATAAATGGCAAGCCAGTGGGCAGCACTGCCAGCACTTGCCGTGCCAACAGTGTTGCCCTTCTGGTCACTTGGTTTTCAAATATTTAAGGAAGAAAAGTCAGGCTGCCTGCATCACGCCCAATTGCTCCAAGCGCGAAATTTGGTCAACGATGAGCCAATGAGAAACGATTTTCTCATGCTCGATTTCATAAGAAATCACGAAGGGCATTTCCACTTCTTTGTAATTCGGTGGGATGCCGTTGAAATAGTCGAGGATGATGGTTTTTTAGTGCGTTTCTGGCCAGCATGCCTCTACAGCGAACGAACACTCCGCCCTGTAGGTAATAAAAGAATATTTACTTTATCACCCAGTCTGCCCAATCATCTTGAATAGTGGCTAACTGCAGTAATGCATCATTAGTCGGGGCAAATTGTGTCCAAGCTTTTTCACCCAATTCATTCAGGTCATTACCGCCTGTTGCCATGTTGAAATATTTATCCCGGTCGGCTGCTGTATTAAAAATCGTTATCCATAGGAGCTTGTTTTCAGCACATTCAGTCCCATGAAGGCATTTACCAAAAAAAGATTTCCAGCCAAAATATTGCTCTTCGGCGGGCGCCCATTTCGTATTGTAAAAATCAAGCACTTGGTCCATAGTTACATTGGGCTTTAGTTCTACGGTAATGGTATGGATAGAAACCAGATTTCCTTTGTCGAGCAACTTGGTGGTGTTGCTTTGGAGCAAGGCTTCGTTGGCGACGCCAGCATCACCTCCTTCAGGAGATGGAGGGGACTGGCAGGCAGCAAGGGAAAGGAGAAGTGAGGCGAAAATAATGTTTTTCATGTGTAGAAATTTTGATGAGTTGTTTCCACAAAGCTCTCCCGTAAGATTGGCTCCAGCAATCGCACCAAAGTGCTATTTTTCAAATCCCGAACACCAGCTTTAGCGCCTGTGCCCGGTTGTGCACTTCGAATTTTTCATAAATATTGCGGATGTGCGAGCGCACAGTGTCTTCGGAGAGAAAGAGTTTTTGGGCGATTTCCTTCCGGGAATGGCCGTCTTTGAGTAGCAGCAGGGTTTCCCGTTCCCGGGCGGTGAGTTTTTCCAAGAGGAGGCGGTTGCCCCGGTTGGCTTGCAGCACTTCCATTAGCAACCTTGTGACGGACGTGGTGAGGTTGCCGCCGCCGCCCACCACGTCCTGGATGGCTTCCACGATTTTTTCGGGGCGGGTGTTTTTCAGCAGGTAGCCCGTAGCGCCCCAGGCGAGCGCCTCCACGATTTGCTCGGCATCTTCGTTGATGGTGAACATGATGAACTCGGTGTCCCTGTGCTTGTCTTTCAATTCTTTTACGGCCTGGATGCCCGATTTGCCGGGCAGGCCGATGTCCATCAGCACGGCATGGGGGCGCAGTTGGGCAATGACTTCGGCAAAAGCTTCCGCCCGGTCGAATGCGCCGACGCACTCGATGCCGGGGTAAAGGTTGAGCAGGCTGGCGGTCAGCTTGCGGGTCTCGTCGTCGTCCTCGACGATGGCGACCCGGATGACGGAAGGCAATGGCTTGCCCGGTTTTGCTTCCATACTGTTGATTTACGGCAAGGTACAGGATGTTTGGGGAAAGCGGCATCGCACAAAAGTGTGATTTGGGTTTTCCCGCACAAGTTTTTTTTCCCGCTAAGGTTCGCGAAGGAGCGAAGGTTCGCTAAGTATGACTTTGCGTTACTTAGCCCCTTAGCGATCCTTTGCTGAAAAACCCCTTCAGCGGGAAAAATTTAGAAACCATTTACTTTGCGGTGAATGCCGTCTTTTAAATGGAGGACGCCAAAATTTATTAAGAGGCCAAGCCGTATGCCTTTCAGTTTCATGTAGGTAAGCGTCTGTTTGTGGTCAACCTCGGTCAACTTTTCTTTTGATTTGAGCTCTATCAGGATTTCGTTTTCCACAAAAATATCCATGCGGTAGCCCAAGCCCATGTTCACTTCATCATGCTTGACGTAAACATCTACTTGTCGTTGATTGGAAATCCCAGCTTTGGTCAATTCGTAAGAAAGGACGGCTTCGTAAAAGCTTTCCAATAAGCCCGGGCCATACATTGTATGGATTTTGAAACAAATATCAAGGATGCGTTTGAACATCACGTTTAGTTCATCGTTCGTTTTTCCCATAGTATCCAAAATTTAAGGTGAGCAAAAATTTTATTCCCGCACAAAAATATTTTTTCTCACAAATTTTTTCTCACAAATTTATTCCCGCAAGGGAGTGTTTCCCCGCAAAGGTTCGCCAAGGGGCAAAGTAACGCAAAGCCATACTTAGCGAACCTTAGCCCCTTACCGAACCTTTGCGGGAAAAATAACCCTTGTGGGAAAAACTCAAAGCCTTCCCCGAACCTTCACCGTTGTCCCTTTTCCGGCCCAAGACTCCACCGAAAACTCCGCCCCGATTTCCGCTGCCCGCCCCTTCATCCCGGCCAGCCCATTGCAAAGCACCCCCACCTCCTCCTGCGAAAACCCCCGCCCAAAATCCTGCACCCGAAGCAAGTAGCCCCGCCCGTCTTCATCCAAAGAAAAAGAAATAAGCACCCTGTCCGAGCCAGAATATTTCACGGCATTGTTCAGCGCTTCCTTGCAAATCAGCAGCAAGTTCCGCTTGACTTCCGGCGGCACGACCGGGTCGTATTTGCTCTTCGGCAAATCAAACCCTGCCTCCATCCCGGCATCTTCGAGAAAGCGGCGGCCCCACTCCCGAAGCCAGGCCTGCACCGCCTCGAAATGGTCGTAGCGGGGATTGACGGCAAACAGCACTTCGGCGAGGCGGGCGCTCACCAGACGGGTTTCGGCAAGAATGGCCTCGAACCTTTTCTTTGTTTCGATGCCGTCGGAAGGTGGCAGATGCACCGCCACCTGTGCCGTCAGCCCGATTTTGGTCAGCCCGGCGCCTGCTTCGTCGTGGATGTCCTGTGCGATACGGCGGCGGATGGCCTCCAATTCCCGTTGGCGTTCGAGCGCAGTGATGCGTTGGTGCAGTCGCTGGTTGACAAAACGGGCAACGGCAAAAGAGACCAACCCCAACAGCAGCAACCCCGCCAGCACCTGCACCCACGCCCGCTGCCACCACGCCGGCAGCACGGTGACCTGGAGCGAGTGGATGTTTTCCGACCAGGAACCCCGGCGGTTGCTCATGCGCACTTCGAGGCGGTAGTCGCCGGGCGACAGGTTGGTATAAGCAGCGAAGCGGTGGGCATCGGCATCCGTCCAATGCCCCTCCAGTCCTGCGAGGCGGTAGGCATAGCGGATGCTTTTTTGCCCCTCCATCGTCAGGGCGGCAAACTCCACGGAGAAGGCATTGGCGGGATAAGCCAAAGCAATGCCGGGCAGGTAGTTGATGTCTTTTTCAAAAACGACGGGTTTGCCCGAAATGCGGAAGTTGTGAAAATAAAAGGGCAGGCTGTCCAAATCCGGCTGGCCGACTTTTCGGAAATCGAAATGGTGGTACAGCGGCGAACCGCCCAATGTAACAAACGCCTCGCCAGATGGGAGGAAAGTGGGTTCGATAAAAAAGTTATCGGTGAGCAGGCCGTCTGCCTGCGTGAAAACGGTCAAGCCTAAATTGGACGGGTCAATTTTCACCAGGCCCTGGCGGGTGCCCGCCCAAATGTTACCATCGGGGTCGCAGGCAAGTTGATGCACACAATTGGAGGGCAGTCCGTCCTCCAAACTGAGTTTGCGGAAAGCAGGTTGTCCAGTCTCACCGGGCCTAAAAATGAAGATGCCATTGTTTTGTGTGCCAATCCAGTATTGACCAATAAAGTCAGCCGCAATTGCGCATGGGGACACATCCGCCATGCCGGGGATGGGGAAAGGGAAAAAGCGTACTTCGCTACCATTCGCCACCAGCCTTGTCACCCCCTTTTTGGAGGCCAACAAAAGGCTGCCATCTTTTACTTTCCCCAAGGCATCGGCTTCAAAATCGGTCAACACGAGTGAATCGGCGGCTTGCAGGTACTCAACGATGGCCGTATTGCCGAAGCGGAAAAACAGATTGCCCTCCGTGTCCTGCTCTGCCTGCGGGCAAATATGGGCAGTCGAACTTTCCCCGTTTTTAAAAATGACCGCTTTGGGTTCCAGTCTGTTTTTTTGCAGGTCGTAGCGGAACAAACCTTTGGCTGTGATGAACCAAAGAAACCCCCACTTGTCTTTCAAAATCTTTAAAACGCCTGCATGTTTTTCATCCAACAAGGGCATTCGGCGGGTTTCCCATTGGCCGGTAAGTGCATCGTAAATGACCAAAGAACGGTTGTAATAAGCCGTTCCGAAATAGTTCTTTTGACTGGGCGTGTCTATGAGGGTAGCATAAACCGCCAACGGAAAAGGGATTTTTTTGGCGCCGAATTGTTGCCGCAGCAAAGAAAGCCGTGCAAACCCGACTGGCCCCGCTATCCAAATATTGCCTTCCGCATCTTGTTGAAAATCAGATACTTCACCTGTCTTTAACAGGGTCGCTTCGTGGGAAGATTGTGGAAGAGAGAATTTTTGATTCTTAATGTCAAACAAGGTCAGCCCCGTCCCGCCCAAATATAAATGGGTTGAATCGGTCTGCAACAAATCATGGAATACATTGTGGACACCATCGTGACGGAATTGCGGCTCAAGTAAAAACCGTTCGCTTTTGCCCGTGGATTTATCATATTTCCAAAGCCCATCGCCCCAGGTGGTCAGCCAAAGGAGATGCACCCGGTATCTGTCGGGAAGGATGGACGTGATGATAAAATTGCGGTTTTTGTCGTTTCCAAACGACAATTGCAGGATGCTTTCAAACCTGTTCGAGGCAGGGTCGAAAGTAAAAAGCCCGCAATGAGTGCCGACCCAAAGCAGGCCTTTTTTGTCTTCGTAAAATACGTTGACGAGGTTGCCCTCCCCTTTTTTTTCGGCTATCGGGTTCACAAATCTTTCAAACTGCCTGTGCCCGGTGTCAAACTTCAACAACCCAACCGGAAAGGAAGACCCCATCCAAAGACAGTCCTCAGAATCTATGAACATCCGCTTCACGTCAAAGGCCGACGAGTCAACGGTTTTTGGCAAAAATGACCCCTCGAACCGTTCCGTCAGCGGGTCGTAACGGTAGAGGCCATTACCCGTGCCCACCCACAGTAAGCCTTTCGAGTCTTCTGCCAAAGCAAAGACCACATTGTCGCCAATGGAAGTGCTATCGCCTGGCACATTGAGGAAGACCTTGAAATAATAGCCGTCGAAGCGGTTCAGCCCGTTGCCGGTGGCGAGCCAGAGGAAGCCTTTTTTGTCCCGCAAGGTGGCGTGGACTTCATTGCTGGAAAGCCCGTCGGCGGTGGAGTAGTTGTCGAAAAGGAGTTGGGGGATTTCCTGCGAAGCGGCGGGATATGCCGCAAGGAGCATCGCGAATAAAAGGATAGCAATTGGAGTTCGGCATGTTTGCATAGTGACTGTATCTGCTGTCAAATATAAGCCTAGAACCTGAATGTCTTTTTGATTTTTAGGCCCATGAGCAGCCGTGGGTTTCAATTCCGGGGAATCGTCCACAGTTGTCAGCCACACGCTTAGTTCGGTTGCTTGGCACGAAATATTGAGTAGTCTGCTATCTTTGCCCCGTCCTTTTTTGAAAAAAGTAAAAAACAGTCATCATGGAAGTCCTTACCAAGCCCACCCCCATCGAAACCCAAGACACCTTTCCCATCAACGGCACCGACCACTTGGAGTTCTACGTCGGCAACGCTAAGCAGTCAGCGCTTTACTACCAAGCCGCTTTTGGCTACCAATGGGTGGCCTACCGTGGCCCGGAGACCGGCTGCCGTGACAAAGTGAGCTACGTGCTGCGCCAGGGAAAAATCACGCTGGTGCTCACCGCTGCCCTTTCGCCCGACCACGAAATTGCGAAGCACGTAGCCCTCCACGGCGACGGTGTCAAAGTCCTCGCCCTTTGGGTGGACGATGTGGAAACAGCTTACAAAGCCGCAGTTGAAAGGGGTGCTGAGTCGGCCATGAAGCCGATGACGCTGGAAGACGAGCACGGCGTCGTGAAAATGGCCGCCATCAAAACTTATGGTGAAACCTGGCACACGCTTGTGGAGCGCAGCAATTACAACGGGCCATTTTTGCCCGGTTTCGAGGCTCGCAAGAGTGTTTACCCAGCTAAGTCCGTCGGACTGAAATACGTGGACCATTGCGTGGGCAACGTGGAACTGGGGGCGATGAACAAATGGGTCCAATTTTACGAAGATGTGATGGGCTTCAAGCTGCTCGTTACTTTCGACGACAAGGACATCAGCACGGAGTACACCGCCCTGATGTCGAAAGTGGTGTCGAACGGCAACGGCTACATCAAGTTCCCCATCAACGAACCCGCTGCGGGCAAGAAAAAATCTCAAATCGAGGAGTACCTCGACTTTTACAAAAGTGCCGGGGTGCAGCACATCGCCGTTGCCACCGACGACATTATCAGCACGGTGAGCCAGCTCCGGGCCAACGGCGTGGACTTCCTCTACGTGCCGGACACCTACTACGAAGACGTGCTCGACCGGGTCGGCCATATTGAGGAAGACCTTGCGGAGCTAAAGAAACTCAACATCCTGATAGACCGTGACGAGGAGGGCTACCTGCTCCAAATCTTCACGAAACCCGTGGAAGACCGCCCGACGGTTTTCTATGAAATCATCCAGCGTGCTGGCGCAAAATCCTTTGGAAAGGGCAATTTCAAAGCACTTTTCGAAGCGATAGAGCGGGAGCAGGAGCTGCGGGGAACGCTTTAAAAAGTTTTGAGTTTTGAGTTTTGAGTTTTGAGTGAACTCGCAACTCAAAACTCAAAACTCATAACTTTACAAAATGTCAAACAACTTACTACAAGGAAAAAACGGCGTCATCTTCGGCGCATTGGACGAGCAATCCATCGCTTGGAAAGTGGCGGAACGCTGTAACGAAGAAGGTTCAAAATTGGTGCTAACCAATGCACCCATAGCCATGCGATTCGGTACCATCAACGCACTGGCGGAGAAGGTGAATGCGCCCGTTTTTGGGGCGGATGCGACTTCGGATGAAGATTTGGAGAACCTTTTCAAAAACGCCACCGAGCATTTTGGGGGCAAAATTGACTTCGTGCTGCACAGCATCGGCATGTCCATGAACGTCCGCAAAAAGAAGGACTACACCGACCTGAACTACGATTTCATGAAGACCACTTTCGATATCAGCGCCATCTCCTTCCACCGGGTGATGCAGACGCTGTGGAAGCAGGAAGCCATGAAGGACTGGGGCAGCATCACGGCGTTGTCGTATATCGCTGCACAGCGGGTTTTTCCCGATTATTCTGAAATGGCGGAGTCGAAGGCACTGTTGGAGAGCTTTGCCCGCAGCTTTGGCTACCACTTCGGCACCCGGAACAAGGTTCGGGTGAATACCGTCTCCCAGTCGCCGACCATGACCACGGCGGGCAGCGGGGTGAAGGGCTTCGACGAGTTTTTCAACTATGCCGACAAAGTGTCGCCACTCGGCAATGCCAGTGCCGAGGCTTGCGCTGACTATTGCGTGTTCCTGTTTTCCGACTTGTCGAAGATGGTGACGATGCAGAACCTGTTCCACGATGGCGGCTTCTCCAACATGGGGATGAACCCGGCGGTGCTGGGTTTATGATTGGAGGATTGAATCAATACTGCTAACTTTGGGTAAAATCATTTGCTTATGAACGCTCCGTTAGCTGCTAAAAAGAGAATATCGTTTGACGAATATGTTGCTGCCGAGCAGGCGGACAAAGACCGTCATGAATTCCATGACGGTTTCCTAACGCCAATTGAAGCAACGACCAAGAACCACAATACGATTGTCACCAATATTCTTCTGAATTCGGACGTACCTCGTCTTCGTAAGAACGGCTGCCAGATTTTTCACGAAAATGTCATAACGGAGGTTCGGGAAAAACGGTGGGGTGTTTATCCAGACATTGTAATTACCTGCGACCCGAAGGATAAAGAAAACCCATTGGTGGTTAAGCATCCTAAAGTCATCGTAGAAGTGCTGTCCAAGTCAACTGCACCTTACGACAAGGCAGGCAAGTTCTTCAAGTACCAGCGAATTCCTTCGCTCCAACAATACATCTTGATTTCGCAGTACACCGTGGCCGTTGAGTATTACCTCAGAATGGAAAATGACCAATGGGTTTACAAAGCTTTGGATAGCTTAGAAGATGTGCTCGTGCTGCCATCTTTGTCCGTTGAAATCCTACTGAGCGATTTGTATTCGGCGGTGGTTTTTGAGGAACCGTAGGCTTAGGCCGGTTTCTTCAAGCTGTTGTTTTTTTGAAAAAAGCACTGAAAAACAGCAAAATACCACTTGCCAGCAACACGGTAAACCCGAGAATCATCTGTGTGAAATAGGGCAGCCCCCACTTCATTCCCATCGCAAAAAGGCAGGCTTCGCTGCCGAGAAAACCCACGGCAAAAAGCCGAATACCCGCCGCTGCCGCTGGTTGCTGCGCATCCACCCAGCCCTCCTTCGCTGAAACCCACCAGGTAAACGGCGTTACGCTCCCAAGAAAAAGCAGGTGCAGGTAGCCCACGGTTAAAAAATGGTTGTTCCGCTCGAAAAGTGGAGCGAGCAGCGGCTGAACTCCAAGCAGTTCGGCACTTGTTTTTAGGAACAAAAACAGCATCGAAAAACAGAGCAAAAAACGGAGCACAGGCCCACTGCCTATTTTTTTCACCCATTTCATCTTGAAAACCTGAACGATAAATAGGGCAATGCCGAGCCATTGCACCCAGCCAATTGCTTGCAAAATGGGGCTTGTCTGGTCAATGATTCCCGCCATTGGCGCATACAAAAAATAGGATGGCACCAAACTCAGCGTCATCAACCACCATTGCCAGCGGCTAAGTTTAGGCGAGAACGGAACGCCATTGGTTTCCAATATTTTGAAAAAAATGGCCATCAGGCCGAAAACAAACCAGCCGTTGTAATGGAAATGCAGGTAAAAATGAATGGCCATCCGCATCCAAACTGGGCTGCCGTCGCCCGCTATTTGCACCACTGGAATGGCAAATGGCCCCAGCGAAGAAAGAAGAAACGCGCCAATGGCCACCAGTCCGAACCACGTCGAGGGCTGCCGTTTTTCCCGTTTCCAATCTTTGAGGAAAAAGAATAAAAAGGCGTAGGCCAGCACGGTGTGAAATGTGAGAAAAGTAATGGAAAGTGGCCCGTAGCCTTGGTATAAAAAAGCGGCGAACATGCCCACCGACACCATTTGCGAGAGCCAAAAAAGCTGTGTGTAACGGGGTCGTTCAAAGCTGCCTTTCGGAAGGAAAAAATGCACCAAAGCCAAATAAAAAGCACTGTACACCCAACCCAAAAACGCCAAGTGGGAATGGGCGTGCCGAAGCGATTCAAACGGAATCCCGATGCTGGGCAGCAACGGAAGTGCCCGCATCAACAAGCCGGTAAGTGCTACTACGACCAACATAAAAAAAGTCCATCTAACCGCTACTTTCATCTTCAATGCATTGTGGGCGTAGGTGTCACGCCCCACTTTCCACTGGCTCGAACCTCGCCGTAAAATGGCGCAAAAATGGCGGTTCATAAGTGATTTTAAAACCAGTTGCTTGCTCCCGTCCATCGAGCAATGCCTTGAAAGTTTCAATCACATAGTCAATATGGCTTTGGGTATAAACCCGTCTCGGAATGGCCAGCCGCACCAACTCCATCGCTGCGGGTATCAACTTTCCATCCTCGTCGTATTTCCCAAACATCACCGAGCCGATTTCACAACAACGGATGCCGCCTTTCAAATATAGCTGGCAGGCAAGCGACTGCCCAGGGAACTGCTCCACCGGGATATGGTGGTAAAATGCTTTGGCATCCACGTACACCGCATGGCCACCGATTGGCATGATGACCGGGATGCCAAGGCCGTTGAGCGCATTGCCCAAATAGGCCGTGCTCTTGATGCGATAGTCGAGGTAATCCGGCTCAAAAACCTCCTGCAAGCCCACCGCAATCGCCTCCATGTCTCGCCCCGACAACCCGCCGTAGGTGGAGTACCCTTCGGTAATGATGAGAACGGTGCGACATTTGATGGCGAGGTCCAAGTCTTTCAGGGCGAGGAAACCGCCCATGTTCACGAGGGCGTCTTTTTTTGCGCTCATCACGCTGCCATCGGCGAGGGCGAACATTTCCTGCGCAATTTCCCGGTAGGTTTTTTCACCAAAACCCGCTTCCCGGTGCTTGATAAACCAAGCGTTTTCGGCAATCCGGCAGGCGTCGAGGATAAAAAGGATGCCGTATTTTTTGCAAACAGCAGCTACCTCCTTGGCATTGGCCATGCTCACGGGTTGCCCGCCGCCGCTGTTGTTCGTCACGGTGAGGATGACCGCTGCGACGTTCTCGGCGCCGTATTTTTCGATGTTTTCGACCAGCTTCGCAACGTCGAGGTTGCCCTTGAACGGGTGAGAAACGGCTGTTTCCTTGCCCTCCGGCGACGGCAAGTCAATGGCCGTTGCACCACTGAACTCGATGTTCGCACGGGTAGTATCGAAATGCGTGTTGCTAAAAAACACTTTGCCCTTGCCGCCAATTTGGTTGTACAAAAGGTGCTCCGCAGCACGGCCCTGGTGTGTGGGCAGCACGTAGGGGCAACCCGTCAGGTCTTTGATGGCGGCTTCTATGCGCAGCCAGCTTGAGGCGCCGGCGTAGCTTTCGTCGCCCTCCATGATACCCGCCCACTGGTTCGAACTCATGGCCGAAGTGCCACTGTCGGTGAGCAGGTCCACGATGACTTCGTTGGAATGGAGCAGGAAGGGGTTGTACTGTGCTTTTTTCAAAAAAGCTTCCCGTTCCGCCTCTGTCGTCATTTTGATGTGCTCGACGACTTTGATGCGGAAAGGCTCGATGATTGTCTTGTGGTGCATAATTGAATTTGATAGCGTTTGGGAGATAAGCTGTAAACGTAAAAGACAGGTGAGGTCAAATTTGGTGCAAAGGAAGAAACTCAAACGCCAGTTGTTGAGAACAAAAATCAGTGGTGGTTTTGACAAAAATCAACTACTTCCATCGCAGCTGGCTTTTGAAAAAAGCCTGTCACTGCTCCCAAAACTTGTCCTCCCAGTCCTCCACGAACGGCTGCCCCTGGTGCAGGCGCTCCACTTCCGACAGTTGTTCCGGTGTCGCCACCAGCTGCACCTCTGTGAACAAAATCCGCTCTTCGTAGCGGATATGTGCCGTCAGCTCTTCTTCGATCAGGCTTAAATTCTTGCCCAAATCTTCGCTATCCAAAAATAGTCGCCGCAATCTTCTATGCTCCCGCAACGCCCGCTTGATCATCGGGTGCTCCTTGTCGCCGAGAAGGGGAAAAACATGCTGCTCTTCTATTTCGAAATGCGGCAGCAGGTATTTCTCAAAAAACCAGTCCGAATAGGCTTTTATCCGTTCAAGTGCCACTGCTTTGGACAGTCCCGAGCGGATTTTCCAACCAAGCAGCAGGCCGTGATGGTGCTCCCGGCTGAGTGGCTGCAAGGCGGCGTGCCGCTTGAGGGGCGGTGTTTTTTTCGTGGTCTTCAATGTTGAAAAGAATTAAGTACCGGTTAAAAAATAACTTCCCAGATTGCGGAGTAAGTTAGGTCGCAACTTCAAGTTGCGGCCTAACTCGAGCCTGATTGAAATTAGGAACTTATTCTTTCATCGTTCCAAAGGTTCGCTGAGATATTAAAAAGTTAGCGAACCTTGGTCATAAATGCTATTTGTTTAACTGAAATTAATTTGCAGACACCTCGAATTGCACCAATTGTTTTTCCAGTTCGATGGCCCTAGGGAACATGATATTGTTCTCCAAATGGATGTGCAAATGAAGGTCTTCCTCAAATTCTTTCAGCATGGCAAACGCCACCCGGTAGGTGGTGCAGCCGTCCGCAGGAGAAGTGTACTTGCTGCTGAGTTCCGAGATTTTTGCAAGCCGCTCGCCTTCCACCGTATGCTCGTGCATCATCATGTTGATGGGGTTTTCGACGGTACCGAAAGGTGGCCGGGTAGGCTGTTTTTCGGTGGCCAAACGCCGAATGAAAGGGAACAAAATCATTTCCTCTTTCTGCATGTGGGCGGTCAGTTCTTCGTTGACGTGGCTAAATTCGTCCCTGATCTCAAACAATTCGGGATGGCGCTCGCCGTGTACCTTGCAGAGTTTGTTGAGGTACTGCATGAGTTCTGGCATTTTTGCAGCGACGTAGCGGTGGTGCTTTTTCTCCACATAATCGGCCAGCAGGTCGAGGGGCCAGGTGCGGTAGTCCTCAGCAGGTGCCTCGCTGGAAGCGGTGGCCGACTGAAGTTCCTGTACAAGTTCGGGTGCTGCGAGGTTTTTGCTTTCGCAAACCTCACCGATGGTGCGGCCGCCTTTGCAGCAGAAATCAATGCCGTGCGATTGAAACACGGAAGCGGTGCGGTAGTCTTGTGCGACGATTTCGCCGATGGTCAGATTTTCTTTGAAATTCATGTTCTATCAATTTTAAACAGGACAAAATTATCCTGCTTTTGGTTAAAGATTTTTATCGCTGCAAGAATGTCAGCCCGTCCTTCAACCCGGTGGAAAGGTCAAGGATGCTGGTGCCTTCGAGCATGGTCTTCAGGTCGTTCCGGATACTGGCGAACTTGTCGTGCAGCGGGCAGGGTTTTTTAGCGTTGCATGCTTGAAGCCCCAGCCCGCAGGCCCGAAAAATCTGCTCCCCGTCAATGGCAGCGACAATCTGGCTGAGGCGGGTTTCCTCCATCTGTTTTTGCCCGATTTCAAAGCCGCCGTTCACCCCCTGCACCGAAGTGACGATGCCGCCCTTCACCAGTTGTTGCAGCACCTTCCCGGTGAAGGCCAACGGCGAATCCGTTTTCCGGGCGATGTCTTTTAAGCTCACCCTTTCGCCCACCATGCTGTGGGTGGCGATGAGGATGGTGGCCCGGATGCTGTATTCGCAAGCTCGTGAAAACATTTTTACATTTTTGTTGGGCAAAGATAAGCGGATAGTTTTAAACAGGACAAATTTATCCGAGTTTAAAATTTACCTTTGCCAATCTTTGACATTGAACAGACAAAAGCGGCGCACAGCAGGGAGAACACAAGGAAGCGAGAACCGACAAACGGTAGGAAATTTTATTTCCCGATACCTATAGATTTTGTGATGAAAATGACCTTGAAACTGGACGACATTTTTATATCCGTGCCCAATAGATGGACCTACACAAAGCAGGAGTTGTTGTCGCTAACGGTACGCAAAGCATGCATGGATGATTTCGCCAAACGGTTGAATCTTGGCTATGTGGAGCAAGATACACCGGAAGGCAATTTGTGTTTTGCGAACAATCAGGAGGTCCTTCCAGCATACCGGACTACTTTCGGGAAGCTGGATATCGTTCATTATGTCGTTGCCTTGCTTTCTAGGTGGGAGTTCAATTTTGGGATGGATGAAGTGCCTTTCCCGGAAAATGCAGACGCCTTTTGGTTGGCTGTTGAAAATGGCAATCTCCTTTGAAAAGCAAGTTTCTAAAACCAAATAATACGCAAATATAGAATATGGACAACATCATCAAAGCACAAAAAAAATACCTCCGGGAAACCATGCTGGAACAACGGGACAAGATGCTCCGGAAGGAACGAAATGCCCATTCGGAAAACATCTGTGCACAACTTTGGGCCTATATTTTGGAAAATAAAGTATCGGTCATACACAGCTACCTGACGATGGGCTCGGAGGTGAATGTGTTGCCCTTGCTGCAAAAAGCATTGGAAAACGGCCTAACGGTGGTGGTTCCAAAAACACTAAAAAAGCGACAGATGCAAAACCTGATTTTGCACGATTTGAAAAATATGGAAGCGGGCATATTTGGAACCTACCACCCCAAAGATTCCGAAGAATACCTTGAAGAGTACGATTTGATTATCGTTGCCGGATTGGCTTTCGACAAAAATGGATTTCGTGTTGGATATGGTGGCGGCTATTATGATACCTTTTTGGCGGGACAACAGGCAGCTAGGAAAATAGGTGTTTGCTATCCTTTTCAGTTGGTGGGAAATGTGCCCTTGGAAGTACATGATATGCAGTTGGATAGGGTGCTTTGTCCACCATCACAATAAAAAAAGAGCCAAACAGCACCAGCGTCCCGTTCGGCATTCATCTGTTTACATGCGAAGTATAATTCTTAGATTCAATTATGTATAGTATCCTCCAAATGCAGCCCACATTCCGTTTTGTCGTGCCCTGCCCATCGGCCGCTCCGGCCACACCCTTCGACCGTACAATGCTGGCATCCGATAGAGCCGTACCCCATTTCTTCCAATGGGTGTGGCGGTAGCCGGTGTTCCAGTTTGTACTGTCTTGATTTTTCTGCATCCATATCTAGCAGCGGGCAGCACTTGATGATGCTGTCATTACTATTTCCTGTAGCGAAAAAGCGGAGTTGGGACCGGTGCGCAGTCTGGTGTCCCATCACCCCCGACACCCATACCTGATGGTCGGATTTGAGGGCTTCCAATGCCATGACTTTATTTAGAAAACAACAGGTGTCAGGGTGGCTTTTCCAGAGCTGCATTTGCTCGGTCATTTTATAAAAATCGGGTGATGGACCAATATCAACTACCTGGAGACCTAATATTTTGGCCAACCGTTTTTTATAAATATAGGTGCTTGGAAAATGAAAACCCGTATCAATGAAATACACCTTTTGGGAGGGGTTGACCCTGCTTATAAAATGGAGGAGCAGGGCCGAATCCGCTCCAAACGAAGAGGTGACCAAGACCTCTTCTGTATCGAAATTTTCATACAGCAACCTAAAACGCCCTTCAACATCGAGTTGTTGAAAATGCTCGTTGAGCTGTTCGGTGGTGGGTGTTTTTTTTCGAAGTATAGCGTCAGTCATAGTGATGTTCAGCATGTCCTTCCTGGCAACCAGAAAGCCTAAATTGGAAATCAGGAAATTGGCCAGACATGTGCAATTCCCCAATTCCCCAATTATCCCCCTAATGGATATTCCCCCCAACTTCAAGCCCACTGGGCACTGAAGCGGGTATGGATTTATCAAAATCATTATCCGTCAGGCTTTCCAAAAACAATACAATGTCATCTATTTCATCACTGGTGAGGCCCAACGGTTTGAAGTTCAGGTCCACCATCCCCGACAATACATTTGGGTTTTTTGAAACCCCGTTGTTTTCAAATTCGACCACCTCCCGCAGGGTGGACAACATCCCATTGTGCATGTAGGGGCCGGTCAGGGTTGCATTCCGTAGGGTCGGTGTGCGGAAAAGGTAGAGGTGGTCTTTGCCATCGTCGGTGACGTTCGGGTTGGCAGGGTTGTCGGGCACACCCAAGGCATGGAAATTAAAATCGGACAGCATCGGGCCGTTGTGGCAATTGGTGCAATTGGCTTTCCCAAAAAACAACAATAGTCCTTTTTTTTGCCGTTCAGTCAGGGCATTTTTGTCGCCGTTCAGGTACTGGTCGTAAGGGCTGTTGTCCGTCACGATTGTCCGCTCAAAAGCACCGATGGCCTTGGCGTAGTTTGCGGTGGTAACGGCAGCCGCCCCACCACCAAATGCGGCATCAAACAGGGACACATATTCGGGGATGGCCGCCAACCGGGCCACCACACTGTCAAATGTGACAGCTTCCGGGTAGGCATCCCCTCTCATTTCGCTGCGGGAGGTGGGAGGGCCCTGGCATTGCGACTCCAGGCTTTTCATCCGGCCATCCCAGAACATGAGGGCGTTCTCTGGCGAGTAGCTCCCCAAGGAAGTCATGCCGTTGTAAGCGGCGTTGAGTACGGAGGGGGAATTTCGGGGGACCCGGTCAATCAACTTGCTGAGCGACAACCCCCCGGTATTCTCCGTCCGGGCAGGGCCGAGGCCGGTGCCATTGACACCAATGGCCAGGTCAAGCCCATCGGAGTAACCGTGGTTGGGGTGGTGGCAGGTGGCACAGGCCACATCCTTTTCCCCTCCGATGATGGGGTCCCAGAAGAGGGGTCTCCCCAACGCAACTTTCGCTTGCGTGGCGGCATTGTCCGCTGGGTCTGACACCGTGGGCAGGGCTTCCAGTCCCAAGGCGGCTATCAGCTCATCCGCGCCGGGGTCGTCATCTTTTTTGCAGGATGGAAAAAGAAAAAACATGGCAAGAAAAGCCACAAGGCAAAAGCCCGGAAACCCTTTGAAAAAGATTTTCCCGGGTTCATTTTGTCTTTTTAAAAAAAATGATTTTTGATTCATGATTCATTTTAATTTATATCAATAAACATATTGATGTTCAAATGCCATGCAAATCACGCATGAGCAGGACAAACAAAAAATGATATGGAGCATAGGCGAGCATGTTGTGCGGCATATCGGAGGGGAAACCGGGCAAAATAGGAGGTTGTACTGACTACTGGGCCGATTTTCGGAAAGAGCTGGGCGGCCTGCCAAAGGTCTCCTGAAACATCCGGGTAAAATAATTCGGATTGTTGAAGCCGACTTCGTAGCCGACTTCGGACACATTCAAATGTGTCGTTTCCAAAAGTTCTTTCCCTTTTTCGATGCGGATGGCACGGATGAGATGGGTAGCGGATTTGCCCGTCAGGGCTTTCAGTTTTCGGAACAAATGGGAGCGGCTCAGGTGCAGTTCTTTGCAAAGCTGTGGCATTCCGAAATCTTTATCTTTCAGGTTGTTTTCGATGACCTGAACCACTTTTTGCAAAAAAGCCTCGTCCCTCGTCGGAACAGATACTTTCAGTAGGTGGCGAAGCGAACCTGCTTTTTGAAAACGCTCCTGCAACCGCTGCCGCAACGCAATCAGTTTCTCCATCCGTATCAACAATTCTTCTTTGTTGAACGGTTTTGCCAAATAGGCATCCGCCCCATGGGTAAGGCCCTCCAGCCGGGCGGCCATGTCGGCCTTGGCGGTCAGCAGAATGACGGGGATGTGGCTGGTGCGCTCGTCCGTTTTCAAAGTTTCACAAACCTCGAAGCCATCTTTTTCGGGCATCATCACGTCGCTCACCACGAGGTCGGGCGTCAGTTCGATGGCTTTTTCGATGCCCTGCTGGCCGTCGGTGGCAGTGGCAATGCGGTAGTCACCGGAAAGGAAGGAGGTCAGGTAGGTGATGACGTCGGCATTGTCCTCGATGAGCAGGACGAGAGGCAGTTCGCTGTGGGGAATGTCCGTGCCGTTTTGCACGGCGGGTGTTTCCAACAAAATGGTCTCGGCAATGGGCAACGACATGGCGGGCAATTCTTCCGCAATGGACTTCGGGGCCGACTGCGTCACGGGCAGTTGCAGGCTGAACTTGGTGCCTCTTTCCAGTTCGCTTTCCACGGTGATGTCACCGCCCATCAGTTTCACCAATTCTTTGGTCAGGGCCAGCCCGATGCCGGTGCCCTCCCCTCGCCGGGTGGCCGATGCATCCACTTGGTAAAACCGGTCGAAAACATGCGGCAGGTGTTCGGGGGATATGCCAGGACCATTGTCCCTTACCTGAATGACGATTTCAGAATGACGATTTACGATTTCTCCCAATCGTAAATCGGCTTTCGTAAATCGTACATCAACATACACATCGCCGCCCGCCGGGGTGAACTTGATGGCGTTCGAGAGCAAGTTGGACACGATGCTCTGCAATTTTTTTGGGTCGTAGTCCATGTCCAGTTTTTTAAAATCACTGGCGAAGTGCAGACGGATGTCCTTGCTATCGGCGTAGGAATGGAAGGACTCGGAAAGGTATTCGAGGAAGCCGACGATGTCCTTGTTCACCAATTCCAGGGGCATGTGGCCCGATTCCAATTTGGACAAATCCAGCAGCTGATTGACGAGGCTGAGCAACTGCTGCCCGCTGCGGCGAATGAGTTTCAGGCCCTCGCTGAACCAGTTGCGGGGGTCGTTTTTCACCTGCTCCGCCATGCCGAGGATGATGGTGAGCGGTGTGCGGAATTCGTGGGTGATGTTGGTGTAGAGCAATGATTTGGCGTGGTCGAGTTCGGTGAGGCGGCGGGCTTCGGCAATGGCCAGTTGGCGGTTGAGCTGGAATTTGTAAAACCAAAAAATACTCCCACCAATGATGGCTGCCCACAGCAGGTAGGCCCACCATGTGGCATACCACGGCGGCAGCACCGTGAGCTTGATTTGGAGAGCCTCTTCCTCAGGCGTCCAAAAACCGTCAGCACCGACGGCGGCGACTTTGAAAGTGTATTCGCCGGGGGCGAGGTTGGTGTAGGTTGTCCGCCGTTCGTTGCTGCCCGTTTCTACCCAGTCTTTTTCAAAACCGTCCAGCATGTGGCGGTAGCGGATACGCCTGGAATGGGAAAAATGAAGCCCAGCGAATTCAAACGAGAAAACATTGTCCGTGTGCGGCAGGGTGATTTCTTTGACCAGTTCGTAAGCGGGACCGAGTGCCTTTTTTTTATTGAAAACCCGAAAGCCTGTCAGGTAAACTTTTGGCCGAACGGTGTCTTTTGCCATTTTCTCCGGGTCGAAAATATGAAGGCCGTTGACGCCGCCGAAGGCCACCAGCCCCTCCCTCGTGAGCGCAGCACTGGTGTTGTCGAATCGCTCGATGGCTTCGTTTGCTTCAAAAATTTCAAAATCCTGACCGTCGTATTTGTAAATTTTCCGCTCGCTCGTGAACCAGACGTTGCCTTGGCGGTCAGGCGTAAGGCTCAGCGGGTCGTTGGTGGGGAAGCCGTTGGCCGTCGTCCAGAAGCGCTGGGTCTTCCGCCGGGTGTCCACGACGACCATGCCCCGGTTGGTGGCCACCCACATCTCGCCGGGCGCCACCTGTTGAAACTGGTAAATCCGCGAAGTTTGCGGCCGGTCGGGCAGGTGCTGTTCCGCCACGAACATTTCTATTTTTCGGTCAAAAAAGCCAACAATGTTATTTGTCCCAGCCTTCAGGTTGCACCAGATGTTGCCGTCGTCCGCCTGTCCCATCATGTTGATGGCGTCCGAATCCAGCCAGGGCAAATCGTTTTTGGGGTAAAACCATTTCCGTTGCAGCGTGAACCGGTCGAGCCTGCACAGCCCTGCACGAGTGGATATCCACAGCAGCCGGTCGTTCTGGTTGTCGGGAAAAATGGCAGCGGGGATGGCGATGCGCCGCAACGAATCACCCATTTCGACTTGGCGGTATTCCCTTTTCCCTTTTTCAAAAAAGAAAAGCCCGTTGGTGTAGGTGACGACCCAGACGTTGCCGTCCGCATCGGTGCAGATGCCCTTGACCTCCTCGCCGAAATAGAGGACTGGCAGTTGCAGGCGGATTTCAAACGGGCCGCCCAGTTGGGGGCAATAGCCCAGCCCGGAGCGGTACATCCGGAACCAAAAACCGCCGGAGGAGTCTTGGCTGATGCGGTAAAAATGGTTGTCGTGGTGAGGCGAGCCATGCCCAACCTGGTAGAACGGCAGTTTGCGTTCGGCATTGAAATCCAGCATGCCCGCCCCGTGATAGCTGCCAAACCAGAGGTTGCCCTGACGGTCTTGGTAAAGTTTCTTGTTGCCATCGAACAGGTAGTGGTCATCACCCAGCACTTTTTTGAAATGCCCGTTTTGCTGACGTTGGAAAACCTCGTCTTTCGTGGCCACCCAGAGCAGGCCCTGGGCGTCCGCCATCACGGTGCTCACCAGCTTCCGGGGGTTTTCGGGCATGGGCAGTTCCCGGAAATGCCCGTTCGTCGTTTTGAAAAACCAAAGCCCTTCCGGCGTGGCCAGCCACAGCGTATCGCCCCCGCCCCAAGTGGCGGCATCTATCCTGAAAACTATCGAACCCCTGGCATACCCTTCGGGCAAATGTTGGCGTGCCGTAAAATCCTCCCCGACTTCCCAAATCCCACTCGTGGAGGCGGCGAAAATGCGCCCGTTGGCATCCTCCTGAATGTCCATGATGCCAACGCTGCTCCAAAATGAAGGGCCAATTTGCAGCCCCTGCACAATCTCAATTACCCCGGCAGCGGGGCCGGTCAGCACGAACAAGCGGTCTTCACTACCCACCCAAATCCGGCCTTTCGAATCTTCGAAGAGGCTCCAAATTTCCGGCGTTTTCCCAAACTGGTTGGTCAGTTTTTCACTGAAAAACGGCTGCACCCGGTCGGTTTGTCGCTCGTAGCGGAACAAGCCGCCCAAGGTGCCAATCCAGATGTTCCCGTCCCGGTCTTCCAGCAAGGCCCGGACGATGCCCATGCCGCCGGTGGAATCCACCGGCGAGAGGTACTCTTCCGTGCCGTACCCGTCGTACCGGTAGAGGCCGTTGCCGCCCAGCCAGATGAAGCCGTAGCGGTCTTCGAGGATGGCATGAGTGGCGTGCTTGGAAATTTCCCGGGGGGCGAGCTGGAGGGAGAGGGTGAGTTGCTGGGCGTTTGAAATCAGCGGCAACCAAAGTTGGAGCAGGAGCAGGCTACTCCATCGCAGAAGGGAGGCTTTCGCCGTTTTATGTGGGGTGCAGGTTTTCACATATCGTTGGGTTTGCTGGCTAAATTTAAGAAAAAAAGTAACTATAGAGCACCTCCCCCTTTGAAGCTGTCTCAAAAACTGACATTCTCAGGTTATTTCCTCCCCGTCACCATCAGCGCATATTTCCCCGCAAAGGGCCACTCGGCGCTCTGCTCCACCTCGAAGTTTTCGAAATCAAACACATTGCCCAGCCAGCCTTCCGGTTTGCCATTTTGCCAATCGGCATTTTCAAACCCGGCATTGAGCAATGGGACGGATTCCCACTTGCCGGGGCTGGTCTCGATGCTCAGTTTGAAATCATCGAAATAGCCGGTGCCGGGAGTGGTCTGGATGATACCTATGCTCAGTTTGGTGGCGCTTTCATCAACCATGCCTTCAATCGTGTAGGTGGCCCAGTCAGTGCTGGTGATGGGGGCGTCGTAGGTGTCTTTGAAAAAACCAGCCGTGCCATCGGCCTTGTCCACCCTTGCCCAGATATAAGCTCTTCCACCCTGCTCATCGGAGGCTTGGCGGGCGGCCACTTCGAACCTGAATTTTTTCCCAAACCAACCGCTTGCATTGCACCGCTGGACAACGCCCCCCCAACTGTTGAAATGGTTGATGTGGAACAAATTTTCAAAAATGGTTACGGGCATCCATTGGCCTTCCCGGGGCTGAAAGGTAAAGTAGGTGGTTAGGTTCACTGAGTCAATTTGCCGTTTGCCCGCTCCGCCCCCCTCTTCCACCAGTTTGCTGTGGTCAATCAACCAGACGGTCTGCCCGTCGGAAGAACGAAGGACGGAGACACTGCCCGGAGTGGCATCCTCCCATTTCAATATCCTTGCCTTTTCAATCGAGGAGTAACGTTCGACCATTTGCAAGTAGGATTCTTTGGTGAGCGCCCAAAAACTGAAAGCTCCCTGATTGTTGGAGTTTTCTTCGGCCTGAAGGTCATCGGGCAGCATGGCCCGGAAGGCCTCCACGTCCCCGTCCATCCAGGCCTGGCGCCACTTGGCGTTCCAGTCGAGGAAGTACTGGTCGTCGGGGGCATTTTGGGCAGTGGTAATATTTGGCAGCGCCAAAAACAGCACGGCCAGTAAAGCGGAAAAGGTTACTTTTTTCATGGTGAAATGATTTTTAGGCAATGAAAGATAGGGTGCCAACAACTGCGAAAGGCCTGTGGACGACCCGGTTCGGCTAAAATTGGATGGCCCTAGTTGCCCAGGGCGCATCCAACGATAGTATGAAGTTGAATTTTCGAGGTGACCTATTTGTCACGGCAATCAACGGCGGTGTAATCCATCTGGGCAGATGCTCCGGTGACTACCTGTTCCACAACGACGGTGTAAGTAGCTCCGCAAACGCACTCAAGACGGGTTCCGGAGCCGACCTGTTCCGCCCCGATTTTCCAAACGACAGCATAGACGTCCTGGTTGTAAGTTTGGAAATTGCCTGTTTCGGGATTGAACACGGTCAGCGATTCCCCCTCCCAGTAGCACACATCACTGTGAATAGCAATCGGTAGTGGCATTGTACCTGCTTCTTCATTGTTACTTGGCAACTCCACGGTTTTTTTTTCGCAGGAAATCACAGAAAAAGAAAGCAGCGAAATTTGGATGAAAATGATGAGGTTTTTCATTGGAAAAGATTTTTGGTAAAAAATGGCTTCCAGAGGAAGTTGCGAGCCGCCTCCCCTGAAGACCGGTTATGCTAAAAACTAGTTTAGAACTTGCTGAACTTGCCCGTGTAAATCCGCTCACCCACCTCCGCCTTCACCAAACACATCCCTACCGCCAAACCCCTCAACTCAATCGGTTGCCCTATGGAAAGGGTCTGGTTTTCCAGCATTTTCCCCGTGGTGTCGAAGAAGCTGACTTCGACGGGCTGGGTGATGGTTTCGGGCAGTTGGATTCGGAATTAAAAAGAGCAATATGCCACCTGTTCCGCTTTTTCCACACACAGGCAACTAGCAGCATTTGGCTGAATCCTGACCAGCGCAAAAGTTTCATAGCCGTCGTAACAACAGGTCACGCACACGAATATGTCCTTGCATAATTCATTGGCCTGTGGGAGATACTGTGCTTGGATATCTTCAAACAATTGTTGGCACTCCGGGAATGGGCAATCGGGGGTGGGAATACCCCAGCTGCTATGGACACTGATTTTACCTCCATTGGTTTTTACCTGAATTTGGGCGGATAAGAGTTCGCAAAAAGCGAGGACAAAAAACAGGGACAAGAAAAATTGATTAGTTTTCATGATGGAGGTTTTTTTTTATTAAAATTGTTGATTTGGAAGTGATAAAGTGCCTTTCAGAAGAAGCTGCAAGCAACTTCCCCTGAAGGCCGGTTATGCTGAAAAACTACTTTAAAACTTGCTGAACTTACCCGTGTAAACCCGCTCTCCCACAACGGCCTTCACCCAGTACATTCCGGGAGCCAGGCCCTGCAAATCAATCGCCTGCCCAGTGGTGGCCACCTGCCTGCTCATCAATTTTCCCGTGGCGTTGAACAAGCTGACTTCGACAGGCTGGGCAATGTTTTCAGGAAAATCGACGAAGAGGAAATCCGTAGCAGGGTTGGGCGAAAGCCCAATTTCCCCGGTGATGACCTCCCGGGTCGAGGTCACGAACGGGCTTTCGTAAGCCCCGATGTCCACGATGTCGTGCTGGATTCTGTCTTCCCAGTCGAGGTCGAAAAGTGCAGTCACCCCTTCATTGTTACCCTTGTTGATGCAAGAGCTGCTCATGCTGAGGTGGAAGTCATCGGGAGCGGCGAACAGCGGGTCGAGGTCCTGCTGGTCGGAGGTGTCGAGCAAGCCATCGAGGCTGAGGTCGCCGATGAGGTTGCCGCCGAGGGAGGTGACGATGGTATTGGCTGTCGATCCGATATAATCAATGAAGCCCCCAGGGTTGTAAAGGATGGTGTTCTGGAGCGCCAGGGCCGAATTTTCATTTTGCACGATGCCTACGTCTTGGTTGAGGGCGATAGTGCAATTGAGCAGTTTCACGGTGCCAATATTATACAGATTGAAGGTGCCGGCATCCCCGGTGTTGCCGGTCATCAGGCAATTTTCAAAGGTGATGTCGGCATCCTGCGTCATGCCCGGCACCTCGGTGAAGTTGTTGGCGATGATGGCCGCCCCGGCCGGGCTGCTGTTGTTTTCGAACACGCAGTTGCTCATGCGGCCCACAAATTCCGGGTGGTTGGTCGCTGCGAGGATGGCCCCGCCCTCAAGCCCTGCGCTGTTCCCGATGAAATTACAGCCTTCGATGGTCATCTCAGAAGGCGACTCTCCGTAGAAATCCATGGCACCGCCGAATGCCGTAGCATGGTTTCCGATGAAATCGGTATTGGTCAGGTTCCAGTTGAAATAACCGCCCGCATCGACGCTGCCCCAGCTCAGGCCTGCCGAATAGGTCGCTGTGTTGTTTTCGAAGAGGCAGTTCGAGATGTCCACATTACCACCTCCCTCCGGGTCAAAGCCCCAGATGGTGGCGGTGCCGTATTGTGCAGCTTCGTTTTCCGTAAAGGTGGAATTTCTCAAAACGAAATTGGAATTATCTCCAGCGAGGAAACTTCGCAATCCGCTCCCGCTAGATGGAGTTTCATTCTCGTTGAAGCCGCATCCCGTAATGGTAAAAGTTGTATTTGGCCCATCGGAGTACATGGATATGCCACCACCACTAAACTCATTTGTTGAATTCTGGAAAAAAGTGCAGCCCTTCACCAGGATGTTGGCATTGCCGGAATTTTCTTCAGTGTATGCATGCATCCCACCCCCGTTCCATTGTGCTTCGTTTTCGCTAAACTCACAGTCTTCAAGGGTGAAGGTTGAATTTTGACCCCATGCGTGCGCCATCATCCCTCCACCTGCCCTGTCAGTCCGGTTTTTTTCAAAACGGCAAAGGCTCACTTCCACGGAAACCCCGTCAGAGGATGATGGGGAATAGAAGTACGCCCCACCCCCGGTCACGCCTGCAAAGTTTTGGGTGAACAAACAATGCTGTACAATGACCGACCCTCGGGTATACAGGCCACCGCCCCGCAGTTCCTGATTGGAAATGGTACCATCAGCCTGCCCGTTGCTAATCGTAAACCCATCAATCACCGCCGCTTCCGTGAGGTTGTCACCTACGGTCACTACCGTCATCACATTATCCCCCCGGCCGGTCACAAAATCATCCAGCACGTCGTTCCCGTTCAGGTCGCCGGAGAGCACCGTGGGGTACAACTCGACATCCCTTTCCGAAAGGTTGCATTCCGTCCCGGCAAAGCCGCCGTACAGTTGGATATTCTTATCAATCAGAAAAGTAGCGTTTGGGTTGCCGCCGGGCAGGTAGGTGCCTTCTGCTACCCAGATTTCACCGCCTTCTTCCACCGCTGCGAGGGCATCCTGCAAGTCAGTGAAGGCATCTGCCCAGGAAGTGCCGTCGTTGTTGCCGTTGGCGTTTTGGTTTACGAAAGTGCGGCCGTAGAGTGCGTCGCCCACCCATTTGTACAGCGCCGGATTGGCACCTGCCTCGCTGCCGTTTGCCATCCAGCCGAGCTTGGGGGATTTGAAGACCGGTGCCCAGGGGGAGGTTTCATCATCCAGCAGCGTCCAGGTCTCTCCCAAATCGGTGGAAATGGCAGTAATGCTGTCCTCCCAGTTGACTCCCACAAAAACCCTGGAGCAAGGGATAGCGGTCACTTCCTCGAAATCGTAGTCGTAGTCCAAAGAGCTCCAACTTTCTCCCCCGTCTGAAGTTCTGATGAGGAGATGTTCATGGTCTGGCTCGTTGGAGGCTTCGTACAGTGCGATCCCGTTTTTTTCATCCACAAAAGCCGTGGAGAAAATGGGGGCATTGTTGCCAAAACCAGAAGGGAACACATCCCAGTTCTGCCCCCGGTCAAGGCTTCTGAAAACCCTGCCTGTTGTAGTACCGAACCACAAAATGTCCCCGAATGCTTCCAGAGAGGTGGCGGCAGTGTTCATGCCGGTATTTTCACCTGACTGAAAAGCAGGGATATTGGCAGGTGGAATCGAATTCCAGGTCACACCTCCGTCCGTTGTTCTTGCCATGGACTGGCGGTTGATGCAAATGCCTTCGATAGCGTTAAAAAAATGCACCCAATACCCGCCGTCACTGCCGGGGTGTTCCTCATTCCAGTTTTCGCCGCCGTCGGTCGTTCGCCACAATCCCCTTCCTGCTGCACTTTGCAGGTTTTGGGTCGTAATAATTACAGTGTTTTCATCAAAAGCGTGAATGTCAAAGCTGACCCTGCCCATGATTTCTTCAATGTCCTTTACTTCCCATGTATCGCCACCATCAGTGGATTTCAACAATTTAGTGATGTGGGTGGGAGGTACGGGTGGGTTGGCCTGAGAATAATCAATGGCAACCGCCCAGATGACCTGCTCACTGACAATAGAAATGTCCGAGACATAATAATCCACCGGCAGTGTGCCAACGGCTTTGGGTTCCCATTGACAGAAGAGGCTGGTAGTTAGAAAAAAGAAAAGTGCGAAGGGTAAGTAGATTCTTTTCATGGCTGAGATTTGTGAGATAAAGGATAAGGTTTGTATTCCTCACAAAAATGCTTGTTGCCCTTTCCAGCCGCTCTACCTATTGTTGTAAAAAGCAGTACAGATGTTGTTTCTACTGGAAAAAGGAGGAGATTTTAGGAATAAAGAAAGGGTACTTCCGCAAATTTGCGGAAGTACCCTTTCTTTTCAGCCTGATTTCTTCAAGGTGGCTGGGTTAAACCGGGGCCGGTAAAAACATTGGCGGAAAGCACCCCATCAAAACGGATTCGAAAACTCCTTCCGGTGTACAAATGCCGTATCCGTGAAGGTGTGCAGGAAAGCAATCAGGTTGCTTTTTTCCTGCGCCGTCAACCGGATGCCGCCCTGGTGCACGTTTTTCATCAGCGGGTCTATCGTTTCTGAAAACTGTAGGCTATCGCTGTAAAAATCCACGACCTCTTCCAGCGTGGCAAAACGCCCGTCGTGCATGTAGGGGCCGGTGAGGGCAATGTTCCGCAGGGAGGGGGTTTTGAACTTGCCCCGGTCGGTTGTTTTCCCCGTCACCTTGCCGAGGCCCTCGTCGGCGGAGTTGGCATCGAGACCATTGTTGTGGAAAAGGTTGTCCGTCAAAAGGCTGCCACCGTGGCAATGGAAGCAGTCCCCTTTTTCGGTATTGAAAATAAAATGCCCTTCTATTTCTTCGTCGGTCAACAAGAATGGATTGGGGTCTAACAGGTAGAATTTTTTGTCAAAACGGGTATCGGCACTGATCAGCGTCCGCTCAAACTGGGCGATGGCCTTGGCGGCGTGTTCTTTGGTGATGTCCCAAGTGCCAAAGGCATAAAAAAACAAGCTTGGATACTCGGGGTGGCGCTTGAGTTTTTCCATGGCATTGGGCCAGGTCTCGTGCATCTCGATAGGGTTTTCGACCGGGCCGAGTGCCTGCGCCTCCACCCCTTCGGCCCGCCCGTCCCAAAACAAATCGCTGACCCAAGCGATGTTCATCACGGGCATGGCCTGGCGGTCGCCCATCAGCCCATCAATGCCCGTGCTGAACTGGTTTTCATCGGAAAAAGCATATTCCTGTTTGTGGCACCCAGCACAGGAAAGCGTGCTGTCACCAGACAGAATGGGGTCGTAAAACAACATCCGTCCCAGCAAGATGCCCTCCTCCGTCATAGGGTTGTCCGCTGGCATTTCCAGCAAGGGGAAATAGGCGGGGGCGGCCAATTGATAGGGCGTCGGGTCGTAAACGAGGTCGGGGTGGTCGGGGTCAACAGGCGGCTTAGGCTCGTCTTTTTTACAAGAAAATACGAACATGGCGGGCAGGCCAAGGAAGAATATGATTTTGAAAAAATTCATAGCTATCTATTTTTGAGTATTTCGGCAAGTGGTAGTGAATGATAAATATGGCCAATTTGATTTGCAGACATCTGTCAATCAATGCCTTGAAAATTCATCATTCATCATTCACGCCCCCCTTATTCCTTCTCCACTTTGTCTATTTTAAACACTGTCGAACCATTGGCTTTCAGGACTTCCTGTGCGTTTTGGTTCATCATAATCATGGGGCCGAACTCTTCGAAATCCCAAGTGTTCGGGTTCTCCAACCACTCGTTGATGTCCATTTCCAGATAGATTCCCCAAGTGTTGCCGTCCACAGAAAAGGCGGACAGTGGGAGACTGATTTTGATGTAGTTCTGGTTGCCCATCGTAGCCCCGGTGTGCAGGTTGAAATTTTTGATGACGCCCATGCCCAACGAATCATATTTCCCCTCCAACTTCATGTAATGGTATCCCTGGTCGCCGGGGATGGGCCATTCCATGTTGATGTTGGTCTGCGTGTTTGGCAGGCCGCCGTCCACGTTGACCGTTTCATCCAGGCCATAGATAAACGATATTTTTTCATACTTGCCGCTCGGCACATTGGTGGCAGAAAAAGAGCGGGTACTGGCCTCGGCGGCATCCCGGTAATGCACGTCCTTTATCTCGAAAGCGGTGCCGTCCGCTTCGAGCAAGGTGACGTTGGAAACATAATATTTCAAACGGGCGACGCTGAACGGATGGCCTGCCTTTGAAGTGTATTTGATATTGTCAAATTCCAATGCTTCCCCGGCCACATCATGGTCGAGATAGACGGTGACAAAGCCGGGCTGTTTTTCATCGTCGCAACCCAAAAAGGCAAACATAGAAAGGGCGAACATGGCTACAGCCATGATTTTGAACGTTTTCATAAGCATAATTTTTTTTGTAAACATTGGCAGGGTTTGAAACCATGTCAACGTTAGTGAATCAATATTAATTTGAAAAAACAAACGGCCATTTGACCGTAGCAAAGGAACCAATTCCTGCAACAACCCAGAATGACGTAAATCACCCGGTGATATGCTTTTTAACATACCATCCGGCCCGCTCCGTTTTGCGGTACAAGCAGGAACGGGCTGCATTCACCGCCCAAAAACGCTGATATCCCGCAATGTTTTCAGGTCTTTGATGGTGATGTTCCGTTGGTCAATTTCGACGATGTCCTCTTTGGAAAAAGAATAAAGCACCCGGATGGCATTGGCCGTGGTCATGTTGGCGAGGGCGGCCAGGTCGGCCCGTTTGAGGGGCACGTTCAAAGTGCGTTTCACGGGGCAGGAGCCGTAAATATCCTGCACCAAAAGCAGGGCATCGGCCAGGCGGGCACGGAGGTGTTTTTTTGTAAGATTGGCCATCCTCAGCTCCGTTTCGTTCAGTTCGTGGGCAAGCTGTCGGATGATTTTGAAAGCCAATTGGCTGTTGTTGGCGATGACTTTGAAAAAATCATTTTTATCAATGATGCAGACCGAAATATCTTCCAGCGCAACGGCCGAGGTCTGGTACCGGAGCCCTCCCATCAAAGCCCGGAAGCCGATGAAATCCACGGGTTTCTTGAGCGCCACTATTTGTTCCGCCCCACTGGCATGTTGCCGGAATATTTTCACCTTCCCTTGGTTCAGGCAAATCAGGCCGGGCGGCTGGGTGCCTTCTTTGTAAATGGTTTCCCCGGCATGATAGGACATCTCGTAACGGTTCTTGTTTAGTGCAATAAGCTCGGCGGCGATAAGGTCACTGAAAAGGGAGTGCCGCCTAAGCAGGCAGCTCATGCAAGATTTCAAACTGGTGTCCTGCACCGTACAAAAACCGTTGGTAGCCGACATTGGACAGAATTTAGATTTTTTTTTAAACCCACTTTTCCCTCAATCCGTTTCACCCTGCCATCGCTTCAAACTCTTCCGCAGAAATCAATTGCTGTGCTTGCACAAAAACAATATTGTCCTCTCGGAAAATATGCAGGCGCAGCATCTCAATCAACACCTTGCCTTGCTCCAGGGCAGCATCCAATACCACCAAACGGGAATTGGCGTCGGGCAGGCGCATGACCAAGCCAAAAAAATTGAAAACCACCGCTGCGAGTTGGATGACCTTGATGTGGTCGTCTTCCAGCATGTCCACTGCCGTGACGGGGGTCAAGCCGTGCCCGTGCTCGCCGGATTCCATCAATTTTTGCTGCAGCAGGGGGAACAAATCCTTTTCCTCTTTTTGGTTGTGCTTGACAATATTGTTGTCAAAAAACTCAAAAAACTGGCTCAACTTTCCGTTCACTTCACGGTCAAGCCCTTTTTCCTGGATATGCAACAAAATCGCCTCAAAATCATCAAGTCCTTTGATGCAGGTCTTGTGCTCGTCCATCAGTTGCTGGAGGAAGGGGTGCATCTCCTCGTAAGGTATCGCCTCCAAGTTGGGCGGTGAATAGGCATCGGGCGGGTCCATGGGCGAAAATTCTTCCTGCTCGGTTTGTTTCTCGGCCTTCCTTTTTAAAGGGTCGCTTTGGTTGATGACTTTTAGTTCAATCATGGTTTTACTTTTTTCAAAAAATGAATCAATCCGTGAAAATATCATCAATCCACGACAATAGCGCCATCATGGAAGGAAATCCGATGGTGGGCAACGCAAGGAATGCGATGTGCTGCAATTCTTCCTTCGTAGCGCCAGCCTGCACCGCTTTGCGGATATGTGAATGGAACGCCCCTTCGAGCATGGCCCCGCCGGAAATGGCCACTTTTACCAGTGCGCGGGTTTTGTCGTCCAATGGACCTGCCTTGTGAACGGCGTCACCAAGGTCAGAATAGGCTTTTCCGATTTCAGGGTATTTTTCCATGAACCGGGTGAAGCGTTTGGGGATTTTATCTTTTGGTGTTGACATGGTTACATTTTTAAAATCAAAAAATTCAGAATTTTCTTGCCGCCGACTTTGATTTCTCCAATTGGGAAAATCAACGGCAGCCCTCATGACGTTGCAGTTCCCCTATCGGGGAGGACAAAGAAGGGCAAAACAATCACGGGTTCTTATACTCCGCCTTCGGGCCCTGGTAATACCACCAATTCAGCACCAGACAAATCACATAATAAATTGCAAAACCGTAAAGGGCATATTCCGGCGTGCCGTTCTGAATTTGTTGGCCGAATACTTTGGGTATGATGAACGCCCCGTAAGCGGCGATGGCTGCCGTCCAGCCCAGAACCGGTCCTGCCTGTTCCTTACTGAAAATATTTGGGATGCTCCGAAAGGTCGAGCCGTTGCCGATGCCGGTGGTCAGGAACAAGACCATGAAGCATGCAAAAAACGGCCACCAGTAAGCCTCCGGCGTGGCACTGTCTTTTGCCTGTATGATAAAATAGGCCACCGCCAAAGTAGCTGCAATCTGAACAACAGTGGCGCCTGCCGTGACCTTTGCCCCACTGTCTATTTTATCAGAAAGCCACCCCCCAACCGGGCGGATCAGCGCCCCGATGACCGGCCCCAGGAAGACCCAGGTCAAAAAGTTGGGTGCATTCGGATTGATGAATTCGGGATTCAAAGGGTCGGAATAAACAAAGATATCCTGACACAACTTTGGGAAGGCCGCCGAAAAACCGATGAAGGAACCGAAGGTCATCGTGTAAATAACAGTCATTATCCAATTGTGCTTGTTTCCAAAAATGGCGAACTGCTTATTGAGATTAGCTTTCATTTCACCCGGCGTAAGGTATTTCATCAACATCACCGTCAGGATAATGACCACTGGCAGCACAATCCACATGTTGATTTGAAGGGTGACCAACATATAGGCCCCGATGAAAGTCGCCAACAGTCCCAGCCCGACCATGTAAAGTGTTTTGCCGATACCTTGCAAAGTGCTTGGCATTTTAGGTGTGCCGGTAATGACGTTGTTCATCCCAAAAAATGCAGCCATGGCTGAAAGGACGAGAAGGGGCACCCAAACCCAACCTGCATTTTGTATGCCTGCAAGTGCCTCATCGCTGACTACATTGCCATTCTGGTCAATGGCAGAAAACAGGAACAGGCCCACTACCAAAGGGATGGTTTTTTGCATAATACCAACGCCGAGGTTGCCGATGCCTGCGTTTAGCCCCAATGAAGTTCCCTGTACTTTTTTTGGAAAAAAATAGCTGATGTTGCTCATCGAGGAAGAGAAGTTGCCCCCTCCAAAGCCCGACAGGGCAGCCATTATGGCAAAGGTCAAATACGGGGTATTCACATCCTGCAAGGCAAACCCAACCCCGATAGTTGGAATCAATAACAGGGCAGTCGTAATGGAAACCACATTCCTCCCTCCACCGATACTGATGAGAAAGGAATTGGGAATCCTCAAAGTGGCACCGGCAAGACCAGCAATGGCAGGCAAGGTGTAATAGAGACTATTGATTTCCTTGAGTTTTTCCGCCACTTCTTCGGGACTCATGCCGGGCGTAATCATGCCGAAATTGTAGCCGAACTCCTTCATTTTGGTGGCGATGACGCTCCACATTATCCACACGGCGAAGGCCAGCAGCAGGGCAGGGATTGAAATCCAGAGGTTTTTGGTGGCAATTTTTTTACCCGTTGATTCCCAGAATTGTTTGTCTTCGACGTTCCAGTTTGAAATGTTGATTGGCATGATGCAATATGGTTTAAGCTCTTTCAATGTTTTGCCCCATTCCCGGCCGTTTTTCTTTGTTCATTTTTGTCACAACCCGGTGCATCCAGACTAGGCAAATGACCGAGAGCAGCATCATGAACATCCAGCAGCTCGTCCACAGCCCTGTGCCTTTAAGCAGGTAGCCAAAAATGATGGGGCAGAAAAAACCGCCCAGACCACCGAGCACACCGACCATGCCGCCTACCACGCCCACTTCTTCGGGGAAATAATCTGGGATGTATTTGTAAACGCCTGCCTTGCCGATGCCCCAGATGCTGCCAATGAGAATGACGAGGACAGCAAAAACCCACACGTTGGCCTGGAAATAAATGCGCGTCACGCCCTTGGCAAGGAGTTGCTTCTTGGTCACTTGGTCTCCCTCTTTAACTATGGCTTCCTGCCATACGTCCTTTTTGGGGAAGACCAGCGCCCGTGCCTCGTAATTCGTCCTTTCTGAAGTCCGCTTAATCATGGGGTAAACCTGTTTCCCTATCTTGATTTCCGTATCCGAAACCGCTGTCACTGTTCCTGCACGGGTAGCCATGATGCCCCGGCCAGGGGAGTAGATTTCCATGCGGGGGATGATGAGCATAAAACTGATGACCACCGATGCACCCAGCACCCAGTACATCACCTTGCGGGCACCCCATTTGTCCGACATCCAACCGCCTAGCGCCCGGATGACCCCTGACGGAAAACTGAACAGGGCAGCCAATATCCCTGCCGTTACCAAGGGTAAATAGTACACATTGACAAAGTAAGGGACGAGCCATTGGGAGAAAGCGACAAAGCAGCCGAACACAAGAAAGTAATACATGCCAAAGCGCCATACCCGAATATCTTTCAAGGGTTGCATCATGCCGCTAAGGGTGCGGGTATTTGAAGCGGGTTTTTTGTTTTCGGTAAAAAGGAAAAACAAAATGCCCATGCCTATCAGCACCGCTGCATACATTTTTGGCAGCATGCGCCAGCCCTCGATTTGTGTACCGTTTTCGGTAAAAATGTTCAGCAAGGTGGGGGCAAACAAAGTAGTGAGCGCCGCCCCAGCATTTCCAGCACCGAATATCCCCAGTGCTGTGCCCTGCAGGTGTTTGGGATACCACACCGAAGAAAAGGCAATGCCGATGGCAAAGCTCACCCCTGCAAACCCAAAGCCGAAACTGGCGGCGGCAAAGCTCCAAAAGCTATCGGCATAAGAAAGCAAAAACATGGGGATGGCACAAAGTACCAGCAAGGTGCTGAACACAGGCTTGCCGCCAAATTTGTCCGTCAGGATGCCTGCTGGCAAGCGGAACAGCGCCCCCGTCAAAACAGGGATGCCCATCAGCCAGCCAATCTGCACTGGGTCCCAATCGAACACTTGGTTGTCCACCAAAAAGGTGACCAAGACACCGTTCAACATCCAGGCTCCAAAACATACGGTGAAAGCCAGCGTGTTGAAAAACAGGGCTTTGTGCGACTTGAAATTGGCTTTTGCTTGCATTTATTGAATTGGTTTGCTAAAATCAATCCGCCCCTTTTCTGGGTATTTTTTTGAAATGCGGACGTAATATTTACCATCCGTTACCACAATGCTTCCAATCGGTACAGGGTGATAAGTATTGCAGTTCTGAAACTGCTTCCCGTCCACTTCATATTTGAATTCGATGCCCTTGCCTTTGGCAAACACCTGACATAGGCCCACCGTCGTCCCGATTACATAATCGTCTGATTGCAATAGGCTTCCCTCGATTTGTATCCACCTGAAAAGCGGCACAGTCAAGGAGAAAAGCAGTACCGCAATCGCCACTCTAACAGCCTTTCTTTTCACCCCGTTTTCCTTTTTGGTCAGGTAAAGGTTCAGTCCACCACCAAAGCACAGCAAGGATAGGAGGATAAACTTGATCGCTTGCCCAGCTAAGAACTCGAGATCCGTGACCGTGAGGAAAATCGTTGCCATACATCAGGCTATTTTTAATAGAGGGCAGACAGCAGGCCGTGGCCTACACTTAACCAAATACCCTCCTCTCTGTCCTACCTTTAATTATTCTTTGGCCGTTTCAACGACCACGGGGTAGTTGGCGCCCGCACTTTCCGGTTGTCCCAGTACCAAATCACCTGCTGGTAGGGCCTCCAGATGTAATCAATTGGCGGCACAAGGAAGTGTACCATCCGTGAAAAAGGAATAAGAAGGACCGTGAGGTAAGCGCCGACGATATGGAATTTCACTACCCATGGCATAGCACTGACGGCTGCCACGTCAGGTTGCAGTGCAAAGACCGACCACAGGTAAGGCGACAGCACGGAGGCAAACCACGACGACCCCCACCTGAAATTGTAGGCTACCCAAAGGCCTGAGACCACCTGCACCAAAAGCAGGGCAATGATGGCATAGTCCATTTTGGTGGTCACGATGGAGATGCGGGGATTCGTGATGCGCCGGTAGAGCAGGTTGACAATGCCTATCAACACGGCGATGCCAAAGATGAATGCCGTCACCTCGAGGATTATCAGCCTCACCGGATGGCCGTTCCAGAGCAATGTCGCTCTGGGAAGTAGAAAAGCCGTCAGGTGCCCGAAAAGCAAAAAAAGCATCCCAATATGGAATGGGACGGAGCCCCAAAAGAGTTGCCGGCCTTCCAAAAATTGCGAAGACAGCGAGGAAAACTTGAACCCGTTGGAACGGTAGCGCCAGATAGACCCTATCACAAAAACGAACAGTGCGATGTAGGGCAGGGCAATGAGGAAGAAGTTATCAAGTGCGTTGAAGAAATTTTCCATTGCTTAGTTTTTTCAGATAAAAAATATCGTGTGTTATGTAGGTATTGGAAATTAGGTATTGTATTGAAAATCAATTGCTTGCACAATTTATACGCTAAACTAATTTCACGGACGTACTTATACGGACATTGTCAGAATACTTACACCCCTTCCAGCTTGACCTCCGTCACAATGTTTTTAAGGAAATCGGAAGTATCTTCCTTTAATGCTTGCTCTTCAAAAGAAAAGTCTTCTTTCAGCACGGAGAGGAGGGTTTCCAAAGTCTTTTGATATATGGTATAGTGCTCGTCTGGCCGCTCGATGATGGTCTTGTGTTTCTTCTCATAAAACTTGTCTTTTAGCTCAATCTGTTCAGGCTCGAACCCCCGTATCATCCGCCGCAGGGCAGGGGCAATGATACTTTTGACAAGTTCTTCGACGATGGCTGCGTCCTGCATTTTTGGCAGTAGCCGCAGCACGTTCGGCAGGTGGTCGGACAGTTCCACACCGCAGTCGTTGCTCACTTCCCGGTGTTCCCGGTTGAGGTTCACCAGCAGTTCGCCCCTTTTGTAATCATCACCGAACATGACGTAGCCCAGGTCGAGCGTGGTGACCGCCTGCACATCGAAGGAGCGGAGAAACAGCTCCTGTTGCGTTCTCAAATCTGCCCCCGATATGTAGCTGCTGAAAGGGGAAAGTAGTTTCCCAGCTTCCGGAAAATGCTTGTCCAGCAACATTTGGGCTTCTTCCACTTTTTCAACAAAATCTTCCCCTGGGTATTCGAACAGGTTGGCCAATTTGGTGTAATGCGAAATGTATTTTTTCATTGTTTTTTTTATTGATGTTCCAAATCAATGGTGATTTTCAAATCATGGTGATTTTAAAAATCACCATGATTTAAACTACAACCCCCGCACTGGCTGCTCCTTGAAACCAAAGCCGGTGCTGCCTTTCGTGTCGCCTGTAAATTCGAGCATCTCGATGGCCTGCTCACGGTGAGCGGGCGGAATGACAAAGCGGTCATCGAATTTGGCAAGAGAAGTGAGTTTGTAAATTTCATCGGCAGTTTCGGCGTCCATGCCTGCTTCCCGCAAGGCTATCTCCACTTTTTCAGGTGGGATGTCACCGACTGTCACGCCCCTTCGGTGGATTCTGACTGCCATCAGTTTTTTCAAGACTATTTTGACTTTTTCCTCATCGCCAGCCGAGAAAAGGTTGGCCATGTATTTCAGCGGGAACCTGGCCTGGTCGATGGTGCCCCAAAGATTCTCTGTGCTGGTGTCGTAGAGCCAGCCATCATTCCAGAATTTTGCAATCGGGTCCATATTGTCACCCTGCGCCGTATCCTGTTTGCTCAATGATGCCATGACCGGCAAAAGTGGCGGCACGTAGAACAGCATCGGCAACGTCCTGAATTCAGGGTGGAGCGGCAGTGCCATTCCCCATTTTTTCACGAACTTGTAAGTGGGCGAATATTGGGCAGCCTTTATGGTGGAATCGGGGACACCGTTTGCTTTCGCTGCCTCAATGACTTTGGAATCGAACGGGTCGAGCAACATGTTCAACTGGCTGTCAACGATGTCTTTAGTATCACAGGATGCTACGTTTTCTATCTGGTCAGCATCGTACAGGATGACGCCCAAATACCTGATTCTCCCAACGCAGGAGTGCATGCAGGCTGGCGCATGGCCAGCTTCCAGGCGAGGATAGCAAAGGATGCATTTTTCCGATTTTCCGGTGTGCCAGTTGTAATAGGATTTCTTGTACGGGCATGCGGTGACGCACATCCTCCAGGCTCGGCATACTTGCTGGTTGATAAGGACGATGCCGTCTTCTCCTCTTTTGTAAATAGCGCCCGAGGGGCAGGATGCAACGCAGGCCGGGTTCAGGCAGTGGTTGCAAATCCTCGGCAGGTAGAAAAAGGCCATCCGCTCCAGTTGGAACATCGCCTCCTGCTCGGCAGGCGACAGGTCGTGGAGGTTGGGGTCTTTTCTCGCATAATCCGGCGTGCCGCTGAGGTCGTCGTCCCAGTTGGGACCCATCTTGATGTCAATGGGTTTTCCGGTAATGAGTGAGACCGGACGTGCTGTCGGTTGGTCGTCCATGGCGGGCGACTCGATGAGGTCGAGATATTTATAAGTGAACGGCTCGTAATAATCGTCAATGACGGGCAGGTTTGGGTTGTGGAAGATATTGAGCAAGCCTTTCTTTTTGCCCGCCCCCTTCAGGTTGATGGTACCATTGTTTTTTTCCCAGCCTCCTTTGTAGATTTCCTGGTCTTCCCATCTTGTAGGATAGCCGGTGCCGGGTTTGGTTTCCACATTGTTCCACCATTGGTACTCGGCGCCTTTCCGGTCCGTCCAGATATTTTTGCAAGCTATCGAACAGGTATGGCAGCCGATGCATTTGTCGAGGTGGAAAACCATTGAAATTTGGGAACGTACATCCATGATGCTATTTTTTTAAGTTGCTATTTTAAATCATTTAAAATCATGGTGATTTTTAAAATCACCATGATTTAGAATCTACCACACCAGTTTTTCCATCTTCTTCACTATCACGTGCGTGTCACGGTTCGGGGCGATGGGCCCCCAATAGTTGAAGTGGTAAGAAAACTGTCCGTAGCCGCCTGCCAAGTAATTGGGCTTGAGGTGGATACGGGTGAAGCTGTTGTGTCCGCCCGCCCGCTTGTTGCCCCGTATCTGGGATTTGGGAATGCCCACGGTGCGCTCTGGCACGTGATAGACAATGCAGACCCCTTTCGGTATCCTTGAACTGACGACCGCACGGGTGCAATACACCCCGTGGTCATTGTAAACTTCCACCCAATCGTTGTCCTTGATGCCAAGTTCTTCGGCGTCTTTTTCGTTAATCCAGCAGGGTTCGCAGCCCCTCGACAAGGTGAGCATCCGCAGGTTTTCCATGTAGGTGGAGTGGATGTGCCATTTGCCGTGGGGGGTCAAACAGTTGAGGATTTTGGCCTCACCGCTCTTCAACGTATCCCTCAAATCACCGTAAGCCTCCGGTTTCGGTGACGGCTTGTACGTGGGCAGGTTTTCTCCGTAAGCGAGATACAGTTCATGGTCGAGATAGATGTGTTGGCGGCCCGTCAAGGTTCTCCACGGCACTAGCCGCTCAACATTGTAAGTGTATGCTGAATAGGCCCTGCCATCATTCATCAAGCCTGACCAAAGCGGCGAAGTGTTGTACCTTCTGGGTTGTGCCAACAGGTCAGCATACCGGATTTTGACATCCTTGCTACCTTCGCCAAGGTCGGCAAGCACCAACCCTGTTTTCTTTTCCGCATTTTGGTAAGCCCGTACATTCAGGACGCCATTGGTCAGCGTGGATAAATGCAAGACTGCATTTGCCGCCCATTCGTCCTCTTTGATGGAGGGGCGAAGTTTCCCGTCAATATTTTCAACTGGGAAGTGGTTGGATTCCAGCATTTCATCAAAGGCATCTTCGCACATAAAATGATTGCCGTGCGCTCCCAGCCCTTTTGTTCTGATGTTGTCTCCGAGTGAAATATACTTATCGTAAAGCTTGGTATAGTCCCGGTCCACTATGGCAATATTGTGCATGGTTTTTCCGGGAATGGCTTCACACTCGCCTTTGTACCAGTCTTTTATTTCCGGCTGCGCAATTTCCCCGGGCGAGTCGTGCGAGATAGGGGTGAAGACCACATCTTTTTGCGGTTCGGCAAAGTATTTTTTTGCCAGTTCACTGGTTATTTTCGCAATTTGTTTAAAAATGTCCCAGTCTGTTTTGGATTCCCAAACCGGTGCAATGGCCTGTCCCAGCGGATGGATGAAAGAGTGAAGGTCAGTGCTGTTAAGGTCTGCCTTTTCGTACCAGGAAGCTGCCGGGAGGACGATGTCGGAATACAGCGCGGAAGAGTCCATTCGGAAGTTGAGGTCAACAATTAAATCCATTTTTCCGAGCGGCGCATGTTCGTGCCATTTGACCTCTTCAGTGTGTTCTTCTGAATCCTCAGCGATGGCGTTGGAGTGCGTTCCGAGGTAATGTTTCAAGGCATATTCGTGCCCTTTCATGCTGCCCATGATGGCGTTGCCCCGCCAGATGTACCATACCCTTGGATGGTTTTCGGGAGCTTCGGGGTCGCTCACGGCATATTTCAATTCTTTGGATTTCAGTTTTTCCAAAACATAATCCTTGATTTCCTTGTCAGAGGAAGCTCCTTTTTTTGCCGCCTCTTTTGTCAGTTCGAGCGAGTTCTCATTGACTTGAGGATAGAATGGCATCCAACCCATGCGCACGGCTTGGAAAATGGAATCTGCCGTATGTTGGCGGGTCCATTTATTATCAGGGACGGTATTGTATTTTGAAAACTGTCCGTCGTAGCGGTATTGGCAGGTATTTATATAATGCCAAATTGGGGCTTGTTGAAGCCGTGATGCGGTGGCCCAATCTTTAGCAAAAGCAATGGAGCCCCATGAGTCCACTGGGGCCAGTTTTTCCTGCCCAACGTAGTGGTTCATTCCGCCGCCGTTTTTCCCCACACATCCTGTCAGCATCAAAGTCATGATGGCAGAGCGGTACATCAGGTTGGCGTGGTACCAGTGGTTGATGCCGGCCCCAACGATGACCATGCATTTTCCGCCTGTAACATTGGCAGTATTTGCCCACTCCTGTGCAAATTGGAGCACCGTTTTGGAATCTATCCCTGTGAAAATCTCCTGCCAAGCTGGGGTATATGCAGCATCCTTGTCCGTATAATCGGTGGGATAATCCCCCTCCAAGCCCCTGCCCACGCCATACTGTGCCATGGTAAGGTCATAGACGGTGGTGACAGGGATTCTACCATTTTCCGTGTCGATGAATTTCACGGGCACACCTCTTTGGCGGTGATTGCCAAGCCCAAATTCTGTGAATTCAACCTGGAATATCTCGTCGTTTTTATTCAAAAATGTGAGCATGGGATTGTAAGAATCATCCGTCACGCCGTCTTCCAATTTCATGTTCCATTTTCCGCCTTCTTTTTCCCAGCGGAATCCTGAACTTCCTTTTGGAACGATGTATTTACCGTTGTCCTCGTCGATGTTGAGGAATTTCCAATCACCGTTTTCAATGTCCTTGAACTGAGCCAGCTCATTTGCCCGGACTAGTCTTCCCGGCTTATAAGTTTCACCTTCTTTTTCCAGCTTAACGAGGAAGGGGCTATCGGTATATTGCTTGGTATATTTCAGGAAATACGGTGTTTGCTTTTCGTGGTGCCATTCTTTCAAAACCACATGAGTCACAGCCATCCAAAAAGCGCCGTCACTGCCAGCATGGACTGGCACCCATTGGTCGGCATATTTGCAGACCTGGCTGAAGTCAGGGGAAAACACGACTGTTTTTGTGCCGTTGTGCCGGGACTCAGCGAAGAAGTGACAGTCTGGTGTGCGGGTCATGTTCAGGCAGGCACCCATGTCGGCAATCATTTTGGCATTGTACCAATCTGCGCTTTCGCACACGTCGGTCTGCTCGCCCCAGATTTCGGGGAAGGCAGTTGGAAGGTCGCAATACCAATCGTAGAAGCTCAAATTGACACCGCCGAACAATTGCAAAAACCTACCTCCGGCAGCATAGCTCAACATGGACATGGCGGGGATAGGGGAGAAGCCTGCCACCCGGTCGGGGCCGTATTTTTTAGCCGTATAAATATTGGCCACCGCCATAATTTCCAAAACGATATCCCAACTCACCCGGCGGAAGCCGCCCTTGCCCCTTGCCTTTTGATAGCGCCGCCGGGCATCCTCGTTGTTTTGGAGGTTTTCCCAAGCCTGCAGGGGATCGCCCCCGGTGTTCAGTTTTTCATTTTGATAGGCATCCACCAATGCGCCCCGAATGAGTGGGTACTTGATGCGGAGGGGACTGTACAAATACCATGAATAGGAGATGCCACGCTGGCAACCACGGGGTTCGTAAGGGGGCAAATTGCTTTCCAAAAGGGGGTAGTCCAGTTGTTGGGTTTCCCAAACAACGATACCATCCTTCACGTGGATTTGCCAGGAACAGCCGCCCGTACAGTTCACACCGTGCGTACTTCGGACGATACGGTCGTGCTGGAAACGATTGCGGTAAAATTCTTCCCATTTCCGGGTTTGCGGAGAAATGATATCTTCTATCCAACTCATGTTGTTATGATTTTGCGATTAATTAATGGATTTGATTTGGCGCTTGTAAATGCTTTGGTTGACACTCCTGCTTTTCCTTCCGTACCAAAACCCCGAATAAAGGATTATCAAAGCTCCGGCTCCCAATAGGCCGTATAGCAGAAAACCGGAAGGCAAATTGCTTTGAGCCTGGACAGTGCTTCCAGCATTGGCGCTACTGATGAAAACCAATAAGTCATGCACCTCCTGAGGCGCTATTTTTTCTTTTGCAAAAGCCTGTTTCATCACAGGGTAGGGCGGGTTTTCCAAAATAGCTCTCACGCCTTGTTCTCCCAAGTTTGCAAACGATGCAGACAGGTCTTTTTTGGAGTAACTGTTTTCATTGAAAAAAGTATTGGCCAGACCATTGTGGCAGGTAATACAGGACGGGCCACCGTTGGCAAGCCTTTTCCGGCCTTCAAAAAGGGATTTGCCATTTTGCAAATCTTCACTGGTAGCATCTTTTATTATTGATACGTATGGTTCTGCCACGCCAGCGCCACCGGAATTTTCTTTTATATAGCTAAGGAGAGTTCTGATTTCATCATCTGAAATCATGGGGTCGGGCATGACCATTTTGTTGTTGGCTTCAAAAAGGGCAACGGCAGTTGAGTCTCCGCTTTTTATAAGACTTTGGGAAGACTTGATGAACTTCAGCATCCACTCTTCCGTCTGGCGGTCGTGGACATTGGCGAGGTCGGGACCTACTAATTTGCCTTTACCAATGGTGTGGCAGATGGCACATTTGGTTTTGAACAAGGCTTCGGTTTCGCTGCCGTTCTGTGCAATAGCCTGGGCAGTGAGCAACAGGCCAAAAAAAATGGACAGGAGTTGGAAATTTTTCATTCGTTATCTACTGTTTTAGAATTGTTGTTGCCTATTAAATTATTTAAGACCTTAAACTCTTAAACTGGCACAATTTAGAAACCTCTTGAATATTTTACGTACTGATTTTTGTCACCCATTCAATCCCTGTCACTGGAGGTGAAAAGTGTTGGGTTCAAGGTCAGCATCAACCAGGCCGAGGTGTTCAATTCATCCTTGCTGCCCCCCTTGATTTGCTGGGTGGTGGCGTTGGGGAAATATAGCGACAGCCCCGTTTGGAAATTGGCGTAAGCCGCCAGTTTGTAAGTAAAACCTGCGTCCAATTCACCTCCCAGGTTGTGGTTCAACAGTTCCCCTGGCCGGGAGGCATCGGGCACGTCGTTGGCCAAGAAAAACTGGTGGTAGGTAAATTGGAGCGAGGACTTGCTGCCTGTATTGGCCGACACGTTAATATAATAGTCCTGCAAGCCGCCCCCGTCCGTGTCAGCCGGCACGTTGAGGAAATAATCAATGAGGCCGTAAAACTTGTGGTTGGTGCCGTACAGGGTGTTGAAGGCTTGGAAATCCTCGTCGTTGGAGTCGTCACCAGAGACCCAGTCAAATCCAGCGGTCAGTGCTATTTTATTGAGCTGGTAAGTGGCCTTCGCTGTGAGGAGATAAGCGGCGATGTCCCGGTCGGTTTGGGTTTTGCCGCCCTGCCAGTGGGCGCTTCCTTCGAGGCTCAAATTGCCTTTTTTATAATTGAGCAGTGTGCCGAGGGTATAGCGCCAGGCCAAGTCATGGACGCTGTCGCTTTTTTCAAAAGCATCGCCAATCACCACGCCACTCCAAGCGAGGGTCTCAGACTTTTTTTCGGCGTGCAGGAAGGTCAGCACCTTATAATTATCCAGGCGGTAGTGGGTGGTGAATATATTTTCGGACGACTGGTTGAAAGCCCCGGCGGCATCTACTTTCAGCCCCTTGCTCTCGTACCGCAGCAGCAGGGCATCGTGGCTGCGGGCGGGCTGTATCCAGTCCACGTTGCCCAGTAGGCGATCGCCGTCGTATGCCAGTTCCTGCCTACCTGTTTTCACCGAGAATTTATCGGAAAGCATCACCTGCCCCCAAGCCTCGTGCAGGCCAAAACTGGCGTCATTGGCCAATTGATTTTCCGAACCCCAGACCCGCACGTCCTGCGGGGAGAGGAACAGCTTTATTTTTTCATTTTGGAAAGCGAAGTTTAACCTTGTGCGTTGGGAAACAAAGAAAGCAGCCTCAGAATTGGCGCTTTTGGGGTAACGGAAGCCATCCCGGTATTCCATGCGGGGACGTAACTGCGCCGAGATGGAGAATTGGGCGGGCAGCGTGGATATGCTGCCCACAAAAAAAACTATGGCAAACAAGGATTTCAGCGGGTGTTTCATGTCAAATTCAATTTGATATTTACCAGAACAATTATCATCAATATGGGCTTACTTATAAAAACTATGGATGTATGTTTGACACCCTACCCGATGGGGCGTTAAACGTGTCTGTATAATTTTTATAAGGAAGCCCTTTACCATCAATTTATTGCTGGTAAATTTTGGCTGCGGCCCCTTCCCACGAACAAGAGGTTTCTCTTCATGGGCAGCGCAAAGGAAGGAAGGGAAGATTAACCAAACAATGACCTGCAACACAAAAAAATATGTTATACAACATGCTCACCCATTCTTGATTTTTTCAAACCGCCACTCGCTCAACTGCTTTATCCGGTTCAGCACATTAGAAGTCACCCGGTTATGGATTAATTCCCAAGTACGGTTGATTAATTTCAGTTCTGACCAGTTTTCTTTTCCATAAAAATTAAAGCCGACCATCAGAAACAATTGCGACTGCTCTTCTTCCTGCAGGTTTTCAATGGACGACCGCACATACAAAGTGAACACACCAATAGGGTAGCCGCCGCTGCATTTGTACAGCAAATACCGGGCATTGTCTGCCTCCACGGCGTCCGGGATTTTGTGCAGGTTGATTGCGTCCATTTTGAACAAGGGGATATATTTCAGCCCGAACAGACCATTTTTCAGCCATGCAGGGTATTTTTTCCACCCAAACAAATAGATGTTCAGGTGTTCCAATTGTTCGTGCTTTCGTGCTACTTGAGCAATATGGTTCGGCCAACAGGTCGAATCGCCGTTCCATTTCAGCAGTTCTTCAAAGACGTATTTTGCCGGGGCGTTTACCCCTATGTGGTGGATGTTCAAAATCCTGTATTCTGATACCCCGATATCCAGGCGTTGGAGAATTCGAAAACTATAATCTTCCCTTTCTTCTTTTGTATTGAATTTTATCAAGGTCGGCAATTCCGGTCGGTGCAACAGGAAGTGCCTTATATCTGATAAAAATCCTTCGCTTTTGGCGGGTGGGTTAAGCATCTTTGATGGGGACTGTTTGGGCTCCGTCGAACGGAGAAGTATATTGCTTGTCGTGTATTTCATCGCTTTTTGATTCATGGGCCAAGGCTTTTAAAATCGCTTCCCGATAAGTGAGCGGTTGAAAGGGTATCAATTTCAAAATATCCTCATTTTGACAGACCACATCACACTTGCAGCTATCCATTAATGATTTTATCAATTTATAGGATGCTGGCGTCAATAGACTGGCTATGAAGGCATAGAATTTTAAGTTGGAAAAAGAGGAGGGGATGAAAAACCTTTTCCTGCCCGCCACCGCTGCTTGGATTTGGAGCATCGTCTGGTAAGTCATGATGTCCTGTCCGCCAATGTCGAATGCTTTGCCAGTTGTTTCTATCGTTTCCAAGCTTCCAACGAGGTATTTGATTACGTCCCGGATGGCTATCGGTTGGCATTTGGAATTGGCACCAGATGGGAATAGGAAAATGGGACAGTTCCTGACCAAATGCTTGATGATTTTATAGGATGCGCTCCCAGAACCGATGATGACGGCTGCCCGTAAAATGGTGACTGGAATGCTGCCATTTTGCAGTTCTTCAGCTACCATGTTGCGACTCAGGAGGTGCTCGGACAGCGATATGGACGGGTCACCCAAACCACTCAAATAGATGATTCTTTTAAGTCCGTTTTTTTCTGCGGCCCTTCGGAAATTGACGGCCATCTGGTTGTCCAACTCCAGGAATGTCTTCTTTCCCAAATGCAAGGAGTGTATCAAATAATAGGCGCAATCAATCCCTTCCAAAGCATTTTTCAGCCCACTAAAATCACGAGCATCCGCTACCGCAACTTCCACCCCCGGCCACCGCACCACGTACGCTGGCGAGAACGACCTGACCAATATCCTGACGTGATAGCCCCTCGCCAGCAGCTCGGGCACCAATTCCCCACCGATATAACCCGTTGTCCCGGTGACCAAGACTTTAAGGCCGGCGACCGGGCGGGTAGGCAAATCATTGCAGAATCTATCAAGGTACGTCTTCATGTCTTGTTGGTTTGTCGAAATGAAGAGAGGGCGGGTTGTCAAGATTGGGTGGAGCTTACCACGTTTACTAAACTTTGAAAGTCTGTTGATTACCCACAGAAAGAGAAGCGTTGAAAGATGGCAAGTTGAATAACACCATTTCAGGATACTTTGTAAATTGCGGATATCTGCGCTGCCAAGTTGCCTCAATCAATCTATCGGAATTGATATGACGAGCCAATTAGGGGATGTTCGCTTCGCACAATGCACATACTTCAATGAAACCTATTCTGTGGGTAATGGGCAGACTTTGAAAGTTTGGTAAACGTAGCCTGACCTTTGCCAGCCTCAGCCCCCAATGGCCGTCATGCACCCCCCATGTGCGTATGCCTCAGGTGCTTCCTCATGGTCGAAGCCCGGCAAGCCGCCCCGCTCGGCCTGCTTTTGTGAAACGCTATGCCGGACGAGCGGGCGGATGTCGGCTCCATTCCTGAAAGGGGTCAGCAGATCGGTTTCTTTTTGGGAAAAAAGGCAGTTCCTCAGCTTGCCATCGGCGGTCATGCGGAGGCGGTTGCAGGTGTCGCAAAAGGCCGCCGTGACGGAACTGATGACCGAAAAAGTGCCAGCGTGGCCAGGCACCCGGTAGCTTTTGGCAGTACTGTTCCGGTCGTCGTCCAGTTTTTCGACAGGGAAAAAAGTGGTAACTTTTTCCAGCATTTCCCGATACGAAACCACCTTGCCCCACTGCCAGCGGTTGCCATCGAAAGGCATGAACTCGATGAAGCGAACGTGTATGGGCGAGTGCCTCGTCCACGCCACGAAGTCCAGCAGTTCATGCTCGTTCATGCCCCGTTGCACTACTGTATTTACCTTCACATGGAAGCCGAGCGACAGCGCCCGGTTGATGTTTTCAAAAACCTGGTAAAACGAATCCTGCTTGGTGATGACTTGGAAATTATCGGGCATCAGGGAATCGAGGCTGATGTTGAGGGAGGTCAGCCCCGCCTTTTTAAGCAAAGGGAAAAAGCGGTCGAGCAGCACGCCATTGGTAGTTATGGCAAGCTCCACTGGCAGGCGGCTCAAGGCTTCGATAATCTCTCCAGCATTTTTCCGGGCCAGGGGTTCACCCCCTGTCAGTCGGATTTTTCGGATGCCAAAATCCATGACAAAGATTTTAGCCATTTCAAAAATCTCCTCCTCCGAAAGCAGGTTTTCATTGGGCAAAAAACACGGTATATCCGGCATACAGTACGAACACTGCAGATTGCACCTATCGGTGAGGGAAATGCGCAGGTAATCTTGTGTTCTACCGAAAGAATCTTTCATTGGAGGTTCAATTTATTTTGATTTTCAGTCTGGTATTTTTGAAGGGTATTTAAAATTCCAAGTTTGTATTCCATTGGAGGCCAATCCCTGAACTTTAAATAGGCCATTCAAAACAGGGCATAATTGATTCATCGTTTTGTCAAAAAATGGAATGAAATGCCCATATTCTCAGACCTCATCTTTGATGCTTGCGTATTCTTTTTCGTTCTTCTTCGCCGCCACATAAATCAAAGCACGGAGGCCATAAATACCGGCGCTTGAGCATAGTTTCAATTCTCGTGGCTTTATTTAAGATGATAAAGTCTCAAATGAAAATATTTTTTTTGATGTATCCTACGAAATGGATGATTTTTTTAGGACACTGAGTGCCGCACGCTATTTACCATAGCCAGGATATGTGCAGGTGCAGCTCTAGTTTCATCGTTGCTAAGCAGTTTTTTTCATAGCACCACGGGCGGGCAAGCTCAGGGAACCTCTCATTTTTTTGAAAAAATCAGAAAAAATTATTCTAGTAAGGATTCCTAACTATATTTGCGCCATTGTTTTACTTTTCATTTTTAAAAAACACTTCAACATGGCACAAATCAAAGGTTACGATTACGGACAGGCATCGCTGGAGCGCTCGCCCGTCACCATGCAGGACCTCACCCTGCTCAAAAAAACACTCCTCTGGTCGGACGACGACGACCGCTGCCTCCGCATGGCAGGCGATGTGCTGGCCGGCCAGACGGACGCCGTGCTCGACCTCTGGTACGGCTACGTCGGCGGCAACGAGCACCTGCTGCATTATTTTACCAAAAACAGCCAACCCAACATAGACTACCTCGGCGCCGTCCGGGCAAGGTTCGGGCAATGGATACTCGACCTCTGCCGCCGCCCCTACGACCAGGACTGGCTCGATTACCAGCACGAGATAGCCAAGCGCCACCACAGCACCAAGAAGAACAAGACCGACGGCGTGGATGTCGTGCCCATCATCCATGCCCGCTACCTCGTGGCTTTCATCTACCCTATCACGGCCACCATCAAATCGTTCCTGGCGAACAAGGGCCATGCCGCCACCGACGTGGACGCCATGCACAATGCCTGGTTCAAGGCGGTGACGCTCACCACATTGCTGTGGTGCCAGCCTTATTTCAAGGGAAATGAATTCTAAATTCAGAACATACTTGAAGAAAACCGGGATAGCCGGGTTCGCCTTTTTCCTCTTGAAAGGGCTGGTCTGGCTGTTTTTTTTTCTACCTAAAATCCAAGATATGAGGACGGTATTGTTCCTTATTTTCGCCCTCATTGGTTTCACCGCTGTGGGGCAGCAACAAGTTTCACCATCAAAAACAACAACCGAAATGAGCGTAGCAGTTTGGGATACTTACGTGAAAAAACAGGACGGCAGCGTGATGCACTTCGACATCATTGTGCCATCGGCACTGAAAGAAATCAATGTCATCCACGGGTACGGCAAGGCATATTTATCGTCAAAAAATGAGGCCGGGGGCAAAATTGACACCGAAGAATGCCAATTTTGCCACATCGAAGCGGCCAGCCCAGATATGGTGGCCGCCATCGAAAAGACAGGTTACTACATCCTGGAAATGGACGACGTACCTGGCGTTTTGTCCGCCAACCCCTCTCAGAGGGATTTGGTGCTGCACCTGCGGGCGCATTACGCCAGGTACCGTTTCGCAAATTTGCAGGGAAAAACAACGGAAGAACTACAGGCCATCATCGGACAATGAAAAAATCGGCATTCGACATGGGCCACCAAAGTGGCAGCACGGGCGGCAAAATCGTGGTTGCCCTGGAGCGTATCTCAGAGGCGTTCCGGGTGCTGCTGTGGAACGAGGGCAAATCGCTCGGCCTCAGCCCCTTGCAGGTGCAAGTGCTCATTTTCCTGCTGCACCACAGCGATTTGGAAAAGCGGAAAGTGGGCCACCTCGCCGCCGAGTTCAACATGACCAAGGCGACCCTCAGCGATGCCGTGAAAACGCTCGAAAAAAAAGGGCTGGTGGAAAAAGAATTTGGGCAGCAAGACCAGCGCAGCTTCGCTATCCACCTCACACCGGCAGGCGAGGGCATCGCCCGGCAGACCTCCCATTTCACCGAAGAGATTCAGTCGCCCATCGAAAGCCTCCCGCCCGACGAACAGGCCAACCTGCTGTTGAACCTCCTCTCCATCATCCGGCACCTCAATCAAACGGGCATCATCGGTGTGCAGCGGATGTGCTTCAACTGCGCCCACTACGGGCCTGGCCATGAAGGGCACCCCCATTTTTGCAAGCTGCTGAATGCCCCACTGAAAACGGCGGAACTGCGGGTGGACTGCCCGGAGCATGTGCCGCTGCCCTCAGGTGCTAAATAGCTGATTTTCAACAACCTTTGTCTTTTAAGTGTAAAAAGAAAAACCCACCACAAATAAATATGCAGGAAAAGAAAGACCTCCGCAAAAAAAATACTGACCGAACGAGCCGCTCTCGACTCAGTCCCGCCAAATGGAGGAAGAGTGAAAAGATTTGATAGGAGAATTGGTTTAAAACGTTCAAAAATTAAGTTCCGCAATTACGTTTACTAAACCTGAGAGGTCTGTTGATTACCCACAGAAAGAGAAGCGTTGAAAGATGGCAAGTTGTATAACACCATTACAAAATACCTTGTAACTTGGTAATCTCTGCGCTGCCGAAGCGGACTTCGGCAGTACGTGCGATGGCCCCGTTCGTTCTGCCGAAGTCCGCTTCGGCAGCGCAGACACATCCAAGTTGCCTCAATCAATCTATCGGAATTGATATGTCGAGCCAATTAGGGGATGTTCGCTTCGCACAATGCACACACCTCAAAGAAACCGGGTATCGGACAGACCTGAGAGGTTTAGTAAACGTGAACTTCCAAATGCCGGAGTTATTTTTTGACCGTTATAGCCGTCTTAACTTCTACTATTCGGCAACACTGCCCTTTTGGAGCGGGCTTGGCGCTTAGTTTGGAGCAACTGCTCCTGATTTCTTTTGAGAAAAGTATTGATCCAGCGAAAACGTACCGGACCCAAAAAGAAAATAAATAACCAGAAGGAAAAGTACCAAAGCCGCCAACTCCAGGGATTGACCGCCCATCATCAATCCTTTTTCGGCATGAACGACGAACACCGCAGTAGCCAAAATCGGGATTTGAATCAATGACCCAAACCGGGTGAAAAGGCCAAGTATCAGAGACAGGCCCCCTGCAATGTGGGCTATGGTGATATACGAAAACCACATGTACAGGGTGTTCTCGTCAATCAGTTGGGTCAGGGCACCCGGATTGTTCAACAGAAACAACCCCCTTGCCAGCAGGGCAATTCCCAGGAAAATCCGGGTCAAAGAATAAGCAATGGATTGGTTACGGTTGAACCAGCTAAAGAAGTTGTCGAATTGTTTCATGACGTTCGCTTTTTTTTTATTTGTGAGCAATATAGTTGTTACCATCTTTTTTGCTTGGTTTTTTGTTCTCGCATGAGCTTATTTCCCCTCATACTCCACCCGCTTGCCGATAGACGTCAGCCCCAGCATCGCATCCGATGTGTTGAAAATAGTGGTCAGTTGTTCAAGCTCCGAGGCAGGCCCTTGGCCGGCTTCGATGAGTTGCTCGGCAATTTGCATGGCAACGGGCGCTTTCCGGCGCATGGTGCTGCCAAGTTTGGCAACTTCCTCGCTGCTGAGGTTGCCATTCACGTAGCCACCGCTGATGATGGATGAAAATGTGTTTCGCTCGTAAAGATAAGCGAGTGCGGCCCACTTTTCACTGAGCTTTATTTTACCGGGTTGGGGCAGGGCAATTTTCCCATCCAACAAGTCAAAAGCTTCTTCCTGTGAAATTGCCGCATCCACCAGCCCGATGCCGGCAGCATCTTTGGCATTCATCATTTTTCCGGTGAGAATCAGGTATTTGGCGAGGCCCTTCCCTACCTTTTTCGCCGTCCGTTGCGTACCGCCCAGGCCGGGATAGATACCGATACCGGTTTCAGGAAAAGCCATCATTGCTTTTGGCGTAGCCAGCAAAATATCGGCGCAGAGTGCCAGTTCCAGACCACCGCCGAGCGCCAGCCCGTCGAGCAGCGCCACCACTTTTTTTGACGAGTGGTCAATTTTATCGAAAACCTCCTGCCCGTATTTGGTGAAAGCCACAATTTTGTCGAGTGTGTGGCTTTTCATGTTTTTCACAAAAAATCGGATGTCGGCGCCTGCCACAAAAGCCTTCCCGCTGCCGGTGATGAAAATGGTTTTCACCGCAGGGTCGGCGTCAGCTATGGAAAACTTTTGGTCCAATTGAGCGACAACTTCCTCGTTCAGGGCATTCAGGTCTTCCGGGCGGGCGAGGGTGATGATGGCACGGTCGCCCCGCACATCCAGCGTCACGTATTCCATTTTCCAGTTGCCTGCGGCAATGCCGGATGGCACTTTTTCTCCGTAAAGATTGGCGTATTGCTCCACCAGCCTTTGCACCTCGTTTTCACCGTATTGTCCCATCAATTCGACCGGCCCTTTCCGCCAGCGCAGGCCGATTTTGGCGCCCCGGTTCAGTTCGGCAGGACTGCAAACCTCCGCCTCCAGAATTTGCGAGCAGACGAAAAAAGTACAGCCCAGCATCCGCTCACGGATGGTCTTCTCCACTTCCTCCGGCAAGCCCGATGCATCGGCGTCCAGGTTCCAGTTCCCGCCGTTTTCTACCTGCTGTTCCAATCTTTCCGACGGTTTGTATGCCGGGCCGAACACTTCCAGTGTACGCTGCGCATGGAGGGCAATGGGCACACCGGTGGCGTTCATCAGCGCAAATGGCCCCATGCCGATGCCAAAGGTTTTCATACAAACGGCGTCAATAGCGGCAGGCGATGCGCCCGTTTCTCCGAGCAGCCGCACCGACTCGTTGAGCCACGGCACAAAAAACCGGTTGACGGCAAAGCCGTAGCAGTCTTTGGTGAAAATGGGGTCCTTCCCCGACTGGATGGAGAAGCGGTAACAAGCATCGAGCGTGGCTTGAGAAGTTTTTTCACCGGGAATAATTTCCACCAGCCTGTTTTTGGCAGCGTGAAAAAAGTAGTGCAAGCCGATGAACCGCTCTGGGTTGCTGACTGAAGCAGCCAGTTCGGTTACGGAAAAAGAGGAGGTGTTGGTCGCCAAAACGGTATCTGCCGCTACGATGCCCGACAGTGTTTTGAACAGGCTGCATTTTGCATCGAAATTTTCAAAAATGGCTTCCACAACGAGATCGCAATGTTTCAAATCTTCCAGTTGGTCTGTCTCCGAAATATTGGACAAGGCCGTCTTTGCCTGCTCTTCGGTAAATACCTTTCGCTCCACACCCTCTGCCAGCATTTTACGGATGCCCGACAGGCCTCGCTCCACCTGCTGCATGGACAGGTCAGCGAGAAACACTTTGAACCCTTCCTGGGCAAATTTCTGTGCCAGGGCAGCGCCCATCGTTCCGGCGCCAACGACGCCTAAAGTTTTTATTTTTTTCATTATTTTTTCATTTTTCACTACTCATGCGAATTAGGGGGTGAAATGCGGTTAATTGTGCCGTTAGGCACATAATGTCGGTAGGATATTGCCAGAAGCAGACGCCGCGTGCCGTAGGTACGCAACAACCAGCGGCAAAAGTTGCGTACCTACGGCACGCAGACCCATTTTTCAATCATTTACTACCGACATTATGTGCCTAACGGCACTTTTCAACCCCTAATTCTCACTACTCATTTTTCCACACCGGTTTCCTTTTTTCAATAAAAGAACTAATCCCCTCGTTGGCGTCTGCCGTCTCCATCAGTCTGTGGACGTACAGGTTTTCCAACTGCGGCAGGAAGTTGCCGAGGACATGGTTGAACTTTGCCCTCGCAGCCTTCACGCCGTACCGCAGCGACGAGGCGCTTTTGGGTAAAATATGCTGCTCCATCCATTGCGCTGCGCCTCCCTGCATAGCAGCCTTGTCCTCAAAAATTTCGTTCACCAGCCCGATGTTTTTGGCTTCTTCGCCGGTGATGGTCCTGCCGGTGATGAGTAGTTCTTCCGCCCTTGCCAACCCTATTTTTTCCGATAAAATGATGGAAGCTGGCGGCGGGAATACCCCCAGTAAAATTTCCGGTTGCCCCAACCTGGCGCTTTTGTCAGCGAAAAGAAAATTGCACATCATCGCCACTTCCAGCCCTCCGCCGAGGCATTGCCCGGAAATCTTCGCCAGCGTCGGTACCGACAAATCACGGAGGGAATAAAAAAGCTGGTGAAACGAGCGGAGCATCGTGGCGGCGTATTCTTTCTGGTGCTCCTCCACGCTGGCCCCGAAAGAAAAATGCTTTCCGGCCCCTTCGAACGTGATGATTTTCAAGCCCTTCTCGTCTTTGAAAGAATTGAGTGCAGCCTGCAATTCTTCCATCATCAGGTAATCCAGAACATTTCCCTTGCTGTCGTCCAGCGTGATGGCGGCGACCTGTCGGTCGTGCGTGTATTCAAGTTTTATCTTAGTCATGATTGTCTTTTTTTGTGTGGGCAATTGGCCATTCGCTACAAAGCCAAGAGCCAATTGCTAACAGCTAACGGCCATTTAAACCCCCACCTCCTGAAACTGCGGCGATATCGCCCGGTGCAATTCCTCGTTCCACTCGTGCCCTTCGGCGAGCAGTTGGCGGAGCTTCACGAAATCAACCTCCCGGTTATGCTTTGGCCCCTCGTTGAAAGCCCGGAACCCGGCCTTCGCCTCGGTCATCATGTTCAGCATCAGCCATTCCCGGTTGGATTCTTTGTTTTTGTCCCAATGCTCCAGCTTTTTCTGGCGCAGCGAATTGATGGTTTTCACGGTGCAGTTGGGGAAGGTGTAGAGTAGTTTGGCGATGTAGCTTTCCACCATTTCATCGAGCAACGAGAGGTCTATTTCACCGGCGGCGAGGAGTTCCTTGCCCTTGGCGAGGGCTTCGCCGGTTTTCGGTTTGCCGTAAATGATTTTACCAAAATCATCGAGCCAGCGGCCGGTCTCGACCAGCGGGTTGGGGATGAATTTCCCATCCACTTTCAAGGCCGGTACCACCTCCGAAATGAGGCCATAGTGGAGTGCCTGATGCGCCGTCCAGGTTTCGCACATCGTCAGCGAATACATGGCCCGCTCCACGCCCACGTACAGGTGCAGAAAATCCGTGGAGCCGCCGACCGGGGCGCTTCCGTGCTTTGGCCCCGCCTGCCCGAAACGGGCGAGGTCCTGTGCGATCGTGAAATCACAGGCCATGCCTATCTCCTGTCCCCCGGCGATGCGCATCCCGTTCACCCGGCAGATGACGGGTTTGTCGCAGAGCAAAATGGACGTCACCATGTCGTTGAACAGGCGCATGTACTGGCCGTATTCCTGCGGGTTGCCGGAGTAGTATTCGGCGTATTCCTTCGTGTTGCCGCCAGTGCAAAATGCCTTGTCGCCCACCCCGGTGAAAACCACTGCCACCACGCTGCGGTCGTTCGATGCCTCCCGGAATGCCAGGATGACTTCCTTCACGGCCTTCGTGGTGTAGGAGTTGTATTGCTTCGGGTTGTTCAGGAAAATCCAGGCGTTGAAAAGCCCCTTGACGGGCAGCCCGTCCGCATCCTTGCAGGGGCGTTTTTCAAAAATAATGTCCGTGAAAGGTGAGTCGGTCAGGTTGTGATTCTTGAGTTCTTTCATCGTTGTAAATTTTGGCTGTTGGCCTTTGGCTGGGGTTGTGTAAAAAGCCCCGTAGGGGGTGAATCTTTGTAGAACTGACGAATGTAATTTCGTCTACCGTTCCGTAGGAACGGCATTTGTTCTGCCAGGATGCCGTTCCTACGGAACGGTTTGGAACATTCTTTGGCAATGCTACAAAGATGTAGTCCCGATGGGACTTTTTACACAACCCCAGCCAAAGGCCAACAGCTTTTTAATCCGGCACCAGCACAGAACGTTTGCTGTACTTGTGCGCCAGTGTATTTTTAAAAACTTCGTTAATGGAATTCAGGGGAAATGTTTCCACAAAATCGCCGACTGGCAACTTGCCGTTGGCCACGAGGCCGACTACCTCCGGGTAAAGCTCCGGCTTGCAGCCCCAGGTGCCGATGAGCTTGGCGTCGAAGGCCATGAGGTTGCTGAGGCGCACTTCGAGTTTGTCCATCGTGAAACCTACCACCGAGAAGGTCGAGGCGTAGGTGATGAGGTTGAAGGCCAACTCCTGCCCGGCGCTGGTGCCAGAGATTTCAAAAATCTTCCAGCCGTATTTGGGTGCGCCGAGGTCTTTGGCAATTTCCCGCACCCTGTTTTTCACCGCCCGGATGTCCATTCCTTTGCTGTTCAGGGTGGCGTCGATGCCGTGGGCTTCCACCTGCCGGAGCTTTTCGTCGCTGACGTCAATGGCGAGCACCTTTGCGCCCATAATTTTGGCGAGCAGCGCCCCGTAAAGTCCCACCCCGCCTACGCCGATGACGATGGCCAAATCGCCTGCTTCCAGTTCCGATTTTTTCATCACCTGGTAGGGCGTGGAAATGGCGTCGGCGATGACGGAAAGCTGCTCCAGCGGGTACTTTTGCAACACTGCATCAGGCACCTCGCACAGGTAGCGGTGCGGCACTTTGATGTGCGAGGCAAAGCCCCCGTGAAAGTCGTTGCCCGGCATGAGCTGTTTTTGGCAAATGTTGCTGCGGCCCTGGCGGCAGAGGTCGCACTCGCCGCAGGGCAGCACCGCCGGGATGATGACGTTTTTGCCTTTCAGACGGGCCGGGCCTTCCAGCACCGTCCCGCTGATTTCGTGTCCAAGTGTGAGTGGAAGTTCGTGTTTCGTTTTTACCCCGGAATGCCAAAAGCTGATGTCGGTGTGGCAGACGCCGCAGCCAGCGATTTTCACCAAAGCCTCGTCCGGTGAAATGTCAGGCAAGGCGCTTTCCACCCGTTGGAAGGGTTCGTTCAGGGCGGTCATTTGCCATTGGTACATGTTGTGGTTTTGCATGTCAGTTCAGGTTTGGAATTGTACAGCCGAACCCCAGTTCGGCTTTCACGTTTAGAAGCGACGCTTTTTAAAAAAGCGTCGCTTCTTGGTTTCCGTTGGGCTCTCACGCTACCGAACTGGGGTTCGGCTGTACGTTTTCAAACAACAGCGCAATCCCCTGCCCGCCTCCGATACAAGCCGAGGCAATGCCGTATTTCACTTTCCGAATGTTCATTTCCCGTGCGAGGGTGAGCGAAAGCCGTGTCCCCGTCGCTGCCAGCGGATGGCCCAGCGCAATCGCCCCGCCGTTGACGTTAAGAAGGCTGCGGTCGAGACCCAGTTCACGCTCGCAGCCGATGAGTTGGGCAGCGAAGGCTTCGTTGATTTCAATCAAACCGATGTCGGCGAGGGTCAGTCCAGCCACTTCCAACAGCAGGCGGATGGCCGGCACGGGGCCGAGGCCCATGAAATTCGGGTCGAGGGCGCAGGTAGCCGAGGCGGCGACTTTCGCCAGTGGTTTCAACCCGTTCGACTGGACGAACGCTTTGGAAGCCACCACCACCGCTGCCGCTCCGTCCACGATGCCGCTCGAATTGGCGGCATTTTGCACCCCGTCTTTGGTGAAAACGGAGGGCAGCTTTGCCATGTCTTCGAGGGTAGAGGGGCGGATGTTTTCGTCTTTGGCGAAATCCTTCACGCCTCTGGGGAGCCTGACTTTCCGGGGCTTCAACCCCTCCGCTTCGAATACCGCCGGGTTCATCGCCACGATTTCATCTTTGAAAAAACCACGCTCCACGGCAGCTACTGCCCGGTCGATGGAGAGCTTGGCGAATTCGTTGGCTTCTTCTTTCGTGATGCCGTGTTTTTGAGCGATGTTTTCGGCGGTGCAGCCCATCGGCACGGCAGCGGTGTCGTTGAGTGCTTCCCAGAGCATGTCCACGAAATTGGGTTTGCCGAGGGCGTAGCCCATGCGGTTGCCAAAACTTGCGGTCGGCGATAGGGTCATGTTTTCGGTGCCGCCGCAGAGGGTGGCCGCCGCTTTGCCGAGGGTAATCTGCTCCGCCCCCGCCACGATGACCTCGAAGCCGGAGCCGCAGATGCGCTGCAACATCACCGCCGGAATACCTGCCGGGATGCCCGCATACAGCCCGACGTGCCGGGGCAGGAAGTACGCATCCGGCGAACTTTGCCCGATGTTGGCGAACAGCACCTGGTCGATGCCTTCGCCCTTCACGCCGGATTTTTCCAAAGCTGCCCGGCTGGCGTAAATGCCGAGGTCAGTGGGTGAGACCAGCCCGAGTGTGCCGCTCAGCTTGCCGAAGGGGGTGCGGGCGCCGTTGACCAGATAAATGTCGTCGTAGGTGAGGCCGAAGCCTTTTTGTTTGTGGTGCATGCTTTTCATAAAACTTTGATAATCTGTGTTTCCGGTGTTTCAATTACTTTCAATGACTCCTTGGGTTCTTCATTGGAAGTAAGGTGTTCAAAATGCTCCTTCGCCAGCAGTGCTGCCCCAAACGACACCACATGCTGCGGCTTCTCGATGATTTGAATCGGATTTTTCAGCCTCGTTTCCAAAATGGTTTTCAGGTAGGGGTGGTACGCAATGACGCCGCCAATCATGAAGACGGGCACGTCCGGGGCGAGCCGCATCTTGGCGACCTTGTTGGCGATGGAGAGGTAAATCCCCTTCGCCGTGTCCTCGACGGGGATGCCCTCGAACATCCATTTCATAATTTCGGTTTTGGCGAAAACGGTGCAGAAGCTGTTCAGTTCCTTGCCGAAGTTCGACTTGGAAGCGAGGTTGCTCATCTCGCCGATGGGGATGTCCGCCCGCTCGGCGACCTCCACGATGAAGGAGCCGGTGCCGGCGGCGCATTTGTCGTTGAGATAAAAATTCTCGACCTGGTTTTGCTCGTCGCAGTGGATGGTTTTGATGTCTTCGCCGCCGATGTCGATGATGCTTTTTGCCCCTGAAAAATATTTGGAAACGCCTTTGGCGGCGCTGTAAATTTCCGTTTTCACGATGTCGGAGTCCGAAAAGCTCTTGCGCCCGTAGCCGGTGGCGCAACTGTATGCAATGTTGAACTCCTCCCGGATGGCCTGCGAGACGTGCGACATGGCGATGCGCTCCCGGTTCAGGGTGCGGTGGGTCGATTGAAAAACGACGTTCTCCGCAGCGTCGATGACCGTGAACTTGGTGAAGGCCGAACCGAGGTCAACGCCGAGGAAGCAAGGGCCGCTGCTGGCAGGCGCTTTCTTCGAGCCGTTGCCCTTCAATTTTACCAGGCTGGCGTCTCCGGCTATCGAGGCGGCAAAACTCTTGTGGGTCATGGCCCTGACCATGTTGGTGAAGACGAGGTTGAGCGAAGTGCGGATGTAGTGCTTGCGGCCATACTCCACGATTTTTCCGTTGAAATAATCAATCTCGGTCGGGCGGTTGTTGATGAGGTCCACGGCGAGGGAGGGGAAGTGGTCACCCGCTTTTTTCAGGTAGCGCATGCATTTTCGGATGAAATCATCCTCGAATTTTATCTTCTCCGCCGCCGCCACTTCGACGGCTTCCTGGATGACCTGCTCAATGACTTCCATCGTATTGGGCATGTCCATCGCCTCTTTCATCGTCATCTTGCCAATGCCGCACAGGGCGCTGAGGGAAGAATTGAGTATCGTTTTTTCCCAACTTCTGCGCAGCAGTTCGAAGGAGGTAATGACCTTCGTGTGGAGGTCCATTTTGTTGAGACTGGCAGCGAAAAGTTCTGCCACTTCGGTGCGGCTGTCGTCAATGGAGGCGAGGTAGTTGGGCGGGGTGAAAAAAGTGACTTTCACTATGTTCGGCGCATTGAGGTTGCCGGCAAAATTGATAATCATGCGCAGGACCTTCGATTCTCCGAATGCGCCCGACAGGATATGCTCCACATCAATGCCGTTTTGGGCGCTGATGAAAGTCAGGTTGTCATGTTGAAGCCCTGCCAGCAGGGGCAGCACCGATTTGGTCTGGTAGGTCTTCAGCGATGTTACGATGATTTCCGGTCCAAATTCTTTCAAGTCCCCGATATCGGTGTACACGTTTTTGAAAAAACATTGCTTGTTGATGACGCCTTCCAACTTCACGCCTTCTTTGCGGATGAGGTTTATCTTGATTTTATCGTTGTCGCAAACGGCAATTTCGCAACCAGCCTCCTGAAGGTGGACTGCCAGAATGATTCCCACAGGCCCCAAGCCGATGATGGCGATGCGGGGCTTTTCCGGGTTCGGTATTTTTTTCTGGTTTGACATTGTTCCTTATTCGTTATCAAAGTTGTGTCCTCGTCCCGTAGGGACGGCATCTTTGTAAAAAGCAGATAAAGTTACAGTCCCCGTTCCGTAGGAACGGTATCTGAGGCAGTCCAGATACCGTTCCTACGGAACGGGCGCCAAAGCGCAGCGATTTCTACAAAGATGCCGTCCCTATGGGACGAGCAGGGTCATGCCTTGAATTAATTATCAATATCTCTATAAATCTTCTTCCGTCTTCGCTACTGCCCACCCCGAAGCAGCAAACCCTCCCCCGCCATCATCCGGCTTTCAATCTGCTCGATAAAAGTCTCAATTTTCGTTATCGTCTGCCCCTCGGAATAAAACCGCAGGTCGCAGAGGTCGCCCTCGACCACCAGCGTGGGGATGCCGAGTTGCTGTTTGAGTTGGAGGTTCATGCCGAAGCGGGAGTTGGAATTATTGAAACAGGTTTTTGAATCGTGAAAAATGACCCCGTCCACTCGGTACTCGTCTATCCATTTTTTGAAAAAATCCATCTTGGCTTGCTCGCTGCGGTTGATGAAAATCTGCGTGTAGGCCAGTGCCGAAGACTCGAACGGCTCCCGCTCGTCGAAGTCGTCGAAAATCCAGCTATTGCAGTAGGTGGAGGCGACGACCGAGGTGTTGTTTTGTAAAAACAAATCGGAAAGCGGGCGGATTTTCCCCCAAATCGGCATGCCATCCCAAAAGATGCGGCAATGCTCGTTTTTTAGGATGCCTTTGCCTTCGGCAACGTTGGCCTCCATTTCAGCCAAAAGCTGTTCGTAATAATCCTTTGCTACCTGGGTTCCCCGCAGCACCACGATGGGGCCCATGTGAATCACGCCGTCGAAAAAGCTGAGCGGCGGCGGTGATGCTTTTGCGGTTTTTAGGACTTGTTGCCAAAGCAGGGTCGCCTCTTTGCTTAGTTTCAGCACTTCCCGGAAGCGGTCCAGGTCGAACCTGACCCCGCTCGCCTGTTCGCACGCCGGTATTATTTTTTTGAACTGCTTCACTACGAGGTCAATCTCATCCCGGCTCAATTCGTGCAGGTGGCGGGGCGGGTGTATGCCTGCGATGGGGCAATTGAATTCACGGGCATAAAAATGAAACCAGTCCTCCACCTCCCGGCATTGGTTGGTGTTGTAAACGATGAGGTCGGGGCGGGGCACACCCTCCAGCCCGTACTGCTTTTTCAGCGGTGTTTCGTTGGATAAAAAAGCGCCAATGTCGCTGGTGGTGTAGGAGCAGACGTGCCCGGAGTAGCCGCATTTGGTGGCGGCGGGAATGTAATCCATGGCCGTGCGGGTAGCGCCGAGCAGTGCGCCGTGGTTTTCGGGAAAATACACCTCGAAGCCGAATGACCGCAACAGTTCGGCAGGCCCGACGCTGGTACACCACGCCACTTTTTTTCCGGCGAAACCCTGAAAGTAGTCTCGCATGACCTGGCGGAGAAGGTTCGTTGTTTTTATTTCGTACATTTTTCAGTCGTTTAAATCATGGTGATTTTTAAAATCACCATGATTTTATCCCCCATCCAATCGAATCATATACACGTCTTCGCCCACCGGGGAATCCGCTCCGTAGAGGTTGTCGAGGTGGACTTTGTAAGCTTTCATCACGCTGTTGGGGGCCATTTTCATGGAGGGGGTCAGGGTGTTGTTTTCCACTGACAGTTCGTCGTCAATGATGGCCGCCGCTTTGATTTTGGCGAATTTTTGCCCAATGCCGCAGTTAGCGTCGTGCAGGCAGCCTTGCAGGCATCTTCCAAGTTCATCGAGGCTCCTCGGGCAGAAGCAGCCATCCATCGGCGAGATGCTGTAATCGGGGTTGTCCATCAGTTTTTTATTGGGAAAAAGCAGGGCGACAGGGTACTCCTCGCCGGAACCGCTGACCAGTGCGAACGAGATATAATGGCATTTGTGCTGAATCAGTTTTTCCATGTCGGTCGGTATGACTTTTTCGCCGTTGGAGAGCTTGAAAATCCGGTCCTTGCGGGTTATCAGTTTCAGGCCCGTTTCCGTGATTTCGCCGACATCGCCGGTGCGGTACCAGCCATCTTCGGTGAAAGCGCCGCTGTTCGCTTCGTCATTTTTATAATAGCCCACCATGACGTTGGGGCCTTTCACCTGTATCTCGCTTTCCTCATCAATGCGGATGTGTACGCCGGGGATTGGCTTGCCAACTACGCCCGGCAGCCGCTTCACGGTGGGGTCGGTGAGGGTGCAGCAGGGGGAGGTTTCGGTAAGCCCCCAGCCTTCGATGACCGGAATGCCACGGCGCTCGAATTCCTGGGACAGCTTTTCGGGAAGCGGAGCGGCGGCGGTGAAAACGAACTTCAAGCCTGAATTATAAAACAGGTCTTCGGCTTCCTTGCTTTCTCGGGTCAGTTCCACCAATGCCTCATATACTTTTGGCACACTAAAAAATACGGTCGGCTTGACCAGCCGCCAGTTTTCCATGATGAGTTTGGGTATTTTCCCAAAACTGCTTTCCGAAGAATACGTGGCGCCGTTGTACAGTGCCGTGAAGAGTTCAAAGATGCCGCCGAAGCTGTGATGCCACGGCAGGTAACTCAAAAAACGGTCATTATCATTGATGTTCCAAAGAAGATGGAGCGCCGCCTGTTGGGATAAAATATTCTGGTGGGTCAGTTGTACGCATTTGGGAATGCCCATCGTGCCGGAGGTGTACATATTCAGGCAGATGTCGCCAGCATTGGCCTCGAAGTGAAGCGGTGATTCCATGCCTTCCGGCATTTTTTCCAACAAAGATTCAAAAGTGAGGAGGTTGTCGAAACGCTCGTCCAGGAAGTTGTCGAGGATGATGACCTTTTTCAGCGGCAGCTTAGGGTCAATCCTGTTCAACTGAATGAACCCCGACACCGCCAGAAATTCTGCGTCGGAATGCCGGATGAGCAGTTCCGCCGTTTCTGGGTAAAAATTGTAAAAAATAGGCACGGCCATCCCGCCGGAAGCCATCACCGCCAGTTCCAGTTCCAGCATCTCCAGGCGGTTTTGGGAAAACAGGACCATCTTGCTGCCTTTTTCAAAACCGATTTCCTGGAGACGGTAAGCAATGTTTTCTATGTCCTCATAAAATTGCTCCCAACTGATGCCTGCATATTTCCCTCCCTTCCTTTCCTGATAGGCTGTCTTTTCCCCAAAGCGTACCGCATTGCGCTGAAGCATCAACGCTAGGTTGGGAATGACTTGCTGGATATTTTTCGATGGCTGAAGGAATTCCATTGACAGTGATTTAGCAGTTAAGCGAAAGCATGTTTCTCCTTACTAAGTTTGATATGCCTGAACCCTCCCCACAATGCAGCGCCAATTGCCCCGGAATATATGGCATCGGGGTGCGTCACAATCTCGTAGCCGTATTTACTTTCCTTGAGCAGTTCGCTGATGGCTTGCACCATGCCCTTGTTGACAGCGAGACCACCAGCCAGCATAACAGGCGACTCCGCTTTCAGTGCTGTAAGCAATTTGATAATTCTACCGCTGACGGAGAGGTGGATGCCCTTGATGATGTTGGGCGTAGCGATGCCCCTGGAAACCATGTTGATGACGTCCGTTTCGGCGAGTACGGCACAGATGCCGGAAGGCACTTCGGGGTTGTTCGACTGCATGGAAACCTCGCCCACCTCCTCGATGGACAGCCCCAGGTAGCGGGAGATGTTTTCGATAAATTGGCCGGAGCCGGAGGCACATTGGCCGGTCATTTTGTAGTCCAGCACCCTTGCCTTTTCACCGATTTTTATCGCCCGCACGTACAGCGCCCCCATGTCCACCACGGTTTTTGCGCCGGGGTAAAGAAACTCGCCACCCTTGGAGTGGGTGGTCATGCTGTAAAAATGGCCCTTCTTGCGGGTCACCATTTCCCCTTCGCCGGTAGATGCCAGGTAGGCGATGTCTTCGTATTGGAGGCCGTTTTTCTGGAGGAGGAAATTGACAAGCTCCTCCGCCACGTCAGCGGGGTTGCGCTTACGGATTTTCTCCGTGTGCTTGTCAATGATTTGCGGGTGGTCGGAGTAATCGACAAGTACAGCTTTGACGTAACTTCCGCCTACGTCCACGCCCATGGTGTAAAATTGTCCGGTCATTATTTTTTTGCTGTTGGCTGTTGGCTATTGGCTATTGGCAAACAGCCAGCAGCCAATAGCCAACAGCAATTTATCAATTCACTTCTGCGGGTTCTTCTCTTTTCTTTTTATCCGGCAACGCCACCTCGATATTTCTCCGGGCGAACATGGCGCCACCCAGCGCACCCATGAAAATGGAATCCGAATGGACGTTTATGGTCAAATCCTGCCCGTAGTTGGTGCGCACCAGTTCGGAGACGTATTTCAGCACTGCCTGATTCCTTGCCACGCCGCCGGTGAAGGTGAACTCGTTGCGCACACCGCCCGACCTCGCCAGCAGCGACATGGCCCGCATGACGATGGCGCGGTGCAAGCCGGCCAGGATGTCCTCCCGTTTTTCGCCCACGTTCATCAGCTCCCGCAACTCGGCACCGGCGAAAACGGTGCAGGTGGAGCAGATGGTAACCTCCTTTTGCGCATCGAGGGCAAGTGGGCCCAGTTCGTTCAGGGAGATGTTCAGCTCGTCGGCAATGTAGCCGAGGTAGCGCCCGCAGCCCGCGGCACAGCGGTCGTTCATGTGGAAGCTGGTGACCAGTCCGTACTGGTCCACCTGGATGGCTTTGGTGTCCTGCCCGCCGATGTCGAGCACGGTGCGGGTATTGGGGAAAACGGCGTGTGCGCCAAAAGCATGGCACAAAATCTCCGACTTGATGCAGTCTTCCGGGAAAGGCAGCAATGCCCTGCCGTAGCCCGTGCCCACCATATTGGCGATGTGGAATTCTTCTTCCGAAACGTAGTTGATGTGTTCTTTCAGTGAGTCAGAGACCCTTTGGTAATTGCCTTTCAGCAAGTTTAGCTCTGCGTCGAAATGATTGCTTTCCTCTTCAATTACAGTGTCCGCAAGGTTGGCGTATTTTGCGTTCAGCAGGTTCATGGACTCCTCTACCAACTGCCTAAACTGGAAGCTGATGGTCTCGTTTTCAACAGGGTTGATGCTTTTGTCAAACAGCAGCATCATCGGCTCGAACATGGCTTTGGGAAGGGCGCTCACCTTCTCGTTGTACTTTTCCCCCACGATGTCCCTGAAAAACTGGCTCTTCGAGCCAAGGTCCCTTTCGAGGTAATCCACCCTGGTTTCTTCCTGTGTTTCAGCGACTATCCTCGTGACTTCTGCCATCATTTGCAGTTTGCCTTCCTCGTCTTTGGCGATGTCCCCGGCGGTGCTGAAGAGTTGCCGTTCCAGCCGTTCCAGCCGGTTGCTGAACTGCAGGTACTGGAAGGCGTCTTCCATTTCCTTGATGTACCTTCTGTATTCAGGATGCCGCTTGATGATGTCGCTCAACCTGTTTTGGAGCAGGTAAAAGCGGGCGTTGTAAATCGCCGACTGCTTGGCAATTTCGGCAGCCACTTCGTAGTTGGAGCGGGTGTTGGTGATGCCCCGCCCGATGATGTTGTCCTGCTCGTCAATGATGACGGCTTTGGAAGTGGTAGAGCCTAAGTCTATTCCGAGGTAGTATTTTTTCATTGTAAAACGTTTTGCCTCACCCCCGACCCCTCACCTCGCAGGAGAGGGGTCGGGGGTGAGGTGTTCAAACTATTTCCAGTTGTCCTTTGATAACCTTCCTTTGCCCGAGCATTTGGAAAAAGGAATCCAGCCTGTTTTTTATGTTGGAATATGAGAAGTACCGCGGGTCCACCAAATCCGACTCGATGAAGCCGACGGGGATGCCCAGCCGCTCCTCCAGGTGCCGCATCATCAGCAGTTGGCCGGCGGAAAAGGAGTTGCAGCTCTTGATGGAGTTCACCAGAAATCCGTCCGCCTGGTATTCAGTGATGCATTTTTCCAAAAGGTCAATGCGCTGCGGCAGGTTCAGGTTGGTGTAACAGTTCATGCAATACTCGCCCAGGCTTTCGAGCGGCCGGGCCGGGTCGTGGCGGAAACCGTAATCGTACATGCCGCCTACTTTGGTGTAAGAAGAAGCGACCACCACCGCCCCCATGTCGTAAAACAGCTTCCAAAATTCCCGGAAGGAGGTCCAGTTGGGCGGGCCTTCCACCACCAACCGGAAGCGTTCTTCTTCCATTTCGCCTTCCGGCGTAATGGGGCCTAAACCCAGGCGCACACGCTCCAGTATTTCTTCGTACAGCGTTTCGTAGTAAATCACCGCTTCGGGCGTACCCCGGAAGCCCGTGTTGATGGGGCCGATGTAATACACCCCAGCGAAATAGGCGTCAATCGGGGACGGCTTGTTTTTGGTGGTGTCAAAAATCTTGACAATGAGGTCTTCCGCACGGGCGGAGTTTTCGAGGATGCCCGCCAGCTTGCGCTCGTCGAATTTTTTTCCGGAGACTTTTTCCATTTTTGGAATCACCTCCAGCCTCAACTGCTCCACCATGTAGTCCCTCATTTCCTGTGTAATCTTTCCGCCCTCCTGGTAGGGGGTGTGCAGCATGGCAACCGGCACACCGGGATAATAGCGTTCGAGGTTTTCGAACCACTTCATGAAGGTGAAACAGCCGGTGTAGCTCAACAGCAGCAGGTCGGGTGGCGGGAGTTTTTCGCCCGTCGGGCCGATGTTGCCGTTCAACATCATGCCGATGTCGCACTTCACGTAGGTGCAGACGTCTTCCGAATGCCCCGCCTTTTCAGCCTCCCGGATGAAAGCGCCCGAATTTTTGCGCATGCCCGATTGCAGGGCGTTGATTTCGGGATAAACGGGCAGCATGTCGAAGGCATGTATCAGCTCCGAAAGATTGCCGGGCACAAAGGTGTAAACTACCTTTTTTCCGGTTTCATGGGCCTGGCTCAATTCTTTGAAAAGCCCTGCCAGCATCTCCTTCTGGAGAACCATGCTCTTTTCCTTGACAACTTCTTTTGACATAGCTGATGTGAATTGGTAAATTAGTGAATTAGTGAATTGGGGAATTAGGGAATTGGGGAGGGTCTCCCAAATTCACTAATTCACCAATTCCTCCTCCCAAAGCTTGATAGAATCCGCAAACGCCCCCACCTGTTCTTTTATCACCTTGAACTGGCCCGTGTTTTCGCTGTATTGAAAACTAATGTACCGCACACCCGCATCGTCGCAGGCTTTCTGCAATTGCGGCCGGTCGAGGAGGGCTGGGTCGCAAAAACTGGGTGCTGCGAACAGAATCCCGTCTGCCTGCCGCCGGCGGGCGAGGTCAATCAGGCGGGATTCCTTCGGGTTGCCCACGTCGTAAACGGTAGAGGAAAAAGTGCTTTGTTTGAGATAAGCATCCACGATGGCGCCAATGGGGTCGTCGCTGTCAGCGTCAATGTCACCCTGAATCCAGCGGGAACCCAGCAGCAGGTCGTCGTCCACCACGTAGCAGCCTGCTATTTCGATGGATTTAATCACTCCTGGCGGTGGTTGCTCACAGAATGCACCGCTCACCACCACCTTTATTTTGTCCATTGGCTCGCCGATGTCCTGCCGGATGTGGTCGAGCACCTGCGACAGTATATTATTGTGCTCTTCCACCGGCATGGCTAGACCGGCCCGCAGGATGAAATAAAGGTCTTCGAAGGAAAGCCGCCACGGGAATTGCTGCCGGATGTCGTAAATGTCCTCCGTCAGCGCCCGGTTTTCGTTGTACAAAGCAATCGAGTGATTTAGCTCATCAGTGCTGGGCCTGTACCCGTTGATTTTGAAAATCTCTTCCTGTACGTGGAGCAGTTCTTTTTTGTAAAATACCCCACCGACGGCAGGCAGGAAGTTTTGCGGAAAATCCATGTATTTCACGAATTTCCCCTTACCCAACATGCGGAACATACCGGAGAGGTTGCGGATGACGTCGCAAATCGAAGGGAAAATGAAACCGTCAAAATCGTTGAGGTTGTCGTCGAGTGCCATTTCGATGATGCCCCTCGGCATGTGGCAGATGTACGACTGATAGTAAGCATCCCCTTTGATAATTTGCTTGCGGTCGCCGCCGCCCAGAATACCGGCAGCAAGGCCACGGGATGCATGGACGACCTCCCTCGGAAAATAGATGGGCATGTAGCCCACTAGCACCCTTCCCTCCTCCGCTGCCTTCCAATTTTTGGCGTGGCGAAAATGGAGGTCGAACGCCGTTTGCTTACAGGTTTCGACAAGTGGTTGTAGCGCTGCAAACATGAATCTGGATTTATCTGGTTTGAATGCAGCCCCTAGCGGCGCTGCATTCAAACCACTTTATTTTCAAGAACTTTTTTTAAAACTCTTTTGTCAATTGGCTCTATCTCCGAACGTCCGTTCGTTTTATTTTCGCACGAATGTACGAGATTTTTTTATTTAAGCCAAAAAAGGCTTAAATAGCAGCGAATTTTTTTTTAAATCATAAACGCTAGCCTCATGCACTCACAAGCAATGATGATGCTCTACGACGAGCACGAAGTAATCCTCCAAAGAATACAAGCCTTCCAGCAACTTTTGGAAGCGGAAAAACTGGCAACCGAAAAGGAAGGGTTAAGCTGGTACGTCAACTTCTTCCGAAACTATGGTGATAAATATCATCATCAAAAAGAGGAAGACATCCTGTTTTCTTTGCTCAAAGAAAGGTATCCGGGGCTGGCCAGCATCACCGAGGCACTGGAAGAACACCACGAGATGTTCAGGGATTCGCTGAAAGAAGCGGAGGCAGCCATGAACGAAGAAGACTGGGACAGTGCCAGGTCCATCCTTAGGCAGTACCTCTCCGAACTGACCGACCACATCAGCGCAGAGAATGACGAGTTGTTCGTGGCGGTGGATGAGATGCTGTCCGATGCGGAAAAAGAACGGCTGTACTTCTCCTTTTTGGACAAGGACATGGAACTCGGCGAGGCGCAAAAAAAAGAGCATGAAAAACAGGTTCGACAATCAGCATAAAAGCTCCGGCACCGCAATCGTCACCGGCGCAGCCAAGGGCATTGGATTTTCCATTGCCCAGCAATTGGTGGAAGATGGTTTCTTCGCCATCATTGCCGATATGGACCAAACAGCGGGACAGAAAGCTGCGGCAAGCATCCACCCTGAACGAGCCTGCTACCTCCCCTGCGACGTGAGCAGCGAGGACAGTGTGAAGCAGTTGTTTGCCGCCGTGGCGGAAAAATACAGCCCGGTAAAAGTGCTGGTGAACAACGCCGGCATCATCCGTGACCGGGTGATTTGGAAAATGGAAACAGCAGATTTTGACCGGGTCATCCAAGTTAATTTGCGGGGCACCTGGCTGATGTGCCGGGAAGCTGCCCGAATCATGAAAGAAGCAGGTTACGGCAGGATTGTCAACATCGCCTCACGCGCCTGGCTGGGCAATCCAGGGCAGACCAACTACTCCGCCTCCAAAGCTGGCGTGGTAGGCTTGACGAGGGCGTTGGCGCTGGAGCTCGCCCATTTCGGTGTGACGGTGAACGCCGTCGCCCCCGGCTTGATAGACACGCCACTCACACAAAAACTGCCCGAAGAAGTACGGCAGAAATTGCTGAACGCACAGCCCACAAAATCAATGGGCGAGCCAGAGGACATTGCCCGCTTGGTGGCTTTTCTTGCTTCGGAAAAAAACCACTTCATCACGGGGCAAGTGCTCCACGTGGACGGCGGGAAAAGCATCGGCGCAACGGGATTTTAACATGAAAAATGAAGTGCAAATAATCGCTCCTGCTGGCTCCTACGAGTCGTTGACGGCCGCCATGCAAGGCGGTGCCAGCGCCGTTTACTTCGGTGTTGAACATTTGAACATGCGCTCCCGCGCTGCCAACAGGTTTGTGTTGGACGAGCTTCCTGAAATCACCAATAGCTGCCGGGAAAATGGTGTTAAAGCTTACCTCACGCTGAACGCAGTGCTGTACAACCAGGATTTGGCTTTGATGAGAAGAATCTGCGATGCCGCTTTGGAAGCGGGTGTAGATGCCATTATCGCCAGCGACCATGCCGTTATGGGCTATTGCCGCCAAATCGGAATGCCGCTCCACATCTCCACGCAGGCGAATGTTTCCAACATCGAGTCGCTGCGGTTCTACTCCGTTTTTGCGGATGCGGTGGTGCTGGCAAGGGAACTAAGCCTGAATCAGGTACAGGAAATCGTCCGGCAGATAAAAAAACAGGAAATCAGGGGGCCATCCGGCGAGCTGGTACAAGTGGAAATTTTCGTACACGGGGCACTGTGCATGGCCATATCCGGAAAATGCTACCTCAGCCTTCATGCCCACAACGCTTCCGCCAACCGGGGCTCCTGTTTTCAGAATTGCAGAAGGGCCTATCAGGTTAGAGACCTTGAGCAGGGCGATGAGTGGATTATCGAAAATGAGTACATCATGTCTCCAAAAGACCTCTGTACCATTGATTTTATTGATAAAATAATCGAGAGCGGTGTCACCCTCCTCAAAATCGAGGGCAGGGGCAGAGCGCCCGAATACGTGAAAACCGTGACGCAATGCTACCGGGAAGCGGTGGACAGTTACCTGAACGGAAGCTTTACGCCAGAAAGCGTGGCGGGCTGGAAACAAAGATTGGAGACAGTGTACAACCGTGGATTTTGGGATGGTTATTACATGGGCAAAAAACTGGGAGAATGGGCCGAATCGCCCGATTCCAGCGCCACGCACAAAAAGGTTTACATCGGTAAATGCGTGAAGTACTTTGACAAAATCGAAGTTGCAGAATTTATCATGGAAAGTTACGGGCTGAAAACAGGCGATGAAATTTTGATTACCGGAAACAAAACGGGCGTAATCCAAGACCTTGTAAAGGAGCTTCGGGTGGATGGGGACGTCAGGCCGGAAGCCACGAAAGGAGACCGCATCACCCTGCCCCTTCTGGAAAAAATACGCCCTTCCGACAAGCTGTACAAATTGGTAAAGGCTGGGGCATGACAGGAATTACGTATTACAGGGATAAATGTATTGGCTGCAGGGCTTGTGTGGAGCATGCAGGGGAACGGTGGAGGATGTCTCAAAAAGATGGCAAAGCGGTATTGATTGGTGGCAAATTGAAGAACAAAATCTTCTTCTGCTTGGTCAGGGAAGATGAGTACGATGCCAACCGCAAAGCCGCCCAAAACTGTCCGGTAAACAGCATCATTCTGAACAAGGCAAAGTGAGGTCTCCCTCTCCTCGCAGCGCCTGTCCCGCAAGACGGGTAAAGAGGGTGGGGGTGATGTAAAATTATAGACATGGTACCATTACAATTCACAGTCAACAAAAAGCACCACGAACTGCTCGTCGAGCCGCACGAAACGCTTGCCAGCGTATTGCGGGAACGAATCCGGCTCACGGGCACCAAAATCGGCTGCGAACAGGGAAGCTGCGGCGCCTGTACCGTCATCGTAAACGGCAAGCCCATGGTGAGCTGCCTGACCCCGGCACTGCGCTGCCGCGGAGCAAATGTACTCACCATCGAAGGCTTGGCTGAAAACGGCAACCTGCACATTTTGCAGCAACAGTTCATCGAAAAAGGGGCGCTGCAATGCGGCTTTTGTACCCCCGGAATGATACTCACTGCTTGGTCGTATTTGACGGAAAACCCCAAGTGCAGCGTTCAGGACATCAGGGAGGCACTGTCCGGCAACCTTTGCAGGTGTACGGGTTACAAAAAAATCATCGAAGCAGTGGCTGATGCCGCCACACAGTTGCTCCAGCCAGAGTCAGGAGGTAACTTGAATTTACCTCCTGACTCAGTCCCCGTCCCCAGCGCCGTAATTGGCAGCCGGCAACCTTTGATTGATTCCAAAGAAAAAGTGACCGGCAGGGCCGAATACGCCGATGACTTTGATAAAAAAAATGCGCTGGTTTGCAAACTCCTGCACTCCACCTACGCCCATGCAATTATTGAAAATATTGACACTTCGGAAGCCGAAAAAATGGATGGTGTCCGTGCCGTGGCGACGGGGAAAGAGCTGGTGGGGAAATTTGGTGTGCTGCCCACCTCCTACGACCAGACGGCGATGGCGGTGGACAAGGTGCATTACATCGGCGAAATCGTCGCCGCCGTCGCCGCCGACACCGAAGCCATCGCTGTGGAAGCCCTCAAAAGAATCAAGGTGACCTACCGGGAACTACCCACGTTTTTTAGCTGGCAAAGTTCATTGGAACCCTGCGAAGAGGAGGCGCTCATCCACCCGCACTCGAAGAAGCATGGACGCAACATCCACAAGCAGGTGGAGATGCGCTTTGGCCAACAGCAGGAAGATTTTGACGGCTCTGCGCATGTTTGTGAAATGACCTTCGACTTCCCCGGCATCAACCACGGCTTCCTCGAACCGCACGCCTGCACCGCCTGGTGGAGCAAAAACGGCGAGTTGACCATCGTCACCGCCACGCAAGTACCGCACTACCTGCACAAAACCCTGAGCCGTGTGCTCGGCGTTCCGCTCAGCAAGGTTCGGGTGATAAAACCTGCCGTCGGCGGCGGGTTCGGCGGGAAGAGCGACCCATTTTCGCATGAACTGGTTGCCGCGCATATTGCCCGCAAAGCGGGCCAACCCGTCCGCATCCGGTTTTCCCGGGAGGAAGTTTTTCTCACCAACAACGGCCGCCACCCGACCCACCTGACCATGAAAATGGGATTGGGCGGCGACGGTCGCCTCCATACCATTGATGCTGACATCGTGATTGACGGCGGTGCTTTCGGTAGCTTCGGGGTGGTTACTACTTACTACAATGGCGTGTTGCTGCAAGCGCCATACGATTTGAAAAGTTTCGGGTTCAAAACCACCCGCGTTTACACCAACAAGCCACCAAGTGGGGCCATGCGAGGGCACGGTGCAGTGAACCCCCGTTTTGCAACGGAAGTTTTGATTGACGAACTGTCTCACCGGGCAAACCTCGACCCCTGCGAACTGCGGCTGAATAATTTTTTACCGGAAAACACGCTGACGCTGGGGCAGTTTCGCATCACCAGCAACGGCGCACGGGAAGCCTTGCTGGCGGTGATGGACCAATCTGACTGGAAGAAGAAATACCGAAAGCTACCTTTCGGTCACGGCATCGGCGTCGCTTGTGGTTTTTACATCAGCGGCAGCGCCCTGCCCATCCACTGGAACGAGCACCCGCAGTCGGTCGTGCATTTGAAACTGGACTTCGACGGCAGGGTGGTCGTCTATTCCGGTGCCAGCGACATCGGGCAGGGCAGCGATACCATGCTCGCCATGATAGTGGCGGAAATGCTGGGCATCCCGGTGGACAAAACTTTCGTCCACGCCGCCGACACGCTGTTCACGCCCGTTGACCTGGGCAGCTATTCCAGCCGGGTGACTTTCATGGCGGGAAATGCCGCCAAAATGGCTGCCGAAAACATGCGGGATGAGGTGATTTCAGCTGTTTCAAAAAAGACCGGAGCCGCCCCCGACCAGCTTGTTTTACAAAATGGAAAAGTGAAATACCTGGAGACCGGCACTGAAATTTCCTGGGAAGAGGCTGCCGTCATCACCACCGACCACCGGGGCGCCATCACCACGAGCGGTTTTTACAATTCGCCCAAACTGGGCGGCGATTTCAAAGGTGCGGGCGCAGGATTAAGCCCCTCGTACAGCTTCGGCGCTTGCATTGCCGAGGTGAAAGTGGACATCGAAACCGGCAAGTTCGAGGTCGTCAACTTCTGGGGGGCGCACGACCTGGGAAAGGCGCTGAACCCGCTGGCGGCGGAGGGGCAACTCGAAGGTTCGTGGCACATGGGCATGGGGCAGGCGGTGTCGGAAGCGATGAATTATTACGAAGGCTTGCTGCTCAACCCTAACTTGCTCGATTACAAAATCCCGACCTCGCTCGATACGCCGCCCATTCACACCAACATTATCGAATCGGGAGACCCAGAGGGGCCTTTCGGTGCAAAAGAATGTGGCGAGGGGGCGCTTCACCCCTCCATTCCTGCCATCGCCAATGCTGTGTTCGACGCCGTAGGGGTGCGGATCAACAGCCTGCCCATCACGGCTGACAAGATTTTGGAAGCCATGCAAAGCATTAACTTAGAAAACACCGTCGAAGTATGAAAAATACCAATGCCACTTACCTCGTCCCCGCCTCGGTGGAGGATGCTTTGGCAGCAGCCAAAGCCAACGGGGAGAGTTTTGCCTACCTCGCTGGTGGCACCGACCTCATGGTGCACCGGCAGCAGGAAAACAACGATGCCGCCTGCCTGATTGACCTGTCAGCCCTGCCGGGTTTTGATAAAATTGAAATGAGTGACAGCAAACTGCTCATCGGCGCCGGGGTCACTTTGCACGGGCTGGCGGCCTCCGAATTGGTGTGCCAAAAATTCCCCTTGCTGGTGGAGGCGGCGCTGTCCATTGCCTTGCCGGTCATCCGTAAAAGCGCCACCATCGCTGGCAATCTGCTGGTTGAAAACCGGTGTTCGTTTTTCAACCAATCTGAATTCTGGCGGGAGGCGATTGGGCTGTGTTTGAAGTGCGGCGGTGACGTTTGCATTGCCACTGGCGGAAAAAAAGCGTGCTACTCGGTGTTCGTTTCCGACCTCGTACCCGCACTGATTTGCTATGACGCCGTGGTGCATTTTGCAGGGTCGGACGGTGCCCATTCGATGCCTTTGGAAGCCATGTACTCCGGCATCGGCTTGAACCCCCTCCATCTTCCGGCGGGGTCGCTGATTACGCAGGTAGAGGTTCCCGTGAAAAATGAAGTGCGCATTTGGTTCCAAAAACTGCGCCCCCGCAAAAGCGTAGATTTCACCAACCTAACGCTGGCACTGAGCTTCGAGTCGGGCAGCGGCAGACTGAAGGTCGCCCTGAGCGGTGTGGACATGGGGCCTGTGGTGTTCGAGACGAGCGAAATTTCCGAAGCCTTCGTAAAATCTGTGAGCAAAAAATGCCGCATGGTGGAAAACTTGTTTTACCCGCGGGCTTACCGGAAGAAGATGGTGGAAGTATATTTGAGGCAGGGGCTGAGAGCGGTGGGAGCTGAATTACTTTAATGGATTTGGCGGTCATCCCCTGCCATCTTCGGCACACCAAGTTGCGGACGAAGTGGCTGTTTCAAATATTTTTACTTCAAACAACTCAACCTGTGGGGGCAGGTTGAGTTGTATTTTCTCTACGATGCCCAGCAATAGGTTCTCGCAGGTAGGCTGAAACGGCAGCGGCACCAGCTTCTGGTAGTGCTTCGCCAACGTTTCAACGACCTGCGAGGCGGTTGTTGCGTTCAGCACCAAGGCATGGTCGTAGGTGTCCAATACCTGCTCTTTGACCAATTTTTTCAAGTACGAAAAGTCCATGACCATGCCGTCTTGCGGGTGTCCCGGCTGTTGTAAAGGCGTCCCCCGCAGCGTGACGAAGAGCTTGTAGGAATGCCCGTGGATATTGCGGCAGTCGCCGTCGTACCCAGCTAGGGCATGGGCCATTTCAAAGGTAAAAGATTTGGTAACCCGTAATATTTGGTGCGGATTCATTCGCTTTTTTCTTTTTATAAAAACGCCAAAACAGTCTATTTCACCTCCGCTACCAATGGAATCGTAATATTCAAAAGCACCCCTTCCATCACCTTCAATTCCTCCGTCATTCCTTTCAGGAAAGCACTGGTTTCCTGCTTTATATCAGTAGCCAATTTTCTATAATATTCAATCCCCGCCATTAAATTAGTTTGAAAAGTCCGCAAATACCGGCTTTGCTGCGTGGTGATATTGTCCATATATTTCCCTGATTCATTTTTAAGGTATTCAAGGTATAGATTAAGTTCGTTCACGAACATATTGGAGCGGGGCACGGAATTCAGGAGGTTAATTCGGCCATATATATGGTCAACCATTTGCTTTAGTGAAAATATGCCTGAAAAATAGGCGAGGTTTGGCCCCGGGCATATTGCCACAGCCGTAAGTTTGTGCGAAGGCTCAAGCCCTTCTTTCAATAATGCTGAGGCTCCCAAGCCCTCGCATAGGCAGTCTTTGTCTATGATGTTGTTATACTCCTTTTCATATAAATCAGTTGGGAGGTTTTTGCCCTCTAATTGCTTGATTTTTAGCTCCTGATATTGTCGGGAAGCGGTGCAAATGGGGATTTCTGTAAACTCGGTATTGGAGGAAAGGAATTTTTTATAACACGGGCTGCCGGGCCTTCCCTTGGCAATGCGTGCTTTGCGCTGTTCTTCCGATGTGCTTTTCTTGAAATTATTGAACGGTATCCCAAGGGGAGAAGCATTGCTCAAATAATAGTCTTCTTTTTTAGCAGTGGCCAATTGCTGCAAGGTTTTCTCGTCAACTTCAGTTGCTTCTGGAACCAGTAAAAACGGGCTTCCCCAGCCAGTGCTGTCCGTTTGGTAGTGTTCCAGCAGGAAGCTATTTTCATTGGCTGTGCCAATACCCCCCTGCACACTGACCCGAATTTCTGGTGGAGCGGTAAAGGTTTCTAGCCCCTTTGCCGCCAGTGCATTATTGCATATTGTCAGTAGCTCCGAGAGGAGGCTTGGCCTATTGTTTTTAAATTCTTCGAGAATGGGGCCGAGCAGCAAGCCATCAGTGGCAAAAGCATGGCCGCCGCAATTCAGCCCCGATTCAATCCTGTATTCCGAAACCCACAATCCTTTTTTGGCCAAAAGTTTTCCCTGCGTGATGGCAGAGCGGTAGTCACTGACTTTGAGGATTATTTTCTTTTTTATTTTGCCATTTATATCGGGTAAAAAGTCACTAAAAGTTTCAATATATGCATATAAACGGGGGTTAAATCCAGCGGAAAATATGACCGAAGCATTTAATTTGCTCATTGCAAAGCCTCTTAACGCAGCATGGCCATCGGAATATTCAGTCGGCAGTGGCTCCCCATTTTTTTCATAATTTACCTTGTCCAATTTTGACATGATATTGACATCAATAGAGCCTGCTGCAATCATTGTACGCAATTGCTTTTGCAGCAAGACCTTTGCTCTTCCGTCCTCCAATTCTATCATTGCCGTGAATATTTTTTTTGCGGGAGAGTCATCGGGCAGCAACTCAAAATATTTCACAATTTCAGTCCCTTGTTCGAATGGGAACCGCCGCAATTGCTCGGTTTGCCGCTGCACGACGTCGTGAATGAGGTTCAGGTAAGCGGTAATTCTCTTCGCCCGATAATCTTCTTCGCCTGTTTTTATGGGAACATATTCAATGTCTGCCTGCTGACTATGGAATTTCCGCATTCGTTCAATCAATTCATCCTCAACTATCGAAATAACGGAAGAAATGCCGAAGCGTGCGACCTTAATCGGCGTATCAATGGTGAATCCAATTCCCATGACCGGGATATGGAATTTGTGCAATAATGCGTTGCGCATAAGTTTGTTTTTGATGATAAAAAGAAAGAGGTGACAGTTGCACCTCTTCGTTTATGAAAACTCGGTTTTATTAATATTTGTGTGCAACCCGCATTCGGTTTTCGATTGGCCCTTCCAGCGGCCATCACGGCCAGCATCACAGGTGGTGCACGGCTTGCATCCGACTGAACCGTAGCCCTGCCTTTCCAATGGGTGGGAGGGTAACTTGTGGGACTGACGGAACTGCCTGATTTGTGCTTCAGTCCTATCTATCAGGGGGTTGAAACGGATGATTTTTTCTGCAACAAACGACGGCTCGAAAATTTGCATCATTTGGCGGTTAGCAGTTTGGAAACTAGTCAGCCCGGATATCCAGACTTTGTGCTGTTCCTTCAGTGGTTCGAGGGGCAATATTTTGTTCAAGTAGCAGCAGGAGTCGGGATGTGTCTCCCAAAGGCGGCGGTGGCAGGTCATTTCGTGTATTTGAGCCGAAGGCGACAATTCAACCAAGTTCAGGTTGAACAATTTCATGAGCTGGTCTTTGTACTTCAAGGTTTCAGGGAAATGAAATCCGGTATTGATGAAATGCACTTTCTGGTCTGGCTTTGCTTGGCTTACCAATTGCAGCAGGGTGGCGGAATTGTTGCCAAACGAAGTGGTCACCAGCACATCTTCTTGGTCAAAATAATCGTACAATTCTCTGATTCGGTCAGCAATATCGAGGCTTGAGAATTTGTCGTTGAGCAGTTTAAGGGACGGCGTCTCAATGGAATGGGCGGTGTTTGCCATACGTGGTAGTTTGTCAGTATCTAAGAACTAAAATGGTTTGGAGAAAGTCGGACGAACAGCAACTGCCACCTGCCCCACTTTCCTCCAAAGCCACCATAAAAAACTATAAATCCGAATTTCAATCAGTCTTGGTGTGCGCACTGATTATCAATTTAATCATCCTGTCCCGTTTCCTATTCTGGTAAACTTCAAGACCAGAAGTGCCGCTGATTTTATTGTTTTACCAATCGCTGATGCCCAATCTTGTCACCCGCTTGAATGGTAACGATGTACAATCCCGGTGCACAATCAAATGGCAGGGTTAGCGTCAGCGTATTGTTCCCATCCGACAGCAGAGCGTTGCGTTGCAAGATGACCTTACCCTGCAAATCAATGACCCGAATGATAGCATCTTGGCGTTGAGTGGAAGGTATGCGCAGGAAAATCATCTCCCTCGCAGGGTTCGGGTAGAGTGCAAAGTCAATCCCCTCGTTGCTGACTGTTTCTTTGGTGGCACTAACAAACGACTGAGCCTTGAAAATTTCATCCTGAACGATGGTGACGGGCGTGTTCCGGCGGATAACCTCGGAGAGCTTAGTCGCCTTGATCCACTGTTTTTCTTCCAGTGAAATGAAGGGGTCGTTTTCGTAATAGTAACGGTCGCCGTCCCGTAGGGCGAGGAACTGCTGCTCAATGATGGTCTTGGCCGTTTCGCCATAAAGTGCGTTCGGCATGTGGTTTTCAGACAACATGCCCACCCAGGGGTCGATTTTGTTGATATCGCCATAAATGAATTCGAGCGTTTGGTTCATGAGCGGATCGGAGGACATCTGGGAAAAACCTGGCACTGGTTCCAGCCCAAATTCAGCCCTGACGGTGTTGTAGTCCGGCAATCCCCGCTCCCGTCCACGTTCGATGTTGATGGCGGTAAGGTCCATCCCGCCAGCGCCCGGGGCGCCGAAGAGGAAGTTGCGCAGGTCGTCCACCACCTTGCAGTCGAAATCCTGCTGCACAACGGTGGCCATGCCAATCAGGTAAGGCTCAATGCCGCCAACCGCTGTTGTGGCGCCTGGGTTGAAAAATGCGTCCCTCAGCAGGATGTCGCCTTGGGGCATATAGTTGCCATCGTTGTCCATGCGCACTAGGATGCTGTTGATTGTGGTGTGGCCGTAACGATAGGCTGCTGCCGAGAAAACGTTCATGATGCCAGCATTGGTGGCGAGGCTGTAAGTGCCATAGGGCGGCAGGTGGATGCCCATCATGGGCAGCCATTCCTCATACACGATGGCTTGCATCTGGCCACCCACCAACTTGCGGGCGTGTTGGTAAATCTGCTCCTCCGTCCAAGCAGGATGCTCGGTTTTAACCACATCGCACAGGCGGTTGTGCTCCCGCACGAACAGCGTGTGCATGCTCGTCAGGAACGGGTTTTCGTTTGCCCGAACATCACCTGCTACGAACCATTTTTGGACAAATGGCAGCGGCATCGCCATTTCCGGTGTGGTCGGGTCAATGGGGGCATTGAACTCGCCAGTCGTGGTGTTCCAGGGCATCAGGTTGCCAGCAGAAACCTTGAGTTTTCCGTCAGAAAAAGTGCGCAGCCAAACCGCCCGTTGCTCGTCCGAACCGTACACCGCAGAGGCATCAATGTAGGACGAAATCGAATTGACAAACTGCCGGGGATTGTCGGTGCCAGTACCCGTGAGGGGGTCATATCCTGACCTTTTTATGGGAATAGTTGCCGTACCTGTGCCCGCCGGGTCAAAAAAAACATCGCCAGCAGGAATGGGGATGGACAACCCTTCGGTGGGGTGGTCTTTCACCAGGGTGATGTCGTGGTCAATGAACTGCCCCCAAACCCAGCAGTAAGAGCTCAGGTTGCGAGGGTCGTTGGCGAGCGTGTTTTGCATAAAAAGCGAGTTGCTGATAAAACGGGGGTTCGGAAGGTTCGGGCCTGCCGGTTCAGAGATACCATCCGCAAACCCGACTGCGCCTGGATGGAGCTGGTTGACGCCCACGGAACCCCATTCCTTGTTGAGGAGGTTGTTGTCGTAGCCGTCAATGGTACGATTACTTTGTGCAAAATTGAGCGTTGCCATGAACAGGACAATGCCCAAGACAGCAAGGATTTTTGTAGAATTTTTCATGAGAAATTAATTTGGTTGTTAAAAAAGTGGGTGGCAAATGCGCCACCCACACGATTTATTTAATGTATTAACTATGCGGTTAATTCTTCTTCATGCTCAGTTTGGTCTTCTGTTTCTTCGGGACCACTGTCGAGTTCTACGACCATAACGGAGGCTGTCTTGAGCGAACCCCACCTCGAAACGATGAACCAAGCCAACGGGATCACCCCACCAAAGAAGAAGACGGAAGCACCGATGCCCCGCAGCCATGTCAGTTGTTCGAAGATGCCGCCTCCGATGAACTCGTGCGAGCGGGCAAACCAAAGCCCGTTGTCCACGATGGCCTTGAATTGGATGGCCCCTGCGGGGAACAAATCGAGGAGGACCATTAGCATCAGACCAGCGTTGATGGCCCAGAAAGTGAATTTGACCACCTTCTCGCTCCAGCGGTTTTCCTTGAGCAACAACCTTGAAGCGAAGAGCAGTGCTGCCAGCGAAATATTGCCATAGACCCCCATCAATGCAGCGTGAGCGTGGTTGATGGTGAGGTAGGAGCCGTGCTCGAAATAGTTCATGATGGGTAGGTTGACGATGATGCCCATGACGCCCGCACCGAAGAAGTTCCAAAAGTTGGTGGCGATAAGGAACAGGAAGACTTCCGGGAAGCCGAAGTTTCCAAGGTGCTTTTTTTCGACGCCATTGACGGCCATTTTAGGCATGTTCTTGAAACGCCAAGCCTCCACGGTCAACAAAATAAGTGGGACAAATTGCAGGGTGGAAAACACAGAACCGAGCGCCATCGTGGCCACGGGTTTTGCGTTCCAGTAAAAATTGTGGGAGATACCCAACAGCCCCGTTCCGAGGAAAAGTATGGTGGCAAAATAGACCACCCGGATGGCAGCCTGACGGCTCACCAAGCCCATCAGCACCATCAAATAGCTGACGATGACGGTGATGAACACCTCAAAAAACGCTTCCACCCACATGTGGATGACCATCCAGCGCCAGAAGTCGGCGATGACGAAATTGGTTTCCGGCTTCGCAACAAAGCCCGACAGGAACAGCAACGGGATGCCGATAACGGAGTAGATGATCCAGTTCGGTAGGTTCCAGGGTTCGCCTTTTACGAAGGCGGGTTTTACCCCCCGATAAACCACCACACCCCACAATACAAAAATGAGCATGAGCAGGACTTGGTAAACTTTTCCGAAGTCAACATATTCCCAGCCTTGGTGTCCCAACAAGTGCCACCACTCGCCGAAAACACCCTTCGGCCCCAGCACCATGCCGAGCAGCGAGCCGCCGACCAGCACAAAAAGCATCCAGAAAAGCGTGTTGATGAGGGGCAATTGGTTGGGGATTTCCTTTTTGGCCAAAATGGGGAGTATGAAAATGGACGAGGCAATCCAGCAGGTCGAAATCCAGTAGAGCGCCAGCATCAGGTGCCAACTGCGGGACATGGTCACCGGGAAAACTTCGGATGGGTGGATGCCGAACCAGCCAAGGAAGTTTACGAAGTCGTTGATGGTGATGATGCCGCTCAAAACCTGCACGAAGAACAGGATAATGGCCACGGCGAAGAACTTGTAAGTGGCCCGCTGCGTCTTCGTTGGTTTGAAATTGGCAACTTTTTCGGCGGTCAGTAGGTCTTTGCTTGAAGGCTTGAAAAACTTGTTCGGGAGCTGGTTGTACTGACCGATATAGTACAGCACGATGCCGCACATCAGTACAAATGCCAGCATCCCTAAAACGCTCCATAGTATGACGGGTGAGGTAGGCGTGTTGCCTGCGGCAGCATCGTAGGGCCAGTTGTGGGTATAGCTGAAGTCACTGCCTGGTCGTTCAGCTGCGCATACCCAAGCCCCCCAAAAGAAAAAAGACGCCAAGTTTTCTACTTCTTGCCTGTCGGTGATGTAGTCCTTTGGGGGGAACGAACCCTCGGTATTTTTATCAATAAAAATATCGGTGTAATACGTCCTCAGTTTCCCCAAAGCGTAGGCTTGGGCTTCGGTCAGGGTGACGATGTTCCCGGCTTCCTCGTAGCGGTTTTCCTTCAGTTCTGCCTTGATGGTTTCCCCGATGATTTTTTGCTCCATGTCGGTGGCGTCCCGACCATTTTCTTTTCTGAAAGCCGCCACATGGTACTCGTTCATGTAAACCGTGAGGTAATGCAATGCCTCGGCCGTATAGTCTGGCCCCCGCTGCGCCCCATCGCCGAAAAACGAGCCGTACTCCATCAGTGCGTATTTGTGAAAGACCTTCTGCCCCTCCTCGATGGTTGTTTTGTCAATCATCACCTCACCCGAAGGCGTTTTGAAGCCAGTCATGGGTGGGGCATCGTTGTAGGTCTGGTAGCCGATCATACTGACCCCTGCCACGCTGATGACCAGGATGAACAGCAGCGGCTGCCACCAGTTTTTAGTGTTCATGAAGTAGTTGATGCTCTTGGTGCCGTTGGACGAAGCGTCTTGCGTTCCTTTCATTTCTGTTGCATTTTTTAAAAAAAAGCAGAACGGGCAACTAGCCCTTTCGGCTTTAATATATGTGAATGGAAGTATTGAGAGTATTTTATCTTAATTAGGAGCAAAAAAAACCTACGCACTAAGGCGCAGTCTTTCGTCGGTTACTTTTGCCCCCAATTCGGCCAGGGATGTAATTTCGAACTCGTTTTTCAGTGCGGCCTTTGCCACCTTCCAAAAATCATGCACTGGGCAAGGTTCAAAGTCACCGCACCCGGGCAGCCCCAAAAGGCATTTGTCAAAAAAGTCGTCCCCTTCGAGTATCTTGACGATGTCGAAAAGGAAAATCTGTTCTGCCGGCTTGTTCAGGGCAATGCCACCACTGGGGCCTCGGTATGATTCCAAGATGCCTTTTTGGGTGAGCATCTGAAATGTTTTTGTCAAAAAATGGAAGGAAATGTCGAGTTTCTCCGATATCTCTCCAATACTCACGTAACCTGTCCGGTCTTTTTGGGTTGCAAGATAAACCAAGGCTCTTAGACCATAAACCGTGCCTTTTGAAAGTACTTTCAATTTGTAAATAAGATTTAAGAGTATTTAGTCGCAAAAGAATGAGTTATTCTTTAAACAGTCAAATTTTTAGGTGGATTTTTTAAATATAAAGTTAGCGTGAGTAAAAATTTCGCTTCTTCTCAACTTGATATTGACCATTACTTTGCTTAGGGTGGCGGGGAATCACTGGATTTCAAAATGGGTGAGTCTTAACAACTTTGGAATTTGGTTTAGGGAGCGGAAAAAAGCCCATCCGTTTTGAAGCGGATGGGCTTTATGGTAAAATCTGGAAACCAGATTTATAGGTTGTCGTCAGAAGCCTCAGCAGCGGCGTCCAATGCAGCTTCGGCAGCAGCTTCAGCGAGGCGCTTGGCCAGTTCCGGATCGTCGGGAATTACCGAGAACTCGACTTTGGCATCCACGTCGGGGTGGAGGTCAAGCGTAGCTACGTAATCACCAATCATCTTGATGTGGTCATCCGGCAGCAGGATGTCCCTGCGGTCGATGTCAATATCCAGTTGGTCGCGCAATGCCTGCGCAATCTGGATATTGGTGACGGAGCCAAATATTTTACCAGAGGTGCCAGTCTTGGCGGTGATGGTCAACTTTTGACCTTTCAGCTTGGCAGCAATTGCTTTGAAGATGTCCAATTTCTTGTTCAACTTGGACGATTCTTGGCGCTTGAAGCTTTCGAGGTTGTTGCGGTTGACTTTGTTGGCAACGAGGGCCAATCCCTGAGGTATCAGGAAGTTGCGGCCATAACCGTCTTTTACCTTGACGATGTCAAACTTGCGGCCAACTTTATCGAGATTTTTCAGAAGAATAATATCCATTGTTCTGCGAGTTTGCGGCGGTTGGGAATTTGTAATTGGGAATTTGTAATTGGGTATTTATGAATTTCGTAAACCCCAATTCCTAATTCCTAATTCCTAATTTCCATTCACCAAAATGAACTATTTCAGCAAGTCGGTCAAATAAGGCAACATGGCAAGGTGACGTGCCCGCTTTACAGCGGTAGCCACCCGGCGCTGGTACTTCAGCGAGTTGCCGGTGATACGGCGGGGAAGTACTTTACCTTGGTCATTGACAAATTGCAGCAGAAAATCAGCGTCTTTGTAATCAATATATTTGATGCCGAACTTACGGAAGCGGCAATACTTCTTGCGTTGCTGGCCGATGTTCGGATTGCTTAGAAACTTAATATCGTCTCTTGATGCAGCCATGATTTTTGAATTTTTTTGTTAAAAAATTTTGTGTTGAACGTCAGGCGAGGCTTATTCTTCCTCGTCTTTTGAACCAGCGGCAACGACCTTACCACCCTTCAGTTCGTCCTGCCATTTCTTGAGCTTGTCCCATTCGCCTTGAGCGGCAAGGTCAGCTTGCGCTGGCCAAGTAGCAGGGTCTTGGAAGCTGAAACGGTCACCGGCAGCATTGAGCAAGTCCTTGATTTGGTCTGGCGTCATGGCAGCAAGTTTTGTAAAGGAATCAATATTGGCAGCTTTGAGCACCTCGGCGATTTTCGGGCCGATGCCCTCGATGCGCTTCAGGTTGTCTGGCTGTGGCGGTTGAGCCTTTGCAATTTTCGCCTTTGGAGCGGCAGCGGCAGGTGCACCAGACCCAGCGTTCATGTCAGCACCACCTTTGCTTTTCTTTTTCGTCTTGCCGATGATGCCAGCACGTTTGTCAGCGTTGTACTTAACGCCGTACTTGTCCAGGGCAATGGTCAGGAAGCGCAGGAGACGTTCGTCACGGCGCATGTTGAGTTCTAGCGATGTTAGGTACTGTGCTGCTTCCGATTGGAACTCGACGCAGTAGTAGTACCCAGAGTGGCGCTTGTTGATTTCATAAGCCAACTGACGCAACCCCATCTCATCCACATGTACGATGCTTGCTCCACTTGTCTGGAGCTGATCCACATATTTCTGAGCTGTCGCCTTGATTTCATCGCCCGACAGAACTGGATCTACGATGAAAGTTACTTCGTAATTTCGCATACTGTTTTGAAGTATTTAATGATTTCGGAGCTTCCGTCCCAACTGTTGATTTTTTACGACTTGCGATTAAACCAACCTTCGTAACGGAGAGCTTTTCGAAAAGGCGGGCAAAAGTAGTTAGTTTTCTGGTAAAATGATAGACTTCGTTAAAAATAAGTTGGCGGCTAGGCAGTTGGCAGCTTGCAGCCAGTTCTATGGTTTGGTCAATTACCTTTGCCCCCTGACTAAATAACCAATGAGGTTCCACCAATGACAAAACCCGGCAAACTCTACCTTATCCCCTGTCCACTTGGCGACGATGCCATCGAAACCATCCCCGCTTACGCAGTGGACGTGCTGCACCGCCTCAGCCACCTCGTGGCCGAGCGAGCAAAAACAACCCGCCATTTCATCAAAGCCACCAACCCGCCAAAACCAATTTCGGAGTACCAAATCGAGGAACTGAACGAGCACACACCCGTTGCGGAGCTGGAAAACCTGCTGCGTCCTGCGCTGGAAGGCCACGACCTCGGCATACTGAGCGAGGCAGGCTGCCCCGGCATTGCCGACCCCGGTGCGAAGTTGGTGGAACTGGCGCACCGCCGTGGTGTGGAAGTCGTGCCGCTGGTTGGCCCGTCGTCCATCCTGTTGGCACTGATGGCGAGTGGGATGAATGGGCAGTCGTTTGCTTTTCAGGGTTATCTTTCTCAAAAAGCCTTGGCTGACGACCTCAAGCGCCTCGAACAACTCGTCGCCAAGCACCGCCAAACGCAGATTTTCATCGAAACTCCCTACCGCAATAGGGCGGTCATTGAGCAGGCGGCGAAGGTGCTGCAACCTGGGACTCGGTTTTGCATTGCCGTGGATTTGACTTTGCCGACGCAGTCCGTCCAAACCAAAACTATTGCCGAATGGCGAAAAAAGCCGCTGCCCGAGTTGGGCAAGCGGCCGGCGATTTTTTTGATTAGCTGATTTGTGGTCGCCCAATTTATTGGGCTGACCGTGTAGATAATCGTTTACGGTCAGCCCAATAAATTGG
>JAIPBL010000074.1 GCA_021739645.1 Saprospiraceae bacterium | reverse complement strand
CATAAAAGGAATTGTAGTGTCGGACGAAGCGCTTGAAAAGGTGAATTTGACAGAAGCTAAATTTCATGGGGAATGGAACTATAGTATCGCCCCAAATCAAAAATATAAGTAGGAAGTTATTTTTGCGCAAACCCTAAGGCTTTATTTTGATTTGAGCCCTACTGTTACATTTTCCACCACGACATTCAAAGTTGATGACATTGAACCTATTGGTACCTATGGTCAGCCCACCTTATTAAGTTCATTAACTGGCGGCAGTGGACCTTTGCTTGCCCCAAATCAATCTGATGGAAACCCTCAAAGGATTGCAGTTAATGGAACATTGGTTATTGACCAGAATTATTGGTTTACCTCCAACTATCCTAATTCTGATGGTCGTGCAAGTGACCTCATTATGTTGCCAGGTTCAAAAATTAAGGTGAAGGAAGGGTACACACTGCACACCTCATGGGAAAACATTCATGAGTGTGATTATGGTTGGGAAGGAATTGAACTGTTGCCTAGCACACTTTCAGTTCCAAATGGGGGCAAGCTTGATTTTGGAAAACGCACAATGCTAAGAGGAGCTACTGTCGGGGTCAAAATGGAAAATAGAACCTCCTTCAATTTTGTGGATTCTGAGATAAGATATTGCGTGAAGGGTCTCGCAGCCACTGGGCCTGACTTTAAGGAGATTAGCTTTACAGGCTTGAATAGCCCATGGGGCAATTCTATTTCGTTTTTTGAATATTGCGATGAGGGCATCCATCTCGAAAATACTTCAGACCTCAATCTGACCATGGCTACTGGGCTACCTTATTTAATCATCAACAATATGGAAAAATATGGTATTTACTTGGAAGGCACCAATTTAGTGGCTATGGGTCTTGCTATTCAAGATTGTGGTAACGGGATTAGGGTAAACGAGTCTAATAGCAGCGTAATACTTGACAATATGATTTGCACTGGAAACGGTGGTAAAGGAATCGGAATATTCACCAAAGGCACCAATAATCTTCGGGTTACAAATAGTGTGTTTATTAATTGGAACACAGGCATAAACAGGCTAACAAATATGGCGAACCAATATACGAAGGTGGAAAATTCAAGCATGTATCAATGTGTGCACAATATCTGGGGCTCCGTACTTCCTTCAAAAGCTGACATCCTGTTCAACAACTTAAATGCTGTCAGTCATAATGTTTGGTTGGCGGGTATTGGCTCCGGAAACCATAATTGGAACATTGGGGGTAATACAGCCTTAAGGTCAGGTGCTACCCCACCCAGCAATATGCCATCTGTAAGCTATATCAACAGGAACATCTTTTTAGGCGATGTTAGGTATGCCAATATATTCAATAATGAAACCGATTTTACGTCCCCTTCCTATAATATCTATATCACTGGAGGACTGAATAATACGGTAATCAGCAACATAATGGAAGCTCCTTTTAGCACAAAAAACAACCTGGCAATTTCTGGAACGGATGCCACTATATACTGCAATACCATGAAAGGGGCAAGCACTGCCATGTCGGTAATGAATACCTGTGCGGGCAGCATTATTAGAATAAACGATTTCTCTGGAGCCTATGGAACTTACAACTTAATGTACGGCAGTGATTTAAACTCAAATGCAAGCACCCAGCCACAAGAACTTGCTGGAAATATCTTCGATGAAAGCTTGGCGTTAACTCCAAAGGCAAAGCATTTTGCTCCTGATTACATTGCTGTACAAAGCCAATACCGCATTGGGAGATACAGGTATAGTTCAGGCTCTTATCCCGAAAACTACCAAGGGGAATCACATTATCCGTACTTCTTGCCAACTAGCTTCACCCACCCTTGGTTTATCAAGAAATCAGCAGGTGTTGACCAATATGAATGCAATGAATATCTGACTAAACAGGAAGTACTTGAAAATGCTGCCCAAACCGATATCAATCTGCTGAACATTCGGATAGATACTGTTTTTGGGGATGAGGTGGCATTCGATACCAAATTGAAACTCTACCGCCACTTGGAGGACTTGTCTGCACTTACTACCCTTACGGGGGATTTCTATACATGGTATCATGACAGCCTCTCCAGCACTGATTTTGCCAAATTCATCGAATTTGAAAATCGCTACAGGGACGCTGCGACATTCACGGATGTAGCCGTTGGCCAATCCGACCTGCTAAACCTTGAAATTGACAGCCTAAGCCAAATCCTTGACAGTTTGGGAAATGAATTGGATAGTGTGGTCTGGTGGGTAAAGGACACATCCACCAACATGCTGATAATTGACTCAGCCCTTGTAGCTGATTTTGTAGCCGTTAAGCTATTAATGGACCAAAAATTGGACACTTTTTCAATTTTGGTGATGGATAAGCAGGCAATTATTGATACTATGCTGGACGATATGCTGAGTGTGAACAACAGTATCGGCACCCAGACCACCACTTCTGGGGAGAACCTGAAGGCAATCAATGCTTTGCTGCTGTATAGACTTGACCCTGAATTTGGGGGCTTTTCCGAAGAAGATAGCACGGATTTGGCAGAAATAGCCTTGCAATGTGTTGGTGAAGGTGGCGAAGGCGTGTACATTGCAAGGGCATTGCTGGCAGAGCACAGCTTGGAGTATGTGGAATACGAGGACGAATGTGTCGAGGAGCGTAGCAGCCTTTCACATGGGGGTATGACATCACTACCTTCAAGCCTCAGGATAGCACCTATTCCTGCCGACGAATCAGCAAGGGTGGAACTGCCAAAAGAGCATGGTCTAACCGACTTGGCCTTGCTGGATGCCTACGGAAGAGTAGTGCGTGTTTATGGTCTATCCCCTACGCAGACCCAATTAAAGCTGGATACCAGCCAATTGGCAGAAGGGGTTTATTTTCTATATCCTTCCAACAAGAAGGAAGGCCCAGTCCGGTTTGTCGTACTGCATTGATATACCACGCTGTTAAACTTCCATGTGCTGGGAGGCTTGCCGTGCGCCTCCCAGCCTCATTTTTATCTTTATGAAACATTTTATTCTAATCCTACCCTTCCTGCTACCAGTGTTCGCTACGGCCCAAAAATGGGACTACCAATGGCCTATGGGCTACAGCAGCGGTGCAGATGTCGGCATCCCCGACCTTACCCTACTCGACTTCACCGGGGACACCGTGGCGATATACAGCCACGCCTTCACGGACGGCCTCGGCTTCGGTTCCAGCGGCAGCTTTATTTGCGACGGGGACGGGCAACTGGTGCTTACCACCAACAACTGTGCAGTGTACGACCAAGACTTCCAATTGGTGCCCGGTTCCGAATCACTGACGCCGGGCTGGGGCTACAATGTCCATTGCGGAGATCAGAGCTATGGGGGCTATATCGGAGATCAGCTCACCGTCTTCCTCCCACAGATAGGCAACGACAGTATTGTTTACCTTATCCACAAAGATAATATCATCTTCGATTCGCTTTCGATACTGGATGTCCTATCCACAAAGCTTTATCTCAGCACTTTTGTTCGGAAAGCAGACAGCAGCTACTATCTCAAAGAAAAGAAACAACTTTTACAGGGGCTTTACAACCATAGTGTTCTGACCGCTTGCCTCCATGCCGACGGGGACAAGTGGTGGGCCAATATGATAGAATACAATACCAACAGGTTCAATTGGTTCCTTATCGGAGGGCAGGATACGGTGCAGGGGCCTTTTGTGCAGGAATTTGGAAATCCAATATTAAATTATGATATTAATATCGGTCAGGTGGCTTTTTCACCTGATGCCTCCATGTTGGCCTACAACTTAGACCAATTGAAAGAAATATATCTATATAGCTTCAACAACGCTACAGCCGAGGTGTCCAACCTACAAGTGATACCCTACCCAGCGACAGAGGACGACACCGCTCTGGGAGTTGCCTTCTCCTTTGACTCCCGCTTCATCTATGCCAGTTCTGGTGTTGACCTGTACCAGATAGACCTGCAGGATGGCAACAGCGTGGAGCACGTCGCCCATCATATCAGCTACGACGAGGACAACTGGCCAGTGGGCATCGGTTTTATCACCCTTGGCCCCGACTGTCGGATGTACCTCGGTCCCGCCACCAGCACCTACTACCTCCACGTAGTGCATCGCCCCAACGAAAAGGGGGCAGCCTGCGGATTCGAGGCCAGGGCACTCCGTTCTCCTTCGAACCTTGTCTTTAACGTCCCCAACCTGCCCATGTACCGTTTCGGGGGTGCCTGCGACAGCACCATCGCCTTCCCGTACAAGGATACGACCACAGCGAGTATAGAGCCTCAGGTGGAAGAAGGAGTAAGGGTTTTTCCAAACCCTTGCGTGGATTATTTTACCGTGGCTTTCCCAAGCCAAGCACCACGGCAAGCGAGCCTACTGCTTTTCGATGCATTGGGGCGTCTGGTGATGGAGCGTTCGCTGTCTGCCATCAACAATGTGTTCGATGTGAACGGACTGGAGCAGGGCTTCTATTTTTACCGGATAATGGATGGGGAGCAATGGGTGCAAGGCGGGAAGCTGGTGAAGGTGGAGTGATAAACTATTTAGCACTGGCCTAGTACTCGTAAGTTGTAAATCCAAAATCGTCAATCACCTAACCCCGCCACCACCTTCTCCGCCAATCCCAAGTTCGTACTCTGCGATAGCCGAAACCGTCGAACGGGCTGGTCCCAGGCATCGGCCAAGGCGGCCCAGACGTGGTAGTTGCCGCTGCTGTCTCGCTCGCAAAAGACGCCGAGGGGCAGTTCATCACCGATAAGTTTCTGCACTTTGCGCTCCACGTTGGTCACGGCGGAGGTGTTCGGTTCATGGAGCTGCTGCTGGATGAGGCGGCGGGTCTCTAGGTCATCGGTGCAGCAGAGGTAGGCAAGGTATTGCAGGCGGGGAGGCCAATGAAGGTGTAGTGGACAAAGATTTTTGCTACCCACTTCACCAAACCCATGATTCACCAATGCATGACGTGTGAAGAAGGAAGGCCAATGTTCAAAAAAAACTACTTTTCAATGTTGGTTTTGAGAAGCCACGTGTTTTTTCTTGAGCTTTTTCTGCCCAGCTTTTCTGCTGACAGGTATTTTGCCAGTCTTCTTATATTCTTGGATAATGGTGCTTATGTGTTTGCGGTCTTCCTCTGTAAATGGCATTGGTGCAACCACTAGGTCAATGCCTTTTGGTTCTTTTATATGTCCCATTTTATTGAATTTTAAAGTATTGGTTGATAAGTCTCAGTGCGGAATCAGGAAAGATAACCATTTTATGGACACCAACATGAGTGGCACCTATTGCAGCTTCATAGTGTTCAATTAGTTTGGTTTTGGATTGAAACGAGACAAAACCTTCATAGCCTTTGTCCCATGACAGTTTACAGACGAATGCAAATAAATTACCGGGAACGCCTTCATAAAGCTTTTTCTTTCCTAGGCTAAAATGGTGCGCTTTCCACCAAATGAAGATAGAAGTGGTCGCCATAGTCGCTGGTGCTGACCAAGCCCTGCACAATTTGAGGGTTTCCGATGATGGCAAGTTTATAAAGTTTGCGGTCACTTGCTTTAAATTCGGATTTCCAGTCGAACAACCAACCACTCGTTTTCGTGATGGTTTTCAAATCTGCTTTTTCCACTTCAAGCACCTCGGTAGCGAAGCTGTCACCGGAAATCGTGTTTTGGACGCTATTCGTCAAGCGGTCAATTTCGATATCAATATGGTATTTTTTCTTGATGGTCATTTGCTACAAAAATACAAAAAAACAAGATGAAATTTGGGTTCAATTTGCCTTTGCCAGTATTCACCCCAACCCCTCCACCACCTTCTCCGCCAATCCCAAGTTCGTACTTTGCGAAAGCCGCACCCGCCGCACGGGTTTATCCCAAGCATCGGCCAAGGCGGCCCAGACGTGATAGTTGCCGCTGCTGTCCCGCTCGCAAAAGACGCCGAGGGGCAGTTCATCACCGACAAGTTTCCGCACTTTACGCTCCACATTGGTCACGGCGGAGGTGTTCGGTTCGTGGAGCTGCTGCTGGATGAGGCGACGGGTTTCGAGGTCGTCGGAACAGCAAAAGTAAGCGAGTGCGCCCTGCCCAGGAGCAGGCACAAATTCCCGCACGTTGAGGTTAATTTTCTCGAAGCCATCCAATTCCAAGTGGAGGCGGGCAAGGTCGGCATTGGCGATGATGAAGGCGTCGCAATTGCCGGAGCGAAGCTGGTCGAGGTTGATAGGCACGTCACCGATGCGATCCACGAACTGTACATCGGGGCGATAGCTGAATAACTGCGCTTTTCGGTGAGCAGCGGAGGCACCAACTACGGCGCTATTTTTTAGCTTAAATAATAGGTTGCTAACGGTTTCCCCCTGCCGGATGAGCAGGCAGTCGGCGGGGTCTTCCCGAAGGCTGACGCCTGCAATCACGAGGCCGTCAGGCTGGGTGGTGGGCAGGTCGCTGAGGGAATGTGCGTTCATGTCCAAGTCGCCCCGCAGCAGCGCCGCTCCTATTTCCTCCGAATTTGCGAAGCTGATCAATTCGGCTTCCACGCCTTTTCCCTCCAAAGAAAACTTGGCGTAGTTGGCGTGCCAAAGTGCCAGTGCGCTGTCCCGTGTCCCAATTTTTATTTTCCTCAAAATGCGTTTTTTTGCGGCAAAATTACTCGCCAAAACCAGAAAGGTTGGCGAAAATCCAAAAAACTGCCAACTGCTAACTGCCAACTGCCAACTGCAACTATCTTTGCGCCCATGCAAATTGCAGCCAAAGAAATAGCCCGAATGCTCGGTGGCACCTTGGAGGGCGACGGCGAGGTGCTGGTGAGCAAGCCAGGTAAGATTGAGCAGGGAGGTCCCGGCACGCTCACTTTTTTGGCCAACCCCCGCTACGAGCACTTCGCCTACACGACCCCAGCGGCTGCCGTGCTCGTTCCCCGTGATTTTTCCCCAACCCAAAAAGTTGCTGCGGCAGCCCTGATACGGGTGGACGACGTCTATAACTCGCTCCGCATTCTGATGGAAAAATTCGGTGGGCAAATGCAGTCGGAAAGTGGAATTTCCGACCGAGCCTTTGTTCACCCTACTGCTATTTTAGGGGATGCCGTATCGGTGGGCATGTTCAGCGTGGTGGAGGAAGGCACGACCGTTGCTGGAGGTACAACCATCCATCCGCAAGTGTTTGTGGGTAAAAACGTGACGGTTGGCCGCAACTGTACCATTTATCCCGGTGTGAAGATTTACCACGACTGCGTCATTGGCGACAACTGCATTTTGCACAGCAACGTGGTCATTGGCAGTGACGGTTTCGGCTTTGTGCCGCAGACTGATGGCCGTTTTCTCAAACTCCCTCAACTCGGCAACGTGGTGGTGGAGGCCGATGTGGAAATCGGCGCCAATACGACCATTGACCGGGCTACGATGGGCAGCACCTTCATCCGGCAGGGCGTCAAGCTCGATAATCTCGTGATGGTGGCGCACAACGTGGACCTCGGCGAGCATACTGTGGTGGCGGCGCAAGCGGGTTTTGCGGGCAGCACCAAAATCGGTAAAAACTGCCGAATCGGTGGTCAGGCGGGCTTCGTCGGACATATCGAAGTAGCCGATGGCACACAGGTGCAAGCCCAGAGCGGCGTCGCAGCTTCGGTGAAACAAACTGGGACAGCGCTGTACGGTTCGCCAGCAATACCCTACAGCGACTACCTGCGTTCGTATGCAGTTTTTAAAAAATTGCCAGCTATTTACAAGAAATTAAATGAACTGATAAAAAAGGGATGAGGGAAAAGGGATGAGGAATGTAAGCCGTAGGTACTTCATCCCTCACCCCTCATTCTTCATCCCTGTTTAAGACTATGAATCAACATACCATAAAACAGCCAGTGACTATCAAGGGCATCGGCCTGCACACTGGACAAGACGTGACGATGACCTTTCTCCCGGCGGAGTCGGGGCAGGGTGTCAGGTTCCAGCGGATAGACCTGAGTGAAAAACCGTTCATCAAAGCCGATGTGAACCAGGTGGTGTCCACGCTGCGGGGTACTACCATTCAGCAGGCCGATGCTCACGTGAGTACGGTGGAACATGCCATGGCGGCGCTGTTTGGGCTGGGCATCGACAATGTCCTGATTCAAATTGATGGCCCAGAAGTGCCAATTCTCGATGGCAGTGCAGCACCTTTTGTCCGGGCATTGCAGGAAGCGGGCCTCGCCGAATTGGCAGAGGAACGGGATTACCTTGAAATAACGGAGCCTATCCGGTTTTTTGATGAAACGACCGGAACGGAACTGGTAGCCATGCCAGCTGATTATTTTCAGGTAACGACGATGATTGATTTCAACTCGAAAATTCTTGGCCAGCAATACGCCTCCTTGTCTAGTGAGGAGGATTTTTCTGCTGAAATAGCCCCTTGCCGCACTTTCGTTTTCCTGCACGAGCTGGAATACCTCGTTGACCACAACCTCATCAAAGGCGGCGACCTGAGCAACGCCATCGTCATCGTGGACCGGCTGATGAACCAAGATGAGCTAGATGCGTTGGCAAAAAAACTGAACAAGCCAAGCGTAAAAATTGACAAGGAAGGCATCTTGAACACCATCGAGCTGTTCTTCAATAATGAGCCTGCCCGCCATAAACTGCTCGATGTTTTGGGTGATTTGGCACTGGTCGGAAAACCCATCAAGGGCAAAATCGTGGCAACAAAGCCAGGCCATACGGCCAACGTGGAGTTTGCGAAGCTGCTAAAAAAAGCTTGGCTGGAGCAACGTCGGATGAAGGGCGTACCAAAATACGACCCCAACGCCGAGCCGGTGTACAACACGATGGAAGTGGCCAAGTACCTTCCGCACCGCTACCCGTTTTTGTTGGTGGACAAAATCATCGAAATCTCTGACAACCATGTGGTTGGCGTAAAAAACGTGACTTTCAACGAAGCGTTTTTTCAAGGCCATTTCCCAGGGAACCCAGTATTCCCCGGCGTGCTTCAAATCGAGGCGTTGGCACAGGCAGGTGGCATCCTAGCCCTTTCGAAAGTGGGCGACCCAGGCAACTGGGACACTTACTTCGTGAAAATTGACGGGATGAAGTTCAAGAACAAGGTTTCACCTGGTGATACTTTGATTTTGAAAATGGAGCTTACGGCGCCCATCCGCCGGGGGCTGGTGCAGATGCACGGAACGGCTTACGTGGGGAACAAGCTCGTGTCCGAGGGAGAACTGACTGCTCAGATTGTGCGCCGAACGGAGAAGCCGGAGGAGGTACTCGTAAAAGAGGCTTGAAAGAAAATTCACTTGTCTTTTTGAAAAACCTGTTTTTAACAGACAATAAAAAGAAGCGTATTTAGTTAAAAAGACGTTAAGAAGAAACACGGAGTACAACCGGAGAATAATTGACCAATTTGAAAGGACAAGTATAAAAAGCACTACGAACTCAGTTTGGTGTAAATGAGAATGGCAAAAGGCAACTGACCGAAAATTAACCCGCTGATTACCAATAATTTAGTGTAGCCTTGACCAACTTTTTTTCAAACAAACAAACCAAGTTATCAACCTGCTTTTTTTAAAAGACTCGAAATCCGACGATTTTACATCCTTCATTCTACCTGATTTTTTTCTCTCCGACCAGCTACTAATCCGACCGAACAAGTTAGTTTTTGTTCATGTTGGTGTGATTTCTGGAAGTTCCGGGTTTCTTGATTTGGTTACGCTAAGTTTCAGTTTCGAGAACACACTTATAACATTTCAACATTATAATGAAAATTACTACTGAACAGCCAGCTGTTTTACCACACCTCAACGGCAGTAGCCACATCATGCGATTCATCCATCCCGAAGCCCGAATTGGCCAAAATGTTACCATTGAACCATTTACCACCATCGGACGGGACGTTGTCATTGGCGATGGCACGTGGATTGGCCCAAACGTAACCATCATGGACGGCTCCCGGATTGGTAACGGCTGTAAGATATTCCCGGGTGCAGTCGTAGGTGCCGTGCCCCAAGACCTCAAGTTTAAAGGAGAATACAGCCTGGTGGAACTTGGCGACAATGTCATTGTGCGGGAGTACGTGACACTGAACCGGGGCACCAAAGCCAGCCAAACGACGACCATCGGAGAAGGAACGCTGCTCATGGCTTATGTTCACGTGGCCCACGATTGTCACATCGGCAAGAACTGCGTCGTAGCCAACGGTGTGACGATGGCGGGTCATATTGAGGTTGAAGAGTTTGTGACGCTGGGCGGTCTTAGCGCCGTTCACCAGTTTGTGAAAATTGGCGCACATGCGTTTGTCGGTGGCGGATCATTGGTCCGTAAGGACATTCCACCCTTTGTAAAAGCCGCACGGGAGCCACTTTCCTACGCTGGCATCAATTCCGTTGGCCTGCGCCGCCGGGGCTTCACACCCGAGCAAATCCACGTCATTCAGGACGTTTACCGAATCCTTTTCGTGAAAGGTTTCAATACCACACAGGCCATTGAAATCATAGAGACTGAAATTGAGGCAACACTTGAACGTGACTATATTCTCGAATTTCTCCGCAAGGCTGACCGAGGTATCATGCGGGGTTTTCAGGGCCTCACGGGAAAAAAATGAGTTATGAGTTCTGAGGTATGGGGGTCTGAAGTATTTGTGTAACCATACCTTAGACCTCCATACCTCATACCTTTTACTACCTTTGTCCTGCAATTTATGCGGGATTTCATGCACCACAAAACAGAACAATTAGCCAGGAAGACTAGAAGCTACCGCCGTATTCACCGGTTTGTGGCTGTACCGCTGTTTGCGTTCATGTTCATCATTGGCCTAACTGGAGTGCTGTTGGGTTGGAAAAAACAGTTTGGACTCAAACCGTCCACCCAGCAAGGCGTGAACCCTGATGCCACCTTTTGGATTCCGATTGACAGCCTGCAAAGAATCGCCATTGGGTACGTAAAAGACAGCCTCCACCTTGACCCATTGATAGACCGGATTGACATCCGCCCCGATAAGGCAATTGCCAAGGTGGCATTCGTGCATCATTACACGGAGTTGCAACTTGACTGTGGCACTGGCAAGGTGCTTTCGAGCGAGTCCCGTCTCCACGATTTCGTAGAACACGTACACGACGGTACCATCATGGACCGATTGCTTGGCACCAAGAACGAGCAAGCCAAGATTAGCTACACCACCATAACTTCCATTAGCCTCATGCTGCTTGCCTTTTCCGGTTTTTGGATGTGGCTCAATCCCCGGCGGATGCGCAAACTGAAATCTGGCAACGAATCCTGATGCTTTCAACACTTGAAAAAAAGCTGGAAAAAATCGAGCGACTTGCACGTGGAAGCGTACTGGACAGGTTGCTGAACAACCCGTTGCGCTACCTCAAGGCCATTGGGTACTGGCGGCTGGTTTATCCACTTACAAAACGGGGAAGGTTCGCTAAGACCAGCACTTTTTTCGGTACGGAGATGGAGGTGGTGCTGCCATCAGCTACCGAGATTTTTTTGTTTGGGGCAAAAACGCACGACTCAGAAATCCGACTCGCCCGTTTTTTGATGAAAAACCTGAAGCCCGGCGATGTTTTCTGCGATGTTGGGGCGCATTTTGGTTATTTCAGTTTGCTTGCTTCGCAATTGGTGGGGGAAAAGGGCAGGGTGCTGGCTTTCGAGGCTTCCCGCTCCACGTTTGGGATTTTACAAAAAAACACGGCGCCGTTTGCCAACATAGAACCACTTCACCGTGCAGCTTCCGACGTGGATAAGACGCTGGTTTTCAATGAATTTCCTGCGCTTTATTCCGAGTACAACTCGCTTGTTTTGCCAGAAATAAAAAATGCAACTTGGTTAAAGAATAATCCCTCGCAGCCCATCGAGGTGGCAGGAATTCGGCTGGACGATTATTTTACCGAAGGAAAAATAAACCCTGATATGATCAAGATTGATGTGGAGGGTTCCGAACCACAAGTCTTGAAAGGAATGCAGCAGTTTCTTGCAACAAACTCACCGCTTGTGGTGATGGAATACCTGCTTTCCAATAGCCAGAATGAGGCGCACCGGGAAGCAGTGGCTTTTGTGCAAGCAATTGGTTATCAGGTTTTTAGGATAGATACTGACGGAGGGCTGTTGCCTTGCGGCAATGTCGAGGCTGCAATGAGCAAGCTTGGCCTCGATTCCGATAATATTGTCTTGCGGAAGTAACCACTGTGTTGCAAGGATGGCCATATCTGCCACATTCCCGTCATTCTAAAAAAATAATACCCCCACTTGACCTTGATATGCGATATTTGCAAGGCGGTTCAACTAGCTTGAGTGCTCCAACGAATTTCCATCGGATGAAAAATTTCGCCACCATCATTTTCTTTCTGGCCTTTTCCGCTGTGGTTGTGCAGGCCCAAGGCGTCCGTCGGCTAATGCTATTTGCTGGTGACAGCACCAACACCGACCTCCAACTCCAGCGCAAATGGCTTCAATCCGACTCGGCAGGCGTGGTGCAGCGGGACATTTGGATTGCCGTCTTCGCCGATGCCCGCACCTTTCGCCGGATGTACGACCACCACGATGTTGACCGGGACGAGTTTACCCTTGTTTTGATGAAAAAAGATGGCACAGAGCAGTTCCGCTCGGAGAAGCCCGTGCCGCTGAAAGATTTGTTCGAATTAATTGACAGCCCGCCTGTGCAAGCCACGGAGATAGGCAACAGCAAGCCACGGAGTAATCAGAATTAGCGAAAAGCCGTTGCCCTCATCCCTCATCCCTATTTCAAAACCACCATTCCCAACTGTTTCATCAACTCATTGCGCATTTCGTTCAGTTTCATCTGCACTTTCATTAAGCGCAATAGTTGGGTGGAATCGTCAGAGGCCACCTCTTTCATTTGCAACTGATTTTTTTCGCAAAGCCGAATCACTTTGCGGAGCTTGAACTGGAGCAGGGCGCTCAGGCTGTCTTTGTTGAAATTCTCTTCGGGCTTTTTTTGCGACCTCAAATACATTTCGTGCAATTCCCAGCCGGGGCTGTACTCCCAGGGTGAGTGCAGTAAATCCACTGCTAATTCACTGATTGTCTGGTCGTTGTGGCCGATGAAATACTGCGTGGTCACGGGCGATTTGCCCAATACGAGCTGCATGGCCTCCTTAGCGATGCGCAAATATTCTGGGTTGTCGAAATCTTCCAGTACGTCCTCAATATTGCCGAGCACAAATTCGGCCACCGTCATGTTTTCTTCTTCGTCGTAAATTTTTTCTCCGGCTTCCACCAATATCCTTGCGATGTCCCGCTCCTGGAATTCGTGGCCAGCGGTTCGTGGCTTGGGCGCAACGAAAGAGTGTTCACCCTGGTCGTCGGGCGGCACCTCCGTCGGAAACTCACCATCTTCCGGCACGATGTTGATTTTTACCTCCTGCTTCTTACGCTTGTCTAAGTCCCGTTTTTGAAGGATTTGATGCACCGCCTTGTTCGCTTCCGAAACCAGCACGGCCTCCTCCAACTCCATGACCCTTGCACATTCCTTCACATAAAATGAGCGCTTGAAGGGGTCGGGTACCCGGCTGATGCTATCCACGATGTCCCGGACCAGGCCTGCCTTTTTCACGGGGTCACCCTTCGTCTCGGCGAGCAACAGGTTGGTTTTGAACAAGATAAAATCCTGGGACTGTTTGTCAATGAACTCCTGGAAGGCCGTGGCGCCTACTTTTTGCAGGTAGCTGTCGGGGTCATCGCCGTCGGGGATGAGCACCACCCGCACGTTCATATCCTTCTCCAGCACCATGTCAAGCCCGCGCAGTGCTGCTTTTACACCCGCTGCATCGCCATCGTAAAGGATTTTGATGTTGGGGGTAAAACGTTTGATGAGTGCAATCTGACCATCGGTGAGCGAGGTGCCGGAACTTGCCACCACGTTCTCGATGCCAGCCTGGTGCAGCGAAATCACGTCGGTATAACCCTCCACGAGGATGCACTCATCGGCCTTTCGGATGGCGGTTTTGGCAAAAAAAGCGCCGTAGAGGTTCTTGTTTTTAACGTAAATCTCCGTCTCCGGCGAGTTGATGTACTTGGGCGCCTTGACGTCTTTTTCCATGATTCGCCCGGCGAAGGCGATGGGCTTCCCACTCAGGTTGTGGATGGTGAACATCACCCGGTTGCGGAAAAAATCACGGTCGTATTGCGAAGCAAGGCCCAGTTTTTTCAAGAATTCGAGCTTGTAGCCCGTCTGGGTTGCTTTTTTTACAAAGGCATCTTGTTCGTTGGGCGCATAGCCCAGTCCGAACTTGCGGATGGTCTCCTCCCGAAAGCCTCGCCCCTTGAAGTAGCTCAAGCCCACGCTTTTGCCCATGTCTGTTTCAAAAAGCTGGTCTTGGTAAAATTGGCGGGCGTAATCATTGAGGATGTAAAGACTCTCCTCGGCCTGCTGTTGAGCGACCGCCTCTGGTGTCAGCTTCACTTCTTCCACCTCGATGCGGTACTTGCGGGCGAGGTAGCGCAGTGCATCGGGGTAGGTGAGGTGTTCGTGCTCCATCACGAACTTGGCAGGGTCGCCCCCCTTGCCACAGCCGAAGCATTTGAAGATATTTTTGGCTGGAGAGACTGTGAATGACGGGGTTTTTTCGTTGTGAAATGGGCATAGGCCAATCATGTTCACGCCCCGTCTCCTCAGGTTGACATAGTCCTGAATGACTTCCTCGATTTTAGCGGTTTCGAGGATTTCTTGCACTGTTTTCTGTGGAATCAATAGAATAATTGTTTGTTCTTGAAAGATTTTTCAACTCAAAACAAACGTAAGGCAACTTCATTGCCCAACAATACGTTCTTTTGGCAGTGTTTTTAGGAATATCACGGCGTCAACAAAAGTAGATTATTTTTGAAAATTGGAATGGAAAGCCTACGATGACGCTGCTCCTCAAGCCTCAACAAACTAGGCTGACCACACAAACGAGAACTTACCAACTGAGAATCAACCTTTTATAATTGCTGTAGAAATATTTTTTTCGAGAGTTGTGCTTTCGGTGTGTGAAATTTTTGGGGTTTGTACATCTATAGGTTGTCTTTAACGATGAACAAACTTGGAAGCAAAAAGGCATCGCAAGGCGAAAAAACAAAAACTGATGAGAAGGCTTAAAAACGAATTTTCTCCTACCTACAAAGGGCAAATTTCTTTTCTACTACACAACAAAATTTTACCAAAAGATATAATTGGGTGTTCTCATAGTGTGTGGGCTGCCCCGCTACCTTGTGTGGTAGGGGCAGTTTTTTCACCATCTTTCAAGTGATTGAGTCCTTGAATGCTTTTGGCGGGTTTAAAGAAACTCGCAATCAACTTGAAAACTAAGATTTTGATTGAAATAAATGGCATTAACGAGTCATGTAGTCCAAGTTAACCGAGGCCTCCCAACTCGAAACTCAAAACGCATGACTCGCCCCTTTTGGGGTAGGCCAAAAAAGATATTGGGTGTTCTCATAGTGTGTGGGACCAGCCCGAAACCCTTCGGGACGTAGGGCTGGTTTTTTCTTGGTTTCAGGTTTTCCGTTTCAGGTTTCACGCAGGGACTCCCCTGAAACTTTAAGCCCCAAACCTGAAACCTTTATGAGTCTAAATAGTGGGTGTTCTAATAGTGTGTGGGACTACCCTGAAACCTTCGGGCGGTAGGGGTAGTTTTCTTTCCTTTCTTAGTTCACCTTTGAAAATATGGACCTTGCTGCTGAAAGATAGTTGCAGCGATAAGTCCAACCAAAAAAGCCCCGGCCATGCACATGACCGGGGCTTTGTTGTTTTGGAAAATGGTCAAACGGCCACGCCGTACTCTCGCAGTGCGCTGTTCAGTGACACTTTTTTATCAGTGCTTTCAGTGCGCTTGCCGATGATGAGGGCACAGGAAACACCATAATCCCCAGCTGGGAACTGCCGGGAATACGTACCAGGAATGACCACCGAACGAGCGGGAACCCTACCTTTATGAGTGACTGGTGTAGGACCAGTTACGTCAATGATATGCGTTGATTGCGTAAGCACAACATTGGCGCCCAGTACCGATTCCCGCTCAATTCTAACGCCTTCTACTACAATGCAACGTGAGCCGATAAAGCACTCATCTTCGATAATGGTCGGGGCAGCCTGTGGGGGTTCCAGCACACCGCCAATGCCCACACCGCCGCTGAGGTGTACGTTTTTGCCGATTTGAGCGCAGGAACCAACCGTTGCCCATGTATCAACCATGCTCCCAGCGCCGACGTAGGCGCCGATGTTCACGTAGCTAGGCATCAAAATAACCCCCGGTTCGAGGAAGCATCCATGCCGTGCAATGGCATGTGGCACTACCCGGACGCCTTGGGCAGCGAAGCCTTTTTTCAGCGGGATTTTATCGTGAAACTCGAAAGGCGGTGCCTCGATGGTTTCCATTTTTTGGATGGGAAAATAGAGGATGACCGCTTTTTTCACCCAATCGTTTACTTTCCATTCACCGTCGGAAGTGGGTTCAGCGACACGCAGCTTGCCCGTGTCCAACAGAGAAACGACGTGCCGTATGGCCTCTTGCACAGGTTTGTCGTTGAGCATGGAGCGGTCTTCCCATGCCGAGTTGATGATACTTTCTAATTGCGACATTGTGAGGTATGAGGTGCGAGGTATGAGGTATAGAAGCCTGAGGTATGAGTGAGCACATACCTCAGACCTCCATATCTCAGACCTATTTAATTAGCTCTTCCGGTTTGATTTCGTTGTCCGTTACAGGATAGGCGGTTGGGTAGTCATTTTTGAGCAAGTATTGCGCAGCAATGGCATTCCGCTTGGACGTATAGGCACCTGCACGCAATTTGTAGTATGGTTTTGACTGCACCCAATCGGCGGGAATATTCGGATACTGGGACTCAAATTTACGAAGCGCATCCTCAATGCGCTGGCGGTCGGTAGTGGCAAGTATCTGGATTCGCCAGCCAGAGATGGTCTTGGTGCTTTTGTTGATATCGACGAAGCGCTGCATCAGCAAAGCGACTTTTGGTTCAACTTTTTCGGTGACATTGCCCTGAGCTTGCGAGGTGGCGCAGCAAAAGACCAGTAACACGAGTGGGAAGATGAATTTTTTCATAGTCTTTCTCATTTCATTGAAAATCAACCGTTGACGATGGCTGTTCCTGCCGATGTGCCAATCCTGTCAGCACCTGCGGCCGCCAGTTCTTCTGCGAATTTTCGGTCACGAATGCCGCCCGAAGCTTTGATTTTAATAGTAGGTGGCAATTTTTTACGGAGACTTTCTATGATTTTCACGGAAGCTCCTTTGCCATTCACCCCGGTCGAGGTTTTAACGAAATTGACTTTTACCTCTGTTGCAATTTCACAGAGTTTGACAATTTCCGTTTCAGTCAATAAGCCTGTTTCCAGTATGAGCTTGATGGTTTTGCCACGCATTTGGCAAGCCATGGCCATGGAGTCAATTTCGTTCCGAACGTAACTCCATTGCTTGCTTTTTACTGCACAAATATTGATGACACAATCCAGTTCCGTGGCACCTTCGTCAATGGCTTTTTTTATCTCTTCAACCTTGGCCGGGGTCGCAGAATACCCCATTGGGAATCCAACAACTGTGCTAATGATAACTGGGGTTCCGTCCAATGCCTTGACGGCATCCTTCACAAAAAAAGGTGGTACGCACACAGCTACAAATCCGTGTTTTTTGGCGTCTTCGCAGAGTTTTTTGATGTCGGCGAGCGTTGTGTCGGGCTTTAGAATTGTTGCGTCAATATATCGAGCTAAGTCCATGTGTAATTGTAAAATCCAGCGTCGAATAGTCTGGGGTGAATATTTCTTTGCTTTTTAGGTGTTGCCGAAAGCGGGGGCAAGGTAAGGCAAAAAATATAAAACCATACGGACGAAATTAACGGAGAGCGCATTTTATCCACAGTTGCTTTTAAAAGTTAAAAGCTGGTTCTTAGTAGGGCAGCAACTTCCGGGTTGGAATTAAAACATTGGTTATCAAACAGATGTGGTTTGCTCAGTTGGGATAGTTGTTTTGGCTTTCAAGCAGTTTTTTTAATAAAAATAAAATGTCCACAATTCAGGCTCGATTACCAACACCCTAAGGGGAAAACGGGGAGGTGGCCTTTGGGATTATTCTTAGTAACTTTGTGAATTCGCAACCGACCGTACATGTTGAGTGAACTGCCATCAACAAAAAGCAACAATGCCTGACAACAATCCTGCAAAGAAAAATTCGGAAATAAAATCCAAACTGCGCCGACAAGAGGGCGAGCTGTCTGATTATGTGTTTGGCAAGGTGCAACCACAAGCCCTTCCCCTCGAAGAAGCCGTACTTGGGGCGCTCATGCTCGACAAAGATGCACTACCAGTAGTGCTCGACATCCTGCGCTCGGAAAGCTTTTATTCTGATGCCCACCAGCTGATTTATCGGGCTATTTTGAGCCTTTTCGATAAATCGCACCCAGTTGACCTGCTCACCGTCACCGAGGAGCTGAAAAAAGCCGGGGGCCTCGACAGCATCGGCGGTGGCTACTATTTGGTGGAAATGACCAATCGGGTCGGCTCCAGCGCCAACATCGAGTACCACGCCCGCATCGTGGCGCAAAAGCATATCCAACGGGAACTCATCAAGGTTTCTACCCAAATCATCCGGGATGCCTACGAGGACACCACCGACGTGTTCACCCTGCTCGACGACGCAGAGAAGGGCCTGTTCAACGTGACCCAAAACAACCTCAGCCGCCAGTACGAAAGCATGGGCGAGTTGGCCAGCAAGACCCTAAAAATCCTAGAAGAACTCAAAAACAAAAAAGACGGTCTAACGGGTGTTCCAACAGGTTTCACCGCCCTCGACCGCCTAACCAGCGGCTGGCAACCCAGCGACCTAGTCATCGTAGCAGCCAGGCCGGGTATGGGTAAAACCTCGTTTGTGCTCGCTCTCGCCCGCAACGCTGCGATGGATTTCAAAAAAGGTGTAGCCTTATTTACATTGGAAATGTCCAGTACGCAACTAGTTCAGCGCCTCATTTCCATGGAAGCCGAAATAGCGGGTAGCAAGCTCCGCAACGGCAAGCTCGAAGACTACGAATGGCAGCAGTTGCACACTACAATTGAGCACCTGAGTGAAGCCCCTATTTATATTGACGATACCCCCGCCATCAACATCTTTGAACTACGGGCCAAGTGCCGACGCCTCAAAATGCAGCACGACATCTCCATGGTTATCATCGACTACCTCCAGCTCATGAGCGGGGGCATGGAAACCAACAAAGGCGGCAACCGGGAGCAGGAAATCAGCAGTATTTCACGAGCACTGAAGGCCATGGCCAAGGAGCTGAACGTGCCAGTAATCGCTCTATCGCAGCTCAGTCGGGCAGTGGAGACGAGAGGCGGGACGAAGCGGCCACAGTTGTCGGATTTACGCGAAAGCGGCGCAATTGAGCAGGATGCAGACATCGTGACCTTCATCTATCGCCCCGAATACTACCAAATTCTCGAAGACGAATCGGGACAGTCGCTCAAAGGCGTTGCCGAAATCATCATTGCGAAGCACCGGAACGGCGCACTCGACACCGTGAAACTGCGCTTCACCGACCAGTTTGCCAAGTTCGGCGACCTGGAAGAAACCAGCTTTGACAGCTTCCCGAGCAGTGACCCATTTGCCACGCCGTTCCAGCCATCGAAAGTGATGACCGTGCCCTCAAAAATGAACGATGACGAGGATATTCCGTTTTAGTAGGACATATTTGCCCGTACAGCTCTAGTAGAGTAAGTTTCTTTGAAAAAATTGGGCAAAAAATTGAATCTTGCGCCGCTTTTTGAAAAGCGAGACTTTCAGAAATTCAACCCGCCGTGAAACCTACTGTCTTGTTTGGGGTTTTTATCAAAACAAACCTGACAAAATACACCAACCACCCCACGGCAAACGGAAGTTTTTTGACAGGATTTTTATCAATTAAATAGTAAAACTTTGAAGTTTGCTGACTTAGGATTGGCGCCAACGCTGTTGGAAGGTTTGGACGCCATGGGCTTTGAAAATGCCACACCCATTCAGGAACAAGCGATACCAGCCCTGCTGAATGGGCAGGACGTTCTCGCTTGCGCCCAAACCGGCACCGGAAAAACCGCTGCCTTCTTGCTTCCCATCTTGAACCGCCTGATTTCCGACCCCATTGCGGGGATTGACACCATCATTTTGGAGCCTACCCGAGAACTGGCCGTCCAGGTTGACCAACAACTGGAGGGCTTTTCCTATTTCACCCCCGTTAGTTCGGTGGCGATTTATGGTGGGCGTGACGGACACTCCATGGAAATGGAAATGCGGGCGCTGAAAAAAGGCGTGGACGTAGTCGTGGCAACTCCCGGTCGTTTCTTGGCCCACCTTCAAATGGGCTACGTGAATCTGGACACTGTGCGCCACCTCGTACTCGATGAGGCAGACCGGATGCTCGACATGGGCTTCGTGCAGGACATCATGACCATTGTCAACAAGATTCCACGTGCCCGGCAGACCTTTTTGTTCTCTGCCACCATGCCCAACGAAATCCGCAAGTTTTCGCAAAGTTTGCTCCGCAATCCCTTAGAAATCAGTATCGCCATTTCCAAGCCAGCGGCGGGCATCACGCAGGGCGTCTTTTTTGTGGAAGATGAAAAAAAGAACCGCCTCATTGAAATGTTGCTGCGCAATGAAGACCCGAAAAAGCGGGTGCTCATCTTTGCTGGTACCAAAAGGGCGGTGAAAGAACTCAACAACCACCTCAAAAACAAGGGCTTCAAATCCAACGATATTCACTCCGACTTGGAACAGCAGCAGCGGGAAGATACTTTGCTTACTTTCAAAAATGCCACCGTGCCAATCCTTGTCGCCACCGACGTGCTTTCTCGTGGCATTGACATCAAGGGCATCGAAATCGTCATCAACTTTGACGTGCCGAGCGACCCCGAAGATTATGTTCATCGTATCGGAAGAACTGCCCGTGCCGATGCTTTGGGGGCAGCCTACACACTGGTGGGCCGCATGGGCCGCAAGAAATTTATGCGCATTGAGCAATTAATGGAACTGAAAGTAAAAGTGCTGCCCTTGCCCGAAGGGCTGGAAAGTGGTGGCGGCAGTTCTGAACACCGAGGTGGCAGAGGCGGCGGCGGCGGCGGAAGGCCACCCCGTGGCGGTGGTCATTCTTCGGGCGGACAGCGCCGAGGAGGCGGTCGTTCAACAGGTGGCGAGCATCGCCCCCCTCGTGGCCCCCAACCCCCACGTGCGGAAGGAGACGGTGGTAATGCGGAAGGCGGCGAACGCAGGAAAAGCCGCAACCGTGGCGGACGAAATCGTGGCAGAGGACGTGGCGGAAATAGCGGAGAAGGCGGCAGTGGACAAGCACCGGCAACAACTCCCCCTGCACCTCCGGCAGCCTAGAGAGGTGACACTTTTTTGAAATTTGTCACCTTTGGGGTAAACTCCCCACTATTTTTATTGCGAATAATTCAACATGGAAGAAGATAAAAGGCCAAAGCGTGAGCCAGCTGCCAAGAAGGCCGCTGCACCGAAAAAAGCCTCCAAAGCAGGGCAAGGCGTACCTCCGAAAAAGGAAAGTGCAGGAGCAGCCAGTAACCGCAAGTCAAGCGTGACTTCGGCTCCCCGCCCGGCGAAGAAAACCCCAAAGAAAACGCCATTTTGGGCGCCGTTTGCGAAGAAAGAAGCACCAAAGCCAGCGCAGCGGGAGGAACGCCCAGCTCGTGACCGTGGGCCAAAACCGAAGCACAATGATGACCGCCCCGTCAGTGAGCGTCCATCCAACAGGCCCCGGCAGGAAGAAAACCCACAAGACCGCAAGCGTTTTTCAAAGGCCAAAAGGCCGATGGGCAAAAACGTGCCGCCGCCCAAGCCTGTTTCCCACCAAGAAATGGAGGAGCCGATGCGCCTCAACAAGTACCTTTCGCATTGCGGCATCGCCGCAAGAAGGCAGTCGGCGGAGTTCGTGAAACAGGGCCTCGTGACGGTGAACGGCGAGGTGGAACCCAACCCTGGCTACCCCGTGCAGCCTACAGATGAGGTGCGTTACAAAGGTGAAGTTGTAAAACTAGAGGAGCGCAAGGTGTACATCCTGATGAACAAACCGAGGGATATCATCACCACCTCCAATGACGAGAAAGGGCGCAAAACCGTCCTTGATATAATTGGACAAAAGGTGGAGGAACGCATTTTCCCCGTTGGTCGCCTCGACCGGATGACCTCCGGTCTGCTGCTGCTCACCAACGACGGCGACCTCGCCAAAAAACTCTCGCACCCCAGCCACCAAGTGCAGAAGGTCTATTACGTGACCCTCGATAAGGCATTTCACAAAGCAGATTTTGAAAAAGTGCAAAAAGGTTTAACCCTTGAAGATGGCCTTGCCCCCGTGGACAGCCTGCACTACGCTGGTGAAAGTAAAAACGAGCTGGAAATAAGCATCCACATGGGAAAGAACCGAATCGTGCGGCGCATATTCGAGCATCTCGGCTACGAGGTCGTGAAACTTGACCGGACTTATTATGCGGGTTTGACGAAGAAGGACATTGGGCGTGGGCACTTCCGGCATTTGACGGACAAGGAGGTGATTATGCTGAAGCACTTTAAATAATTGAAAATTGAAAATGGAGAATTGAGAATGCAGCCTCGAATTCTCAATTCTCCATTTCAAGCGCTCGTTTTCCCAGCATTGCAGCACCCAGCGCTGGTCCGCCTTCGTTTCCAGAAACGATTATTTTCTTTCCAAAAATCTCTCCAGCCATCTCTACCCAAAACGGCATTTTGGTAAAACCGCCGTTGGCGAAAATGACGTGGTACGGCCCAGCCACTTCTTCCAGCACATCCCCGATTGCTTTCATGTTCCAAAGAATCCCCTCCAGCACCGCCCGGTGAAAATGGGCGAGGGTGTGAAATGGCCGAATTCCCTGAAAACTGCCCGTGGCAGCGGCGTCCCAAAGTGGCGCCCGTTCACCGAGGATATGCGGCTGAAAACGCAGCCCGTCGCAGCCCAGCGGCACTTGCTGCATGGCAGCCCGGTGGCGCTCCATGCCTTTTGCCGAAGGCGACAAACCAAAAAACTGGCGGCAAAACCACTCATAAACCACTGCCCCGTTGTTGCTGGCTCCCCCCGTTACGTAGGTGGCTGGTTGGTCAGCAGTTGGCGGAAAAAGCAGGTAGTTGAAGATGCGCTCACTGGGGTCGTACACGGGATGGTGCGTGGTGATGCGCAGCGCCCCGCTCGTGCCGATGGACAGCACGGCCTCTCCCGGCGACATTGCGCCAGCACCCAGATTGGCGAGGCAACCATCTGAAGCACCAATAACCCAAGGGATTTCGGTGGGGATGCCCATACTGCGGGCAGCGGCTGGCTTTATTTTTCCTAGAGTAAAAAACGGCGAGACATGCTGCGGCAACTGAGACGGGGTGATGCCTGCAAAATCGAGAGAAGGGCCGTGCCAATCGAGACGAGCAGCATCGAAAAGGCCGGTGGCGGAAGCCATTGACTGGTCGGTGAAAAACTCCCCGAAGAGCTGGAAGAGCAGGTATTCTTTTATCCCTAAAAACTTGGCTGTGTTTTGGAAAATGGCGGGTTCATGTTGGCGAAGCCAAGCGATTTTTGGCAGCGGCGACATGGGGTGGATGGGCGTGCCGGTGTGCCGGTAGATGTCCTTTCCGAGCGGTGTTCCTTTTAGTTGCGAAGCAATGGAAGCCGCCCGATTGTCCGACCAAAGTATGCTGCGGGTGAGCGGCTGCCCCTTGCCGTCCACGGCGATGAGGCTGTGCATGGCGGCGCTGAGGGCAATGCTGGCGGGCGCTTGGCCGAGCATCTCTACCAGTTTTTTCACTGCTGACGTGGCTGCACGAACGACTTGCTCAGGGTCTTGTTCCTGCCAGTCTGGCTTTGGGCTGAGGGTGGGGTAGTGCCTCGTCACCTCGCCAACCGCCCGCTCTGAGTGGTCGAAAGCGACAGCCTTGGTGCTGGAAGTACCGATATCGAGGCCGATGAAATAGGTCATTTTTCGCTGGGCGGGCAAGACCTGCCAAGTTTCAAAAACTTGGCAGGTCTAATTTTAGGAACTGCTGCTGCTGCTGCTGCTGCTGCTGCTGCTGCTGTGCTTATGCCCCGATTTCTTGTAATCGAAAGCTGCCCGGAACAGCGCCAGCCAACCACCCATGAGCAGCACGCCTCCTATGGGCGTCAATGGGCCAAGTATCACGGTACTTTCTTTCAGGCCAAAGGCTTCCGCCACTGCTAGCAGGTACAGCGACCCACTGAAAAACGCCATTCCCACGACGAACAGCCACCCGGCAATGTTTGTCCAGCGGTGGCTCAAGTAGCGGCTGGTGATGGCCACGATGAGCAGTGCAAACGTATGATAGAACTGGTATCGGACGCCAGTTTCAAAAATCTGGATTTCGTCTGGCGTCAGGATTTTTTTCAAAATATGTGCTCCAAAAGCACCAAGTGCGACGGCGAACAAGCCTGATAGCGTGGCGAGGAGCAGGAATCTTCTGGTATTCATTGAAAAATTTCGTTGGAGTTGGAAACTGTTGTCGGTGCAAAACTAATGTATTTGAAAGATGGCCATAGTTTTTTGTGAACTTATGGAGGATAAAGTCAAACTTGGTGTTTCTCAAAAAAATCTGCCCCCCATCCCCTACATTTGCTCCGCAGCAAATGCACCTTTCACATGCAAAACGTCATTGAGCAGTACCGAAACATCGTCATTCAGATAGCTACGCCATACAGCACGGGTACGGGTTTCCTGTTGCGGGAGACGGAATACCCCTTTGGGGGCGTCATTGTCACCAACGACCATGTGGTGCAGGGCAACCGAGAAGTGATAGTGGATGGTCCGCTATTGCCCCGCCAACTGGCCAAGGTCGTGTTCACCGACCCTCGTTACGACCTCGCCTTTATTGCAGCACCGCCTTGCCCCGACGTTCCGGTAGCAGCACTGGCAGCCAGTAAAAGCGTGTCGGTGGGGGATGTCGTGGTGGCCATTGGCCACCCGTTCGGGCTGAAGTTTTCGGCAACGCAGGGCATCGTGTCTGGCATAGAATATTTGCAGGACGACCTGCCGTACATCCAGCACGATGCGGCACTGAACCCCGGCAACAGCGGCGGCCCGCTCGTCAACAAACATGGAGAAGTCATCGGCGTGAACACTTTTATTGTGAACGGGGGCGAGAGCATGGGGTTCTCGTTACCGGTGCGTTACCTCGCCGAGTCGCTGGCAATGTGGAAGCAGGGTGGAGGAGAGGTGGGCACTCGTTGTCAAAACTGTAAGCAGGCCGTGTTCGAACAGGCCAAGTCGGACGGTTACTGCCCCAATTGCGGAGCACCCATCGAACTGCCCAGTGAGGCCGAACAGTACGAACCCGCTGGAATTGCCCGCACCATCGAGGAGATTTTGGAGAAATGCGGCCACGATACCCGCCTCGCCCGCCGTGGCCCCAACGTTTGGGAGGTCAGAAACGGCAGCGCAAACATCTTTGTCAGCTACTATGAACCCAATGGCCTCATCGCTGGAGATGCTATTCTCTGCGACTTGCCGACAACTAACATTCAATCCGTTTACGAATTTTTGCTTCGCCAAAACCATGAACTGGAAGCCCTGAGCTTTAGCGTTCGAGGGCAGGAAATCGTCCTTTCACTCGTCATTTTCGACCGCTACCTTACCCTTGACACGGGCATGAAACGCTTTCGCAACCTCTTCGAAAAGGCTGACCAGTACGATAATAGGTTGGTGGAGCAGTTCGGGGGGGCGTGGAAATTGGAAACTGGGAGTTGAGGGAATTGGGGAATTGGGATAGCACACAGTTTCAAAAAAAGAACAAACACTTATGAATTCTTCGCCAAACCTTCGCCCCGCCACCATTGATGACGTGCCGCTGATACTCCAGTTCATTCGAGAATTGGCAGAATATGAGCGGATGCTAGATGACGTCGTCGCCACCGAGGATATGCTTCGGGACTCGCTTTTTGGCCATCGCCCGGCGGCAGAAGTCATTCTTTATCATGAAGGGGAAATCCCGGCAGGGTTTGCGTTGTTTTTCCACAACTACTCCACTTTTCGAGGGAAATCGGGTATTTATTTGGAAGACCTCTTCGTGCGTCCGCAGTTCCGTGGGCGGGGTTATGGCAAACTGCTCCTGGCCACCCTTGCCAAACTGGCGCTGGAGCGCAACTGCGCCCGCCTAGAATGGTCGGTGTTGGACTGGAACACGCCCGCCATCAATTTCTACAAAAGCCTTGGCGCCCAGCCGATGAATGAATGGACGGTGTACCGGCTGACGGGGGAGGCGCTGGAGGGGTTGGGGATTGGGGAATTGGGGAATTAGGGAATTAGGGGAATTGGGGGCTGCACGACTATTGCATGGAGACTCGTCCTGAAAAGTTTGGGTGAAAAAACATCCAAGTTATTCGTCCTGATTTGTCAGTTTCTTTTGCATAATAGCCTGCTCCGCCAACAATTTTGTCTTCGTGTTCAAGTGCAACAGGTGTCCCCCCCCCTTGAGTAATTTGATGAAAACTGCAACGGCGTAAAAAATCCGAGTGTTTTTCGAGGCCTGTTGTTGAGCTTTTGCTCTATCGAAGTGATGAATTCATCGTCGTACAAATCGAAATCGGTTTTCTTTGGGATGTACTGCCTGATAAGGCCGTTTGTTTTTTCATTGAGCCACTTTCCCAAGACGAGTAGGGGTGGGCAAAGAATAAGTCACAGTTCAGCAGTTCCTTGATTCGGTTGAAATCGGCCAGCTCTGCCAGTCCCCGCCATAGAAGGATACTGTGCCACTCAGTTTGTGAATGGGTTTGTCCTTTATCATCTTTATAGCTTTCGGTAGTGGCCAAGGGGAATTTGGCAACTTTGACATTGCCTTCCAGGGTTGACACTACGGGGTCTTTGCCGAGGTTGCCGAGCAGGAGTACTTTGTTCAGTCCTATATATTACCAGCCGAGTAAAAGTCCGTTTCCGGGTAGGGCTTCGCCATGCATAGGTCACAGGCAGGGTGTTTACTCGTTAAGGCTGAATGAAAAACTGCCTTCGAACGGTACTTGGCAAATGTCAGTTTTTGCCCTTTTTATACTTTAATATTTTTCAGGTATTCAACAGCGTGTTTAAGTTTTTCCCAAACGCTGCTCCACCCCGCAACAAAGCCGTAAACTTGCACCTCCAATAAACGCAAGTTTCATGGCGCAAGCACCCTCATAATTGTTTTGAATTGGTAATGCGTTGCTACTCCCTTAACACCTCGCCCAACTCCACTTCCAAATCCGGGAAAACAACCCCCCTCACCGACTCGCCGCTCGTGAAAATCTGGGCAAGGTCATACGACTCTCCATCGGCTTGCAGCAGGAAGCGGGTTAGCGTTTCCCGCTCAGGGTCAACAATCCAATATTCACGGACGCCAGCTTCGGCGTAAAGGTCTTTCTTGGTCTTCATTTCCTTGGTGGAATTCCCGGGCGAGAGGATTTCAACGATGAGGTCAGGGGCATCGAGACAACCAGCATCATCGAGTTTGTTGGTATCGCAGATGACGCAAATATCTGGCTGTACGACGGTGTAGATGTCCTTGTTGGCCTTGGCAGATTTGGTTTTGTTGTAGAGGCGGACATCGAAGGGGGCAGTGTACGCTTCGCAAGGGTTTTTCTTGAAAGATTCATAAAACGTCCCACTGAGCTTAAAGGAAATCCTTTGATGCCGACGGCTCGGAGCAGCCACTTTGGCGATTCTTCCCTTTATCAACTCCACTGCCTGCTCGAACTGCCAAGTCAGGTAGTCAGCATAGGTGTAGGTCTTTTCCAAGTCCAATTGAGAAAGGCTCGTTATTTTTTCCATCGCTTGTTTATTCCCTTGTAGGCAAATATACTACCTCTCGGCCCGAGTAGTTCAAAACAAAGCCGTAAACTTGCACCTCCAACAAACGCAAGTTACATGACGCAATCACCCGTAAAACATTCTTACCTCGACGAACTCAACCCCGTGCAGCGCCAAGCAGCCACGCAGCTAGACGGCCCGGTGCTGGTCATCGCTGGCCCCGGCTCCGGCAAGACGAGGGTGCTCACCTACCGTATCGCCCACATGATTCAGTCAGGCGTTGCGCCTTGGGAAATCATGGCGCTGACCTTCACCAACAAATCGGCGAAGGAGATGAAAGAGCGAATCCAAAAGGTGGTGGGCCAACGGGCCGAGCGGGTTTGGGCGGGCACGTTCCACTCGCTGTTTGCGAAGATACTCCGGGTGGAAGCACAGCACATCGGCTACCCCAGCAATTTCACGATTTACGACACCGACGATACGAAAAGCGTTGTCTCGTCCATCATCAACGAGCTGAACCTGAACAAGGAACAGTACAACGTGAACGCTATCCGTTCCCGCATTTCTTCCTGCAAAAGCAACCTCATCACACCCAAGATGTACGTCAACCGGGCGGATATGATGGAGGAGGACAAGCTCGGCAAACGCCCGTTTTTCCACCAGATTTATGAAAAATACACCATCCGCTGCAAGCGAAGTGGGGCGATGGACTTCGATGACCTGCTTTTCAGACTCTACGAGCTGTTCCAGAACCACCCGGAGGTGACCAACAAGTACCGCCAGAAGTTCAAGTACCTGATGGTGGACGAGTTCCAGGACACGAACCACCTGCAATATTCTATCGTAAAAAAATTCATCAGTTACGACGGCAGTCCCCGCAATATCTGTGTAGTCGGCGACGATGCCCAGAGCATTTACGCCTTCCGTGGTGCTACCATCCAGAATATCCTTGACTACGAGAAGGACTTTAAGCCGCACGGCATCAAGACCTTTAAATTGGAGCAGAACTACCGCTCCACCGAGCATATCGTGCAGGCGGCGAACGAGGTGATTTCTTACAACCGCAAGCAAATCCAAAAGACCATTTTCAGTGACAAGGGCGAGGGTCATCGCATCAAAGTTATCCGTGCCATCACGGACAGTGAGGAGGGCAAACGGGTGGCGGACAGCATCATGGAACAGAAAACCCGCTGGCATTTGTCGAACACTGAAATCGCCATCCTGTACCGCACCAACGCCCAGTCGAGGGTTTTCGAGGAATGGATGCGGCATTACAACATCAAGTACCGGGTGTTCGGTGGCATGTCTTTTTACCAAAGAAAAGAGGTGAAAGACCTCATCGCCTATCTCCGCCTGGCCATCAACCAACAGGACGATGAGGCGCTCCGCCGGGTCATCAACTACCCCAAGCGGGCCATCGGCGGCACAACGGTGGACAAAATCGCAGCCCTCGCCGACCAACGGGGCATCACGATGTGGGAGGCGCTGCCACTCACCGCCTTTCCGCCCCGCACCCGCAATTCCATTGAGAACTTCGTGGCCATGATTCAGGATTTTGGTGAAAAAGCCAAGACCCACGACGCCCACGTGGTGGCCGAGTACATCGCCCGAAAATCCGGTCTGATGGACGAACTCAAGAACGACACCACGATTGAAGGCATCCAGCGGCTGGACAACATAACCAGCCTTTTGGACGGCATAAAAACCTTCGTCGAGGACGACACGGTCGGTGGTGAGCAGTTTACCGTGGACGGAGAAACAGAGGCATTGGCTGAAACTGGGCCGGATAGTTTTGACAAATCGCTTTCAAGTTATTTGCAAAACATCGCCCTGATGACCGATCAGGACAACACGGAAGACACGGAGGACCACGTGACCCTGATGAGTGTCCACTCCGCCAAGGGTTTGGAGTTCAAGAGCGTCTTCATTGCCGGCTTGGAAGAACAGCTTTTCCCCTCGTTCATGAGCATGGACACGCCGGAGGGGCTGGACGAGGAGCGCCGTCTGTTTTACGTGGCCATCACGAGGGCGGAGCAGTTCCTGACGTTGAGCTATGCCGCCAGTCGCTACCGTTTTGGGCAAGAGCGCAGCAATCCACCGAGCCGTTTTTTGGATGAAATAAACATGGCGCACCTCGATGCGGCATCGCCGATTGGCTCCAGTTCGAGGGCACCGCAAGGCCGTTTTGAGCGGGCGCAAGCTCAGGCCGCACCGTCCGCATCGCCATCGAGGAGCGGCGTTACTGGAAGTTTCAAGCCACGTGGGCCGCAACAGCAGGTAGCCAACCGGGTTGACCCGGCCACGTTCAAGCCAAGCCCCAGCGAGCATATCCAATCAGGGCACAAGGTGCTTCACTTGAAATTCGGTGAGGGCAAAGTGGTGGCAGTGGACGGCAGTGGCGACAAGCGCATGGCGACGATTTTCTTTCCCGAGTTGGAGGTGGACAAACAGAAACGGATTATGCTTAAATTTGCGAAGCTGCAAATCATGGTATGAAAAAATTTGCCATCATTACCGGTGCTTCCCAGGGCCTTGGCCGGGCAATGGCTTTCGATTTGGCGAAGCGCAAAACCAACTTGATACTCATTTCCTTACCGAACGAAAACCTTTCTTCACTCGCTACAGAACTCGCTGATTTTCAAGTCGCTGTCCATTTTTTTGAAACCGACCTTTCGCTTCGGAAAAACGTGGAATTGTTGACGCAAACCATCAACGATAATTACCAAGTCAATGTGCTCATCAACAACGCAGGCCGAGGCGGCTCAAAGCGTTTTGAGGATGTACAACTAGATTATCTCGATGGCATTTTGCAATTGAACATGATGGCAACAGTGCTATTGACCCAGCTTTTGCTCCCAAATTTGCGCCAGCAAAAACAAGGATTCGTGCTCAATGTGAGCAGTATGGCCGCTTTCAGTCCAATTGGCTACAAGACAGTTTATCCCGCCAGCAAGGCGTTTATCCGCCACTGGTCGCTAGGGCTTCGGGAAGAACTCCGGGGGCAGGGGGTTTCGGTTTGTGTGCTGCATCCCGGCCCGATGAGGACCAATGCGGACATCGTGCAACGCATTGAAAAACTGGGAGTTAAAGGTAGGATTGGCCTGCTTTCGCCGGAGGAGGTGGCTGCCATAGCCATTCGACAAATGCTCGGGGGCAAGGCCACCATCGTTCCGGGTTTTATGAACAAACTAAACCGCTTGCTGATGGCCTTGCTCCCAAACTGGCTGAAAATTTCCTTGATTTCTGCCGCCGTAAAAAAGGAAATTCAATAATACCCCTCTCACTCTCTCACTCTCTCACATCTCTCATACGCTCACCCGCTCACACCGCTCACATCTCTCACCCGCTTTCACTCTACCCAATCCGCCACAAACACGTTCGTGTCGTGCCCGCCGCCGTTGTTCCGGTTGCTGGAAAAAGCAACTTTTTTGCCATCTGGTGAAAACATGATGAACGAATCAAAGCCTTCGTCAAAAGTAATTTGCTCCAGACCAGTGCCGTCAAGATTGACAGAGAAAACATTGAACTGCCTGCCGCTTTTACTGTGGTGATTGGTGGCAAAAAGAACTTTTTTACCCGATGGGTGCATGTAAGGCGCCCAGTTTGCACCGCCGAGGTGCGTGATTTGGCGAAGGTTGGAACCATCCACGTTGCAAGTGAAAATTTCGAGCGCAGTCGGTTGAACCAGACCCTGTGCCAATAAGTCTTTGTAATTTTTCACTTCTTCACCGGTCTTCGGGCGGCTGGAGCGGAAGACGAGCTGCTTGCTGTCCGGTGTGAAGAAAGCGCCACCATCGTAGCCGAGGCCAGTGGTCACTTGCCGTTGGTCGGAGCCGTCAATGTTCATCGTCCAAAGCTCCAGGTCACCGGAGCGGGTACTCGTGAACACGATTTTTTTACCGTCGGGCGATACCGTACCCTCGGCATCATAACCTGGCGAAGTGGTGAGTTTTTTGACGATATTCCCCTTTAAGTCAGCGGTGTAAATATCAAATTCTTTGTGAATTGACCAGACGTATTTGCCACCCACGCTTCGTGGTGACTCTGGACAATCATCTCCGCTCTCGTGGGTACTGGCAAAGAGGATTTGCTTATCGCCGGGCATGAAATAGGCACAAGTCGTTTTGCCTTTTCCTGTGCTAATCAACTGCGGTTTTTGCCCACCATTCGTACCGGTGCTGATAGGCATATAGAAAATTTGGTCGCAGGCAGTGCCCCATTTGTCGTAAGTTGATTGGAAGGTCAGGTACTTGCTATCGAAGCTCCAGTAAGCCTCTGCGTTGTCACCACCGAAGGTCAATTGGCGTACATTTCGGAAGTGGTTTTCACCCGCCAACCGAAGTGTGTCCGTGGCCGGATTGTAGTTTGTTGCTGCTTGATTGCCAGCATTTTTTGTTGTGTCACAGGCGAAAGCCATCATGACAACGGTGAAGGCGAAAATGGTGTATTTTTTCATGATATTTTTTCGCAAAGATAACAGCCAGGCTCATTTTACCCTGTTTTGGAGGCTGCACTTGCGTAAACGTTTTGCCAATTTTGTGGTCGCCCAATTTATTGCCCTGCCCGTGCACCAATTCGGTCAGACCAATAAATTGTGCA
>JAIPBL010000004.1 GCA_021739645.1 Saprospiraceae bacterium | reverse complement strand
GTCCCGCTTTGGCGGGACGACTTTTCTGTTATAGGGCAACCAGTTATTCTATCGAAATAGGCTCACTTCACCACTAATTGCTTGCTTTTTCCCATCAATAAATTCAATCTCCGCTTGCCATAAATAGCTCCCCGGTTGCGCCTCCTTGCCATTCACTAACCCGTCCCACCCACTTATCGGCACGTTCAGCATTGATTCCACTGAATTAAATACCCGATTGCCCCATCGGCCAGTTATTTGGAGTGAATGGATTTTGCTGAAATCAGGACTTTGCAAAAAGAAATAATCATTTATCCCATCCCCATTTGGTGAAAAAACATTCGGAGCATAAACCCTGCGTGTAGCATCTACCAATAATTCAATCGTAGTTGAATCAGCACAGGTAGTGTTCGAAACTACCACGCTGTACGCTGTATTTTGGAGGGGCATGGCAACTGGTTTTGGACAATCGAGGCATGACAGACTGTTTCCCAAGGGGTCTCTCCAACTAATCAAAAGGCTATCTTCCTGATTTTGAATCAATGGTTTCAGCACGATTTCCGCTCCTTGATGAATATTCAACGTTGACACAGATGTCACAGTGATTGAATTGGCTGGCGCAACATCCCAATAAAGTTCGACAGGTTCGCACCCATCAAATAGCGTGACATGATAAATCCCCGGTTGTTCAACAACGAACCGATGCTCAGTCGAACCATCTTCCCACAGAAAACTCGTCCCAAAACTGCTGGCATCCAGTACCAATTTTTGCTTCAAACAAATAATCGTATCGAGTGCCAAAGTATCTTCCAAGGTCCCCAAAACTTGGAGCGTTGAACTGTCAATTGAAAAAGTGAATGGGTCGTCGGAGTATCGAGTTGGCCCCATCAATTGAGGCAACCCGCTCAACATGCCTCGGAATCGGTATTTGCCGGGCGGCACATCCCCGACATGAACCAACAGGTCAATCGTGTCCGTCCCAATTGGCATTGTCATGTTTTCAATAGCGATGACATTCGGTGTAAGACCAGCCTTCAAACTCCCACCAAAAGGATTTCGGACAATACCCTCCAAACTGAACCCGACCGGCATGGTTTCAGTCAGTTCAACCTGTTCCCGTTTCTCCCCAGAGTCATTTTTTAGGATAAAACTAAAAACCGTGTTGTTGCAACCAAAAATGGAATCAGGTTCAAAAACCTGGTACAAAGCAACGGTGAAAGGACAAGAGGTTGCCGTTACATCATGCCTGACAATGAGTTCTTCGCAAGTGGTTCCAATATCCAAAGTGTAAATCCCGCTTTGGGTTACTTCGTAATGGCTATTTGTAGAGCCGTCGTTCCAAACAAAACTGGTTCCGTACTCGCTTGCATCCAAAATCAGCGTCTGGCCAAGACACACCAGCCACTGGTTGAACAAGCTGTCCTCGTCGAAACGGTTCACTTTTAGGATGGTGCTGTCCTCAAATCCTGCCGTCGCCGGATTGTCGGCGATGCTCACCAACCCGTAATTTTGTGGCAGGTTTTCCAGGTAAGGCTGGCTTTTGTAAATGCCTTTTGGGATGTCATTCACCTTGATTTTAAAAGAAAGCAATTTGATGCCCGGAGGCAGGTTCAAGCCATCCATGCGCAACCTGCCGGGTACGCTGGTCGTGTCCACAGGTGTTCCGAACGGGTTGGCATACACCAGACAAAGATTCATTCCTGTCGGTAAATCGTGCACGAAACTTACCCCAGGCCTTGGTTCTCCACTACCGTTTGCAATGGTATAATTCAGCAGCGCATCCGTGCAGGGCAGCGTTTTTTTGGGTTCAAAAGCGGCCCTTATCTCTATTGAAAATGGGCAGGAAGCAGCATCCGAAGGCGAGTTTAGGGGGCCAGTGGCAATGACCGTTTCAATCCCCGTGTTTTTGTCAATATCAAAAACCGCTTCAACGATATTGTTGACGGCGCGGCCGTAACCATGCAAATCGCCAAAGGAATCGAAATAAAGGCCAACTATTTCGTGCGCCGCATCGAGCTGGTGCATGACGGTAACAGCGCCAGAAGCGGAATTTATTTTGACCATATTTCGGTTGGCTTGGTCGTAACCGTACAACTGCCCGGAATACGGGTCAAATGCAATATCAGCCATAAAACTGTTGCCGCCCATTTGAACAAAAACGGTTGAGAGGCTGCCATTTTCTAAGTTCGTTTTGGCGAGGTGTACGTCCGTGTGGGCCGCACTTGAGCCAATGCTGACCAGTTCCTTTCCATCGGGGCTGACATCGCCGGCCAGGTAATGGAGCGAATTGTGGAGTGGGGGAGCGCCCAAGTCCTGGCTGACCCCATCGGCTCCGACGGTGAAGAGGTGGTTATTGTTTGGGCTGATGCCGTAGATTAAATTGTCGGTTTTTCGGAACCCGATGGCATCGAGGACGACGTTTGGCAACGGGTAAGTTGCATTGAATTGAGGGACAAAGCTGGAGGGGTTGACGATCATTTTGACCACCTCGTTGCTGTTTTGCAGCGAAAGGAACACCTGCCCAGTTCGGTCGAAGGGAGCTTGGCAAAGTCCAGTTGTTGCCAAAAGCATAGGCACAACGAACATCGCTAACCTTTTTATGGACATTTTTTGGTGCAACATGAATCTAGCTGAAATCGGATGACTGGGCTAAAAATACAACAAAATGCTGGTGAAAACAGGCACAGAATCTATATTCTATTTTCTGTTGCAATTTGCCAATCTTTGCCAAGTTTAGGCAAAAAGCCTGCTGTTTTGCCTTAAAACAGTTGTACTTTTGACAACTTTTTAAAGAGAAAACACTGAATACATGCGGCATAGCATTCTTCTTCTATTGGTAATTTTGTTTTTCTTCTCATGCAATTCGGATTTGACAAACTCACCATTGTTTGAACAGGTTCCTTCAAAAATATCGGGTATCAACTTTTTGAACAAAGTCGAGAATACGGAGGAACTCAATATTTTCAAGTACCGAAACTTCTTCAACGGCGGTGGCGTCGCCCTCGGCGACATCAACAATGACGGACTCACCGATGTGTTCCTCACCGCCAACATGGGCGACAACAAACTCTACCTCAACAAGGGAGACTTCCAGTTTGAAGACATCACTGAAAAATCGGGCACCAAGGGCACAAAGGCGTGGAGCACCGGTGTCGTCATGGTGGACATTAATGCGGACGGCTGGCTCGACATCTATGTTTGCAACGCAGGCTACTTCAAGGGCGACGACCATCGAAACGAATTGTTTATCAACAACCATGACCTCACCTTCACGGAGAAGGCCGCTGACTACAACCTCGACGAAAGCGGCTACACCACCCACGCTGCCTTCTTCGATTATGACCTCGACGGCGACCTCGACTGCTATATTTTGAACAACAGTTTCATGCCCGTCAACACCCTAAATTACAGCAACAACCGGGAAATGTATGCCAAGGATTGGCCTGTGGCCGACTTTCTGAAAGGTGGGGGCGATAAATTGCTTCGCAACGATGCTATCCCCCCTTCAGGGGGGACAAAAGGGGGGTTCACCGATGTGAGCAAGGAGGCCGGCATTTTTGGTTCGCTCATCGGTTTTGGTCTCGGCGTCACGGTGGGGGATGTGAACGGGGACCGTTGGCCCGACCTCTACATTTCCAACGACTTTTTTGAGCGGGATTACCTCTACATCAATACCCCACTTCAGGGGGGCAAGGGGGGTGAACGCACGTTCAAGGAAGAAATAGAGGATTGGACAGAACACCTCAGCCAAGCCTCGATGGGTGCAGACATGGCGGACATCAACAACGACGGGTTCCCCGAAATATTCACCACCGAGATGCTCCCAGGCGATGAAACCCGCCTGAAGTCACTCACCATGTTTGAAAATTACAATGTCTATCAACTCAAGCTCGACCGGGGTTTTTACCACCAGTACATGCAGAACTGCCTCCAACTGAACAACAAGGACAAGACTTTCAGTGAAATTGCCCATTTCTCCGGGGTAGCTGCTTCGGACTGGAGCTGGGGTGCGCTCATGTTCGACATGGACAACGACGGCTACCGGGATATTTACGTCTGCAACGGTATTTTCAGGGACGTGATAGACCAGGATTTCATTGACTTTTTTGCCAACGATGTGATGCAAAAAATGGCGCTCACCGGCAAAAAAGAGGAAATGGGCAAGGTGGTGGAAAACATGCCTTCTGTCCCCATCGCCAACAAGGCATTCCGAAACCGGGGCGACCTGACTTTCGAGGATGCTGGCGCAAAGTGGGGCTTCTCGACACCTACTTTTTCCAATGGCGCTGCCTACGCCGACCTCGACAATGATGGCGACCTTGACCTCGTCGTCAACAACGTGAACCAAGAAGCCCTTGTCTATCAAAACCATGCTAACGAAAAGCTCAAAAATCACTTCCTCTCCATTCAGTTAAAAGGCAAAGGCCAAAACACCTTTGCCATCGGCTCCATGGTGAACGTGTACCGGGGCGGCGAACAATTGAATTTTCAACTGGTGCCGAGCCGGGGTTTCCAGTCGTCGGTGGATTATAAAATGGTGTTCGGGCTGGGCCAATTGACTGCGATTGATTCGCTGGTGGTTATCTGGCCCGACCGCACCGAGTCCGTCCTACTAAATCCGCCTTCAGATACTACACTGTTTGTGGATTGGGCGCAGGCCACCGACACCGTTGCGGGCAATTTGTACGATTTTTCACCCAAAGAAAAAAGGATATTGGAAGAAGTGCCGAGCAGCTTTGCGGAGCACCAAGAAGACGGCTATGTTGATTTTTACAACGAGGGTCTCAGCTTCAGAATGGTGTCGAGGGAAGGCCCACGTGGTGCAGTTGCTGATGTGAACGGCGATGGTCGAGACGACATTTTTATCGGCGGTGCGAAAGGGCAACCTGGGCAGCTTTACCTGCAAAATGCGGCTGGGGGTTTCACCCAAAGTGACCGCCCGACCTTCGACCGAGACTCAACCTACGAGGACACTGCTGCCAGCTTTTTCGATGCCGATGGCGACGGCGACCAGGACCTTTTCGTGGGCAGCGGCGGCAACCAGGAACCACCCAACTCTCGCTTCATGGCCGACCGGCTGTACATCAACGATGGCAAAGGGCATTTTACCGTAGATGAAAAAGCCCTATCGAGCAACGGCATGAATACTGCCGTAGCCATTCCGCTTGATTATGATGGTGATGGCGACCTTGATTTGTTTGTCGGAAGCCGTTGTGTGCCGGGGGTTTATGGCACACCAGCGAGGCATTTTTTGTATGAAAACAATGGGAAAGGCCAGTTTCAGGATGTGGTGAAAAGCCGCTGCCCAGACCTGCTGCGGCTTGGCATGGTCACGGATGCCACGCTCACAAACCTGATTGGCGATGCTGCTCCTGAGTTGGTTATCGTCGGCGAGTGGCGAAATCCGATGGTTTTTGAGGTGAAAAACGGTCTGCATTTGACAAAAATTGACCTCCGGGACTACTCCGGCTGGTGGTACGCCGTCAAAGCCGCTGACCTCGATGGGGATGGCGACCAAGACCTCGTGCTGGGCAACCGGGGCGAGAACTTCTATTTCACCGCCTCGAAGGAAAAGCCCGCCAAGCTTTGGGTGGGCGATTTTGACTCGAACGGCATGTTGGAAAAAATCATGACCCGCAGCATCGGCGGGAAGGACATGCCCATTCCGATGAAAAAAGAACTCACCGCCCAGTTGCCCGGTTTGAAAAAAGAGAACCTGCGCCACTCGGAATACGCCAAAAAATCCATTCAAGAACTCATCCCGGCAGAGGCGCTGAAGCAAGCCGTCGTCATGCAAGCCAACTACTTCCAATCGGCAGTGGCAATCAACGAGGGCAACGGCAAATTTAAAATAATGCCACTGCCAAAGGAGGTTCAGTTTTCGTGTGTAAATACCATCGAAATCACTGACCTCAACGGGGACGGGCAACCTGACTTGGTGCTCGGCGGCAATGATGCGGGCTTTATGCCCCAGTTTTCAAAACTGGATGCCAGTTTTGGGCATGTTTTGCTAAATCGGGGTGGCGGGGATTTTGAATGGGTGGAAAACCGGGCTTCGGGTTTTTTCGTCCGGGGAGATGTGAAGCAGGTATTGGAAATAAAGGCCAAAAACGGAAAGCATTTAGTTGTGTTAATTAATGGGAAAAAGCCAAGGATGTTCAGTTTTGTGAAACAACCTAATAATTGAGACCTAATTCTAAGCAAAAGACAAACATGAAAAGTAGCGTGATTTTTATGCTGATGGCAGCAGCTTGTTTTTTTAGCTGCCAAAATGGAGCTTCTGATGACTCACAATTTAAGCTGCTGCGCAAGTCAGTAACCGGGCTTGATTTTTTGAACAACCCTGTCCAAAATGGCGAGTTCAACGTGCTCTCGTACATGTATTTTTTTAACGGAGGTGGGCTGTCGGCAGGTGACTTTAACAATGACGGGTTGGTTGACCTTTACTTTACCAGCAACCAGGGGCAGAACAAACTATTCCTCAACGAGGGCAAACTCAAGTTCAAGGACGCAACCGAGCAGGCTGGTTTGGCCGAAAATTATGGGTTGCCAAAATGGCAAACCGGCGCCTCGGTCGTTGATATCAACAACGATGGGATGCTCGATATTTACGTGAACGGGGTAGGGAACTATAAAAACGTCAAGGGACAAAATGAACTTTGGATTTGTCAAAAAATAGAGAACGGCATCCCGATTTTTGAAGACCTCGCCATCCGCTATGGCCTTGATTTACAAGGGTTTGGAACACAGGCCACCTTCTTTGACTACGATATGGATGGTGACCTGGACATGTACCAACTCAACCATTCACTCCACCAAAACGGCACCTTTGGACAGCGCAAAGAATTCTTGGGGAAGCAGCACCCATTGGCTGGGGACAAGCTGATGAGGAACGACGGCGACAAGTTCACGGAAGTGACAATGGAAGCTGGCATCAATAGCACCGTGGTCGGATATGGCCTCGGCGTGGTCACGGGCGATGTGAACAATGACGGCTGGCCGGATATTTACATCGGCAATGATTTCCATGAGAACGATTACCTCTACATCAACCAGCACGATGGCACCTTCAAAGAAGTGCTGACGGAGGCGATGCAGCACACCAGCCGCTATTCGATGGGTGTGGACTGTGCCGATACGAACAACGATGGCTGGGACGATATCATCTCGCTCGATATGATGCCTGAAGACCCATTCATCCTTCGCAGTTCGCTGGGTGAGGAGAGTTATGCCATTTTTCAGTTTAAGCTTGGCTTTGGTTACAATGCGCAGTTCGCCCATAACAATTTGCAATTGAATCTTGGGTTGGAGAAGGGCCAAAACGCTGCCTCGCCATCAAATATCCCAAACCCCTATTTTTCTGAAATTTCTGATTTCGCTGGAGTGTTCGCCACCGACTGGTCATGGGCGCCTTTGTTCATGGACTTCGACCAAGACGGCTACAAGGACCTGTTCATCGGCAACGGAATCCCCCGCCGCATGAATGACATTGACTACACCCAGTTCATGGCCAGCGATGAAAAAAACAAGAAGTATCAGTTTGTGGACAGTCTGGAATCTGCTGACTTAGCGGTTGTGGAACGAATGCCAAGAATCAAACTTCCCAACAAGTTTTTTAAGAATATCACCCCGACTCAGAAGTCTGGTGGCGTGAAGTTTGAGGACATCGGCAATCAGATTTCAGGTAGCGCCACAAGCTATTCCAATGGCTCCATCTACGCTGACCTTGACAATGACGGCGACCTTGACATTGTGACAAATAACATCGAGGACGAGCCTTTCGTGTACCAAAATTTAGCCAACGAAAAAAATAAAGCCAACCATAACTACCTGAAAATCAACCTTAAAGGTTCTGCCGCCAATATCAATGCCATCGGAGCGAGGGCGGTTGTGTTCAAAAAGCAAGAGAAAATTGTTTACGAAAATTACGCCGTCAGGGGATTCCAATCGAGCATGATCGGCCCATTGCATATTGGGATTGGGGATACTTCAACGGTGGATTCTGTGGTGCTGATTTGGCCAGACCGTAGTTGCCAGCGCCTCGAAGGGTTCCGTTACAATTCGACTTTTGACATCGCCTGGAAGGCTGGGCTGCCAATTTTTGATTTTAGAATATTGTCGGAAAAAGCTGCTTCGCCATTTCAATTCAAGGATGCTACTTCCCAGTTGGGCCTCAATTTCCTCCACAAGGAAAACCCCTTCGTGGAGTTCAACCGGGAGGGACTGATTCCTCAGATGGTTTCGGCAGAGGGGCCAGCCATAGCCATCGGAGATGCCAATGGCGATGGCCTAGACGATGTGTTTTTTGGCGGTGCAAAACGGTTGCCAAGCGCCCTTTTCTTACAAACCAAACAGGGTGTTTTTATTGAAAGAACGCCCGTGGCCATCCTCGCCGACAGCCTTTTTGAGGATGTGGATGCTACGTTTGCCGACCTCGACAACGACGGCGACCAAGACCTCATCGTAGCCGCTGGCGGCAATGAGTTCAGGGGCAAAGATGAGGCAATGAAGCAGCGTTGGTACCGGAATGATGGAAACGGAAACTTCAAACGCTTTGATTTTCCTGAAGTTTACATGACTGCGGCATGTGCCACGGTGGGCGATTTTGACAAAGACGGCCTGCCGGATATTTTCTTCGGCGCACGTGCTTTGCCTTGGAATTATGGGCTAACGCCCGAGTCTGTTTTGCTGCGCAACAAGGGCAATGGCGAGTTTGAAAACATATCGGAAATACTTGCTCCGGGTCTTGGGGAAGTGGGGTTGGTGAAAAACGCCACCTGGGCTGATCTTGATGGAAATGGCAATCTTGACCTGTTGCTGGCAATGGAGTGGGGGCCACTCACTGTTTTTTACAATGATGGAAAGTCGCTTACCAAATCCGAAATCCGAAATCCGAAATCCGAAATTGCTACTGGCTGGTGGAACTTTGCACTTCCGTACGATTTCGACGGCGACGGTGACATGGACATTTTAGCAGGAAACACTGGGATGAACGGGCGTTTCCACCCAACGGAATCGCAGCCTGTGCGGATGTACGTCGCTGATTTTGACAAAAACGAGCAGGTTGAGCAATTGCTCACTTTTTACCTCGGTGGAAAGGAAACCCCGTTTGCCAACCATGCTGAGATTATCAAACAAATGCCGGGATTGAAGAAAAAATTCCTGTATGCCAAGGACTTTGCGAAGGCCAGTGCTGCCGACCTCGTGGGGCCCGACAACCTTTCAAATGCTGTAAGATTGGAGGCCAACGAGTTTGCCAGTATGTATTTTGAAAACCTTGGTGGTGGGAAATTCATGACGCATCCTTTGCCTGACGAACTCCAATATTCTTCGCTAAATGCCGCTCAACTCACTGACATAGATGGAGACGGTGGGATGGAATTATTGCTTGGAGGCAATTTTTTAGAATGTAATATTGAAATGGGCCGCTACGATGCCAATTTCGGAAATGTACTTTCCTTTTCAAAAAAGGGGGAAATGACCGTTTCAACGCTGGGTGACCAGAAGATTGACGGAGAAGTTCGGCGAATTCGGTCTTTAACCGTGAATGGGCATCCGTTCTTTGTTTTTGCTAGGAATAACGCTACGGCAGTTGTGTTAGGGTTGGAAAAACCAAAAAATTGAACGCTAGGAATCATTAATTTTTAATAATTCAGGTTCTTTGACAAATAGAGTGGAACAAGCCTGAAGGGCTTGAACTTGAATAGCCTCTCCCGATAGCTATCGGGAGAAATCCGGGGTTAAAAATGACGGGTGTTTACAACCCCATGAGGTCAGGTGCAGACATGGTTGCCATTTATTGAGAAAATGCTTGCATCTGCCTCATTTGATGATAACATTGTTAAAATAGCCTGCGGAAATCCATTTTCCACAGGCCTTTTTCATTTTCCAACCTTGTTCCTTACCAAAAAGCTATTTTTGCCGAAACCACCACGGCGGCCATGTCCCTCATCAACAAAGCACCACTCGAACTGAACGACGGCTTCAAATACGCATTGGACGTGTTGGAGAAGACCGACCAGAGCCTGTTCCTGACGGGCAAGGCGGGTACGGGCAAGTCCACGCTGTTGCAACTTTTTCGCAGTACCACCCGCAAGAAAATGGTGGTGCTCGCCCCAACTGGCATTGCAGCACTGAACGTTCAGGGACAAACCATCCATTCGTTTTTCGGTTTTCCACCAAGGCTGATTCAGGCAAAGGACATCACGAAGCATTTCAACAAAAAATGGTTCAAGCGGATTGAGGTGATGGTGATTGATGAAATTAGCATGGTGCGTGCCGACCTCCTCGATGCCATGGACCGTTCTCTTCGCCTGAATCGGGACAACCCAATGCCATTCGGTGGGGTTCAGATGGTTTTCATTGGTGACTTGTTTCAATTGCCACCAGTCATCGCCAGCGAGGAAGAAAAGCGGCTGTTTGAAATGGCCTACGAGACGCCCTATTTTTTTTCGGCAAATGTGCTGTGTGATTTTGAGTTTGAAAAAATGGAGTTGCGAAAGGTTTACCGCCAAGAGCACCGCCATTTCCTGCGTCTTTTGGAAGCTGTACGTCACAACACGGTGGACTGGGAAGACCTCGACGACCTCAACCAACGCTACCAACCAAATTTTGAAGCAGAACAGTCGTTCATCACCCTCTCGCCCCGAAATGCCAAGGTGGACCGCATCAATTTGCGAGAGCTTTCCAACCTGGATACGCCGGAGCAATCGTTCATCGCCAAGGTGGAAGGGACTTTTGACCCTCGGCAATATCCTGCCGAAATGCAGCTTCGGCTGAAGGAAGGCGCCCAAGTCATGTTCATCAAAAACGACCCAGATAGCAACTATGTTAATGGCACTATCGGCAAGGTAACTGCCTTTGACGGGGAAGGCATCAAGGTGTTCACTGACGAAACTGGCGGTCCAAAGGTCATCACGGTGGTGCCCGTGAAATGGGAGATCATCCGCTACCGCCCTGGGAAGGAAGACCCCTACGAGGTTGAGACAGAGGTGATTGGGACTTTTGAGCAGTTCCCCCTTCGGCTAGCTTGGGCAGTCACCATCCACAAGTCACAGGGAAAAACTTTTGACAAGGTGATAATTGATATGGATAAAGGAGCGTTTGAGCATGGACAGACTTATGTGGCATTGAGCCGCTGTAGAACCTTGGAGGGCATTGTTTTGATGCAAAAACTAAAGCATTCCGATATTTTGACTGATGACCGAGTTGTGGATTATTACGAGCGTCACTTTTAGTCCAGGCTCACTTAAAGAGAACAAAATCAAACAATTATGAAGCAATCGCTGCGGCTTTCCTGTTTAATTCTATTGCTATTTACTTCGTTTCCACAAGTTGGATATTCAGCGAGTTTGAAGCGACAAGTCAACGAATCGGTTACGGCAAAAAATGCCCCCATTGCTGATGGCGGAACAGCAAAACGATATTCATTCAGGGAAAAAATTGGAAGGAAGGTTCGTAAATTCAAGCAAAAAATGCAGCACTGGAAAGCGATTGTGAGCATGAGCTTGCCAAGTGGAAAATTGCTGACAAGCCTGATACTGCTGTTGCTTTCTATGGTTTTCTTCGCCATTGGCGGACTTACCTGTTTGGGCGTACTTTTCAACTTGCTTGGTTCAGCAGCAGTGATTGCTGCCCTTATTTTCTTCGTGCTTTGGCTGTCAGGAAGGACAAACGCTCCCATTCCAACTGACTAAGCATCAGGGAGTTCGCTTTCCTTTTTGCGGTTTTTGTACCAGATGAACCCAAGCGTGGAAACCAATAAATACGGCATAGCCAGCATGTAAAGTATGCCTGTGTTTAGACCGCTTCCCGCTGTTCCACCGTTTTTTAAGTTACTTTCTGCTCCTATTTTGCACATCGGACATTGAGCGTAGGTAACAACTGGTGCTGCAATCGCAAGTGTAAATGCGAAAACCACCGATTTTAAAAATTTGTTTTTCATGGCAAATTTCAATTGTAGTACGGTTTAATCATCAAATATAAGATAGGTCCAGTTACAGCCACATAGAGCCAAAACCAATAAACCCATCTTGCCATCTTCTTGTGTCGAGCGAACTGTCCAGTAAAAGCCCGAATATAAGTAAACAGAATGAAAGGGAAAATGACTGCCGCCAACACGATATGTGTGATGAGTAAAAAGAAATAGACTGGACGAATCCAGCCCTCACCAAGAAACTTGGTATCTGCATTGGTGACATGGTACAGCACATACCCCAGCAGGAACAACAGCGACAAGAACATGGCTAAAGTCATGGCCTTTTCATGTTTCTCTTTTTGCTTGTTTTTGATAAAATAAAGTCCAGCAACCAAGGATATTGCCGTAAGCGCATTGAGCCCAGAATAGACAGCCGGAAGAAATTTGAAATTGATGCTGGTTTCCAAATGGAAACGGTGCATCAGGGACACCAACAACAGCACCACAATGGTCACTGCCCAAGCAACTAGGTTCAGTTTTTTCTCAAGTTTTAGGTTCGGTTGCACTTCGCCCATTGGTGAAATTTTTAGGTCTTAAACAGGTCAACGCCGCTTTTGTTTGGGGATTACCTTGGAAATATGTTCTACCATCCTCCCCATTTGCGTGTTGTCGTTGATATCATATAGCTTCCTGATTGTTAGGCTGGTATCAGCCATCGCTACACCAGTTAATGGGTTGGGCAAATGGTAAACGTCACTGGCCAGGTGCTGCCATTCTTCTCCAGAAGTACCGAGCAAGTACCACTGTTTATGGTCTTCGATGCCGAGCTGCGTGGCAATCTCAAGTAGTGTTTTGGTCGTATCGGTTTCAATGAAAGATAACAGAATAACATCGTCCGTATCATCAAAGCTCTGGTGAACCTTGCCAATTCGGTCAGCCATTGGCTTTGCGGCAGCCAAGTCTTTTGGCAAAAAGTTTACAATCGTAACCTTGCCGTGCAGTATCTCTGGACTAATGGGTTCATTTTGCTGGTTTTTTAGCTGAAACCCAGTCACTTTTCCCAGCATTTCAAGTTCAGCTACAGCCGTGCGAGAATGAGTGCGGCCCATGTACAAATAAACCAGGGAGCCAATCGGGAGCAAAAAAAGGACGGCAAACATCATTGTCCGCCAGAATCTGTTTGCTGGTTTTACCTCTTCAATATCTTCCATAGAAAAATCAAAAACAAAAAAGGCGAGCCTGTTTGGTCTCGCCTTTTTTGATGTTACTTAAATTAAGTCTTGAACCGTTAATTTGTCGTAATCGAGAGAACCGGTAGCAGGCTTTTTGTTCACTTCTTCATGGTTCTTCTTGTCTATCAGGTTACGCCTTGCACCCCATGATGCCCCTTCTTGAAAAAAGGCAATAACCGCCCAAACAAGCAGCAACATTGGCAAAAGCACACTCCAGCGCAAGCCCTGCACTTCAGTTGCCATGTGCATGAAGTTGTAAACAATAAAATATGCTTTGTAAAGGCTGAACCCGACCATCAACGCCATGTAGATATAATGCAGTGCACCCGTAAAATGCACCCCGTGAATGAGGTGTCCCTTGGCAAGCAAGGCAATCAATACTTCAATGACAGTGATGGCTCCCAACAACTTCAAGCCATAAACTACGAGTTTCTTCTGTTCGGCATAACTTGCGTGACTTGCCATATTTCCTAAGTTTTGAATTTTAAATTTTAGTTGAAAAATTGGTGCTCACCTTGTATTTAGAGCAGATAAAAAACAAGGAATACGAAGACCCAAACCAAATCTACAAAGTGCCAATAAAGGCCAATTTTTTCCACCATTTCATAATGGTTATTTCGTTTGGCGTAAAGTCCACTTGCTGCATTTATCATCACCATGGTCAAGAAAACCACACCAGAGAACACGTGAAAACCGTGAAAACCAGTTATGAAGAAGAACAAGGCACCAAATGCGACTGGTCCAAATGCTTCTTTTACAATTTCTCCGCCAGCTGATTTGTAAGCACCATGCTCATACTGATGAGTAGCATGATTTATGGTAATCAAGTAGGGAGATTCTGCCTCAAATGATTTTCCGGCAAATGATTCGCCCTCATGGCTTATCTTTTCAAAAAAGCGATTTTCGACAACATCGGGTTTGCCTTGCGGGAGGTAATAAATAGATTTTGCTCCATGAAAATCCTGTTCTGACTTAGTAAAACCTTGAGCCTCAAGCTCCTTCCCCGAAAGGTATTGCCCCCCTTCGTTGTGCATGGAGAATGGATTGGTAAGGATGGAAACGCCCTCCTCCTTCATAAGTGTTGTCCACTCCCAAGCTTGGCAGCTAAGGAATGTCGCCCCACCAAGGATGGTCAGGAACATCCATAGGACTACTCCCCGCTTATTATTGCGATGACCTTCTTGCACTGCTCGTACCATGGTGACAGAGCTGGCGATCAGGACGAAAGTCATGAAAGTTACAAATACCAGTGGTGCTTTGCCTCCAAAAAGGTTGTGGATGCCGAACGGTGCTTTTTCGAAAACAAAATCAGGGATGGGCCAGGTATTGCTGCTGAAACGCAGCGCACCATAGGCGATTAAGAATCCTGAAAAAGTAAAAGCATCTGACAGAAGAAAATACCACATCATCAGCTTGCCGTAACTTGCCTTGAATGGTTCTTTCCCTCCCGACCACAGTTGCTCGTCTGTCTCGTGGTTGTGCTCTAAAACTGCTGATTCTGAAGCCATAATGATTGTTGAATAGTTGGTTCGATTGACTGCTCCAAGTTTTAAGTTCGAACAGAATGACAAAAAATCATTTAGCGATAAAATGACAAGAATATAAATAAATAGACCCACAGGAAATCAACAAAATGCCAGTAGGTCAGTGTTAATTCAAATCTAATCTTACGCTTAGGGGTAACATTGAACTTTAGCCCAAAAGCGTGAATCAAAGCTACGGTCAGTGCCGCCAGTCCTCCAACTACGTGTGCTGCATGAAACCATGAAATCACGTAGATAAAATCCCCAGATGGATTAAGCGTAAATGGAACGCCACTCTCAGCAAGTGCCACCCAGCCTTGGTATTGAAAAGCAAAAAAAAGAATTGCTAGAAGATAGGTTACCACTAACAGTGACTTATATAGTTTTTCCTTTTCTTTCTTGAAAGCTATGAACGAAGCATGAAGTGTGACGCTGCTCAGTAAAATGACCAAGGTGCTCATTTTGAAAATAGCTGGTAGTTGGAATTCCAACCAATTTCCAGCGGCTTGCCGCACCACATACGCACTGGTCAATGAGGCAAACATCATAAGAATAGAGCCACAACCCACCCAAACTGCAAATTTGTAAGGGTGAATTTTGTTCCTTCCCGCATTTTCTTGAATCGTTAAGTCCATTTTTAGATTTTATCTAGCCAGAGTGCCGTTAGCGCAATCGGCAAATAAAAAAATGAGAAAAACATTAGCTGCACTGCTGCCTTCCTGTCACTTTGTCTGTAGAGGTTCCAGCCGAACCAAGCATACACGAGTGCCAAAATCGAAACAATGGCCGCTGAAATTACACCGGTTACATTGGTATAAAATGGAACCAACCCAACAGGCACGAGGCAAAGTGCGTAGAAAACGCCTTGAAGGCCAATGCTTGGGTCTTGTTTTCCATCTTTTGCTACCACAAACTTGAAACCTGCTTTTTGATAATCCTCAAAACCAAGCCAACTGATGGCCCCGAAATGAGGAAACTGCCAAAAGAACTGCAACAAGAACAGGGTCAATGCTAATGAAGTCAGCTCACCTTGAAATGCAACACACCCAATTAACATTGGTAGTGCTCCGGGTAATGCACCTACTGCTACCGCAGAGGGTGAAATCCGCTTCATTGGCGTGTACAAGAATGCGTAACTCAACAAGGCAATAACTCCGAAAAAAGAGGCCCATGGATTGAACAACGCCAACATCATCAAACCGATAATGCTCAAGATGCCCGCTGCCAGCACCGCTTCCGAAACGGTCATCCGGCCCGTAGCAAGTGGCCGGTTAGCAGTACGCGTCATTAATTTATCAAAGTCCCTTTCCAGTACTTGGTTCAGCGCATTCGCTGCACCAGCCACACAAAATCCTCCGAGGGATAGGATAAGAACGGAGAACCAATTTATGCTTCCTTCGGCTGCTATTAAGTAGGCCATCACCGCTGAATAGACAACAGTCAACGACAGTTTAAACTTTACCAACTCACCGAAGTCCCGCACTTTTTGCGAAACCAATTTTAACGGAGAAGTTGTGTCAACCTTGGTATAATTATTCACAAGTGGTTGTTAATCAAGTTAGTAATAATCAATGGTCTTCTGTCTCTCCTTCTCCCAAAGGCTCTACCTGGTTGATAAATTCTTCTCCATTTTTGCCGTAATCATAAGCCCAACGATGTACTGTTGGCAATTTGCCAGGCCAGTTACCATGACCCACGTTTATTGGGGTGGTCCATTCTAGTGTTGTTGCCCCCCAAGGGTTTTTACTAGTTACTTTTTTGCCCTTCCAAATACTGTAAAAGAAGTTCACGAACATCAACACTTGGAAGCCAAAGGTGATGATAGCAGCGATGGTGATGAACTGGTTCATCTCAGAGAAATGCGAAAAAGTATCGAAGTTATCGAAGCGGTAATAACGCCGAGGAACACCAGCCATTCCTAAATAGTGCATCGGCCAGAAAATGGCATAAGCGCCAATCAGGGTTCCCCAGAAATGCATTTTACCCATCGTCTCATTCATGAAACGGCCGAACATCTTCGGAAACCAATGGTAAACTCCTGCAAACATGCCAAAGAATGCAGCTACGCCCATCACAATATGGAAGTGAGCAACTACGAAATACGTGTCGTGCATTTGGATGTCAATCGCAGAGTTGCCGAGGAAAATACCTGTCAAACCGCCAGAAATGAACATCGAGACAAAGCCAATGGCAAACATCGAGGCCGCATTGTATCGGAGATTCGATTTGTAAATGGTCGTAATCCAATTGAACACTTTCACCGCAGACGGTACAGCGATGATTAGCGTGAATATTACAAAGAAATTTGCAATAAAAGGGTTAATACCAGACATGAACATGTGGTGAGCCCAAACGATAAACGAAAGGAACCCGATAGCAAGGATGGAGAAAACCATCGCCTTATATCCGAAAATCGGTTTGCGACAGTGAACAGAAAGCACTTCAGAAGTCAGACCCATCGCTGGCAAGATGATGATATACACCTCCGGGTGACCCAAGAACCAGAACAAGTGCTGATAAAGGATTGGGCTACCTCCGACGTGGTCAAGTGCCTGGCCACCAATGAAAATCTCGCTCAAGTAAAAGCTAGTTCCCATGCTTCGGTCAAACATCAACAAAAGGAAGCCAGAAACCAAAACGGGAAATGACAATAGTGCTAAAATCGCCGTAACGAAAAATGCCCAAATCGTAAGAGGCATCCGCCACATGCTCATCCCTTTGGTACGCATGTTCAAAACGGTAGTGACATAGTTAATACCACCCAAAGCTACAGATATTACGAAGAAAACAAGGCTCAAAATCCAAAGTGTCATACCCGTGCCGGAACCATCAGAGGCTTGGGGCAATGCACTTAGCGGAGGATAGGCAACCCACCCACCTGAAAATGGACCCGTGCTGAGAAACAAAGAGTAAAACATAACGATACTGGCCAGGAAAAAGAACCAATAAGACATCATGTTGAGCAATGGTGATGCCATATCCCTAGCACCCAACTGCAACGGAATAAGCAGGTTGCTGAAAGTGCCACTCAAACCTGCCGTAAGCACGAAGAACACGATTATCGTACCGTGCATAGTCACCAGCGCATAGTAGAACTCAGGCGCCAATGTTCCGATTCCAGAATCAGGGTTTACTTCAATCCATTTGCCGAGCAACGGTCGAAGCCATGCCATACTCTCCTCAGGAAAGCCCAATTGAAGGCGGAAAATCAAAGACATACCGGCACCAATCAAAGCCCAAATCATCCCCGTAATGAGGAATTGACGAGCAATGATTTTGTGGTCCATGCTGAAGATGTACTTCGTGATGAAGTTTGACTTGAATTTGTCACCATGCTCATGCTCGTGAAAATGGTCGTCAAAACCCAATTCTTCAATCAGTTTATCTTCACGGTCTTGTACAATGGAAATTGCGTTAGCCATATTTCGATTTTTTTCTTCTAAAAATTGAGGTTCTTATTGGGTTAATATTTGGAATTCAGTGCGCCGGTTCTTGGCCTTACCTTCTTCCGTATCATTGGATTCAACGGGCTTCGTTTCACCATACCCTTTAAAGCGTATGCGGACTAATGAAATTTGGTTTAAAATTAAATAGTCATAAACAGCCTTTGCCCTGACTTGAGAGAGTGTTAAGTTCTCCGCATCATCGCCATCGCTGTCCGTATGCCCTGAAACTTCAATAGTGATGTTCGGGTACTTGTTCATGACAGCAATCAAGTTGTCAAGTTCGTACTTTGAGCGGTTGTCAAGTTCGGAAGAACCAGTTTTGTAATAGACATGGTCCAACCTGATGATTTTCTCTTCAGGCTTTTCTGCTGAAAGTGCCTTATCAACAGCCGTATTGAAATCAAGTTTACGCTGAGTTACTTCCATGCCTAACACTTCATTCTTCCTTGGGTCAAAATCTTTACCCCGAACATTGGACAAGTAGTATGATTTCTGGTCTTTCAGCCACTTCTGGTACTCTTCTTCTGATACAATTTTCACCAATCTACGCATCGAGAAGTGGCCTTTTCCACAAAGTTCTGCACAAGCCAATTCGTACTCAAAAGTTTTCCAAAGTGGATCACTTTTGGGGTCTTTCGGATCGGAAGGCTGTTGGTACTCAGGATAATCTTTCAACATCTGCCGATATTCTTCCGTCGTTTTTGTCGGTGTAAAAACGAAATAGGTCGGCATGCCAGGTACGGCATCCATTTTTACTCTAAAATGCGGAAGGTCAAAACTGTGCAAAACATCTATTGCGGTGATACGTACCCTGACCTTTTTGCCTACTGGCAATACAATTTCAGAAGGCATGATATCGTCCAAGTTTTTATCGTCTGTCCAGTCCTGTCCGAGTGGGTTTTCACCTGATTTTATCAACCTGAAGTTTCTTGTGCCCAATTTGTCATCAGCGCCTGGGTAGCGTAGGTGCCAAAGATATTGTTGGCCAGTAGCTTCGATTTCGATATGGTCTTCACCCTCGGTTATGTCAGCCATTACTTCATTCCATGCCACCAATCCATTTATCACTAAGAAGCACATAACGACTGCCGGAACTGCCGTCCAAATCACCTCCAGTTTGTTGTCGTGGGGCATGAACTCTGCTATAACACCTTTTCTGCCAGCATATTTGTAGGCAAACCAAAACAAGGCAATATGTGTCAGGACAAATACTATCCCAGTAAAGATAAGTGTGATGTTGAATGAAGCATCGAGTGATGGGCCGTGCGCTGATGCTGCCTCATGGGGGCCATAGCCTAGCATCCAGTTTTTATAGTGCCAAGCTGACCAAACAGTTAAGCCTAAGAAGGCAACCAAAAACACCAGCATAAAATTAGCTGACCGTTTGTTGGACTCCAATTGAACCGCCTCCTCGCCCCTGATTTTGGCTGCTAAATCAGTGACCTTGCCAATTTGAATAATGACAATGACGATAAGAATCGTACAGGCTATTATAATTAATCCAGTACTCATAAATGACGAATTAATAATTTTTCATGAATTGGGTTGGCATACTGATATTCAGTACCACCCGATTATGGGTGTTATTCGTATGCTTGAACCTCATGGTGCAAGCTCTCTTCCAAATAAGGATCATTCTCCGGCATCAACGGTGCTTTGGACATTTGCTTGAACACCCAGAAGATAAAAAATGCCGTGAACCCAAGAAACACCCCAATTTCTAAAAGTCCAGGTATGGTGAAACCAGAAACAAAGGATGCTGCATGTTCTGCGGTGTGGGCGGCTGCTTCGTGACCTGGCTCACCCCCATGTGACATTGCCTCTTGTGCGTTGCTAAACACACCTGGTTTTATCATGTAGAAAAAATCGAACCAGTGGCCAAAAAATACAAGTGCAGCCGTAAAAAACAAAGTGCCATAACGGCGTTTGGTCGTGTTCCTCATCAGGATGAGGAACGGTAGCACGAAGTTTATGACAAGATTACCGAAAAACAGCACTGGGTACTCACTCTTACGGGTGAAATAGTAAATAGTCTCCTCTCCGTTGTTGGTGTACCAAATAAGCATGTACTGTGAAAACCAGCAATATGCCCAGAAAATAGTAAATGCAAACATGTACTTGCCAAGGTCATGGAGATGTTCTTTGGTGACCTGTCCCAAATAACCTTTCGACTTCAGGTAAATAATGAGCATAATTGTCAGTGCACAACCAGCCACGAACCAACTTGTCATGGAATACCATGCAAACAAGGTGCTGTACCAATGCGCATCCACCGACATTACCCATTGCCAGATAATTGCTGGGCCTGTGAAGGCAGCGATTGGCAAAAAGACTGCTGCGTATTTGCGAAGTTTACGATGGTAACCAAAGTCAGCAGCTTCAGCACCATGCTTGTCCTCTTCAAGGGAGATTTGGCGAAACTTACGGGAAAAGAATATCCAAACCCCTACGATAATGATGGTTCCGAAAAGATACCAATTCTTGTTCAAAAATGAGGACTTGCCAGATAATACCTTGTCAGAGGCAACAGCTTCAGCATCCGACCAATGGTAAAGGTGTGTTACATGCGCATAAACCGCTATTCCTATAATCACCATCATTACCAAGCCAGGTAGCATGAAAGAAGAAAATGCCTCCCATATCCTTTTGAAAGCTATGTACCAACCTGAATACGCCAAGGTGAATGCAGCAATAATGAAGGTAATCATGAAGGCAATACCAGTAAAAAAGACGGCATTTAGGAGAAAGTTTGACCAAAAACGGGCGTGTTGACCGCTTTCTGCAATTTGCTCCGGCTCCATGAAATAGCTGAGAATGAGGCATAGCAACCCTAACCCCATCGTGGCTATCAAAAAGTTTTTTTGTTTTGCTTCGAACGTAAACTGCTTCATGCTGCAGGTATTTTTTAATGCTGGTTGTCAACCAGTTTATGATTGAATCAGATTTTCAGAAAATTAGTGGCGCTCCGTTGAAGTTGGTGGCTCTGGGTCACTTGCTGTGGGGTCATCAGAAAGTGTTGGTTCTTTAGGTTTTTCTGTAACGGGAGCTACTTTTGGTATATTGGCAAATGGAAATCCAAAATCTGCATTCAGCGTATTGGCAGTTTCCGTGTATTTGGCCTTTTCAACTCCTGCCTGCAATGAACGGATAAAATGAGTTACTTGCCAGCGCTCCTCAAAGCTAAGCTTGTCAGCATAACCACCCATGGCGTTTCTGCCATACATGATAGCATGGTAGTACCGACCGTTTGAGGAAGCAATAAACTGGCTATCCACAAGGTTCGCTGGTTGAGCAGGGTATTTACCACCGTTGTCCCGAACCAGATAACCGCTGCCATCGCCTTTGTCACCATGGCAAATTCCACAGTAAATGACGTATAATTCCTTACCCCTAGCTAATCCATCTGTTGTAATTGGAAACGGGTTGTAGCGGATTTGCTGAGTGGCCAAATTACGACCATCTTCCGTATCAGGGTAAGGGTATGGTACATGGCCACTTGCAGTATAGCTGATTCCCCCGCTATGGTTCATCCGGTTCATGGTGCTTACGACAGCATCTTCTGCAGAAGGAAAAACACCATTGTAAGAGGCAGAACCAGAAAATCCACGAGGTATGGTTCCGTGAACTGGCTGTCTAGGCTGTGAAAGTTCACGACGAGTCATTACACTTTGGTCATCCCAAGTATTTAGGTTGTACTTGGTAAGCACGTTGGCTTCGTAAGCCGTTGCATGTGCCATGTCAGGAATGAACTCACTTCCGGTCGAGTTTTTTCCAGCTTGCTGACAAGAATAAGTGCCAAAAACGAAGGCGCTTAATGTCACCGCTATTAGGAGTTTTTTATTGAATTTCATTTTCAAAAATGAATCTTAAATATCCGATAGGATCAACAACCTACTCATTTAAACGAGTTGTGCGGCTATTTCACCAAAATCTGTTTTAATCAAAATCAAATAGTCCTTGTATGAACTTCCTCAGCGCCAGTTGACTTAAAAAAGCCTTTGAGGTTATCAACTGCGCTTGTTTCCAAATCACTTGTCTGGAAAGCCAAGCAAAACTTGTCATCCGTGATCCTATCATCAAGTATTGGGTTGTTTACCCCAAAGCCCAATCCGCAGATGATATAGAAAACCACCGTCATACCGATTGCACAAAATAATACGGTAAGCTCAAAGATGATTGGAATAAAGGCTGGCAGTGACCAGTATGGCTTACCGCCAAAAATTGTTGGCCAATCACCTTCAAACATAAGGCTACCGCCAAAAATCCATGAGATTCCAATCAAAGCCGTCAGTGTTCCCAACATTCCGAAGATAAACCCAACTACGTGTAACCTAGACTCTTCTAAGCCTAGCAGTGGATCCAACCCGTGAATCGGGAAAGGCGAATACACATCCATGATGTCGAGGTGCTGTTTGTTGGCCTTCCTAATGGCGCTCATGAGCACTTCTTCGTCATTGTATAGCCCGAACAGCACTTCTTTATGTTGACCTTTCATTGAATTTACTATTTTAATAAAAGTCTGTTTTACATTTGATTAGTGTCCATCACCTTCTTGATGAATTTCCTCTGTTTCATCATCGTGGTGATGGTGGTGAGGTTTTGCATCAGCTCCAAGATATTGGTCACCATATTGCTTCAATATTGCTTTTACCTCAGCTGCTGCCACTACTGGTGCAACCCTTGCAAAAACTAAATATAGGGTAAAGAACAAGCCAAATGTTCCGACGTAAATTCCGATTTCGACCCAGCTTGGCCAGTAGTAACTCCAGCTTGATGGCAGGTAATCTCGTGCAAGCGTGGTAGCGATGATGACGAAGCGCTCAAACCACATACCGATGTTTACGAAGATGGAGATGAAAAAGGTCCACCAGACACTGCGCCTAACTTTCTTTATCCAGAAAACTTGGGGTGAAAGCAAATTGCAGCCCATCATGCCAATATATGCCCAGTAGTAAGGTCCAAGTACCCGATTGTAGAAAGCAAACTGCTCATAAATATAACCGGAGTACCAAGCTACAAAAAGCTCAATGAGGTACGCTGAACCAACCATAGTTCCCGTCACCAATATCACTTTGTTCATGCTCTCGATATGGTTGACTGTAATGTAGCCCTCCAACCCAAAGCATTTACGTGTGATTATCATCAAAGTCTGAACCATTGCGAAGCCAGAGAAAACTGCACCAGCAACGAAATATGGCGGAAAGATGGTCGTGTGCCATCCGGGAATAACAGATGTTGCGAAGTCAAAGCTCACTATCGTGTGAACTGACAATACAAGGGGAGTAGAAATACCAGCCAAAATCAAAGACAGGTACTCATGCCGCTGCCAATGTTTTGCTTTGCCGGTCCATCCCATCGAGAAGAAGGCATATATTTTCTTGCGAACGCCCTTTGCACGGTCACGGACGGAAGCTAGGTCGGGAACGAGTCCCGTGTACCAGAAAAGCAAGGATACGGTAAAGTAGGTAGAAATAGCGAACAAGTCCCAGAGCAATGGGGAATCAAAATTCACCCAAAGTGGTCCCCTTGTATTCGGATAAGGGAACATGAAAAAGTCGAACCACGGACGGCCAGTGTGCGTGGCTGGAAAAATACCGGCACACATTACTGCAAAGATGGTCATGGCTTCTGCCGCACGGTTTACCCCAGTCCGCCAGCGTTGACGGAACAGCAAAAGGATGGCCGAAATCAGCGTACCAGCGTGGCCAATACCGATCCACCAAACGAAGTTGGTGATGTCGTAGGCCCAACCGATGGTGCGGTTTGCATTCCAAGTCCCGATGCCAAAATAAAATGTCCAGCATAGTGAAAATGCACCATAGCCAAAGGTCATCACCGACAAAGTGAAGGCAATTATCCACATACGGTTAGGTGCCTTCTCGGTTGGTCCGATAAGGTCTTCCGTTATCTGGTGGTAATTTTTGTTCCCCATTATCAGGGGTTCACGAATTCGTGATACTGCTGCGCTCATATTTTATCAATTTCTTGAACTACTTTCGGTAAGTTCAGTCAGCTACTTTTTATGAAGAATAAAATTACTTAGCTCAATATAGCTTCGTCCCTGTTTGTAACACGGGTGGTGTATTGTACCGATGGGCGTGTGTTTACCTCCTCCAGTACGATATAGTTCAACTCATTCTTGTATCGCTTCGCAATTTCTGAATTCTCATCGTTGGTGTCACCAAAAACGATGGCACCTGTTGGGCAAGCCGTTTGACAAGCTGATTTGACATCGCCGTCACGAAGGGCTCGGCCTTCTTTTTTAGCGGTCAATTTTCCTTCCTGAATACGCTGTACGCAGAAGCTACACTTTTCCATGACACCACGCACCCGGACCGTTACGTCTGGGTTGAGTACCATACGAGTTAGGTTGTCAGCGTAGAACGGAACCTCGCCATCGTAAGGAACAAATGGCTCTGGGCCATGCTCGTTCACTGGGAAAAGGTCAGCCGTGGTGTAGTCCATCCAATTGAAACGACGTACTTTATAAGGACAGTTGTTGGCGCAATAGCGAGTGCCGATACAGCGATTGTAAGCCATCTGGTTTAGACCTTCCGAGCTGTGGTTCGTTGCTGAAACAGGGCATACGTTCTCACACGGAGCGTTGTCACAGTGTTGACACATCATCGGCTGATAAACCACATTCGGATTTTCATAGTCGCCGTAGAAGTAGCGGTCAATGCGCAACCAGGTCATCTCGTGGTGGCGATAAACTTCGAATTTACCGACAACAGGAACGTTGTTTTCTGCAAGGCAAGCTACTTGGCAAGCGCCACAACCAGTGCAGGAATTCAAGTCAATGTGCAATCCCCAATGGTGGCCTTGGCTATATTTTTCAGCGACAAATTCATTGTATGGGTACAATGTTTTTGAGTTCAAATGTTCGAACTCAGCCCGCTTCTCTTCAAGTTCTTTCGTGTAATTGCCTAGATCACTCAGGTTGGTGCGGCTGATAACTGAACGGTCAACCAAGGAACCTTGGAAGCCTTTTCCAACAGTCATCAATGCGATTTCATCCACATTCACTTTGCCCTCGTAGCCCTCTGCGTTGCCAGTGACGCCCATCGTATGATGATACTGCACGCTGGCGTATTCATCGGTTCCGACCTTTTCAGAAACATTGCCAACGGAGGCAAAATACTGGGTATTGCCATTGGCGTCCAAGCTCAACCAAGGATAAACGTTTACCCCGATATTGCGGCCTGCCGCACCTGAAACCTTGCGACCATAACCCAAGGCCATGCTCACGGCATCCATTTTTTGGCCAAACTGGCGTACACAGGTTACGACCTGCTCTTTGCCACCAATGGTAATCTTTATCATGTCAGCCTCCTTGTAGGCTTCTTTGCTGTTTAGTCCTTTGAACTTCCCGACCCCATCGAAACGACGGTTGCCATCGAATTCGATTGGAATTTGTAGGTAATTGCCCCAAACACAGCGGGTAATCGGATCGGGCAATTCTTGCAACCATGGGTTGTCAGCATACTGGCCTCCACCGACGTTTACTGTCTCAAAAAATGTTATTTCAAATTCATCACCGCCCGGTTTGGTGATTTTTCCAGCAGCTGCTTGAACATCACCGCCCCAGCCAAATTCTGTTGTTGAATTGGATGGCGTCTCGAAAATTCCGTCGTGAAGTACACTGTCCCAAAAAGCTTGGAACGTTGCAAAGTTTGATTGCTTTGCAAACATGCTTGATTGCCAGTTCGCATTCAGGTATTCGTAGTATGGCTGCTCTGCATTCGGGTTGAAATTCTGGCTACCCGACCATCGCAACAGCGTCTCCTCAGCTTGACGTGTTTTGAAAATCGGTGAGATTGTAGGCTGCATCAGACTGTAGTGCCCCTCCTTAGGTTCGGCATCTCCCCAACTCTCCAACCAATGGCTGGAGGGAGCAATATAGTCGCAAAGCGCCGTTGTCTCATCCGGTGTTCCGTTAAAGGAAATCTTTGTTTTTACCTTCGCAAATGCTTCGGCGAATGCATCGCTGTTTGGTAGGTCAAAAGCTGGATTTGCGCCCCAAACAATGACAGAACCGACTGAGCCGGCACCCATTTCACGAATCAATCCTTGGATTTCTCCATCGATTCCTTGGCGCTGCATGGATGCGTTGGCGAAGGTCATGGTATTGCCCCAGCTATCGAGCATGTTATTGATGGCGTTCACCAACGTTTGTTCACCAACGTTGTTGGTGCCGCAAACAACCAATGACTTGCCCTTGCTAGCGACCAATTGGTCTGCCACTTTGGCCAAGGCCGCAGCTGCTTTGTCGTTCACTTTTGATGCTGAAACGGTTGCTCCACCCGTCTTTGAAGCCACTGCATTGTGCAGGGCAGCGATGGCTACACCCATTTCCGAAGGGCGCACCAAAATACGGTGGTCAGCATTTGAGCCAGTCAGTGTCATGCCGCTTTCTACTTGAATATGGCGGGACATTTTGGCTTTGCTTACTTCGTCAATGCGACGAGTTTGTGCGTATTGACGGGCATATTCAACCGGGCTAATCCAAGTACCAAGAAAATCAGCACCAAAGCTGACAATCATTTCGGCCTTGTCAAACATATAATTTGGAATGACTTTTTTACCATAACAAGCCTCATTGGCTTGAAGCTGTGCCGAGGAAGAAACGGCGTCGTAAGTCACAACGGAAGAACCAGGATATTTTGCAAGAAATTCACCAAGTGCCTTTTTAGCGGTTGGGCTAAGGATGGTGTTTGTGATAACTTTTACTGAGCCAGCAGCAAGTTTTCCACCAACCTCTTTGTCAAGGTCTTCCCATGTCATTCTAGTCCAACTTTCACCGCCATTTTTCATGGGTGACTGGTGCCGATTGGTGTCGTAAAGGCTGAGAACACTAGCCTGAACTCGGGCATCGGTGCCGCCTTTTGTCACAGAAGACATGGTGTTGCCTTCCACTTTGATTGGCCGACCTTCCCTTGTTTTTACCAAAACCGGGCAGTAGTCGCCGCCATTGACATAGGAGGAAGCGTAGTAGGTTGCCACACCCGGTACAATTTCATCCGGTTTTATAACGTATGGAAGCGCCTTCTTAACAGGGATGTCGCAGCTTGCTGCGATGGTTGCAGCCCCGATGCTAAAACCTAGATACTTCAAAAAATCACGCCTTGAAGAACCCATTTCTAACACACTTTCGTGTGCCAAAGCTGGGGCACTACTGAACTCACGCTCGATGGATTCCAGAAAAATTGGGTCTTGCTCCAAATGCTCAACACCTATCCAGACTTCCTTATTATTGCTTTGATTTTTCATCTTTTATTGAAAATGCTGTTTTGCAAAAAGGGTTTGAGAATTTGAGAACTCTATGCTTTGGGCCACTCTCAAATCCATTAATCCTGATACTCTCTCCACATTAATAGTGGCACTTCTGACATTCTGTACCTCCAATGTCTTCAACAGTCACCTTGTCCCGTTGTCTGTTTTTTATTTGCTCGTGGTACATCTCGTAATAATTATCGTAGTACTTATTGTCGGCAAACTTAACCTCTGTTTCACGGTGGCAATTTATGCACCAGCCCATTGAAAGCGGAGCGTATTGTTTGACTTCATCCATCTCCTCAACTTTCCCATGGCAACTTTGGCAAGCGACTTTACCCACGGTTACGTGCTGTGAGTGATCGAAGTAAACGTGGTCAGGCAGGTTGTGGATACGAGTCCATTCTATTGGGCCTTGAATCTTGGTGTCGCCAGTCTTTTTGTCCGTCAGTGCAGCGACGATACCGTCCCACTGAGAAGCTAACAACGCTTCTCCCTCGGCATCCATCATGTTCTTCTCTTTGATATAGTTTTCAGAAATCCAGCCTTTGTAAATAGCTTCTATTTCCTTGTCAGTTAGTTGGTCGTAATTTTTGATCAAGGTGTCACCCTTGGGGTCGAAACCAATGGAAGCATAAATTTTTGTCAATTCTGCAGTACCGTAGGTTGAGCCAACTTTAATCGCTTTGTGGCAATTCATGCAGGTATTAGCAGCAGGAATAACGCTGTGCTTACTCCGGCGAGCGCCATCGTGGCAGTATTGGCAGTCAATTTTGTGAACACCGGCATGTGTGGTGTGGCTGAACTTGATGGGCTGCTCCGGCTGGTAGCCTTGCTGGCGACCAAGGTTGATTGAGTTTCTTACGGTATAATACCCACCAAAAAGAACGGCTGCAAAAATTGCGAAGCTAATAACGCCTTTGCTGGATAGGATTTCTGCCAAGGTTTTCCGTGCAGGAGCGTCGGCACCAAATTCCTTAACTGCTGCGATATGGTTCAAGTTGGAGATGATCCTTGCAAGGATAACCGCCAACAATGCCAAAATGAGGAAAAGGAAAACATAGAGCAGGTTGTTGTTGCCAGTGTCAGCTCCAGTTACTGCGATATCTCCACCAGGTGGCGGCGGGGGTGGATCACCAGGGCAATTCCCAGCAGCAGTGCAATTGATGTAAGCTAGGATATTGGCGATGTCACCATCCGAAAGGCTCGGAAAAGCGGTCATCGGCAACTTGTTGAACTCGTTGAAAATTGCAACAGCTCGTGGATGGCCTTTCGATACCAGCGATTGAGAATTGCGAATCCAAGTGTAAAGATCAGCTGGCGGGAACTCACTCCACCTATCCTCTGTGCCAGCAAGGGCAGGCCCAGTGAGCTTGTCCTTCATGTTTTTATTGTGGCAAGAGGCACAGTTGTTCTTGAAAAGCGTCTTCCCAGCTTCCACGGCAGCCTGGTCCTGAGCAAACAAGGCAGACACGGAAAAAGTGAAAAGGAGAACTAAAATACTGTAATTCAGTCGTTTGTATATCATCTTCGCAAGGTTGTGGTCTTCAAAACATGACTTTGTTTTCTAAAGTCGGGGCAAAGATAAAAGGAGAACCATTTTTTTAACAAGAATTTAAAATACTTAGGTTATTTAGATAGGTTCTAAATTCTGCTTTGCGCTTGTATATAATATTAAGGTGCGAGGAATAAAATCGCTTAAACATTTAATCGATTCTCGTTGTGCGGCAAAGATGAAAACGAAATCTTAAGGAAAAAGCAATTTGCCGTTTTTTTTCGCAGAACATGCGTTTAACTTCGGAACTTTGAGCCATGATTCTACGCACAGAAAATTTGATAAAGGCTTACGGCCAACGAACTGTAGTTAAACAGGTGTCTCTCAACGTCAACCAAGGCGAAATTGTCGGGTTGCTAGGGCCTAATGGGGCTGGCAAGACAACTACCTTCTATATGGTGGTCGGTTTCATAAAACCAAATGCTGGGAATGTTTTTCTGGAAAATAAAAACATCACTTCCCTTCCAATGTACAAACGGGCACGGCTTGGAATCGGTTACCTACCTCAGGAGCCTTCCGTTTTCCGTAAGTTGAGCGTGGAGGACAACATAAAAGCGGTTCTGGAGATGATGTCATTTACGCAAACTGAACAAACCACAAAACTTGAATCCCTTCTTGATGAGTTTGGATTGGAAAAAGTTAGAAAAAACCCCGGTGACACCTTGTCTGGAGGGGAGCGGCGCCGAACTGAAATAGCCCGAGCACTCGCCAGCAACCCAAGCTTTATTTTACTTGACGAACCTTTCGCTGGTATTGACCCCATTGCAGTAGAGGACATTCAAACTATTGTTTACAAACTGAAAGCCCGAAACATTGGCATCCTCATCACTGACCACAATGTGCAGGAAACCCTCTCAATCACCGATCGTGCTTATTTGATGTACGATGGGGCTATCCTAAAAACGGGAACGGCGCAAGAACTAGCCAATGACGAACAGGTGCGGCGGTTGTATTTGGGAATGAATTTCGAATTGAAAAAGAAGGTGATTTTGTAAAAGTATCGGTAAATTTTTGGGCATCTAATGACAAAAATGAAAGTGCCCAATGCAACCATTTTAAAAGAAATCGATTCTCTTCCTAGCTGTTTTTATTGACCAAAAATGAAAATTATGAAAAAAGTATTTCTTTCCACAGTCCTCATTTTTTCCTGTTTTTATCTCTTGTTTTCACAGGACAAATCCGCAAAATTTACCGTCACAGTCAGCACTGACTCCATTTTAATGGACAACTATTTCGAGGTGAAATTCACCCTTGAAAATGCCGATGGCCAAAATTTTGAAGCACCAGATTTCAACGAGCATTTCCATGTGATTAGTGGACCGAATTTCAGTACATCCATGAGCATAGTTAATGGCCGAATGGCCCAGTCCATGACAATCACCTACTATGTCGAACCAAAGGAGATAGGCCTTTTTTACATATTGCCAGCCAGCGTCCAAACGGAAGACAAAATACTGGAAACCAGTCCGTTAGAAATTTTAGTGGTGCCAAACCCTGATGGCATCAAACAATCCCCACCTCGTGGCAAAATGGACAGTTTCCAATTCAATTTTGGTGATCCGTTTGGTTTTGATTTTTTCTTCCCAGATTTCAAGGATTTGCCGCAGCAGTCCCAGCCTTTTCCAAAGGAAAAAGCACCCGCTGAACAACCAAAAAAGAAGCGAAAGACAACGAGAATCTGAAAACTAAAACATGAGCCATCCCAAATCCTTGGTGCGCCGGGCATGCCAACAGTCAAAGGGGTTCAAGAGCCGTAACGACCGGAATCTTAGCTATGGGCAAGGCTGTCCCATGCGAGTGGGAATCAGAAGCCTGCCTGTCGGCAGACAGGGAAGCCCGATGCAAGGTTAGGTTTTGATGAATAGAAACCGGGCACAAGGCCTGTGTAACGGGGCAACCGGGCAATGACTCCATAAAAAAACGGCCTGTGGATTCGATTCCGTAGGCCGTTTTTAGTTAAATCACGGTTTCGCCACCTTCTTTACCAAGAACAAATACACCGGAAAATGGTCGCTGTAACCCCCGATATAATTGTCAAAATCAAAGGTTCGGAACGGGTAGCCCTTGTATTGCCCAGTTTTTTGGATGAGGTAGGGTTTGTTGTACACCTGTGCCTTTAGGTAGCGGTAGCCATCCTGTCGCTCTTTCAGCAATCCCTGTGATATGATAAGTTGGTCAAATAGGCTCCAGGCATCCTGGTAGGCCATCGTGCCGATACCTTGCTTGAAAAACGCTTCCATCGGATTGAAAAACCCTCCTTTTTTTACTTTGGAAATATCACTCGATGCTTCCAACACTTTTTTGACGCTGGGGCTGTTCGGGTCATCGTTCAGGTCTCCCATCACGATGACCTTGGCGTTGGGGTCTAGTGCCAGCAGGGAATCTTTCACCGTTTTGCAGACGAGGGCAGCGGCATTCCGCATGGGTCGCGTGACAGCTTCTCCACCTCGGCGGCTGGGCCAATGGTTCACTAGTACGTGCAGCGGCTCGCCATCCAGCAGGCCGCTCACATAGAGGATGTCCCTCGTGAAATTTCGCTCGCCATCGTCACCGTAAATCATCAATGGGATGGCACGACTGCCCGTCACAGTGAAATATTTAGGTTGGTAAATCAGACCCACGTCGATGCCCCGCTCGTCGGGAGAGTCGAAATGCACTATCTGGTAGTTGCGGTCCGCAATTTTTCCTTGTTTCACAAAATCTTCCAGCACCAGCCTGTTTTCCACCTCTGCTACCCCGAGAATGGCGACTCCGTCGGGTGTCACGTCCGTACCCAGTTCTTCGACCACCCGTGCCAGGTTTGTGAGCTTTTCCTGATAGACCTCGCTCGTCCAGTGGCGTTTGCCATTTGGCAGAAACTCGGAATCGTTAGTGTTTGGGCTGTCAATGGTGTCGAACAGGTTCTCCAAATTGTAGAAACCGACACAGGCGACTTCATAGGATTGTTTTTGCGAGAAAAGCGTCTGAACAGACAATAACAGAAGGGAGGGCAGGAAAAATTTATTCATTGTTACGCTTGATATATTTTGCTGCAAAGCTACAGCAACACACCGTTCATTTGCCGCCATCAAGAGTTAAGTTTTGGGGAAAATACATAGTGAGATTGTTCTCTCCTTGGTGTGCGTCAAGGTTGTCGCCGCTTTTGTCATTGCAAAGCAACCTGTCCAAACCACAGTTGTCGCCGCTTTTGGCTTGGTCGAAGACCACCTGCGGCATCACGGTGTAGCTCTGGTTCATGCCGCTTTTGTCGTTGCGAAAGCAACCTGTCCCTGTTTTGTTGTCGCCGCTTTTGGCATGGTCGAAGACCACCTGCGGTATCACGGTGTACGCTCTGATTTACGCCGCTTTTGTCTATGTGAAGCAACCTGTCCCTGCCTCGGTTTTACCATTATATCAAATATATCGCCTGTGGCGATGAGTACCGCTGCGAGTGCCTTGACGCACACCATGACGGCGCAGGTGGTCTTCGACCATGCCAAAAGCGGCGCACAGTGGGGCGAGTGCTGTGGCGAGAACCGAGACGTGGACGATTTGCTTCGCAATGACAAAAGCGGCGCACAGCGGGACGGCAATCAGGACCCACACCAAGGTGAGAACTACCACAACAATCTAACAATAAAACAATTCAGCAATCTAACAATCACCCCCTCGCCTTCACCACCAACTTCGTCTTTTGCCGACCATTTTCCAAGCGGAGGTGGAAGTAATAGCTGCCACTTGCCAAGCCATCGCTGTCAAATATGATGGTATGCTCTCCTGCATCCAATCGCTTGTTTATCAAGACTTTAAGTTCCTGTCCAGCTCCGTCGAAGAGGCTGAGGCGAACGTGTTCGTTGCCGGATTGGAACGAAACATTTACCGTGCCGCTGAACGGGTTGGGGTAGGGGGTGAACGCCAGTTCTGGCACTGGCAACTGACTGGTGGCGCTGACGTTGCAGCCATCCACCAAAGGGATATAGGAAAAATCTGGGAAGAGTAAGTTTTGCACATCAGCCTGTTCCACCTCGAACCAATCCATCAGGATGGAGCCGTAAACGTTGCGGAAATCGTATTGCATGGCCACTGCTTCCTGCACTTCTGGGTTGTCGGGTATTTCAGGGCTTTCGCCTGTGAAGCCTGGGCGGACGCAGGAACCGAACAGCATCAGCGGTGCAGCGTCGCCGTGGTCGGTGCCGAGGCTGTCGTTGGAGCGGATGCGCCGCCCGAACTCGCTAAAGGTCATCGTCATCACCCGTTTTTCGATGCCGAGTAGCACCAAATCTTGCTGGAAAGCCGATACTGCGCCACTCAACAATTCCATCAAAGCTGGGTAAGAACCCAGCGTTGGGTCAAGCGCAACCTGCCCTGCATGGGTGTCAAAACCGCCGAGGTTCACGACATATACTTTGGTTTGGAGGCCACCAGCAATCAGCAGAGCCACGTTTTTCAATTGTTGCGCCAGGTTATTGTCGTCTGGGTAGGTGGCCATGTTGGTGGCGCTATTGGCAGCTTCCGTGATGCCGTCGCTGTAAGCATTGGTGGATTCGATGCTTTGCCGAAGGAAAGCCAACTCGTCGCCGTAAGGCGTGCTGGGCGGCACGTCGTTGCCGCCTGTTGCGAGTGGATTGAGGTTGAACGGGTCATTGATGGCCATGCTGAAATTGGCAGCCGTGCCTTGGCAGGTCTCTGTCACATTGCCACCGAGCGTCAAAGCAAAGGGGTCGGGGTATTCCGCATTCGGGTAATCAATGGGGAAGTCAGGTTGCCCTTGCTGGAAGTAGCGGCCCAGCCAGCCTGTTGTCCAATTTTCCGTGGCCGGAGAACCCGAGGTCCAGATGTCCGAGCTGCGGAAGTGGCTGCGGTTTTGGTTCGGGTAGCCCACGGCCTGTACCACCGCCATTTTACCCTCATCAAAAACAGACTTGATACCAGCCAGGCCAGGGTGAAACGCTTGATTTGACCCAACATCCAGCAAACTGCCTTGCGGAATGAGGATATTACCCCGTGCATTTGCCAGCTTGTCGTACTGGTCGAGCGGCGTTATCATGGAAAGGCCATCGTTGCCGCCGTTGAGCTGAATCAGCACCAGCACCCGGTCGTTTTCACTGGAGATGGCTGAAAATATGGAAGACTTCGGCATTGCCCGGAGCTTGAAACCGTTGAGCAGCAGGGGCAGTGAGAGGCCGGCGGATTGGATAAAATTTCTCCGTTTCATTTTATAAGATTTTGAGAGGGTGGCGAGTGAGGGGTTTAGCCAGTTACATGCTCACCCCCTCACTCGCTCACCCGATCACTCGCTAACTCAAGTAAAACTCCGGCATGCTCATCATGGCCGAAAGCAGGTTTGTCAATTTGGATTTTATGGCGTTCGCCAAATTTATGTCGTTCGGATTATTGATGTAGTCACCATATTCAATATTCCATTCATAATCTGGAAGGCCGGGCAGCAGGATGCCCTTTAGGTAATCGTGTTGTGACTGGGTGATGGGCTGTGGGAAAAGGATTTTCACCAATTCATCTATCAGGTCGTCCGCAATTTCAGGCGTGTCGAGCGTTGCGACGAACTTGAGCACATCTACTCTGGCGGTAAAACCGGCGTTTGAAAAGCCTTGAACAAGCACTCGATTGGTATATGTTTGCCGGATTGGCAATGTTACCGAACTGATCCAATGGCGGTAAAAAACTGGCTCTTGGTAGTATGCCTTCCACCCGGCCACGCTGGGTGGGTCGTAGTAGGGCATCTGCATGGGTGTCAGAGTCCCTCGGAATGTCGTCCAAAGTGAACGGTAAAGTTGTTCCAAATTGGCTTGAGAAAAATCAATGTCAAAGGTTTTGAAAACCCCCATCGTGAAGTCCACTGGGTTTTTTATCATCGGCCCGACGTTTAGGATATCGTAGAAATGTTCGCTCCGCAAAAGGGCTTCCAATGCTGGCCGAATCTCGTAATCGTTGTCCACTAGGATTTGCGCCATTGGCGCAATGACCTCATCCTCCACCTGTTGGGATATGTCGTAATAGATAAACCACAGGTAAAGTTTGCGGCAAATGAACTTGGCGCACTCGTCTTTTGAGAAAATGATGTCAAGCAAATGGGCGTATTCCTGGTCGCCCATGTTCGGAATTTGGATGTCGTTGAAGCGGTAGGACAGTTGTTTGGTGGTTTGATTGTGGCGGGCGGTAGTGAAGTATGATTCCACAGGAATGGCTGGGTTTGAGCTATTAAACCCCCGGTCACGCCAGCCGGTGAGCACCTTTGCCATTTCTACTACATCCTGTTCTGTGTAATTGGTATAATCGCTTGGGCCCACCAAGGGGCCTTTTCCGATGGTGAACAGTTCCAGCAACTCACGGGCAAAATTCTCATTGGGCGATGCAGCGGTGTTGGTATTGCCATTCAGGTAGCGGAGCATGGCAGGGTCAATGGCGATTTCTTTGGTCAAATCCTTGAAGTTTCCGACAGCAAATTGCCGCAGCAAAGCCGAATATTTATAGACGAACCTTGTGTCGTTGATATCGGCCACCGGGAAATGATTGTGCCAGAAAAGCACCATTTTCTCTTGGATGGAGATACCCTCTGTTTGGATGAGATTGAGGGTCCAAGACTTTAGAGACTGGTCTCTGGAACCCGCCAATCCAGCGATATTTGGACTGTAGGCTTTATCCACCCATGTCTCACCAATTGGTGTGTACGGGTCGTCGGTGAAGTTTGGGTTAACGGGAGGGTCGGGCATTGGCTGTGCGGCAAAAATCTCGTCCATCGCCACATCGAGGCCCATGTTTGTTACATCCTTCATTTGCTGGTAGGTAGCGCCGAAGGTGGCTCTGCGCAGCAGGTGTGCCGCTTGGTCGAAGCCGAAAGGCCCGGTGTAGGGGGCTAATCCAGAAACCAAGGCTGACGGGGCTGCCGCTGCCGATACATCTGAATTTTTTCGACCCAACATCTTGGAAAGGGTTGCTCTTCTATCCATGTCAGAATTAGTTTATGAAATTATTGGTTTTTCAGGGCAAGTTGATTGTTGACTTATAAAATTTGGAATGGTTTAACTTGGGGGAAATAAATTTTCTCTTTTGGTGAAAAAAGCAAGCCAAAGGTTGCATCGTTCAAAAAAAATAGCCGAAAAATGGGTTCATCTCCATTTTTCGGCTGCGGTTGTTCTTTTCTAAAAAGCCGGTATCGTCAAATGATGCCGAACAGCTTTGCATACTTCATGATTTCCGCGGTGTTGGTGATTTTAAGTTTTCCGGTAAAAACCGCCATCATGGGGTTCAATTCACCTCTCAACAGCGCAGTAAAATTCTTCTCTTTTGCGGTCACTTTGCATTTTGGCTCGCCCTCAAAATGCTCGAAGACTTCCATTTTATTGTCCTTCACAATAACGCTGAACTGCCCACCTCCATCACCCTCAATATCAAAATGAAAATTGGTGTCCACATCTTTTAAGAAATCTGGATTAACAGTTAATGGTAGTGTGGTGATGAAATCCTTTGCATTGTTGATGGTGAGCTTCGGAATTTTGCTTAAATCCATATTAGTTTGATATTGAAATATTTTAAAAGAGGCCGAAAGATGCGAATTTTCAAATAAACCGCTCCATCCATTCGACCAAAAAGCCCAACACCTCGCCCTGTTGTGGCTCGTTGTGGATTTCATGTTTCAGACCTTCCCATTCCTTCCACGTCACATCGCCATTGACTCGCTTCGCAAATTCCGCCGTGCCAATTGGGCTGGTAATACGGTCAATCCCGCCGTGCAATAGCAGGGTAGGGCAGGGCATCTCTCCGCTGAAATTGTCCAACCAACTAGCCCCTTCCAGCAGGGAAGTACCAGCCCTGACCGAGATTCGGTCATGCACCAACGGGTCGTTTTTGTAGGCTTTCACCACTGTTGGGTCATTGGACAACTCATTGATATCCAGTCCATTGGGTTGTGTCAATTTTGGGATGATAAAATTCATGATTTTGCCAAAAAGCACTATAAATGGGGAAGGTGGCTTGGGCAGTTGAATCCAAGCAGCAGTTGCGATTAGCCCGGCGATTTTTGGTTTTCTTCGCAAAACATAGTTCAGGACTACATTGCCACCCATGCTATGTCCATAAATGAAAACTGGCTTGCCGGGATATTTGTCTTGGGCTGTTTTTAGCAACAAATCAACATCATCGAGCATGGACTCCAGCCCTTCCGTGTGGCCACGCTTGCCTACCGTGCGCCCATGACCTTGAAGGTCGAAGCCAATAGTGGCAATGTTTTCAAGCGAGAAAAATTGGGCAACATGGTTGTACCTGCCGATGTGTTCCCCCAAGCCATGAACAATGCAAACAACCGCACGGGTATTGGCTATCTGCCAATGGCGGAATTGAAGCAGTGCCTTGTTTTTGTTTTCCTGTTGAAAATCAAAGACTTGCATCAAGTTGTATTTTGAAATGCAAAAAAAGCAAAGCTGTTGGATTCTATCTGGTTTTTACTTGAAAATTGTCAAAAGAAGCAACCACTGCTTCAACCATTCGTTGATAACTAAAGGTGTTTTACTCAAACAATTTCCTGCAGTCTTGGTTGAAGTGGTTAATTGGAAAAAAAATGTTCAAAATAATATTTGCCAATTTTTGCATTTCTTTCAAAACAAACCACAAATCGCTTGAATAAAGCCCTTCTAAAATTGCAAAAAACCATGAGAACAGTGCACTAAAATCAGTAAAATCAATTGTTTTCTTTACAATAATTCGTAAGCCAAAGAATATTTTTTGTACCTACTTTTGCCGCTCAAATTGAAGACATGAATCCATATTTTCCCATTCTGATGGTATTTGCGGTTGCGCTCAGCTTCGTAGTTATAACGCTACTAGCTACTCATTTACTGGGCCCAAAGCGCAAGACCGTTGTCAAAGACGAAGCATTTGAATGCGGCATCGAGTCAGTAGGAGATGCACGTTCGCCGGTGTCCATCAAATACTTCCTAGTGGCTATCCTCTTTGTCCTATTCGATGTGGAAGTCATATTCATGTACCCTTGGGCGGTCAATTTTAAGGAATTGGGTGTTAAGGGCTTGCTCGAAATGTTTACCTTCATGGCAGTTCTTTTCGTTGGCTTGATGTATATCTTTAAGAAGGGGGCGCTGAAATGGGAATGATTCAATTGTGGATTTGGGATTGCGGATTTCGGAACTTGTCCCGACACCTCGGGATTGGTTGCCGAACCTCGCTGGCTCAAATCTGCAGCTGATTAAATTAAAATGCGAATTACCTGATTGCTTTTGGAATACCTAATTGATATTTAAATGGCTGGAATCCCAATCCGCAATCAACAATCCGAAATCCGCAATGAATATTGACATCCGACCAGAAAATACCCCGCCCGGCCTCGAAGGCACTGGCTTTTTCGCTACCTCGCTCGACAAAGTAGTGGGCCTCGCCCGTGCCAATTCACTGTGGCCATTGCCATTTGCCACCTCCTGCTGCGGCATTGAGTTCATGGCAACGATGGCCAGCCACTACGACCTTGGCCGCTTTGGTGCCGAGCGCCTCAGCTTCTCCGCCCGTCAGGCCGATTTGCTGATGGTGATGGGCACCATTGCGAAGAAAATGGGGCCGGTGCTTCGTCAAGTTTACGAGCAAATGGCCGAGCCAAAATGGGTACTCTCGATGGGCGCCTGCGCCAGCAGCGGCGGCATTTTCGATACCTATTCGGTCTTGCAGGGCATTGACCGCATCATCCCCGTGGATGTGTACATTCCCGGCTGTCCGCCCCGCCCCGAGCAGGTGCTGGATGGCATTTTGAAGATTCAAGAATTGGCGAAAAACGAAAGCCTGCGCCGTAGGCATTCCGCTGAATACAAAGAAACGCAAGCAATTTACGGTTTGGAATAAATGATGAAAATAGCTGAAATAGAAATTCCCTGGATGGAGGAAGTGGTTGAAAAACTTAGCCAACGGTTCGACGACGGTATCCTCCACGTCGAGCAAGCCTACGACCTCCCGGTCGTCGTCATTGCGAAGCAAAACCTCATCGAGGTGTTGACTTTTCTGAAAAGCGACTCAGACATGGGCTTCGCCTTCCTGACCACGCTTTGCGGACTGCACATCCCTGGCTACGAAGGCGGCGAGTTCGGCATGATGTACCAATTGCACAACATGCACCAAAACAGGCGTTTGCGCATCAAAACCTACATGCCGGAATCCGACCTAGATGTGCCAACTGTCTCTAACCTTTGGCCAACTGCCAATTGGATGGAGCGGCAGGAGTACGATTTCTTCGGTTTCAATTTCGTCGGCCACCCCGACCTGCGCCGCATCCTGAACATGGACGAGATGAATTACCACCCATTGCGCAAGCAGTACCCGTTGGAGGATTTGGGGAAACACGATAAAGACGACGCCAAGTTTGGAAGGTGATGCGGCAACAGTCGGAAGGGTATTAAATCCCTCCGACGTTTGACCAAAGTGAATTGATAATAATGATTGAGAATCAAAACATATTGACGCCCGAAAAGGAATACACCACGCTGAACCTCGGTCCAACGCACCCCGCCACGCACGGTATTTTCCAGAACGTCCTAAAAATGGACGGGGAAATCATCGTGTCCAACGAGCCGACCATCGGGTACATCCACCGGGCTTTCGAGAAACTGGCCGAGCGGAGGCCTTACAACCAAATCGCCCCTATCACTGACCGTCTCAACTACTGCTCCGCCCCCATCAACAACATGGGCTGGCACATGACTGTCGAGAAGCTCATCGGCTGCGAAGTGCCCAAACGGGCGCAGTACATCCGGGTCATCATCATGGAACTGGCCCGCATCGCCGACCATATCATCTGCGACTCGGTCATCGGGGTGGACACTGGGGCGCTTTCCGGCTTCCTTTACATCTTCCAGGAGCGGGAGCATATCTACGAGATTTTCGAGGAGGTCTGCGGCGCAAGGCTCACGACCAACACAGGCCGCATCGGCGGTATGGAGCGTGATTTCTCCCCAAAAGCTTGGGAGAAACTGGAATATTTCGTACAGCATTTTCCCGAAAAACTGCAGGAGTTCGAGAACCTCTTGCTCCGCAACCGCATCTTCATGGACCGCACCATCAACGTTGGGGCGATAAGCGCAGAACGGGCATTGGCCTACGGTTTTACTGGTCCGAATCTCCGTGCCGCTGGCGTGGACTATGACGTGCGGGTGATGAACCCTTACAGCAGCTACGAGGATTTCGATTTCCAAATCCCCGTAGGCACCAACGGCGACACCTACGACCGCTTCATGGTGCGCCTCGAAGAAATGAAACAGAGCCTCGGCATCATCGAACAGGCGATGAAGAACATGCCGGACGGCGCCATTCATGCCGATGTGCCTGCTTTCTATTTGCCGCCGAAAGAGGAGGTATATTCGAAAATGGAGGCGCTGATTTACCAGTTCAAAATCGTGATGGGCGAGATGGACGTGCCAAAGGGCGAGGTCTATCACGCCGTCGAAGGTGGCAATGGCGAGCTTGGTTTTTACCTCATCAGCGATGGGGGACGGACGCCGTTCCGCTTGCATTTCCGTCGGCCTTGCTTCATCTACTACCAGGCTTATCCTGAGATGATTAAGGGTTCGATGCTGAGCGATGCGATTTTGACGATGAGTAGCATGAATGTGATAGCGGGGGAGTTGGATGCTTAAAAGGGTTTAGAGGGTTTAGAAAGTTTAGTGGGTTTAGCAGGCCCCCAACTAAACCTTCTAAACCTTCTAAACCTCCTAAACTATAAAATGAACGACATTAAATTCTCAGACGAAACCCTGGCGTTGGTGCAAAAAATCATCCGCCGCTACCCAACTGGCCGCCAGAAGTCAGCGCTCCTCCCCGTGCTGCACCTCGCACAGGCCGAGTTCGATGGCTGGCTGAGCGCCCCGGTGATGGACTACGTGGCCTCGCTGCTCGACATCCAGCCCATCGAGGTGTACGAAGTGGCCTCGTTTTACAGCATGTTCAACCTGAAGCCGGTCGGCAAATGCCTCATCGAGGTATGCCACACCAGCTCCTGCTGGCTGCTGGGTGCGGAGGACATCGTGAAGCACCTGGAGCAAAAACTCGGCATCAAAAAAGGCCAAACCACCCCCGATGGCAAGTTCACCCTCAAGACCGTCGAATGCCTCGGCTCTTGCGGAACGGCTCCGATGATGATGATTGGGGCGGACTTCCACGAGAACCTGACGCTGGAGAAGGTGGATGCGGTGGTGGAGGAGTGGGAGAAGTCGGAAAATAGAAGTCGGTATTGCTAAATGAATTCATCAAAAAATTCAATCAAAATGAATCAAAGTCAAACTGATTTTATCAAGAATGTGTGTGAGAAATCAGCAGCTTTATTATTAAAACAGGTTTCAAATACTATCAAAGAGCATCAGCCATATGAAATTGATTGCTCTGATTTGAAAGATTACACCTACGGCGGCAGTGCTGGAAATATTTGTGAGATAGAAGAAGAATTCAAAAGGTTGATGAATATAAAGGACCCAGTATTGTATTATTTTGAAATAGTATCAAAAACAGACAAACTTAAAATTCTTGAAGAAATAAGAAATTATAGAAATTTTGAGGGTAGTAGACCAATCCCAGCTATAAAAAAAAGTCTAAACCTGGAGTCTTCAATTTTATACGTGGGCAGAGCAAGATGTTTTTGGGCGAGGTTAATTGTGCATTTGGGTTACCATAAAAACTCACGTAAACATGGACTTCAGATTTATCACTGGGCAAGGATGCTTTCATTACAATTACGGGTGCATATTTTTGAGTTTAATTCAGATATGGATGCACTAATGCCTTTGTTGGAATATAAGTTAGCTAAAAAACTTCAACCATTGATTGGCAAACATAAGCTTTAATTTACCCAGTTCTTCCAAGTCTGCGATTTGAGAGTGTCGCAAAAGAAGAAACTTAAAATGCAACTCATCACAAAATCCACCATCCTCCAAACCCTCGCCCAGCACCGCAGCGAGATTCGGGGCTTTGGCGTGAAGCAAATCGGGCTGTTCGGCTCCTTCGTGCGTCGGGAAGAGCGGGCGGAGAGCGACATTGACCTCTACGTGGAGTTTGAGCCGGAGATGGAGACCTTCGACAATTTCATGGGGTTGTGTTTCCTGATGGATGAACTCTTTGAGGGACGAAAGGTGGAAGTAGTGACGGAGAACGGTTTGAGCCAATACATTGGTCCGAAAATTTTAAAAGAAGTGGAGTTTTTGTAAACCAATTCATAATGGACAAATCCACCCTCATCCACGCCTTGCAAGAATTGGACAAAGAAGTTTCCAAGCCCTGCAACATCGTCATGGTTGGCGGGGCGGCGATGATTGTTCATTTCGGGGCTTTCCGGGCCACGATGGATGTGGACGTAATCATTGACCCAGAAAGTTCAGCAATGGTGAAAACCGCAGCCAAAAAGGTGGCGGCGAAACTGAACTTGGACGAAGATTGGTTGAATGATGGAGTGAAGGGTTTCAGCCATATTTTGCCGCCAGATTTTCAAAACTATCTCAGCTTGTTGGACATCGAGTTGGACAATTTGAAAATCTACGCCCTTGGCTTGGCAGAGCAGTTGGCTATGAAAATCATCGCCTTGCGGGAACAGGACTTGGAAGACATCGAGGTTTTGTTGCCACAAGTCAACGATTTGCAGCGAAGGCGGCTGTTGGGCAACATGGAGCGGATAGCACAGTTTCGACCCGATTGGGCGCAGAAAATTCAATACTTTTTAGAAGAACAGGGATGGAAGACAAACTGAATCAATTATTTCAAAACTGGCAGCAATTCGGCGCTGCGGTGCTGGTCGCTCAATCTGAGCCGACAGTGGGTGAAGCTATTTCAGCGGAACAACTCATTGCTGAAAGCACCAAGTATTGCCGTCACTCCGGTCGTTTGACTTGGGTGGTGTTGGATTGGTTGATAAAAAACAAGTCGGAAATCAACGTTCCCGAATTGCTGAAAGCAACCAAAATGGAAGGAGAACTGGCTGTGCTTGGTCTATTGGCAAATGCTGCCAACGAACAAGTGCCAAACGCCGTTTTTGAAAAAATAATGAAAGGCTGCAAGCCGAACCCTGTGCCGGATTTTTTCTTTTTCAGGATAAAAAACAGCCAATTAGCTTCCCGGCTCACGATGGAAAACCCGTTGCCCATTTTTCAGAAATGGAACTTCTGGTGCAATGAACTGAGGTACTTGAACCAAAAAGCGACTGCTTGATGTCTCAAAAAATACTACTTAAAAACGATCACATCCCCGGCATCAACACCTTGGAGGTGTACCGGAAGCACGGCGGCTACGAGTCCTTGAAGAAGGCGCTCGGCATGGCCCCCGATGCCATCGTGGAAGAGGTGAAGAAGTCTGGCCTGCGAGGCCGGGGCGGTGCGGGTTTCCCTACGGGCATGAAGTGGAGCTTCCTGGCGAAACCGGAAGGCGTACCCCGCTACCTCGTCTGCAACGCCGACGAGAGCGAGCCGGGCACTTTCAAGGACCGCTACCTCATGGAGCACATCCCGCACCTGTTGATTGAGGGCATGATTGTCAGCAGCTTTGCGCTGGGGGCGAACACCTCGTACATCTACATCCGGGGCGAGTATTTCTACATCCTGCGCATCCTCGAAGCGGCGATTGACGAGGCTTACGCCGCCGGATTGCTCGGCAAGAACATCCTCGGCAGCGGCTTCGACCATGACTGTTACGTGCAAATCGGAGCGGGGGCCTACATCTGCGGCGAGGAGACCGCCCTGCTCGAAAGCCTCGAAGGCAAGCGTGGCAATCCCCGCCTCAAGCCGCCGTTCCCCGCAGTGAAGGGCCTTTGGGATTGTCCCACCGTGGTAAATAATGTGGAAACCATTGCTGCTGTCGTGCCCATTGTCGAAATGGGCGGCGATGCCTATGCTGGCATTGGCATCGGCAAGAGCACGGGCACGAAGCTCATCTCGGCCAGCGGCCATATCAACAAGCCAGGCGTTTATGAAATCGAACTCGGCGTACCGGTGGAGGAGTTCATCTACTCCGACGAGTACTGCGGCGGCATCCGCAACGGCAAGGACTTGAAGGCCGTGGTGGCGGGTGGTTCATCCGTGCCCATCCTGCCCAAACACCTCATCCTGAAAACCGCCGCCGGTGAGCCTCGCCTCATGAGCTACGAGAGCCTCGCCGATGGCGGCTTCGCAACGGGCACCATGCTCGGCAGCGGTGGCTTCATCGTCATGGACGAGGACACGAGCATCGTAAAAAACCTCTTCACCTTCGCCCGTTTCTACCACCACGAGAGCTGCGGCCAATGCAGCCCCTGTCGGGAAGGCACGGGTTGGATGGAGCGCATCCTCCAAAAAATCCTCGACGGCAAAGGCACTTTGGCGGACATTGACCTGCTCTGGGACGTGCAAAGCAAAATCGAGGGCAAGACGATTTGCCCGCTCGGCGAGGCAGCGGCTTGGCCCGTTGCGGCAGCGATTCGGCATTTCCGGCATGAGTTCGAGGAGTATGTGACGAGGCCGGAGGGGATTAGGGAGGTGCGGCATTATTATCGGGTGAATGGGTTGGAGACAGCATAAAATGGGAACAAAAGGTATTTGATTTTGCAAATCAATAATGACAATTAATGAGTCTGTTATCACTTTTCTTGGCTATTAATACATTCTTAGGGCTTTCTACAGTTGAAAACCCTTGCAATTTCATGTATCCAAGAGGTACAGCAAATTGGGGAGTTGGAGTCTTGTGGTTGCCTTGGGATTCAGAGATTGGGCTTTATAACGACAAGGGGAAAAAGTTTGGAAAACTTAGAAGAAACTTTAGGTCCTGGTCCAATTTTGAGGTATTGGACTTGAATAATGTCGAATTAACAAAGTTCAAAGAAAACTATGATTTTGAATGGGTGGGCGGTTATGATTTAAGTTTGATAAAAGTCTTTGACAGGAGCAATGATAAGTATTTCAAGGTTTTTGGAAACAGTGAAAAGAATGGACTTTGGATAAGTAAAAATGAAGCTGAGGATGAAGGGGTAAAATTTTTGACTTATGAGTCCATCTTGTTCAATCATGAAATTCCAGTGGAAATCAGCAAGTTTCGGGAGTCAGCAAATATTGGAGTCAACATAGAAAAATCTTGTTTGAATTTAAGAACAATCCCTTCAAAAACAGGTAATAAAATAATTTGTATTCCTGGTAATGATTGGGATTTCAAAAAGCTCGCCCACTTAGAAATTTTGAAGCAGAACGGAAAATGGGCTTTGGTGAAAGTGACATTCTCCGAATGGCGAGAAATTAAAGATGAGGGTGAAAATGATTGCAGTTACTTTGAAATAAAGAAAGAAAAAGGATGGGTAAAAGCCATTGATGACAATGGCTTTCCAAACATCTGGTTTTCGGTATCTGCTTATTGATTTTTTGGAAAAATGGCAAAAGTAACCATAGACGATTTCCAAATCGAAGTGCCAGAAGGCACGACGATTCTCAATGCGGCCCGCATGATTGGCGGCGACCTCGTACCGCCAGCCATGTGCTACTATTCCTCACTGAAGGGCAGCGGCGGCTATTGCCGTACCTGCCTCGTGAAGGTGGAGCAAGGCTCGGCCAAAGACCCACGGCCCATGCCCAAACTGGTGCCAAGCTGCCGCACGGCGGTGATGGACGGCATGGTCGTGCGCAACGAAACCTCGCCGGAAGTGATTGAGGCCAGGGCTGGCGTGACCGAGTTCCTGCTCATCAATCATCCGCTCGACTGCCCCGTCTGCGACCAAGCGGGTGAGTGCAAGCTGCAGGACCTCGGCTACGAACACGGCAAATTGGACACCCGCAGCGAATTCCGCCGCCGAACTTTCGAGCCGGAGGACATTGGCGACAACATCAAGTTGCACATGAACCGCTGCATCCTCTGCTACCGTTGTGTAAAGGTTTGCGAGCAAATCACCGATGGGCGGGTACACGGCGTCATCGGTCGGGGCGACCATGCGGAGATTTCCACGTACATCGAAAAGGCGATTGACAACGATTTTTCCGGCAACGTGATTGATGTCTGCCCCGTGGGTGCATTGACAGACCGGACGTTCCGCTTCAAAAGCCGGGTTTGGTACACCAAGCCCGTGGAGGCGCACCGCAACTGCGAAAAGTGCTGTGGCAAAGTTCGCCTCTGGTACCAAGGCGAGGAAATCTTGCGGGTAACGGCTCGAAAGGACGAATTCGATGAAGTGGCCAAACTGGAAAACGGCGAGGCTGGCTGGATTTGCAACGAATGCCGTTTTGAGAAAAAACACACCAACGACTGGGTGATTGACGGCGTGACGCATGTTGACCGCCAATCGGTCATCTCCGCCAACCACTACGAGAGCAAGGAGGGCGAGCGTTTTGAAGGAAAACAATTGGAAGGTGCTTCTCTGCCACACGGCGATAAAGTGGACTTGGGAGTGGGGGCGCTGAATCCTAATAATGTATGATTTGATTCAATTAGAAAATGACCATTCTTATTTTCAAAATTATCCTTGTACTCGCTGTTTTCGGCATCACTATGCTGATAGCGATGTACAGCACCTGGGCAGAGCGCAAGGTGTCGGCCGTGATGCAGGATCGGATAGGGCCGAACAGGGCGGGACCACTGGGGCTGCTACAACCCTTGGCGGACGGCATCAAAATGTTCACGAAAGAAGAACTCATCCCCGAAGGGAGCAATCGCTTCCTGTTCATCATCGGGCCAGGTATTGCGATGCTGACGGCACTGATTACTGGGGCGGTCATTCCATTTGGCGGTGATGTGAAAATCGGTGGCGAGTCGTTTGCGCTGCAAATCACTGACATCAATATCGGGGTGTTGTACCTGTTCGGGGTGATGTCCATCGGGGTTTATGGGATAATGATTGGCGGTTGGGCGAGCAACAACAAGTTCTCCTTGCTGGGTGCGTTGCGGGCCAGTTCGCAGATGATTAGCTACGAGATTGCGATGGGCTTTTCCATTATTGCTTTGGTGATGATGACCGGGAGTTTGAGCCTTCGGGAAATCGTTGCGCAGCAAGACGCTGGCTTCGCCAATGTGATGTACCAACCGCTAGCCTTCCTGATTTTCCTGATTTGTGCTTTTGCGGAAACAAACCGAGCGCCCTTCGACCTGCCGGAATGCGAGACGGAACTCGTCGGCGGCTATCACACGGAGTATTCGTCGATGAAACTCGGCCTGTTCCTGTTTGCGGAGTACATCAACATGTTCATCTCGTCGGCCATTCTGGTGAGCTTCTTCTGGGGCGGGTACAATTTTCCGTTTCAGCATGAACTTGGTTTGGGTGAAAATGCCCTCGCTATTGTGCAGACGGGCGTGTTTTTCCTCAAGGTTTTCTGCTTTATCTTCTTGTTCATGTGGGTGCGTTGGACGCTGCCCCGCTTCCGCTACGACCAATTGATGAACCTCGGTTGGAAGGTGCTGCTGCCGCTGTCGTTGCTGAATATTTTCATAACCGGGATGGTGATGTATTTCACCGGGAAATTAAGCTAAATGAAAATCAGAACAAGCTTCATCTTTCTTGCACTGACGGCTATTTCAATGGCAGGTTGTGTCAATAAAGCCAATCAGTCAAGCTTCAAATGCGGTCGCTTGTTGTCTGATAAAGAACTAGAAGAGTTGAGTAAAACCTCCTTCAAGGACTACCAAGCAGAGGATTTGGCACAGCTGGCTGAATTGACGAATTTGGTAAATGAAATGGTCGGAGACAGTCTCGAGCATGAAGTTTTCTTTCGGGAAAAAACAGCTACTTCATTGGCCATAGAAATTTTTGGCGTGGAAGCGCCCTTGCAAATTGAAAAAACGGCCTGTGAGATTTTCAGTAATAGGGAGCTGAATTTGCCAAAGAACCGGAAGATTCTGTTTCATAAATACCTGAACGGAGGTGCAAGCAGTGAATTTTTAATTGGTGTAGCCAACAAGAAAAACTAAAGATGATAACCTGGACTGATTTTGAAAAAGTAGAAATGCGGGTAGGCACCATCATCGCTGCTGAGGATTTTCCGAAGGCAAAACAGCCCGCCTACCAATTGACCATTGACTTTGGTGAATTTGGGGTAAAACGCAGTTCTGCCCAAATCACCAAGTTGTACCAAAAAGAAAACCTGGTGGGAAAACAGGTGATTGCCGTCACCAATTTTCCCCCGAAGCAAATCGCCAATTTTATGTCCGAATGTTTGGTGCTCGGAGTAGTTGGAGATGAAAAAGAAGTGACACTTTTGCAGCCCGAAAGGCAGGTGACGAATGGGTTGCGGATTGGATAGTCAAATGATGATATTATGCTAACGAACAGAAGCAAAGTGATGGAAAAAAAGGAGATGACGCTCGCCGAGCGGATGTATCTCCCTGCCATTGCTGGCGGTTTGTCCATCACCTTCCGCCATATTTTCAAGAAAAGCGCCACGGTGCAGTATCCGGAGCAATTGCGCCCGATAGCGCCTGTGTACAGAGGCCATCACGTCCTCAAAAGGGACGAAGCAGGTGCCGAGCGATGCACCGCTTGCGGACTTTGCGCTGTGGCATGTCCAGCTGAGGCCATCACGATGACCGCCGCTGAACGTAAAAAAGGTGAAGAAAACCTGTACCGGGAGGAGAAGTACGCCGCCGTTTACGAAATCAACATGCTGCGCTGCATCTTCTGTGGACTCTGCGAGGAGGCTTGCCCAAAGGAGGCGATTTTTCTGACTGACCGCTTGATTCCAAGCAATTACGGGCGCAATGGTTTCGTCTTCGGCAAAGACAAGTTGGTGGAAACGATGGAGAATCCGGTGGATGTTTCTATCCGTCAAACGCCCGCTGTTTTGGAATTTAAGAAGGACAAGTTTCACCTGCATAACCAGACAATTGAGGATATGGAGATTTGAGGATTTGAGGATTCGACGAAGGGCTTATCGAATCCTCAAATCTTCAAATCCTCAAACAATATGAAATGCCAATTTCAGAAATACTTTTTTGGTTCCTATCAGCGGTTGCGGTGCTTTGCGCCATGTTGGTGGTGGCGGTGAAAAACCCTATCCATAGCGCCCTTTTCCTGATTCTAACTTTTTTTGCCATCGCCGGGCACTACTTCTTGCTCAATGCCCATTTCCTTGCAGCAGTGCACATCATCGTGTACGCAGGTGCCATCATGGTGCTTTTTCTCTACATCATCATGATGGTCAATTTGCACGATGAATCAGGCGCCAAAAAGCGTAATTTTTTCAAATTCGTTTCCGCTGTTTCCGCCGGATTGCTCCTGTTGGTGCTTACGGTGGCAGGTAAACAGGCCGATTTGAGCGCCACAGTTAATCGTGCTACTGAAATTGGAACGGTCGAAAGCCTCGGCCACAGCCTCTTCAATGAGTTTCTGTTGCCGTTTGAAATATCTGCACTGCTTTTCCTGTCAGCGATGGTAGGGGCGGTGCTTTTAAGTAAAAAAGTAAATCAGGTCTGAGGTATTGAGGTCTGAGGTATGCTTGTACATACCTCATACCTCAATACCTCATACCTCAATAAGCCATGCCAATAAATTACTACCTAATCCTTTCCGCCATCCTGTTTTGCATCGGTGCATTCGGGGTGATGTTCCTTCGGAATGCCATTCGGAAATTCATGTGCATCGAGCTGATGCTGAATGCGGTGAACTTGCTGATGGTTGCTTTTTCCACCGTTTGGGGACAAGCGCAGGGGCAAGTTTTTGTCTTTTTCATCATGGCAGTCGCAGCAGCGGAAGTAGCGGTTGGCTTGGCCATTTTGATGATGATTTTTAGAAACCTTCAATCAACCGACACTTCAATTTTAAGCCGTTTAAAGTGGTGATTAGTGATTGGTGACTGGTGATTGGGGATGCCCAAGCCAGTCACCAATCACCAATCTCCAATCACCAATCTCCATTTTGGATTTAATCATAAAAATAGCCGCCTTCGCACCGCTCATCAGTTTCCTGGTGATTCTCACGTTTAACCGTTGGCTGTCCAAGACCATGACTGCCGTGGTGGCTTGCCTCGGTGTGTTCACGTCGTTTGTCTGCGCTGCAATCATCTTCTACGACCAGCTCAACAATCCGCACATGGCAGTGGTAAACGTGTACGAATGGATTTCCAGCGGCACTTTCAGCTCACTTTTCAATTTTCTGGTGGACAGGCTGACCGCCGTCTTCCTGATGTTTATCACAGGCGTTGGCTTCCTAATTCATGTGTACTCAGCGGGTTATATGTGGGAGGACGACGGTTTTCGCCGATTTTTTGCCTACCTCAACCTGTTTGTTTTCTTCATGTTGGTGCTGGTCATGGCCGATAGTTTCTTGATTACTTTCATCGGCTGGGAAGGTGTGGGGTTCTGTTCCTTTATGCTTATCAGCTTTTGGCACAAGGACATGAAAAACAACGATGCCGCCAAAAAAGCCTTCTTGATGAACCGGATTGGCGACTTTGGCTTCTTGATGGCCATGTGTTTGCTCTTCGTAAATGTCGGCAGTTTGGAGTACCACGAGCTGTTCATGGGGGATAAATTGCCTGTGCTTCAGCAGTTGTCGCCTGGATTGTTGAGCTTGATAGCGGGCTGCCTTGTGCTTGCGGCAGTGGGCAAGAGCGCCCAAATCCCGTTGTTCACCTGGCTGCCCGATGCGATGGCTGCCCCGACACCCGTTTCGGCGCTCATCCATGCAGCTACAATGGTGACGGCTGGCATTTACCTCATCGCTAGGACCAACGAGCTTTTTGCCCTGACCCCTGATATTTCAATGCTGGTGACCATTATCGGTACAACTACGGCATTGCTCGGAGCAGCCATCGGCCTTTTGCAAACTGATATTAAAAAAGTGCTGGCCTATTCCACCGTCAGCCAATTGGGCCTTATGTTCATGGCGTTGGGATTGGGGGCTTACACGGCAGCTATTTTCCATGTGGTCACCCATGCGTTTTTCAAAGCACTGCTTTTTCTCGGCTCCGGTAGCGTCATCCATGCCATGAGCGGCGAGCAAGACATCCGTAAGATGGGTGGGCTTCGGAGGCATTTGCCCATTACCTATCACACGTTCCTCATCGGCAGCTTGGCCATTTCTGGCATCCCACCTTTGGCAGGTTTTTTCAGCAAAGACCAAATCCTCGCTTCTGCGATGGAGTCTGCTCCGATATTTTTTGTGCTCGGTTTTGGTGTTTCGCTGATGACCGCATTTTACATGTTCCGGGTGTTGTTCCTGACGTTCTTTGGCGAGTTCCGAGGCTCGGAAAAACAACGCCAACACCTGCATGAATCTCCGGCTTTGATGACCATTCCGCTCGTTTTGTTAGCAGTGATGTCCATCATTGGCGGTTGGGTAGGCATCCCTCATGCAGTGGGACATGCAGTGGGTATTCACAAAAGTTTTGACACTTTTCTAGCGCCCGTGTTGGGCACTTTTGAGCTGCATGGAAGCTTGGCCAGCGAGCTTTTGACAATGACCATTACAACGCTGTTGATTATCGGCGCTATCTACTACGCATTTTTGATTTATGTCAAAAAACGAGTTCGCCCCGTGAGGGACACGGAGGAACTAACCGGCGCTTCCCGACTGATTGCTGGCCGTTTTTTCATTGATGAATTTTACAGAAAATATATCGTGCAAGCCAACGACAAGTTTGCCGGGATGCTTGAAAACGTGGTGGAAAACAAGGTGATTGACTTTTTCGTCAATTCCGTGGGCACGAGTGTTTCCGCAGTCAGTAGCCAATTGCGAAAGCTGCAATCCGGTCAACTGGAGCACTACGTGGTGGTGTTCGTTTTGGCGGTTGCGGCCATGATAGCTATACTAATTTGATGGGTTAAAAAAGGAAGGAACAGGTTGATCATCAGTTTTATATCAACCTAATCAACCTTTATCAACCAAGAAATAAATGCTGCTTTTAATCTTACTTCTTATTCCTTTGCTGACGGCTGTTCTTACCTATTTCTCGGGTAATAATGCCAAGCATGTGGCCCTCGGCGGCTCCTTGCTGAATGGGGCTTTTGTGCTGTTTTTGCTGTACACCTACAACACAACCAGACAAGAGACCATCTACTTTTCCATGCCGTGGATACCGCAGTTGGGCGTCAGTTTTAGCCTGATGTTGGATGGCATCAGCCTGATGTTGACCATCCTTTCGGCCATCGTCATGCCGATGATCATCTACGCCTCCTACAATCGGGATTACCCAGACCGCCATGTGCTTTATGCGCTGATGATGCTGATGGACTTTGCCATGGCAGGCAGTTTCATCGCAGCCGACGGCTTTTTGTTTTACATTTTTTGGGAAATAGCGCTTATCCCCATTTACTTTATTTGTCTAAAATGGGGCGGTGAAGGACGCCAACGCATCACCCTGAAATTTTTCCTTTACACCATGGTGGGCAGCTTGTTCATGCTGTTTGCCTTCATCTATTTGTACCAGCATACGCCAGATAAAACCTTTGCGCTGCAAGCCATGTACGAAGCGGGCCGCAGCCTGCCTGTGACGGAACAAGGGCTGGTTTTTGCAGGAATTTTCCTCGCATTTGCCATTAAAATGCCCATTTTCCCATTGCATACCTGGCAACCGGAAACTTACTACATCGCCCCAACACCGGGTGCTATGCTGCTCTCGGGCATCATGCTGAAAATGGCGACTTACGGCATTATCCGCTGGCTGATTCCCGTCGTGCCGCAAGGTGTAGCAGAGTACGGTATTTGGGCGGTTGGTTTGTCCGTGGTGAGCATCTTGTACGCCTCTTTCATCTCCATCGTTCAGAAGGATTACAAGCGATTGATAGCTTTTGCTTCCATCGCCCACGTCGGCTTGATTTCGGCGGGTTTGCTTTCGGCAAATGTGCAGGGTGTGCAGGGCGGTTTGGTCGAGATGTTGAGCCACGGCATCAACACCGTCGGGCTATTCTTCGTCTATGACATCATCGTGACCCGCACCGGCACTTCCGATATGGACAAACTCGGTGGCCTCCGCTCCATTGACCCGCTGCTTGGTTTTATGTTTCTCATCATCGTTTTGAGCGTAGTTGCCTTGCCATTTACCAATGGTTTTGTGGGCGAGTTTTTGCTCATCATCGGGCTTTTTCAGTACAACCAAGTTTTAGGTGCATTGGCCGGATTGAGCATCGTACTTGGCGTGGTTTATATGTTCCGTTCTTTCCAAAAAATGATGCTCGGCGAGGTGAAAGACGAAGCACTGAACTATAAAAAACAGACCCGGCAAGAAACCTTGCTCCTACTGGTAGTCTGCGTGTTCATCGTTGGTTTGGGGGTTTACCCAAAGCCTGTTTTGAGCATATCGGAGAAGTCCGTAATGGAGCTTATTCAAGGATTGAACTTTTGAAATGACCGAAATAATCATACTTTCCCTAACGGGCGTCGCAGCCCTCGTTTCCGAGTTTTTGAACCTTCGGAAAATGCTGTTGCCGATGGCCATCGTGGCGATGTTGGCTGTTATGCTACTCAGTTATACGCATTTGGATACGGTAGAATCGGTGTACGGCATGGCTGAACTCAACCCATTTTCCAGCAAATTCTTGATGGTGCTGTGTGGCTTGGGCATCTTGTGGCTCTGGGGTTTTCGTCGGTTTTTTGAGGATGAAAAAACCACCACGGACTATTTTGCACTGGCCATGTTCTCCTTTGCCGGAGCGGCCTGCATGGTTTCCTACACCAATTTGGCCATGCTTTTTCTGGGCGTCGAAATCCTGTCCATCCCCATTTATGTACTGGCAGGCAGCAACAAAACCGACGTAAAAGGCAACGAAGCATCCTTTAAATATTTCCTGCTGGGAGCGTTTTCTTCTTGTTTCCTTTTACTCGGCATCGCCCTGCTTTATGGTGCAACTGGCACTTTTGATTTGGGTGAAATCAGCGCAAAAACGGCCAACTTGACTGGAGAAAACCAAGCATTATTGCAGGTTGGGTTCGTGCTGACTGTGGCGGCATTCGCCTTCAAAGTAGCGGCAGCACCTTTTCATTTTTGGGCTCCTGATGTTTACGAAGGTTCACCCACGCCAGTCACTGCCTACATGGTTACGGTGGTGAAAGTGGCTGCATTTGCTGCCTTGTTGAAGTTTTTCCAAGCCTTTCAGGGGGCGATTCCGCAAACGGTGGCTTGGGCGGTGTATGGCCTTTGTTTCCTGACGCTCATGTTCGCCAATTTTGTGGCTGCTTCGCAAAAAAACGTGAAGCGCCTAATGGCTTATTCAAGTATTTCGCACACTGGTTTCATGCTGATGGGCATTTTCTGCCAAGATAAAGGCGCTGAGAACCTGTTGGCTTACTACGCCTTGGTGTACGGTATTGCCAGCCTCACGGCCTTCAGGGTGCTGTGGTATTTGCGCAACGAAGTGGCTGATATTCAGGACTTTAAAGGCTTGTTGCACACCAATCAACTGGCAGCAGTGGCCGTCATCATGGCCATGCTTTCCATGGCAGGAATCCCGCCGCTGGCGGGTTTTATCGCAAAATACCGGGTGTTAGCTGCTGCTTCAGCAGCAGGTCAAGGCTGGCTGGTGGTGGTGGGTATCTTGGCCTCGTTGTTGGCCATTTACTATTATTTCAAAATCATCATCGTGATGTTCGAGCCATCAGAAACTGCTCCTGACCGACCCTTACATTTGGCGGACAAGGTGTTCCTTTATGTTTGTTGTGGGCTGTTGATTGGGTTGACGGTTTGGCCGGTGGTGTAGAAAATTGAAATACCCGCCATCACCATCACCCTCCCCATCACTCGCACCAAAACCAACCCCTGTTGCACCAAAAAAAACACCACCACCAGTCCCGCTGTCACCATCCCAGATTTCCCCTCCAGCCACCAGTAAAGCGCCAAGGACAACAATTGTAAAGCACTGAAAATCAAGAAGATACCAGCCGTTTTGAAAAAATGCCGGAAGTTGAAAATCAATCCTTTTTTGATGCCCTGAAAAGTGCTCATACCCTCTTCAATGATGGCCGTTTTTGCAATGATGGCCGAATTGTTAAGGTAAATTAACCCGATAAACCAACCAACCAGTAGCACAAACGCATAGCCCAACACCGTTTTTTCAGAGGCCATCGATTCGAGGTTCATCTGCAGATTGGCGAGAAAGGGTAGGAGAGTGGCGCCAGTCCATATCAGGAAAAGCACAAAAAAGACGACCGCTATTTTCAAAAACTTGCCAAAATAGGTGGCTCCCTCCGTCCAGAAGGCCAGCCAAGTAGGCGTTTTTTTGACCAATGTTGCCAACACCCCGCCATTGATGAACACACTGGCCAACGCCCAAACTACCAGCGCCCACCGTAGTTGCCCGATGAGCGGCGTGATGCTTCCGCCATGCACTTTCAGGAAGTCGGAGATGACGGTGTGGTCGTATCCGGGCAACAACTTGTTGATTTCCAGTGAGCTGCCGATGCTGGCCTCCAGTACGTGCCAGACTTGCATGGCCAGTGGGATGGCCAGCAGCAGTTGCAGCAGATAGACCAACAGCACGATTCTCCAATGGCGAAACCCTGAAATGAAGGCTATTCTTAAGTTGTTTTTCATTGTTGTTTGCTCCATGTTCCTACACCAAAAAACTTACGGTCTGCATCAAATTTTGCATCCAGAATACTGCCTTCAACGTGAATTTCCACAGCACCGAATCCTTCGGTTTTACCGAAATACTGTTGTTGTTCAGGTCAATATCTAGCGTGATTTTCTGCTGGGGGTCAATGTGTACGGACTCGATTTTTGATTTGGTTTGGTAGCTGAAAATCTTGGTACGCAGTTGTCCGTCCCAATTTTCCATTTTTACCGAACCATCCTCAAACCTGATTTCCACTTCTACCGGGTAAATCAATTCACCCAAACGGTGAAGTGTTACTGAGTTGGTAAAATCACCCGTGGGCTCGCCTTTTTTGAAAATGAAATTCCCTTTTCCATCATCAAAAAGACCGTGGGGGCTGTAATTTTCTAAATTGAATATCTCGGAAACAGCGTAGTCGCAAACATCTGTACCTTGAATGACACCCTTGAAGAGCCAATCCAAATTTGTCCCAAATGGGTTACTTGGGTACTTGGCGGCCCATTCGTTTGCCACTTCAAAAAAGTCCTTGCCCCGAGGGTGCTTGAACTTCCATCGCTCAAAATAGGTGCGCATCAGTTCATCCATCGCTTTGTCGCCATAAACGGCTTGCAGGGTCTGGAGCATGGTGGCGGTTTTGCTATAAACGATGCCTTTGTGCCGCCCATCGAAGGTCCAGCCGGGCTTGTCTGCGTAGTCCTCCTTCTGGTTTTTCATGCCAGTGTACTCGTTCCGGCTTAGCTCTTGGTTCCCCATTTTGTAACCAAGAAAGTCAATGTAACCTGTCTTTTTGCCATAAAAATGGTCAATGATGCGGTCTTCGTAGTAAGTCACAAAACCCTCGTCCAGCCAAGCTTCCTCCTTCTCGTTACTGGCCAGCATCATCATAAAATACTGGTGGACAAACTCATGAACCGCCAACGATTCCACTGAGCGGATGCCTTTCGGCCAGCCGTAAAACGAACCCAACGTGATGAATGTCGGGTACTCCATCATGCCGCTTCGCAGTCCGTGAAACGGCGGGTCGGCCATGGTGATACTGGAAAAAGGGTAGGGGCCTACATGCGCTGTCATGTATTCCAGTGACTGTTTTACAGCGGTGATGAACCGGTAGGAGTGCATGGCGTGCTCTGGGGGAATGAGCAACCGGATGTTCACGTGCTGCCATTTATCCTCAAAAACCAAGAACCCAGGATAAGCCACCCAAGCGAAATCAATTACATCCTCCGCTAAGTATCGGCGGCGGACGAGGTTGTTGGCCAGTTTTTCCTCGCTCACCATGCAGCCGGAAGCGCCAATTACGAGCTTGTCAGGGGCAGTGATGGTCACCTCGTAGGTGCCGAAATCGCCGAAAAACTCTGTAGTTCGGAAGAACTGGTGGCAGTTCCACCGCCAGTCGCCCGCTGGGCTTTCTTCCCAAACGCCCAACTGCGGGAACCAATGCACCCAGAGGGCATAGTCGTCCTTGCTCCACCCAGCACGAGCGATGAGCTTTGGCAGTTTCGCTGAAAATTTTAGATCAAAAACGGCGGTCTCACCAGGCTGTACTGGCCGTTGGAGCGTCACGGAAAGTACAGATTGGTCCTCAGCGTTCCCGTCATCCAATTGGATATAGCGCATTGATTGCGTGAGGTTTGCACCGTTTTGCTCCGCAATATCATCTACCCGAATCCAGCCCCAAGTATCTGCGCCTCGGCTCCCGATATTTTGGTCAAAAATATTGCCGCCGCTGCCTTTGAGAAAGGTGCTGCCCATGTTTTTGAACGAGTTGAGGTACATGTAAAACTGGAGTTCAGTGACCGGCACTGGCGAATTGTTTTTGAAAATCACCTGCCCAGTGGACTTTACCGACTTCGTGGGTAGGTCGTACTGCACGTCCATCACGTAGCTGGTCGGTCGGCTACTTTTTGGCGGGTCAAAATGAGGGTCACATTGGCCGAAGGCCGACCAGAAATTCAATAGAAACAGGCTTGGAATCAACAGATTTTTCATCGGTACAAAGAAAGGCTAAAGCAAGGAAAAAGGTCTTATTGCGAAATAGAAATTGGCTCATTGTAAGCGAACTTATCAGGGTTTTGTTTTCGCAAGCCTTCGTAACAAAGTCTTTTTTTGGTAAAAATTTGAAAACTGGCCTCAATTTGCTTCGATTCGCTAGAATTGCGCTAATGTTGCTTTATTGAATTTTCAAGTGCTGAATTCATTTTTACAAAACTATTTCACCAATGAAATATCTAAACATTTTTGCCCTCGGATTGCTTTTACTAGCTGGCTGCGCCAAAGACCTGGGTTATCAGCAGGCGCTTCAAGGGAGCTGGCAGGGCGTTCAGTGGACGGTTGAAAACAAGCCAGATGGACGGGATGCGGCTGGCGTGAAATTCACGTTTACCGACAACAATTACAAGGCCGTTTTGGGAGCTAGGGAGGAAGCTGGCAGCTTTCGGGTGGATGGCGACAAGCTTTACACTCATGCCGAAGGCCAGCAAGAAATCATGGTGAAAATCATCAAACTGACTGCCGACTCACTTGCTTTTGACATGAACAGGGGCGGCATTTCCGAAAAACTGCTTTTGAAAAAGGAATAATCGTCAACATGAAAATCATCTTCATGGGCACGCCCGATTTTGCGGTGCCTTCCCTCGAAATCTTACTGGACAATGGCTACGATGTTGTGGCCGTCATCACGGCCACCGACAAGCTCGGCGGACGGGGTGGCAAGACGCTGCTGGAGTCGGCGGTGAAAAAATGTGCCGTTAGCCGTGGCATTCCCGTGCTGCAACCGGAGAAACTCCGTTCGCCGGATTTTTTGGAACAATTGCGAAGCTACCAAGCTGATTTACAGGTCGTTGTGGCGTTCCGTATGCTGCCGGAGGCGGTGTGGACAATGCCCAAAATCGGGACTTTCAACTTGCACGGTTCGCTGCTGCCGAAGTATCGGGGCGCTGCGCCCATCAACTGGGCGATCATCAACGGAGAGCAGGAAACTGGCGTCACTACTTTTTTTCTGCGCCATGAAATTGACACGGGCGACCTGCTTTTTCAGGAAAAAATGCCCATCGGCGAGGATGAAACGGCAGGGGAAGTCCACGACCGGATGATGCAACTTGGCGCTGGCTTGGTACTTAAAACCGTGCAGGCTATCGGGAAAGAGGATTATGTTTTGCAGAAGCAAGATGATGCTCAGGCCTGCCATGCCCCAAAGATTTTCCATGAGACCTGTGAGATTGATTTTGGGAAATCAGCCTCAGAAGTCCACAATTTTGTGCGGGGGCTGAGTCCTTTTCCCGGCGCTTGGAAAATAGTGGCCATGCCGCTCACACTCGAAGACGGAACGCCCTGGCATCCGGGCAGTTGGGAAAAGGTACAGGGTGTTGAGCTGAAGGTTTTCAGGACTCAAAAAGAGGCGGTTTCGCATAGTTTTCCAATTGGCCAATTTGTGACCGATGGCAAAAAGCGCTTGAAAGTAGCTACTGCCGATGGTTTTGTCCATTTGCTGGAGCTGCAATTGCAAGGCCGGAAGCGGCTTACAGCGGTGGATTTTCTGAACGGCTTAAAATCTTGAGAAAAGAAAAGCAGATAAAAAAGTAAACCCCTTCCGAGCGAACTCAAAAGGGGTTTTGAAGTGGTGCGAGAGGGATTTGAACCCCCGACACATGGATTTTCAGTCCATTGCTCTACCGACTGAGCTACCGCACCTGGCCAATCTTTCAACCTTTTGCTGAAAGCGAGCGCAAAGATATTGGCTTTTTTAGTTTTTCAAAGTGCTTCAATGTTTTTTTAATAAAACCTCGCAGATTGGATTGGTTCCAAGTAACCTGGTTTTCTTTGCAGCACAGCGTTTTCAAACATTAAAATGAAGAAAATAAATTCAAAAAAACTGTTGACCAAACTGTTTCTCGCCACCGGGATTCTGGTTATGGTCCTGATTGCCTACTACCAATTTTGGTTCCTTCGGCTTCCTATCCGTAATACACCGATTGACAGTTCAGCATTTGTCAGCCCCGCCAATGGCGAAGTGGTGGCCGTGCTGCATTGGACTTCCGATTCGCTGGCTTGGGAGAAGGACGCAGGCGTAGTTCAGGTAATGACCTCCGACGTTGATTCCAGCGGCTGGCTTATTGCTATCGAGATGGACGTGACGAACGTTCATTACCAGCGAGCACCAATGGACGGGCGTTTTTTGCAAAACAACTACGTCCATGGCCGCTTCAACAATGCGTTGATTCAAACCAATCGCTTTGGGCTGCGCCTTGAAAATGAGCGCAACGACCTGCTGTTTGAAACAAAAGCTGGCCTACGTTACAAGGTAATTCAAGTTGCTGGCCTTGTAGCCAGGAGAATTGAGGATTTTGTGGAACCCCAACAGGACGTTGTAGCAGGGGAGGTGATTGGGTTGATAAAATTGGGCAGCCAAGTCGGTCTAATTTTGCCCGAGGTCACCAAACCAACCGTTTCCACTGGACAAATAGTCATTGATGGCGAAACTGTTCTCGCAAAAATCGAATAACTCAAGTTGCGTTTTCCACAACTTGAGTTAGCCCATTTTATTGAATCCGATAAGCAGCATTCAATCCAACTAGGAGGATTGCTCCTTCGCCGGTTTTTTCACCGACGGTTTTTACATTTATTTCAAAACCAAAGGCTGCCGTGGGCGTGATTACCATGTTTTCACCCACCAAAAATGCCCAGCCAAATTCAACAGTTGGTTGAATTACCTGGATTTCAGAGTTTCCCTTACTTATTCCACCTAGGTCAACTTTGGATTCCCAATCGACGGAATTGCGCCAGTAATCCACACGGGCTGCCAAGCTTGGGCCCCTGAAGTATCGGTTGAAATAGTGTTTGTAGCCCGCAGTGCCACCCCAGCCAAAACCCTTTTCGCTCTCATGTTCGCCTTGGTCGCCATGGTCAAATATTTGAGAGCCAACCCGGACAGACCAAAGGTCTTTTTTGGAAAAGCTTTTTTCAAAACGCAACCCTGGTATCACGCCAGTTGGGTAGGCCTGCACCTCTATTCCAAAGTCCATGACCCGATTTTGGCCAAAACAAATGAAAGTGCCGAAGAGTAAAATAATCGTAAAGAAGTGTTTAAATTTCATGTTTCTTATTTTGAATTTGGGCAAAATTAAACTTAAAAACAAATCACAGAAATTAACTTTGAGGCAATGGGCAATTTTGACGAAATGGATTTTTTTTTTTTGCCAAATAAAAAGCAACTATGCCTGAATATTTTGACAACAATATCTTGATTGAAGAGGCGCTCCGAAAAAAAAATGTGCAAATCGAAGCTGATGCACGTGACTTAAAAAACATGGTTGTGAAGGTGCCATCGCTTTTCATCGTCAACCAAGCGCTTGAAGATGTGGACGAATTGGTGCTCATTCATCTGCTCAACCGAAGTGGCATACCGTTCAAACTCATTGAGCGACAGAATACCAATGACACTGCCCTTACCCCACATGTCATTCACCTCAATTATTACCTGGTGCAATGGCAAGAATACGTGAGGGCTATTCTGAAAGAACTGTACAAAGCCAAGTCAGGGGGCTATTCCCTCTGCCTCATCCTGCATTTTACCGATAACACGCTCGACACCCCTGTTCGGGACCAATTCCTCACCCGGCTGATGCGGTCTGTCATGCACGCAGAAATCCCCGTCGTGCCAGTACGCCTCAAGACTTCCTTCCCAGGGTTCATCAGGCCGAGTATTGGCGGGCGAATCGTACAATGGATGCGTGGCGAACCACACAAAATCACGGTGCGGGTTGGTAGTCAAATTCCGGTGGAGGAGCAGCAAAAGTTTGAAAAACCCAAGGATTTTAAACGCTTCATTCAGTCAAAAATCTTCGCATTGGGTTCTGGACTTGAGGTCAAGTCATTTTTCTTTCGCAACTTTTTTAAGTTGCCCGAACAAGAAGAACCTATTGCCAAACCCATTGACAATCAGATGATTATCAATGAAATTGGCCATTTGAAGTTCAAATCATTGATTGCTTCGCAAGGCGAATACGACATCTTTGTCGTTGAGGCTACTGAAATTCCACATACCATCAAAGAAATCGGACGGCTTCGGGAGCTTACATTCCGGGAAGTAGGGGAGGGCACTGGCAAGGCGTTGGACCTGGATGAGTATGACCTGTACTACCACCAACTCATTCTCTGGGACCGAGAGGCACAACAAATTGCGGGCGGCTACCGGATGGGCATTGGTGACGAAATCTTCGAACGCTACGGTGCCGAGGGCTTTTACATCAGTAGCCTTTTCAAAATTAAAGAGGGCTTTCATCCTTACATGAAAAAATCGGTGGAATTGGGCCGTTCCTACATTGTGCCACAGTACCAACGAAAACGGCTGCCGTTGTTCCTGCTTTGGAAAGGGATTCTATATTTTTTATTGAAAAATCCGCAGTTTAGTTACTTGTATGGCCCAGTGAGCATCAGTAAATACTACTCAAACCTCTCCCGAGGTGTCATCGTGGCCTACATAAAAAAGTTTTTCTTCAACCATGAATTGGCGCTATTCCTGAAACCCCGCAAGCCATTCAAGGTCAAGGTGGATAAAGTGGACATTGAAATGCTGGCTGAGAACCTCGGTGACCAACTTCAAGCACTCGACAACCTCATCGAGGACATTGAGCCAGAACATTTTCGGCTGCCTGTGCTGGTTCGCCAGTATCTCAAGTTGAATGCCCGTTTCATTAGTTTCAATGTGGATCCCAACTTCTCCGATGTGCTTGATGGGTTTATCATCCTCGACCTGAACGATGTTCCCATTGCGATGATTGAATCCTTGCGGAAGGAGGTTGGGTGACATTGAATCGTCAATGTCGGATTTCAAAACCGTGGAAATTCCGAAAACGAATAGCTTTGCACCCTTTTTTAACCATTTTGACCGGATTCATTTTTTAGTGTATGAAGTTGATTCGAATATTTTATAGGGCGACTTTGTTGATTTGTTGCCTCATTTTTCACATCGTTTGGGTAGTGGTTCCAGGTATTTTTAAGGGCCGGGACTTAAACCATGCTTTAGATGTTAGCCAGATTTGGTTGGGTTGGGTGCTCCAAAAAATGGGTGTCAGGATTGAAAAGCACGGAGCGCCGCCCAGTGGTACCCATATTTTTGTTGGCAATCACCGCTCATATTTGGACGGAGTTCTAATTATGTCTGAGGTTCGGTCACTACCGGTGGTAAAAGCAGAACTCGCCAGTTGGCCTTTGATCGGTTATGGCGCAAAACTTACCGGCATCATCTTCGTGAAACGGGAAAGCAAATCGAGTCGATCCGCCACGCTTAACGCCATGCAGGAATCGCTTGAAATGGGCTATTCTGTGCTCGTTTATCCTGAGGGCACTACGCATTTGAATCCAACCACAATTGATTTTCGAACTGGCGGTTTCAACTTGGCGGCTAAAAAAGAATTCAGCATTGTGCCAATGGCCATTGATTACGCTGATTTGGATGATGCGTGGGTGGGTGACGATACGTTTGTCCCGCATTTTATCCGCTGTTTTGGCAAAAAGGAAATGCTCGTTAAAATCCGATATGGCCAACCCATCAAGTCCGACAACGTGGATGAATTGGTGATGGAAACCAAGCAATGGATTGACAGGAATATGTTGGCCATCCGACAAGAGTTTGTATTGGAAAAAACAAGCAAGTCGGTTCCAACGTTTGGCGAGTGAACCTAAACGAGCGCCCTTTTCAAATCTAATTTTATGATGAAAAATCTTTTTACGACGACGGTATTTATTCTGCTAACCATTTTGGTATTTCAGGAAAACACGGTAGCACAGCAGCGTTTCAAGGCTGGTTTGGTGCTCGGTGTCAATGCGGCGCAGGTCAAAGGTGATGACTCGGCGGGGTATAATCGGCTTGGCCTGCACGGTGGTCTCCGTGCAGTTACCGTTTTGAAGGATAAAATGGATTTAATTCTTGAACTGCTTTATTCTAAACGTGGCAGCTTCGACAATAATGCCTTTGCTTTTCCTAACGGAGACCTGAACATCAAGCTCACCTACGTTGAAATCCCGGTGATGCTGGCCTACAAGGATTGGTACAAAGAAGAGGATGATTACTACAAAGTGCAGGTGACGGGCGGCCTCACCTTCAGTCGCCTAATAGATGCCACTGCGGAAGGCAGCAAACATGATGACCAGGTTGGAAATTTCAACAACAACGACTACGGCATCACCGTTGGTGCCGATTTTTTTCTTACAAAACATTTTGCGCTCGGCGCCCGATGGAACCGCTCCATCAACTTGCTTTACAATAATGCAAAACACGAAAAGAGCTTGGATTCCATGGTTGGCTACTTCCTCTCCTTTAAAGGAATGTACATTTTTTAAGCAGGAGTTGGACAGTGTTGTTGTACTTGTAGGCTATTTCCAGGGAGATTGGGGAACAAAACCGATATCCTTTGCCTTGCTCAGGTCTAGCGTTAAATCGGCTGGTCGAAATGCGGAAGTTTCAACGTCCTTTTGTGATTTTCGAATGATTTTTGCTTGAGGCAAATCATGAAATTCGGCAGCCAGCTTCGCAAAATCGTACCTGCTAATCGACTCAGCTCCACCTAGGTTGAAGATACCTTCCGCTCCTTTTTCCAACAACAAAAACAGCCCAGCCGCCGCAGATGTCCCGCTCAGGAACGACCTGATTTCATCATGAAATGCGGTGATAGGCTCGTCTTTCCGCCACGTTTCCAGCCATTGACTCAGGAAATTCTTCCCAGCCTCTTCCGATTGCCCAAACATCACCGCCAGTCGAACAATGACCGTATCTGGACTGATGGCCAGCACGGCCTGCTCTGCTGCCAACTTCTGTCTGCCGTATTCGTTTTTCGGTGCAGCGACCCCTGATTCGCTGAAAGGAGCTCCAAACCCATCATACACCTGTTCGCTGGAGGCGAATAGGAGCTTGCAACCTCGCTCCGCACACATTTCAGCGAGCCAGGCAGTGGCGTCCACGTTCAACAGCTTGGATTCCTTTGGTGCTGATTCGCAATAGCTAGGGCTGGAGGCTGCGGCCAAATGGTAAACTGCTTCTGGATTTATAGCTTTCAAAGTCCTCCAGATGGCATCCCGGTCGGCAATATCCAACTTTACCGCCTCTGAATCCCGGTGTATCCCGGCGCTGTTGTTCATCCAAGTGCCGATTGTTCGCCAGGCAACTGGGGAATGTTTCACCACGTGCCAGCCAAGGAACCCCGATGCGCCTGTTATCAATAGTTTTTTCATGCTAAAATAAAGTTTAGCTACTCATTTATAATTATCCCCAAAAGAAAAATCATGAAGAGAAAAGTGATACTTGATTCAAAAGGAAGCTCGCAAAATCCAAATGCAAAGACTCGAAGTCGAAATACTCGTCTCTTTTGCAAAGCGAAAGCAAGTATCATATTTTTCTTTGCACAGTGGCCATATTTTCTATCTTCGCCGAGATTTTTTTGATTGAAAAATTGAGTTTGCAGAACGATAAACACTTACCTGCCATCGAATTCCAATTTTTCACGAATAATATCCAATCCCAAGCTGAAAGCAACACTACCAAACCTTTTTTTATGTCTGAAGCTGGTGTGAAATACGAACTTATCGAAGATGCCGAAGGCCTGGCTAGGTTTGCCGCCGCCAACCAGGGCATCGAATGGATGTGCTTCGATACGGAGTTTATTGGCGAGAAGCGGTTCCTGACGCTGATTTGCCTCATTCAAATTGCAACCCCTATTGGATATTACCTTGTTGACCCGTTGAAAGTCGAAAATATCCAACCGGTAATTGACCTGCTTTTGGACAAGCGGGTACTTAAAATTGCGCACGCTGGCGACAACGACTACCGACTTTTCAATACCCACTACGGAATTCTCCCGCTCAATACATTTGATACACAGTTGGCAGCTTCCTTTATTGGCTACAAGCACCCAGTTGGGTTCAGCAAACTGGTTGAAAGTGAACTGAACATAATGGTGAGCAAAGGCTATACGGTCACAGACTGGGAAAAACGGCCTTTCCAACCCAAACAGCTCAAATACGCCCTCAACGACGTCATCCATTTGCATGACCTTTGGGTGAAAATAACGAAGCAATTGGAAAAAACAGGTCGCCTCGCCTGGGCTTACGAAGAGTTCAAATTGCTGGAAGACCCTGCCAGCTATGAAACTGACCCTTACAAGGAAGTGCTGGAAAGCAATATTGTCAAGAGTTTGCGCCGCAGAGAGCAAGTCTTTTTACTCCGCCTCATGCTATGGCGCACCGAAGAGGCTCAACGTCGCAACCACTCCAAGGAAATGGTGCTTCCAAGCAAATATATTAGTGCTATCGTGAGGGCTGTTCACTCTGGGCTGGATGCGCTGCAACACGACCGCCGCCTGCCAGATAGTATGATTGGGAGGTTTGGCAAAATTTTCGTGGAACTTTACGAAGCACCCGCTACACCTCAAGAGAAGGAAGTGTTGAGTCGCATACCCAAAGACAACAGCGACAATCCGAAACAAGACATTTTGATGGAAATGCTGGACTTACTCGTGCGCTACAAATGCCTAGAGGAAGGCATTTCCCACCACATCGTAATGCCCCGCAACGTGCTCAAAAAGATGAAAAACGACAAGGACTTCTTCGACGATGCGTTGTTTGCCGGATGGCGGAGGAAGTTCCTTGGCGATGAAATCGTGTCTTGGTTCAAGCACCGCCGCAACTTGGAAATCAAGTTCTTGGACGGAAAGTTTGAGCTGAAAATGCAGGAGGTGGAAGTGTAGTTTACTAATATTTTTACCCTTTCTGTGAATTTAAAACTCCCCTCTAAACTGTAACCTCACTTCACTTCTCCGCTGCCCTGGAGTGGTCTCCAAGCCTGAGCTAATCTCCTCCAGCCCCAGATAATAAGTCGTGGCATACCTCGCCTCCAGCCTGAATTGACGATTGATGCGGTATCCCAAGTTTAAATAAAAACGAGTACCCCGGTCGTAATAGGCGGGTATGGAAAACGCATTCAGCACGTCCCGCTCATAGGAATAGAAACGAACATCGTAGCCACCAGTTGAGAAGATGGCAAAGCGGGTACTGGCGGTGAAAGGTGAGCTAAGTGGTTTTAAAATTATTTCCTGAAACATGGAAACGCCCCGAATTTTATCGCCAGCCGTTTCCGAACTGCCCAGGTCAAGTCGGCTTCGCCATTCGACAGCGGGTTGGAGTTTGAGCGAAAGGTGCAGCCGAGCATTCAGGTTGTGCCGGGTAGTCAATTGGTCAATTTTGCTTTCGTTGGCAGCTAGGTTCTCCTCTTTTTTTTCGCTCCGCAATTGGGCATAAACTTCCAATTTTCTTTTCTGTGTGTAGGTCACCCGGCCCAGCCACTCGCTGCCCTGCGAAGGTGCATCAATCGAGAAGCGAGGCCAATCGTGCTGCCACTGGTCAAAATAGGCATTAATCTGCCAGTGCTTGTTGGGCTGGATTTGCAGGCCGAGGTAGGCTCCCTTTTCGTTCAGTCCACCTGACGACTCAGCAAAAGGTTTTGCGTTCAGGGATTGGTAGTCACGGTCGAAATTGCGGAGCACCAAAGCTAAGTCCACACGGCGGTCAAGGGCAGCGACGAGGCCGTTAATGCTGGCCAGTGCGCCATTCCCACTTCGGGCTGTTTCTCCAAAAAAATAGACGTTGCGGAGCGACCAACTGTAATCCAAGCTGAGGTTCAGCAGTGAATTTCCGTTGAAGTAATACTGGTTGTAAACCGAGGGACTGCGCTGAAGCGGTTTGTTGAGGTGCTCGTAAAGGCCATTCAAGCCCATGGCCAATCGTTTTTGCCTAAATTTCAAAGCGGCGCCAGCCGAACGCTGTCTGATAACTGCCCGGTCGTCCAATTCGTTTTGGGTGCGATGGAGGCCGCTTGTTTGGAGGGAAGTCGCAAAATAGGCATCTGGGTCGTCGGTTTCATCCTCCGTATCCAGATTGGCGTCACGTCGTCGGAGGGAGGCAAAAGTGAGCAGCTCCCATTTTTTACCTAAATCCAATACAGCCGCTGCACCCCTAAAAAAATCATACTCGCTAACAGAACTGAATGCCCGGAGTGGCCTTCCGCTTCGGCTAACGAGGGTGGTACGTGCACTCTTGCGGGGTGCAAATCCTTGATAAACCAGTAGTCCTTGCCCCATGCGGATAGAGTAGTCACCGAGCGCCAAGGACTTCACCCGCTTGACGGGATTTTTGATGAATAAATGGGCGCTGCAAAAGTCAAACCCCTTGCGGTTGCTGCCTTTGAAGAATTCTTCCCCAGGGTCTTTCTCTGCGGTAATGCCTGCCGATATCCTGTCTCCCCTGGTGAATTTGTATCGAAAATACAAATGGTCGGCACTCCCAAGGTAGCGACTGGATGTGGTGTCGAAGTCCGGCACACGGTACCCTTTCTTGTTTTCCAGTTGCTTCGACCAGCGGAGGATGACCTGCTGGTGGTTGTTGCCAATGGACGGTCTATTTTGCCCAATAATACCCGGCTCGTTCACCAGTACGAATGGGAGCAACTGTTTGATGGTGCCCACATCGAAGCCCGGTACGGCCTGTAATTCATAGATAGAAATCAGGTTCCCGTACTTGGTGCGGTAGGCTGGCAAGGCGTTCTGCTGCAAATCAGTGAGGAATGGGAATTCGGTGAGGTCAGTGATGGTGGCTTTGTTCAGGTCGAGCGGGCGGCGGCGCAGGTAGGCCAGCCGGTCGAAGAGGTCGTCGTAATCGAAACTGCCGTCTTCTTCTTGGCCTTGGGAATAGGATTCGAGTAGGTCTTCGGCGGAGGAAGGGATGGCAAGACTGTCCGTTTGGGCGGCTAGGTAAATAGGCATTGCGAAAACCAGTAGGCAAACGAATTTTATCATGAGTTAGAACTTGAATTTGATGCCAGCGTAGATATTGCGGGGTGGGGCGGGTTCGTAGAAATTTGTTCCACCGTTGATTCGGATGTTGGCGTTGTACTTTTGATTGAAGGCATTGTTGATGCCACCGAAAATTTCCGTTGTGACTTTCTGTTTCACCACGTTCCAACCTGCCCGGCTGTAACCAAAAATATATGGTTTTGCTTTGTTGCTATAGCCACTGTAATAGTTGACAATTATCTCGCTCACGTATTGGTTACCAACACTGAAAAAAAAGCCGCTTTTCTTGAAGTAATTGAGTGAAATGCCAGCTTGATGTTTTGGAATGCCTGGTGTCTGCTTGCCTTCCACACTTCCATATTTATCAAATTTGAAGTCGGAATACGTGTAGTTGAAATTGAGCATCCAATGTTTTTCCAACTGGCCCGACATGCTGAGTTCCAGCCCTTTTCGGCTTGATTTTCCGACATTTTCATAGTAGGATTCGCCTTCAAAACCTTGGTACCTCACAAATTCGTCCTTCAACCAAATTCGAAACAGAGCGATCTCCGTGCGCAGTTTTCCGTTTGCCGAGAGCCATTTTGTGCCCAACTCCAATGATTTTGACCGTTGCGGTTTTAGGTCATAATTGTAAAATTCGCCGCCAAAAGTATGGGTGGAAGTTATTTCCAGAATGGTTGGCGTCTCAAAATTTCGACTTCCGTTCAGGAAAAAATGCAGGTTTTGCGAAGCCAAAAACGACAAGCCAATGGTCGGGTTGAAGGCATTGTAGGTTTGCTGAAAGCTGTCGTTTCTCATGTCCACGAGGTAATGGTCGTCAATGTCAATGGCTATCCGGTCATAACGGAAGGCAGGAAGTACGGCGAATCTTTCGCCAATCCCGATTTTTTGCACCAAGAAAAAGCCTGCGGTGCTGAAGGTTTCCGTTTGGTCGGCGTATTGAATGCCTTTTTCGCCGCTGTTGTTTTGGTACCTTTTACGGTCGTCACTTTGGGCTTCGAGGTCAATACCAGCGGTCATTTCCCAGGTCAATTTTCCGGGTTTGGTCTTGAATCCGTAACTGAACGTGCCGCCCGTAAGCGACCGCTCCAATTCTATGTAGTCGTAGGGTATTTTGCCCAAAAAACTGCGGTCGGTATGGTAGATACTCCCATTTAACTGATGGTGCAGTTTTATTTTCTTTGAAAACCCCAAACCGGTACGCAGTTGCCAAAGACTTTCTCCGGTATCAAAGTTGAGGTTGGATGTTCTGGCTTGGGTGGGGTCCAAGTCCACCTGCTCCTGTGACAATGCTCCGGGGTCTTGGGCCAACGGGCTGTTCACGAAGGTCAACACACCTCGAATTGTCAGGGTGCTATCCACCGGGAGCAGGAAGCCACCGTTTAGCAGGTAGTTTTTCATGGCACTGTGGTCACGGTAGCCGTTGGTTTTTGTGAAACTGCTATTGATGGAATAAAGCAACTTGCCTTTCTTGCCACCTCCTGTCCGAAACTGGTATTTTTGAAAGCCATACTGTCCAGCCGTTGCTCCGACCTCGCCCCATTCTTCATCATCGAAGCGCATGGTATTGAAATTGATGGAGCCTCCGCTCGAATTGCCGTGCAGTCCACCCGTTCCACTGCGGATAATGCTCACGCCAGTCAGCGAACCGGGGTCAACGGCATCCACCTGTGCCGTGCCATCCGGGGTGCTTTCTGGGAAGCCATCAACCAGGATTTTCACTCCACGGATACCGAAGGCCGACCTTGCCCCAAATCCCCGGATGCTCACCCGAATATCCTGGGCGAAGTTGGTGCCGTTTTGCACAAAAATGCCTGGTACGCTTTGCAGTACCTCATCAAGCGAGAGTTGTTGTGTGCCGCTTTGAAGTTGGCGTTGGCCGATGTTGGTGATGGAAAGTGGGGTAGTGAGGTCGGAGGTTTCTAGTCGGAAGGCAGTGACCGTTACTGGACTCAATTCGCTGGTTATCAGCGTGTCAAGGTTGCTTTGCTGCGCAATGGTGGGGGCAGTTAATGTTAAAATAGACAGCGTTAGGAGGTAGTAGGGTGCTGTTTTTTTCATCGCAAAATTTTCACGAAGGAAAGAAAAAACTGCTGTTGCCGCCTGTTAAATCTTTGGTTTCAGCTAAAAAAAAGAAACCGCCCCCTTGCGGGAGGCGGCCCAAATTTTACTCCAAATCTATCTATCTTGGGTAAGGGGTTAGGTGTTGGGTATTCGGAATTGGGAATTGAGAGAACACCCAACACCCAATTCCGAATTTCTAATTTCTAATTCACAATCGTCATAGAACGGGAAGCCGTGTAACTGCCAGCTTCAAGGCGGTAGTAAACCAAGCCATCCATTTGCAGTGTGTTTCGGTCGAGCTCAATTTCATTGTAGCCTGAGAAACAATCTTTGGTGACTTCTGTGATTTTTCGGCCAGTGGCATCAAAAACCGTGAGCGTTGCATTGGAGGCGGTTGGCAATTGGAAGCCGACCACCGTCTTTTTGCTGAACGGGTTTGGGACGTTCTGGTACAGCTCGAAGGTTGGGCGAAGCCCTGTGTTCGTGGCAGAGGTATTGCCATTGTTGATGATAAGCGCCACGTCGTATTGTTCGGTGGGTTCTCCAACATAAGCTTCTGCGGCGGTGAACCTTGAAGTCAATGCGATGGCTTCCGACAAGTTGCCGTCTGCTTTTGCCTTAAAGTTCAGGGTAATGACCGGCACACCGTCTTCCAAGGTCATTGGTGGGTTGGTTTCCCAACTCACGGTCACAGCGCCTTGGTTGGTTAGCGTGGTGCCAAAGTTTGCCAATCCAGTGATGGATGTCTGTACAACACTTTGAAATTCAAGCAATTGCGGGTTGAAATCAATGGTGAATTGGAACCCGTAAACTGTGCTGAAGTCCTTGGCTTTGAAGGTCATTGGTACGGTAGCTTCTGCTTGGAAAGCCGTGTTGTCCATCACGAAGTTCAAGGTTCCGGAACTTCTTTCGCCGGTTTGTCCACCGACAATACCGTTGGCGATTGCGCTGTTGTTCACGTCACCAATTTTGATGGCCACGAAATCCAAACCGCTTTGCGAAGCAGGTAAATCGTTGATGCTGATGACCTCCGGAAACACCTCAATCCAAGGGTTAGAAGGAACTGGGAATTGGTAACTTTTCTCTACAAAGCGCCAAGAAGTATTGTTCGGAAAATCTGAGTTTATCATCAATATCAACTTGCGTACTTCCACGAGGTCAAATGTTGTCACGCTACCCGATTTGTTCGCATCTGCGGCGATGTACTGATAGGGCGATGTGAACGGGCTAATGCCAAGGATATGCTTTGACATCAGTACGAGGTCAAAGGTGGAGACACCGTTCAGTGGCTCGTCATCTTTTAGCGGGGTAATCGTATAATCCTCGCCGATGGCCAGGCCGGGGAATTGATAAAGCCCATCAGCGCCGGTTGTGAAGTCTTGGTTGTTGGTGTTGTTGTTCAACATCACCGTTACTCCCTCGACGGGTTCTGCGTCCGCTGTTGCAATCAAACCGCTGACCGGAGCACCTGTTGAACATCCGAACATATTGTCCTGGATATTAATGAAAGTAGTGCAGAAGTCTTGGTTTCCGGCAGCATCCGTTACCCAGATATTGACAGGATTTACCCCAAAGTCGAGGCAAGTAAATATCCGGCACGTATCATTAATGTCCTGCGAGAACGATATGATAAGATCGCCGGGACAATTATCATAGCTGCCATAATCGAGGGCAGCGGCACAAACTGGCACCATACCCGTTGGCATTAGCTCCACGATTAACCCGTTTTCGCAGACTGCTGTTGGTTTTTTGCAGTCTTTCACCTGAAAATTCACGGCCAATTGTGAAATGTTGTTGCAGCCATCCTGCACCACGTACACGATTCGGTGGTTGCCTAACGGCAATGGGCCATCAAAAATGCCGGTGCCGTTCAGGTCATAGGTCAAGTCATTGAAGAGGTCGAGGTGATACACCACAGTGAATGCATTGGAACAAACTCCATCAATTTGGATAGGTAAATAAACATCGCCCACTGCACACGATGCATCCACGCTGCAGAATTGATTGTCAAATGGATAACTCAGTACAGGAGGTGTGTCATCGTATATTTTAATGATTTGCTGGTATTGATAAGCACCATAATTGTTGAAATCTTCTTCGTCAACCCATATTCCTAACGGGTTATGGTCAACCACTTGGAAGGTAAGCGAGGTATTGTAAGAACACCAGTTAATGACTTTCCAAGTGCGCACGATTTTGTAACAAGCACTGTCGCCGGGCGTCAATGCAAAGTACTGGTCATTGTGGGTTACGGCGAACAGGTCGCACCCAAAATTGACGATTTCAATGTCTTGTGCCGCTACAATGTCATCACAGGAACCGTAGAAGTCTGCCGGGAATTTGATGACCCAGTCAGATTGCGGGATGACGTAAATATGCTGCTCACAAGTGCCAGATACGTTGCCAGAATTGTCCACGACTTTCCAAAAACGGATGATATGACCTTCACCGCAGGAGTTGATGTTTTCTGCATAAGGAAGTTCCGTGATGGTGGCTCCGCAGTTGTCGTAGAAATTGGCATCTCCAAAGCCGTTCAACCAAGCTTGTGTTACATCCGGTGGGAGGTCGGTGCAAGGAATGATTTTCTGCTGTGGCGGAATACAGATTGGGTTAATCTTGTCCTTCACTTTTGCCACGACCATGCAGTCGTTGTAGTTCCCATGGCAATCCACAGCTCTCATTACCACCATCACCTCCGGCGAATCGTCGCAGCCCAAATCAATGGAAGCTGCAAAACTAGTTTCAGGTTCGCCCATCCGTTTAACCAGAAAATGGTCTAGGCAGCAATTATCGTAGCTAGCAAGGTTGAACGCATCCGCTGGCACCTCTGTGTAGCCATCGGCTTCCAACGTGACATCTGTGAAGGCAATGCAAATGGCCGTAGGTGCAATTTGGTCAACTACTTGAGCTACAACATTTATTTCTGTAAAATTACCGCAAGCATCTGTTGCTTTATAGGTAACGATATGGTTCCCAAATTTTAAACCTGGAGCAGGCACATGCCCGCCCTGTTTCCCATCCACGCCATTTACATAAATGGCTTCGCCAACGGCGGTAAAAATCCGCACCGTAACATCATTGCAAGAATCAAAAACCACGGGGGCAGGCAGCAATCCTGTCGAGGCACAAGGATGCGGGTAGGCCCCCTGTATGTTTGCATTGATGACGATGGTTGGAACGGTAATGGTCGGCTTGTTGAAGTCCATGACCTTGATAAGCTGCTGGTTGCTGTCACCTTCAAAATCTTCAATGATGACAAAACCAGTGCACCAATCTATCACTGTCCATGTACGGATTATTTTAAACGAATTGCCACACACAGCAAGCGTATCGTCAACGTGTGAATAATTGTATTGGCAATAAGGGCCACCTACACCGTAGGGCCTACCAGAACCTGTAGTATGCAAGCTATCCGTCAATGGGAGAGGGTTGGTAATGTTTGGATATTGGCCATACTGTGTACAAGTCCAAGTGGTATCCTTCGGAAAGTCCACTGGCCCATTTGGGCTGATGTGCAGTGTTTCAGAACAGTAGCCTGTATTGCCATGGTCGTCCTGTGCTGTCCAGTTTCTGGTAATCCATACGCCATTGCACATATTGGTGTTGTTTACCTGATAGCCTACCATGTGAACTTCAATTGAATCGTCGCAATTATCAAATACAAGTGGTGCTGGAATTGAATCAATAATTGCATCACATGGGATTTCAATCGGGACGGTAGGGCATTCAAAATATGGTTTCAGCTTGTCCTCAATAATCATGGTTGACCAACAAGAGTTGCCGCTGCAACTGTCCTTGACCTTGCCTACAAGCGTCATCCCAACTTGGGAGCAGGTGACGGTATTGCCTAAGAAAACGCCTGGCTGTGTGTAAATTTCCACCGTAAAACTGCCGTAAGTGTTGTAGGTGCCTTCCAGCAACATGTCAGGCAATATCTCTGAAACGCCATCTTGGTCAATGGAAACTTGCACCGAATTCTCACAAGTCAGTATCGATTTAACGATATAAACTGTATGGAAATCACTACCAGTCATGCCGCCCAAATCAGTTTCGATGACATTGATGGTTTGTGTGCTGTTTTGTGGGCCATACCACATCACCTCGATTGTGTTGCCGAGATTTTGGGTAATGACACCACCAGGGGAGACCGACCAGGCCCAGGAGTGGCCAGCGGTAAAGGCGGTTGAATAAGAAAATGCGTTGTTTTGGCATGCTACCGTTTGGCCAGTAATAACTGGGGTAGGTTGAGCAAATGCAATAACGCTAAATGTGCAGAAGGCTAACAAAAATGCAAAAGATTGCCTCCTGAATGCCGGAGTAACTGCCGGATTCACCATGGGATTGGATTTAAGTTAAAGAAGTGGAGTGTGAAAAAAACTAAGCCTTTGGCAAGCAGGAACGGATAGCCTTGTTATGTCAACAGGCGTCTGAGCAAATTATGAATAACATTTCGATGAAATATTCGCCATAAAAATTCATAACCAGTTCACAAAAAGAACCACGTCGAACATGCAAACTTCAACTTGTCGTAAAGCCTTTTTTAAATCAACGGAAGTGTAGGAAAATAGGATTTGAAAAGAAGGAAGCAGTTTTCTTGAGTATAATTCAAAATTGAAGTCCTAATAGATAGATTTTTTTGACTTCAATTTTTTGATTTGACCTTTTCTGATGGAGCCTTTATTTCTTTTCTTCTTCAACACATTAGGCAAAAACGTTGCCTGTTTGGGCCAGATGGAACTAATGGGATGGGGTATATTTTGAATGGCAAAAAAATAGAATGTCTAATGAATTTGAAATCAATTGAATGGGAAAAGATTTGAATTTATATTTTTTTTGAAACTGTACAACTCCACTTGGCTGGAAAGCGGCAATTGGCGAATTCCTTTCTGATTTTCAATAAAAAAACCTGCCTTTGAGCGTGTCAAGGCAGGTTTTTAAGAATTGAAAACTGAAAAATCAAAGTTCTCCAGCCATTGCTTTTCTCATGGTCTCACCAATAGCGGCAGGTGATTTTACGACATGGATACCACATTCCGTCATGATTTTCATCTTGGCTTCAGCAGTATCGTCAGCTCCTCCGATGATGGCACCGGCATGTCCCATCTTTCGGCCTTTGGGAGCAGTTTGCCCGGCAATGAACCCTACAACGGGTTTCGTGCCGTAGCGTTGGATGTAATGGGCAGCCTCTGCTTCCATTCCTCCACCAATTTCACCAATCATAATGATACCGTCTGTTTCTGGGTCGTTCATCAGGAGTTGTACGGCGTCTTTGGTGGTCGTTCCTAGGATTGGGTCACCACCGATGCCGATACAGGTGGATTGACCCATTCCGGCCTTTGTCACTTGGTCAACAGCCTCATAAGTCAAGGTGCCAGATCTGCTGACGATGCCAATGCGGCCTGCCCGGTGAATGAAGCCTGGCATAATTCCGCATTTTGCTTCACCCGGTGTGATGACGCCTGGACAGTTTGGCCCGACGAGCCTGCAATCCGGTTTGTCTTCGAGGTAGGCTTTTACCTTCACCATGTCCTGTACGGGAATGCCCTCTGTTATGCAGATGATGACCTTGATGCCTGCATCCGCAGCTTCCATGATGGCATCTGCAGCAAATGGTGGTGGCACAAAAATAACGGAGACATCAGCTTTTGCGAGTTTTACTGCATCGGCCACGGTGTTGTACACTGGTTTGTCGAGATGGGTAGAGCCGCCTTTGCCTGGCGTAACGCCGCCAACTAAGTTGGTTCCGTATTCAAGCATTTGAGTGGCGTGGAAGGTACCTTCTTTTCCAGTGAAACCCTGGACGATGATGCGGGAGTTTTTGTTTACTAAAACCGACATGAATAAAGTTGGGAGTTTTAAGAATTGATTTTGAAATTGGGAGAAGCCCAACTCCGATTATTTTTCTTGAACGATAAAAACGTCTTCGCCAGATTTGTGCATGTGGTACTTTTCCCGGGCGAATTGTTCTTTGTTGTTGTTGATGTTGTCTTGGTCGAGTTTGGCTTGTTCAATTCGTTGCTCGTAGTAGCCTTTGTCATGCTCCAACCGCTTGACAGACCCACGCAATTTCCATTGGGTAAGCAAGTCGTGTTTGTCAAAGAAAATCATGACTGCCGCAAATATCGCAATGGACAAAAAATACTTGTTGCGTAGCGGTTTGGGCAGTTTCTTGGTAATAACTTGCAACGGATTAGGTACATTCAGTGCCATGACTCATTGATTATTTTCGCCACAAAGCTATGATTTTTTGCCGGGAAATACCCTGAAAATTTCTTCAAAGTCCTCTATGGCAATTAAATATTGACTTCAACTAAAGTAGGGTTCGCTCATCGATTATATTTTTAGCAAGTACCATTTTCTCTCCTGTTTTATTCTTTTAAGCTCAGAAGAGTCGTAAAACTAAACCCGCCCGTTAATTGCTCTAATTATCAGTAGTGGTTATTCTAGTTTAATCGAGGTGATAAAATGCTGGAATTATACCTCTCAACATTATCTTGCCCCAAAATTTTCCAGCATGAAAAAACGACTCCTAAGCTCATTTGTACTCTGCATCCTTGCCGTCGCTGCATTTGCACAACTTTCAATAAAGAACCCAAGAACAGAAAACCGTACCAACCCCATTGGATTGGATGAGGCAAAGCCCCGTTTTAGTTGGATAATTGAAGTTGCCGATCGTCGAAATGTAGTGCAGACTGCTTACCAAGTTAGGGTAGCGATTGAACTCGACGAATTGAAACGTAGCAAAAAACTAGTTTGGGACAGTGGCAGAGTAAAATCAGATGCCTCGGTTTTGGTGCCTTACGTCGGCCCAGCACTGAAACCAGGCACTCGCTATTTCTGGCAAGTACGGATTTGGGACAATATGGGCCAGGTTTCCATTTGGAGTGAACCAGCTTTTTGGCAAACCGGCCTACTCAACGCCTCAAATTGGAAGGCATCATGGATCGGTATCAGTCAAAAGGAAGACTCGTTGCATTGGCCTTCGCCATTGTTTCGCAAGGATTTTTCAGCCAAAAAGCGGATAAAAATGGCCACTGCTTACATTACTGCCCGTGGCCTGTACGAGGCACAAATCAACGGCCAACGTGTCGGGGATGCCTACCTGACACCTGGCTGGACTGCTTACCAAAAGCGCATCCAATACCAGGTATATGATGTGACGAACCTTGTCCAGACAGGCGAAAATGCTGTTGGCATAACCCTCGGCAGTGGTTGGTATCGCAGTTATCTGGCTTGGGGTGACAAAAGAGAAACTTACGGCAAAGACCTTTCGCTACTTTTTCAGTTAGATATTGAATATGATGATGGCTCGCATGAAAGGGTAACTTCTGATGGTTCTTGGAATTATTCGACTGGCAGCATTCTCGATTCAGAGATCTATCATGGAGAAACGATTGATGCTAGGTTGGAAAAAAATGGGTGGGCCAGCACTGATTTCAAAGGAAAAAATTGGAAAACGGTAAAAATAGTCGAAGCACCAAAAGCCGAAATCGTTTCAACATACAACGAACCGATACGGAAACAAGAACGGTTTGTCCCACAACGAATTTTCACCACACCAAAAGGCGAAAAAGTAATTGATTTTGGCCAAAATTTGGTTGGCTGGGTAGAGGTTCGGGTCACTGGGCCATCGGGCGGTGGCATAAAACTGCTTCATGCTGAGGTGCTGGACAAAGCAGGCAATTTTTACATTGAAAACTTGCGGGCTGCCAAACAGCATTGCTCCTACATCTTGGCAGGCACTGGTACAGAGGAGTTTTTTGAGCCCCATTTTACATTTCAAGGATTCCGCTACGTGCAAGTTGTGGATTTTCCTGGCGATTTTTCTGCTGACAATTTCACAGCAGTGGCGCTCTATTCAGATATGCCCAAAACAGGCAATTTTACCTGCTCCAATCCGCTAGTCAACCAGTTGCAGCACAATATCCAATGGGGGCAGCGGGGAAATTTTCTCGATGTTCCAACTGATTGTCCGCAGCGTGACGAACGCCTTGGGTGGACAGGCGATGCGCAGGCTTTTGCCAGTACTGCTGCTTTTAACCATGATGTGCATGGGTTCTACTTTAAATGGCTAAAGGACGTAGCCCTCGACCAAAGGCCGGATGGAAGTGTGCCTTGGGTGGTCCCAAATGTACTGGGGGAGCGGTCCTGTGGGGCCACAGGTTGGGCTGACGTTGCGACCATAATGCCTTGGGCTGTTTATTTGGCCTATGGCGACCAACGAGTGCTTGAAAATCAATATCCCAGCATGAAGGCTTGGGTAGATTACATGACTAACCAAAGCAAGGATGGGCTTTGGAATACTGGGTTTCACTTTGGCGACTGGCTTTTTTACTCCGAAGACAACGATAATATTGGCAACTCAGCCGTCACCTTCAAACCACTTTTACAGCAGTGCTTCTGGGCGCATAGCACCCAACTCCTAATAAATGCAGCCAAGGTTTTGGGCAAAAAAGCTGATGTCTCAAAATATTCTACACTTTTGGAGCAAATCAAGAAGTCGTTTAATCAGGAGTACATGACACCTAGCGGTGCGTTAGTTTCCGCCACTCAGACAGCTTACGTGTTGGCACTGAACTTCGACATGCTCCCCGCCGATTTGCGCCAGCAAGCTGCCAAACGCCTCGTTGAAAACATCAGGGGCTACGGCACACATCTCACAACTGGATTTCTGGGCACACCGTACCTCTGCCATGTGCTCACTCGTTTTGGCTACGATGATGTGGCCAACGAGCTTTTCCTTCGGGAAAAATATCCTTCCTGGCTCTATCCAGTAACCATGGGTGCAACCACCATTTGGGAACGCTGGGACGGCATAAAAGCCGACAGCACATTCGAGGAGGCCAGTATGAATTCCTTCAACCACTATGCCTATGGCGCCATAGGTGACTGGATGTACCGCTCATTGGCCGGCCTCGACATGGAGGACGGAGTACCCGGATACAAGCGAATTGTCGTAAAGCCACACATCAGTGCCAGCCTCACTGAAGCATCGGCTGAACTTTTGACACCCTACGGAAAACTTGTGTCTAGTTGGAAAACGGAACCTGGGTTTTCTTCCCTCCATGTTGAGATTCCAGCCAACACCACGGCCACTATCTATGTGCCGACAGAAAATATAGCGGCTTTGACGGAAGGTGGGATTTCAATAATGGAAGCAGATTTTAAAATTGGAAAAGCAGAACCTGGCTACGTAGTGCTGACCGAAGTGGGGTCGGGGAGCTACGATTTCTCATTTTAGGCTGACTTGGGTCAGCCCGAATTTCCAACTGGTGATATTAATCGTGGGTTGATCGTTGGAAAAGTAAGTAGCATCAAAAATTCGGGGTGACTCATGTTCCTATTTTCAGCTACAGGAATTGATTGATAAAAATCAGCATTGACTATGATAAACAGCAGTTATCTGGAACCCAGATATGTTGAAATTAGTAGCGTAAAAAATAGTATTTACTCACTAAAACTAAACCTATCATGTCATTTGAAACCTCCACATTGATGATTGAATTAGGAATGCTTGCAATCCTTATTGTTACAGGTATTTTGTTGTTCTTCTTAAGGTCACACTTTAAGCACATAGAGGCATTAAATTTGACCGAAAAATACCGGAACTGGAAATGGAGTTCTCCTTCAGAAGCCAGGACCAAGTATCCAGAACTTGACGTTTTTAAAATTAGCGGCTCACTGAAAATCTATGGGGTCATGGTTGCCCTTGTGATGATGATATTTGCTTTTAGTTGGACTAGCTATGACTCAAGAGTTGACGTGTCTGGTCTTTTGGGTACATTGGATGAAGTGATTGAAATGGAAACTCCTAGGACAGCGGAGCCTCCACCACCGCCACCACCACCGCCACCAGCGGTTCAAGTCATCGCAACTGACTTGCCGGACATAAAAACCCGGATTTTTGAGGACCAAAGCATAAGCGAGGAAACGTCTATTGAAGTTCCCGTTATCATAAAGAAAGAAACGACAGCACCTCCTCCACCACCACCTCCTCCACCTCCTGCAGAGAACGAGCGTGAAATCTTCAAAGTCGTGGAAGATGCACCGACCTTCCCAGGTTGCGCTGATATTGTTGACAAGCCTGAACGGCAAAAATGTGCTGAAACAAAATTGTTGGAATTCATTTATTCTAAAATACAATACCCCACTATTGCCCGAGAGAATGGCATCGAAGGCATGGTATATGTCCGGTTTGTAGTAGAAAGGGACGGGAGGATATCGAATATTGAAGTAGTACGTGATGTCGGCGGAGGCTGTGGAGATGAAGCAGCACGGGTAGTCAAGTTGATGCCTAAATGGAATCCTGGAAAACAACGGGGTACCCCGGTTCGGGTTATGTTCACCTTGCCCGTAAAATTTGACTTGCAGTGAGTTCCGGCTTTTGGCCAAATGATAATACAAGAATCTGGGGCATGCGCTAAATTGGCCATGCCCCAGATGCTTTTTGGAATTACTCCCCGGTCAAGACTGCAGCAGCGAAAGCACTTTCCCAACATCTTTTACTTCAAACCACTTTATAAACTTTACCAAAGTCCCAAACAACATGCCTGGGCTGGCCAAGACCTTGTTCAGAACCGCAACATAGCCATCTAATTCCTTGATTTCCAGTTCTTTATTTTGAGGCGAAAGCAGGGATAATCGGTTGGCAGCTTTCCACGCATTGTTCCGGGCTTTCACGAGGCTAAATTCAGCAAATCGTTCGTCGCTGCGTTTCCCAAACCAATCCAACAAAAAAAGTAGTGGTGAAATCTTGGCGAGTTGGTCCTGCATTGCGTCTATTTTGGCAGTTAGCAGCTCGTTTATCTTATTGAAATCAGGTTCCAACCCTTTCAACTTTGCAGGTTCTACGACTGATGCTGCGGCAATGCCAAGGTCGAGGTTGATATGTGCGTTCATGCCCATCAGTAGGTGCTGGAGAACCAGAAGGTCAAATCTTGAAGCAGCGTCGAAAGCGGTCTGCCATGCCTGGGTACATGGCTGTGAGGCCCGATAGGAATTGTAAGCCTCAATGTAACGATTGGCGAAAACCACGTCAAGGCGCTCCATTAGTGCCCCGTCCTCGAAAGCAGCTTGTTGGATGCCATCTTGGACTGTGCGGGTTACGTCAAGATATACCAAGGTGAAAATACCCAATGGGTCTTTGCGGGAAATGGTATCCTCCACAATTTTTTCAAGTTGGGTGATGACTTCATTTATGGTTTTGGCAGGCATGTGCAGTTGCTTTTTGTTTGTTTTCACAACAAAGAAAAGAAAATTGAGGCAGGAAGATAGGAATTGAAGGGAATGGGGATAGATTCTTTTGAACAGAAAATACGACTACCTTCACGGCGGAATAACCTCCTTTTGCTTAGCGTATGAGCCAAGAATTTAACCAGATTTTCAAGCGATTCAAGCAGTTCGTCAACATCGGGACGGTGGTAACCGTGGCCCTGTTGATTAGTTTGTTGTACCCCAACAACGTGAAGTTCAAGTACGAATTTCACCGTGGGCAAGGTTGGCCTTATGCAGACTTGACAGCGCCTTTTGATTTTGCCATTAATAAGTCGAAGAATGAAATGGAGAATGATAGGGCCTTGATTATGAATGAGTTCTGGCCATACTACACGCTCAATGACAATTTGGAAAACGCAAAGATCAAGGACTTTGAAGCAGCGCTTGGCGCATGGTGGAAGGAGGCAAGTTCAATCCATTCGCCAAATCTTCAACTGGAAACTACTGGAAAAGAAGGCAGTACAATTTTAAAAAAAATTTATGCCAAAGGCATTCTGCAACTTTCACCTGAGCATGCAGATGCAGATGGGAATTTTGTAATAAACGTGGTGCATGGCAACGCTTTTTCCCAACGGACACGTTCAGGATTTTACCTTCCCAAAGAAGCGGAAGCCGCATTAGAATCCAGCTTTTCAAATGCCAGGACAGAACTTCCCATAGATATTCTACCATTGCTAAGGGCGGCCCTAGTTCCCAACATCACTTATGACGAAGCACGTACACAAACTATGCTGCACAATGCTTTAAGTGCAGTATCGCCAACCAAAGGATTGGTGAATCATGGCGACATCATCATAAAAAAAGGGAACTTGGTTACGGATGATGTGTATGAAAAGTTGGTTTCATTCAGGGCGAAATACGAGTCAGACATAAGTTCAAAAAAGTCGGCATTGACTGTCTATCTAGGGTATTTGCTGCTCACCGGTTTAATCCTAGGGGCTTTCCTAATGTATGTGAACACCTACCGAAAGGAGATACTTGCCAGTTGGAATTACCTTGCCTTCGTTATGGTGTGGCTGCTGGGTTTCAGCTACCTGACCTACCTTGTTGAACAGATGGAAGTATTGAGCATTTATGTGATACCGTACTGCGTAGTGCCAGTCGTGGTGCGGCATTTTTTCACTTACCGTTTAGCCTTCTTCACCCACGTAGTCGTGGTACTAATTGCGGGGTTCCTCACAGCGGAGGGTCATCAATTCTTGTTCACACAGATAGTAGCAGGCGTGGTGGCCGTGCTTGCAGTTGCCGATGCAAGGGATTGGACAAAGTTTTTCAAATCGGTTGTGGCCATCTTAGTAGCCTACTCGCTCTCGCATTTAGGCATGTCTTTGATAGAAGAAGGGAGTTTTCGAGGCATTGACTGGCCAATTTTGGGGTGGCTGGCATTTAATGGTTTCCTAACGCTTTTGGCATTCCCGCTTATCCCTTTGGCGGAACGTGTATTTGGTTTCACTTCCGCTATTTCCTTGGTGGAGCTGTCAGACATGAACCGACCATTACTGCGGGACCTCGCCATGCGGGCCCCTGGCACGTTTCAGCACTCGCTACAAGTAGGCAACCTGGCAGAAGCTGCTGCCAACGATATTGGTGCCGATGCATTGTTGGTGAGGGTCGGGGCGCTCTACCATGACATTGGCAAGATGAAAAATCCTGAGTATTTCGTGGAAAATCAGTCAGGCTCAAGCCCACATGACGGCGTTAATCGCCTCGAAAGTGCCCGCATCATCATCGAGCATGTTCCTGAAGGCGAAAAATTGGCCAAGAAATATGGCCTACCCACTGTTATTACTCGGTTCATTACCACTCATCACGGCACAACGAAGGTGGAATATTTTTACAAAAATTACGTCCATGAAAACCCTGATATTGAAGTGGACAAAGTCCTGTTCACTTACCCTGGGCCACTGCCAAACTCCAAAGAAGAAGCAGTCCTCATGCTGGCAGATTCGGTAGAAGCCACTTCCCGCTCCCTCAAGGACCCAACCGGGGAGGATATCGACAAACTGGTGGACAAGATATTCAAAGGAAAAGTAGATATGGGCCAGTTGCATGAATCAAAGCTGACCTTTGGTGACATGGAAAAATGTCGGGTCGTATTTTGTAAGATGTTGCGCAGCATTTATCATATTCGGATGGAGTATCCTGAGTAAAAAACAGTGTACTCAAAAACCAACCCCCAGCAATAATCCAATCGCTAGATTCTTTGCTTCAAACGCTGAATCGCCCTTGCTGATGTTTAGTTTGCCATTGAAAGCCCTCAATGCAGCCTGTAATTGCATCCCGCCTGCCAGTTTATAGCTAGCACCGATACCCGCCACGATGGAATGGTCAATGTCTTTGTAATCTTCTGGCATCAATAAAATGATGGTTTGCGTGGGCGTGACGACCCTGATTTGGTCGGGGAATTTGTCTGTGCGATGCAACAGGTAACAGAAGGCATACCCAATATGGATATGCATTTTGAAATCGTCGCCTGCTGAAAGTTGCAACATGACAGGTACTTGGAAATAGTCGAAATTGTCTTTGATGGTATAACCGGGAAGGGGATTGCCGTTGCCGTCGGAGAGTTCCAGGCCGGATTTTCCGCCCTTTCGGTCGTAATTCAACTCGGTGCGCACCCCAACGTTGTTGGCAAAGTTCCAAGTGAAGAATCCGCCCACGGTGACTCCCGTTTTGAAGTCGTAGGGGTCAATGTTTACGTCAATGGGGAGCGCATACCTAGGCTCCAATTTCAGCTTAGTGAAACTCGGCCCTGCATAAAGGCCGAAGTTGGTGTTTTGTGCAAGAACCAGCGTGGACGCCAGCAGGAAAAAGGACAAGGCAAAATACCGAATCGGGTTGAAGGTCATTTTCGTTTTTTTGTACAAATATAGCCCCCACTTCCTGAAAAACGAATCCATTTCCTCCAATTGACAAAATCCCGTCAATCTCATGCGCTCATGCGCTCACGCTCTCACCCGCTTCATTCGCACCCTCCCTCCAGCACCCGCATTTCTACCCGTCGGTTGAGTGCTTGTTCCTTCTCATAAATTGCCTTTGGGAAGCGCATCTCGTGGTTGCCGTAGCCTTTCCAACTGACCCGTTCAGCGGTGATTCCATTTTCGATGAGGTAATTGTAAACCGTCTTCGCTCGGTCTTCTGACAGCTTGAAATCCCAACTGCTTTTGAGTACGGGAGGGTTGTTTGGACGGTTCACATGGCCAGCGATTTCGATTTTCATGTCGGGGTTATCTTGGAGAAAACGTAGGATTTTGGGCAATTCAGGTTTGGAGCTTTCCAGCAGAACTGGTTGATTTCCAACGAAATAGAGGTTGCCGATGTCTGCAATTGCTCCTGTGTTGGCAGGGCGGAGCGGTAGGTTAACGGCTGACATCTTGGGCATAGCCTTCACCATTTCCGTACGCATGAAATGGCATTTGGCGTAAGCATCAATGCCGACCACTGTACCTGACAACTGTTCGGTACGGAACCGCCCATCTGCTCCGGTGAGCAAGGTGTCGCTACCTTCCTTGGTGCGAATAATGACCTCAGCGGTAAGCGGTTGAAACGTTTTTTCATCGGTCACCACACCCTCGATGATGACAATGGGGAGCGTAAGTAGTACTTCCACAGTAGCTCGGCGATTTTGTTGTCTACCTTCTTCGGTGCGGTTGTCGGTGACAGGCTTTTTTTCTCCGAAATAAGCGAAGCTAATGCGCGCTGCATCAATGCTGTTTTTTACCAAAAAATCCTTGATTGACTGTGCCCGGCGTTGCGACAGCGCCAAATTATTGGCCAAGCTGCCGATGGAGTCGGTATGGGCAGTGATGCGGATAGTGAAATTATCTTTTCCTTTTACATAATCACGAAGGTTTAAAAGCAAAGAATCTGTTTTTGACCGAAGGTCGTGCTTCCCGAAGTCGAAGTAAACTTCAGTTGAAAACATGGGCTTTTCTGCTGTTTGTGCCAGTGAAATTTGGAAAAGTATAACTGCTAATATGGATGAGAAGAGGCATTTCATCTTAAATCTTTTTGGTTGATAACGCAGAAAAGGGCTTTTCTAACACAAATGGTATTAACGGTTAACCGAGTGGCAAAGCAAAAATAGTCTCCAAAATCACAGCCCCGGATACACCAACACAAAATTCCATTCTGAAAAATGCTCCGTCAAGTAAGCCGGAATTTTCTGCATAAACCCTTCGGCAGAAACCGATTCCTGTCTGGCACTGACAAGTATGGTCAATTCGTCGGTAGCGGCAGATTCGTGGAGTTGCCACCAGTTTTCAGGATTTAATTGAAGGGGGAGTATTCGCTCAATTGTATCCTTTTCGAAAAACTGGGAGGCGGCACTGATGGTAGCGGGTGTGGCCAGCAGGTTGAGCGGCAAATTGAGGTTTCGTCCGATGTTTTCAAGGCGGCGTACCATTTCCCCAAAGCCAGGTTCGAGGTGGGTTGCCTCCGGCAAAATGACCCGCAGCCGCCTGAAGGTGGCCGGCGATGCGATGATATTGGTAACGAACAGCATCTCCGGTGATTCGTCCAGCAGGTTGTCGAGCAGACTACCGAAAAGGCGTTCTGTAGCGCTCTCTTTCGGGTGCCAACCAATGACGATTTCGGTGGCGAGCAGCTCGTTGGCCGCCCGTAAGATGCCGCTGACGGCGCTTACATCCACCCGGTGAATAGGCTCCAGGGCAATGTCCCGGTCGGTGGCGTGGCGCAGCATTGGGGCCAATACCAGTTGGTTTTGCCGGATTTTTTCACGGACTTCCTTCTCGTCAAGGATGATGGAGAGTGGATAAACAGGCTCGTTTGTCCCCGGTGTTTTTATCAAAAAAGCAAAGTCCAAAAGATTAGCGACGCTGGTTGGATTGGCGATGGGTACGAGAATGCGCTGCGGACTGGCGCCCCCATTGCTTGGCAGCACATTGGTGGCCGCTATGCGCAAAGCCGCCCATTCGGACACCAACGTGCTGACAAAACAAGTAGCAACGATGAGGAAAATGGTGGCGTTCACAATGCTCTCGTCAAAAAGCTGGAGCTGAAAACCGATGAGGGCAATGGCAACGGCAGCAGCGGCACGGGAGGCACTGAGGCCAAATAACAGTTTGCCTTGGTCGGGGGAGTAGCCATATATTTTTTGGGTAAAAAAGGCGGCCAACCATTTCGAGAGGAGCGCCACCAACGTGAACCCCAAAGCCAGTGCGACCATTTTTCCATCGTCAAAAAAGACATGGAGGTTGATCATCATGCCCACGTTGAACAGGAAGGCGGGAATGAACAAAGAATTGCCCACAAACCCGATGCGGTCCATCAGGGGCGAGCTTTGTGGGATGAGCCTGTTGAGTACCAATCCCGCCAGGAACGCCCCGATGATGGCTTCTACTCCCGCCAGTTCCGCCAAGAGCCCACAAACGAAAACCATGGCCAATACAAAGACGAACTGGTAGGTCACATCGCTCTCTACCCGCCGAAAAAACCACATTGCCACGATGGGCAACAGCCCAAAAACCAATCCGCCGAACACGGCCAGCGATAGGATAAGTTTCACCCAAAACCAACCGTCCATTTTGCCCTGCGCCATGCCGGAAATGACAGCAAGCAGCAACAAGGCCAGCGTGTCGGTGATGACCGTGCCGCCAACGGCCACGGCTACTGCCTCGTTGCGGGCGATGCGAAGGCGGGTGACGACTGGGTAGGCAATGAGCGTATGCGCCGAAAACATCCCTGCAAGCAACAGTGCTGACATCCATTTTAATTCAAGAAAAAAGTAAGCGTAAATGCCGCCGAGCAGCAATGGGAAGCCGAACGTCAGCAGCCCGAACAGGGCGCTTTTGTGTTTGTTTTTGAGAAAACTGGTAATCTCAATCTCCAGCCCCGCCCAGAACATGATGTACAGCAGTCCGATTTTGGAAAGCAACTGAATGCCCTCGCCCTGCGCCAAGAGGTTGATGCCGTGCGGCCCCATGATGGCTCCAGCCAGAATCAGCCCGATGATGCCGGGCAGCCTGAAACGCTGCACCAGTGCTGGCACCGTAAGCACCGTCAGCAGCAGGATGCACATCACGAACACGGGGTTTCGGATGGGCAATGACCAGTCGTGGAGGTTGAGAAAAAGGTAGTCCATTCAGGGGCGAAGGTAGGTATTGGGGAGGATTTGAATTGGGGAGGTTTTGGGGATTTGAATGGAGCCAAACAGGGCGACCTGCTGAAACCTGTTTCCTAAACTTAGGCAACTCCGCACAGTAAAAATGCGTACATTTGCGCCCATTTTGAAGGAAAAAGTAAAAAGGACAAATTAAAAAGTTATAGTCCCGGGGTTTCCCACTTTTTCCTTCCCGACCTTTGGTACGGGATTTCGAAAACTCAATTTTACTTTCTCCTTTTTACTTGTTTCAATGAAAAATATCCGCAATTTCTGCGTAATCGCACATATTGACCACGGCAAGAGCACACTTTCCGACCGTTTGTTGGAGACGACCAAGACCATTGCTGCCCGTGACATGAAGGCCCAGGCGCTCGACAGTATGGACCTCGAACGAGAGCGGGGCATCACCATCAAGAGCCACGCTATTCAGTTGTACCACCACCACCACAAGGACGGCGAAGTTTATACCCTCAACCTGATTGATACCCCCGGCCACGTTGACTTTTCTTACGAAGTGAGCCGTTCTATCGCAGCTTGCGAGGGTGCGCTGTTGCTGGTAGATGCCACACAGGGGATTCAGGCTCAGACCATCTCAAACCTCTACCTGGCCATTGACCACGACCTGGAAATCATTCCCATCATCAACAAGATTGACATGCCCAATGCCATGATTGACGAGGTGATGGACCAAATCATTGATTTGGTTGGTGTGAAAAAAGAAGATATCGTGCTGACAAGCGGCAAAACTGGCGAGGGCGTGGAAGACCTCTTAACTGCCATCGTGGAGCGAATATCTGCACCAAAAGGCGACCCGGAAGCACCGTTGCAAGCATTGGTTTTTGACTCGGTGTTCAACTCGTTTCGAGGCGTTATCGCCTATTTCAAGATTGTAAACGGCACGATGAAGAAAGGCGATAAAATCCGCTTTTTTCACACGGAAAAAGAATACAACGCCGACGAGGTGGGCATCCTACAGCTCAACATGATTCCTAAACAGGAGATGTGTGCGGGTGATGTGGGCTATGTCATCACGGGTATCAAAGTTTCAAAAGAAATCAAGGTGGGGGATACCATCACCCACCATGCAAACCCATGCGAGGAGGCCATTCACGGCTTTGAGGAAGTGAAGCCGATGGTGTTTGCGGGTGTTTATCCCATTGAAAACGAAGACTTTGAAGGTCTTCGGGAAAGCCTTGAAAAACTGCAGCTCAACGACAGTTCATTGACCTTCGAGCCAGAAAGCTCGGCGGCTTTGGGTTTTGGCTTCCGTTGCGGGTTCCTTGGCATGTTGCACCTCGAAATCATCCAGGAACGTCTCAGCCGGGAGTACGACATGGAGGTCATCACGACCATCCCTAACGTTTCGTACTTCGCCTACACGACCAAGAAGGAAACTGTCTTTCTCCGTACACCAGTTGATTTTCCTGACCCTACGCAATTGGACTACGTGGAGGAGCCATACATCGCTGCGCAAATCATCACCAAACCGGAATACATCGGTGCCATCATGTCGCTTTGTCTCGACAAGCGGGGCATTTTCAAGAACCAGAGCTACTTGACTCCGACCCGTGTGGAGATGTCGCTGGAACTGCCGCTCGCTGAAATCGTTTTCGATTTTTATGACCGTCTCAAGTCCATTAGCCGGGGCTATGCCTCATTTGACTACCATCCAATCGGTTACCGTGAAGGCGATTTGGTAAAAGTGGACATCAAGCTGAACGCCGAGCCTGTGGATGCACTGTCGGCGCTAGTTCACCGGGACAAAGCGTATGCTTTTGGTCGCCGTATCTGCGAAAAACTCAAGGAATTGCTGCCTAAACAGCAGTTTGTCATCGCCATTCAAGCCGCCATTGGTGCGAAAATCATCGCACGGGAAACCATCTCCGCCATGCGCAAGGACGTGACTGCCAAATGCTACGGTGGTGACATCAGCCGGAAGCGGAAGCTGCTCGAAAAGCAGAAAAAGGGCAAGAAGAAGATGCGTCAGATTGGCAATGTAGAAGTGCCTCAGAAGGCTTTTATTGAGGTGTTGAAACTGGATTAGGAAAGTTTAAAACAATTTAGAATATTAGCCAATCGTCAAGAATCAAGCAATATTATTGTGAATTCCAAATAATTCCCAATTTTGTCTTGGAATAAAGATAGAAACTCCTTAGACTTGTACAAGTCTTTTGTTCCAAAAAATTGCATAATTCACATTGTTATGCTTTTTATTCTTCAAACCCTTCCTGAAAGTCTATTAGACATTCCACCACCTTCGACCTGAACAAGGCCAGTTTGTAATTATTTTCTTTATCTTCTGAATTAGTACCTCTGTTACTGTTTACAAACAAGACATTCAGGAGTCATTAATCAAAAATAAACCTTAATACAATGAAAAATAAAAATTTCCTTCTGACAACCCTTCTTTTTATTATTTTTTCTACTATCTCAGTATTTATTGGGTGTGAAAAAAACTCAGAAATTGCCCAACCTTATGAGCTAAATGGGCAACAAATGCTTGAAAAGTTCAACGTAGGCAAGTTGGACCATAAAAAAGGTGAGTATCTCATTGGCAGAGTTAGCATTCAGCGAATTGAAGAAGGGCTTCTTGACTTTTTTCTGACAACCAAGGATGGGCGATTCGTTCATTATATCCTACAATCGGAAAAGTCTTTAACTCTACCAAAGGAAATAGGAAAAGCTGAGGTTCTTTTTCTACGAAGGAGCGTAGTACTTAACTCCTTGGAAAGCAAAGAAACTATACTTTTAACAGTAGACGATGAATCTAATCTTGAGGAAACCATCAAAATGATTCCTTTTGACCTTAAATTACATGGATATGGTTTGGCAAGGCAGCAAAAAAGCACTTCAGGTGCAATCACATCAAGAGCGCTGGTCAATTGCGGCTGCTGCATTACTGGAATTGCAAGCAGTGCTTGTACGACTAATGCAAACAGTGATTGCGATGCCGGAGGCTCAGGTGCAACATCCTGCTCATTAAGCTCTGGTGGTGATTCGTGTTCGGTAGAGTGCGGTACTGGGACTGCATGTTGTTGGGATTAATAAGCCCACCACATATCATTTATGTTAAAAACCTTCTAAGTTTTATACCTTAGAAGGTTTTCTTTCTTTATATCTCCACATAATTCCCCGACGGAAAAAGCGACATCAACCCCAACAACGACGTGGCTTGCGGCGATTTCTTCGTAAACGACGAGGAAGTCAAACCTGAAAAGGTTGGGTTTGATATTTATCCGAATCCAACTTCATCGTCGTGTTCCATGCGCTTTAATCTTGGCCAATCAACAGCAGGTGAGGTGAAAGTATTTGATGCAGTAGGTAGGCAAATCCAATCCCTCCAACTTTCATCAAGCAGTAACCATTTGGAAATCAATGGTTTATCGGCTGGGGTGAACTATGTCGTGCTTTTAATGGGTGGGGTTATGATTCAATCTAAAATGGTAGTGCGTAATTGACCAAGTGCAAACTCCGAAAAAAGTACGCTATCAAATCCCCACATAATTCCCCGGCTCAATCCGCTTCAACTCAGTGCGAACCGCCTCACTGATTTCCAGCCCATCAATGAATTCGTGAATATCGGAGCGGGTAACTTGGGCCTTCCCTCGGGTCAGCTCCTTCAGTGCTTCATACGGTTGCGGGTAGCCCTCCCTTCGCAAAATCGTCTGAATGGCTTCGGCCACCACCATCCAATTGTTCTCAAGGTCTTCTTTGAGTTTGGCTTCGTTCAGCACGAGCTTGCTCAGCCCTTTTTGGATGGACTGTAAGGCGATGGCAGTGTGGCCAAATGGAACGCCCACGTTGCGCAGCACTGTGCTATCGGTCAGGTCTCGTTGGAGCCGGGAGATGGGAAGTTTTTCCGCCAAGTGGCCAAAAAAGGCATTGGCAAGGCCGAGGTTACCCTCTGCATTTTCAAAATCAATCGGGTTCACTTTGTGCGGCATGGCCGAGGAGCCAATTTCACCTTTCACGGTTTTTTGTTTGAAATAATCCATCGATATGTACGTCCAGATGTCACGGCATAGGTCAATCAAGATGGTATTGATGCGGCTGAGGGCATGAAAAACAGCTGCGAGGTTGTCGTAATGCTCAATCTGAGTGGTGAACTGTGAGCGTACAAGGCCGAGGTGTTTTTCCAAGAAACCATTGCCGAAGGCGACCCAATCAATGGCTGGATAGGCTACGTGGTGAGCGTTGAAATTGCCAGTGGCGCCGCCAAACTTACCCCGCCAAGGAACTGAATTTAGCTGACGCAATTGTTCGTCAAGCCTTTCTACGAAAACCATGAATTCTTTGCCAAGTCGGGTGGGGGAGGCGGGCTGTCCGTGGGTACGAGCAAGCAGCGCAACACCTGACCAATTTTGCGCAGCATCGTAAATCTGGTCACGCACTAATTTTAATTCTGGTAAATAAACATCACCAACTGCATCACGAGTGAGCATGGGCGTGGCTGTGTTGTTGATGTCTTGTGAGGTCAGGCCGAAGTGGATGAACTCTTTGAATTCCGCCAAGCCGATTTTATCAAATTCCGATTTGATGAAATATTCCACAGCCTTCACGTCGTGGTTCGTGGTGCGCTCGATGTCTTTAATTTGTTGGGCTTGTTCGAGGGTGAAATTGGTGGCAATTCCCTCAACTTCTTTCAGCTTTGTTTTGTCGAGCTTGGCAAGTTGTGGCAATGGGATTTCACAAATCGCAACGAAGTAGCGGATTTCCACGAGCACCCGGTATTTAATTAATGCGAATTCGGAAAAATATTCGGAAAGTTGCTTTGTTTTACCCGCATAGCGGCCATCTATCGGAGAAATTGCGGTGAGCATTGGCAGTTCGTTTTGCGCAAAGGTAGCAATAAATCGGTGGACGTTGGACGGCGGGTAGTGGACGTTTGGTTGCGATTTCGACAAAAAAAAAGTGCCATCAACTAGGATGGCACGACAACATAACCATGAAAATAATTAACCAAACTTTGAAAGTCTCTGCAACCGTTGCGGGTTGTCTTTGAAATTTTTGGAATATTCTTTTTGAGATTTTGGTGTTCAAAAAAACGGGAGACCAATTTATCTCAAAAAAAATGTCATCGGGAGCCATTACAGCGGGGGGATGCCGTGCCGAGCATCCCGATGAATTGTGTTTCAAGTGCGAGGGAACAAGCAGTTTTTAGCATGGCCTCTCGAAGGAATTGCTTGATAAAATAATTCAATTCAACTTCATTGTAATACTTACCAACTACCATACCAACATGAAACGGAGTATCATTTTTTGCATATTTTCATTAATTCTAATTTCAAATGCCTGCAAGTTTTCACAGCCAAAACCGCCTTACGAAATAGTTCAAAATGCGGTGGAGGACTCGGTGATGGTGGTGGCGGAGCACCCTTTGGCGGCCATGGTCGGCAAGGAAATTCTCCTAGCGGGAGGAAATGCGGTGGATGCTGCCATTGCTACACAGTTTGCACTTGCCGTGGTGTACCCTCGTGCGGGGAATATTGGTGGCGGTGGGTTCATGGTGATCCGGTTGAATGATGGCACATCCGATGCGTTGGATTACCGTGAAAAAGCGCCGGCTGCATCTTTCCGTGACATGTACCTCGATGGTGAGGGCAATGTGCTGGAAAACGTGAGCAAAGAAGGCCACCTGTCTGTGGGCGTGCCGGGTACGGTGGCCGGCATGGAGCTGGCATTCAAAAAATACAGTAAGCTCAAAGATTGGGGGAAAATCCTGGCACCTGCCATTCGACTGGCTTCCAAAGGATTTGCACTCACGGAGTCGGAGGCCAATCGGCTGAACGAGTACAAGGAGCAATTTCAGAAAATGAACCCGGATGCAAGGCCTTTCGTGCGGGAGGAAGTTTGGAAAATGAACGATTTGTTGGTTCAACCTGACCTTGCTCATACGCTCGAACTGATACGGGACAAGGGGGCAGCCGGGTTTTACGAAGGTGAAACTGCCGATGAAATCGTGGGAGAAATGAAACGGGGAGGCGGGCTAATCACCTTGGAAGACCTAAAGAATTACGAAGCGAAATGGCGCACCCCAATTATTGGGAAATACAAAAACTATCGAATCATCACGATGCCACCGCCATCGAGTGGGGGAGTGGTGCTGATGCAGATACTGACCATGCTGGAAAAGTTTCCGCTAGCCGAATATGGTTTTCAATCGGCAAAATCTGTCCACGCCATTGTAGAGGCTGAGCGGAGGGCTTACGCCGACCGGGCAAAGCACCTTGGCGACGCCGACTTTTATCCTGTACCCGTGGATTCCCTGATGGATTCTACGTATTTGGTTCAAAAGATGTCAGATTTTGATTCAATAAAAGCGACGTCTAGTGGGGTACTTGGGCCAGCTGTGAGAATTGGGGTAGAAACGTTTGAGACCACGCACACTTCAATCGTGGACGCTGAAGGCAATGCGGTGTCTGTCACCACTACATTGAATTTGAACTACGGCTCTAAGGTCATTGTAAAAGGTGCCGGTTTTTTCTTAAATGATGAGATGGACGATTTCAGTGCCAAGCCGGGTGTGCCCAACTATTTCGGCTTGGTTGGAGCGGAGGCAAATGCCATTCAGCCGGGCAAACGGATGCTGAGTTCCATGACACCTACTGTAGTTGAGAAGGATGGCAAGTTGTTTATGGTGTTGGGTGCGCCGGGTGGCTCGACCATTATTACGGCTGTTCTGCAAACCCTGCTCGGCGTTACAGATTATGGGATGACGTTGGACGAGGCGGTTTGGGCGCCACGGTTTCACCATCAATGGTTACCAGATGTAATAACCTGTGAAGAAGCTGCAATTGATACTACTGTGCGTAAGCAGCTTTGGGCAATGGGCCACAAACTGGAAAATGTGGGCCGTATGGCACTCATCAAAGCGGTAATGGTACTCCCCGACGGCAAACTCCAAGGCGTCGGGGACAACCGAAATCCAGATGACCACACATGTGGATATTGAAAGAATAAAAAAGAAAAAAAAGAGCGTGAACTTGTTGGCAGGTCACTGCTTTGGGAGCAGCCGCCGATATAAACCGGTATTCAGGATAGCCTCCTCGATTCAATACGAAGTAGTGTATCCATAGTACAAATGATTGACAAAGAAGATGTTATGGGAATAAACTTGTAGGTAGGTTAAAGAAGAAGCCCAAAGGTAAAAACAGCTGCGGTTTTACCAAACTAAAAGCGGGACATCTTTGAAAAATTTCGAAGATGTCCCGCTTTATTCCAAGAGGCCAACGGCTTTTTCTATTGTTTTATGAACCGCAGAGTCTCGAACAGCTGCCCGTTTTGGACGCTTACAAAATAGACACCACGCTGAAATTCCTCCACAGATATTGGCAAGCCACCGATTTCGGAATCAAGGTTTATCTGCTTCACCAGATTGCCGCTTTGGTCGAAAACCTGAACGATTCCAGTTTCACTCGTTGGGGCTGAGAAGCTTACATGGATTTCGTCGGAGGCTATGGTTGGGTAAAGCTGAACTTGTCCTTTCACATCCTTGAAGTTTACGGAGACGACCTTGCTATATTCAAAGTTGCCATCGAAATCCACTTGTTTGAGGCGGTAGTAGTTGAGGCCATGGGCAGGGGATGCGTCAGTGAAGGTGTAGTCGTTTATTTCGTAGCTGGTTCCTTGGCCTTGTACGGTTCCGATTTCATAGAATGGTCTGCCGTTGGCACTTTTTTCTATAGCGAAGTGGGAGTTGTTGAGTTCGGAGGTGGTTTGCCAGGTGAGGACGGCTTTGCTTTCTTCCAATTTGCCATAAAAGCTTACCAATTCAACGGGCAAAGCACTCTCTGCGCCAACCGTGAAACCGGAGCAACAACTTATACCTGAAAACGAAACTGTATAAGGCCCAGGATTTGAACCGCCTACCGTAACAGGACCACCAACAGATGACCAATTGCTGCCAAAGTATTTGAACAAATAAGCAGATGAACCAAATACAAAACTTGGCCACTGAAAATCCATCCCTAAAGTACCTGAACCAGTAATATTCCACTGATTAGGTAAGGCATTTGATGGGTTTGAGAGTCCTGGACTAGTGATGGAAATGTTGATATTGAAAGTACCTGTGCCGTTTAACTGGCATGGCATGTACAGCGTGGAAGTGCCTATTGGAAAAACAGGATTGTTCCCGCCCGTGAGCGTCCTTTGCAAGGTACCAGTGCTTTCAGCAATAATGTAATTAGAAGTGCTGCTTCCCCAACCTGGTGGGTTTGCAATTGTATTGGCTACTAGTACAAAATCGTTCAAGTTGAACATTCCTGATGTCAAGCTCAGAGACCCTCCAACTGTAAGGTTTTGTCCTAGTGAAGTGACGACGCCCGAATTGTTTATGATTAGATTATTTACAGTCAAGCTGTTTGGTGTTGTGGCGAAAGTCCCCGTTGATGCACCTTGAAATTCATAATTGGCAGATGAACTGAATGATTTGGTGGTGGTGGTTACTGTCCCCGACATCCCGGATGCATTTGCCGTTATTATGGTAGCACCCGATGCCAAAGTGAAGGCCCCAGCCCCAGCGATACTGTAGTAGCTACAATTTAATATGCCATTTACAGTGCCTGTGAACCCTGATGCGATAGAAATATTATTGCCCAAACTGATGGAAGCACTAGGGGTCACTGTCAGTGTTTCAAAGGCGGTGGTAGTCGTGCCCTCTATTGTTTTTCCAGTCCCAGTAAAAGTATAAATTTGAGTATTAGTTGAATTTGTAATTGTGCCGTTGTTGGTAAAATTGCCAGCAAATACATTGATATTTGACATGTCATTTATTATAGTAACACCCGAACCAAGCGTAAAATCACCATTAATTGTTAAAGGAAGTCCTCCACTCATAATAAGGTTATAAGTTCCTGAACTGCTTTCAATGATAAGATTTTCGTATGTGCGCCCATTGAATGCTGCTGAAGGAGTAGCACCTGTGCTACCTCTATAAATCCAAGTACAACCCGGTGAAAAAGTAGTAACATTGAGTGCGCTAGTTGAGGAGGCCCCGGTATTATGGACATAAGTCCCACTAGATTGGATATTCATCGTGACACCAGTATTCCATGTAACAGTTCCAGAATTAAGAAATGTCCCTGAACAATCCAAGTCAACACCAGCTCCGTTCGCTAAGGTTGCTGTAACACCTTGGTTAAGTTGCAAAGTGGCTCCATTTTGAATAACTGTCTCATCAAAAGTTATGGAGGAACCAGTAGTTATAGTTACAGTATGACCACTTTGGATGGTAATTGTTGCCTCAGTGTTGGTCGGTGTTACTGTTGCATTAGACCATGTACTATTGTCTGGAGAAGATTCCCAAGTATTAATGTCAGACCAATTCCCACTCTGCTTCGAACGATAATAATTTTGTGAGACTGCGACTGCTATGTTTACATCATCAAGGCCTAGATTTTCACTTGTCTTAAAGTAGGTCCACCTGACATAACGTGAAGTAGAATTTAGATTGAAGGTAAATTGTGTACAGGATGTAGGAAGTGAAGTATGATTAAAGATGGTGCTCCAAGTTGTACCATTTGACGATTCCTCTACAAAACAAGTGCTGGTCGAACTTCCTGTGGCTTTGAGATAATAAGACAATTGACCTGGGGCGCTTCCAAAATATACTCGATAATAATCTCCATCAGTATCTAATTTGCCCATATCATCACCCGAACATGCAAAACTAGAATTGTAATAGCCTGTTCCTGAATCTGTCCAACCAGTTGGGGTAGATGCTGGATTCCAATTTGTTCTGTTTACAGGTAATGTCGCTTGTCCGAAAGCTGCTTGCCATCCGATTCCAACCAGTAGTAATACAAAAAATATTTTAAAAGCTAATCTCCATTTCTCCATAGCCATTTGATTTATACTTACTCAAAACGGGTGACAATCTCATTGTCACCCGTTTTGAAAATCAACATTTTGATTTACGCTTTCGGCTTGTGTTAAATGCCGGATTAGCATTCAAGATGACCTTAATTTCAAATCCTGATAAACCTTAGCGTCTCGTAAACCTTGCTGCTATTGACTTTCAACAAATAAGTACCCCTTGCCAAATCATCAGTCGGAATGGTCATTTCTTCCATTTCTGGTTCAAAACCAAGCATCTTAACCAGTTTCCCATTGTAATCAAAAATTTGAATAGTGCCCTCATCATCAGTTGGGGATGGAAAGTGAAGTTGAACTTCATTGGAGGCGATGGTGGGGAAAAGCTGAACATGACCTTTAGTTTCTCCAAAAAATACAGAGACAATTTTGGAGTATTCAAAATTGCCATCAAAATCCACTTGCTTGAGGCGGTAGTAGTTGGTGCCTTTGGCTGGTGATTCATCGATGAAATTGTATTCGTTGGTTTCGAGGCTTGTGCCGTGGCCTTGGACGATGCCAATTTCTCGATAGTTCATCCCATTCGTGCTTTTTTCGATGGAGAAGTGGGAGTTGTTGAGTTCGGAAGCGGTTTGCCAAGATAATTCATTAGAATAAACTTGGATTGATGCATTAAAAAGTGTGAGTTCCACAGGAAGCGGTGTGCCAGAAACTGAAAAATCGTCAACGCCTATATTAGAGCCAGAGATTCTACTTGTATAGAACACTCTTACATATTTAGTACCGCTACTTAAAGCACGAGAAGGTGTTACAAATGAACCGTTATTTCCAATTGTAGTAATAGTTGGTGTTAGGGTTGTCCATGTGGAACCATCTGGAGAGGATTGAAGTGAGATTGTTCCAGCCCATGTACCTCCACCAGTTTTTGCAATCAATTTGACTTGAAATGTACCAGAACTTAGTGTTTGATGAAACAATTGTACATAATGATCTGCTAGATCCATTCTATGTTCATTATTTGAATTGTAGTTTTCTGCATTGTTAGATGTCAGATTGCCATTTGACATTGAAAGAGCTCCCCAAGGGTCTGTATATAAAAATGGAACATTCTCTTGGGCTGAAACAAAGGCAGTTGATAAGCAGAGGCAAAATGATAGATAAAAAATTTTCATACCAAAATTTTTAGTGTTTGTTCAAAAAATACCCTGAGTAATTCAATATCAGGGTAGTATCCAACACTCCTAACCATCAGCTTCAGCCAAGATCAGAAGTAGTTCTTTCAAACTGAAAAAGAGAAAAATTTTAGCTCAATCAATCAGCGTTTCCATCAAGTTTTAAAAATGGGCCTCGTTTAGCAGAATCTGTGTTATTTCGAGGTTAAAGGTAAATGTCAACCTTCTATTTTTTGATCATTCTTGATTAAATTAAAATTAAATTCTGGGCTAGATATTATCAGGCAAGGGTTACAATCTTGAGTATAGTTTTTTTGAAGCTGCTGACAAAATATTAGCAACTTGGATTAGATTTGATTCAAAATTGGCAGCAAGAATCAAACAAACACTTTCTTCAACTCAATGGCCCAGCAAATGCACAAATTGACCATTTGTCTTTATTTTCTTGCTTTTGGCAAGCTGCTTTCCGCCCAATCCCCGTTAGAAGCTGGCCTTTTCGGTGGTCTTGTCGTTTACCAAGGCGACCTTTCAGAGAATGACATCTTTGAAATCAACGAATTCAACCCAGCCTTTGGTGGCTTGCTACGTTACCATTTAAACGAAAAATGGAAGGTAAGAGGACACGTTATTTATGGCAAAATTTCAGGAACTGACAAAAACGCAAAAGACCCTGGCTTGAACTCCAGAGGTTGGAGCTACGAGTCGTTTTTGGTTGAGTTGACTTTTGTTGGCGAGTATCACCCTTGGGGAAAGCTGAGAGCAAATAATGGAGGTCTATTCAAGCCCCAAATTTCGCCCTACCTCGGCGCTGGCGTAGGATTTATTAATTTCAATCCAAAGGTAAATGTGGAACATCCTCAAGATGCGGTACTCTTCCCCGAGACACAGCGCACCACAACGGCTATGAGCATACCTTTAGTAATAGGGTTCCGATATGATTTTAGCGAGCGTTACATCGCTACACTGGAAGGTGGTTGGCGGGTCACTTTCAATGACTATTTGGACGGTGTCAGCAAGAACGGAAACCCCAAAAAGAATGACCCATTCATTTTTGTTGGGCTTTCATTGACCTATTATTTTGGGTATGACACCAGCTATCACTTTTAAAGTCAGCGCAAAATATCCCTCGCAATCACCACCTTCTGTATCTCGCTAGTCCCTTCACCAATGGTGCAAAGCTTGGCATCACGATAGAATTTTTCGACCGGAAAATCCTTGGTATAGCCATAGCCGCCAAAAACTTGTACCGCTTCATTGGCTACTTGGCAACAGATTTCAGAAGCATAATACTTGGCCATCGCCGACTCTTTGGTGCATTTTTTCCCAGCGTTTTTGAGCACAGCAGCTTGGCGAGTGAGCAGCTCCGCCGCTTCTATTTTTGTGGCCATGTCAGCCAATTTAAAGCTGATGGCTTGGAAGCTAGCAATGGGTTTGCCAAATTGCTCACGTTCTTGGGCATATTTAACTGCCGCTTCGTAAGCGCCTTTGGCTATAGCCAATGAAACTGCTGCAATTGATATGCGGCCACCATCAAGTATTTTCAAAGACTGAACAAAACCATCTCCAATTTCTCCAAGGATTTGGCTTTTGTGAATTCGGCAATTGTCAAAAATCATTTCAGCCGTTTCGCTAGCACGCATGCCGAGCTTGTTTTCTTTTTTTCCTCCAGAAAAACCCGGGGTGCCACGCTCCACCACAAAGGCGGTCATGCCGTGACTGTCCAGCAATTCCCCTGTCCGAGCAATGACCACAGCAACATGCCCTGACTTACCGTGGGTAATGAAATTTTTGGTACCGTTCAGTACAAAATGATCACCATCCTGAACGGCCACACATTTCATTCTGCCCGCATCGCTGCCAGTATTTGGTTCAGTAAGTCCCCAAGCACCAATCCATTGCCCGCTGGCAAGTTTGGGCAAGTACTTTTGTTTTTGTTCTTCGCTTCCGAAGGATAGAATATGATTAGTGCAAAGCGAGTTATGTGCTGCCACTGATAGGCCGATAGACCCACAGACCTTACCAATCTCCACAACTATGGATATATATTCTTGATAGCCAAGGCCAACTCCACCATACTTCTCAGGCACGAGTATGCCTAGAAAACCGTATTTGCCCATTTTGTGGAACATTTCCATTGGGAAAAACTGAGATTCATCCCAGTCCATCACATTGGGTCTAATATACGCTTCGGCAAAATCCTTGGCGCTCTGTTCAATCATCGTCAGGTTGTCAATCAATTCAGCGGTCATTTTTTATTATTTTGGTAGAAATTTAGCCAGGTTTCATAAATCGAGCTGTTACTTAAACATGTAAATAAGGACTATGATTAGCCAAAAAAAGCTCAATTTTCTGAAAAGCCAAAAGCTGTGCGCATTTTATTGTACAATGTAGTGTTTTCGTAGATACCCCTAAAAAGTTCAGACTTGGGGCCAAAAGCAAACACAGGAACCATGGTGGCGGTGTGCCCGTTAGTTGTGAATTTTGGGGCTAACATTTTAGAGCTCCCAGGATTCAACCCAAGCCCTCCCGTCTCGTGGTCGGCTGTGACAATGACCAAGGTTTCGCCGTTTTTTTTGGCAAATTGGAGGACATTCTCAATCGTTTTGTTGAAGTCCTGTAGCTCATCGTATAATGGTTGCACTTGATTTGCATGGCAAGCCCAGTCTATTTGTGAGCTTTCTACCATCAGAAAGAAACCCAGTTCGCTCCGCTGGTGTAAAAATTTAGCTGCCATTTCTGTGGCTTTAGGTAGGTAGTCTCTTCCCTGAAAGGCAGACAAAGGTTGGTTGTCGGCAGTAAAGAATGCAAATTTTTTGTTGGGGTCTGGTGTAATCGAATTGATATCATTGTTGAAATAGTCATAAACATTGTAACCCTTGTATTTTAATGAATCAATCAAATTTCTGTCATCAAGTTCTTGCCGATCGAAATATTGCTTTCCGCCGCCGATAAATAGGTCAATGCCAGAGTTCAGGATGTCTTCAGTGATTCCTTCGTAAAGGTTACGGGCAACTCTATGGGCTACAAATCCGCCGGGAGTGGCATGTTGAATGGAAGAGGTTACCACCATCCCGGTCGCAAAGCCACTGTCTCTTGCTTCCTCAAGTATTGTCCCAACAGGTTTGCCTTCCTTATTTAACCCAAGCACAGAATTATTGGTTTTGATACCACTGGCAATTGCGGTAGCAGCTGCAGCAGAATCTGTGATTAGGTTGTTTGCTGAATAGGTTTTTTGAAATCCAATGACTGGGAAACTTTCCAGACTAAAACTTAGATTGTTGTTGTAGAATCCAGCAGAGATTTGGGCTAGCCCCGTACCGTCTCCTATTATCAAAATGATGTTCTTTGGATCGTTTACAATTGGTTTTGCTATGATATTTTGGGTTTTTTCCCAACAAAAACCACCAATTAGGAAAAGTATGGAAGAAAAGGCTAGTAATTTCACTTGTACAGGATAAAATTTCAAATGACGATTGGTAAAGGTAGGATTTGTTAAGAAATTAGTTCTACTTTGTTAATTTAGAAATCTTTGTGATACACGTGCTTTTGGCATGGCCGAAGGCCACCCGAAACGTCTAGCGAGTGGTCATAAGGGACTTCCCTCGTGACGTTGCGGGTGGCCTTCGGCCATACCAAAAGCGACTTTGAGTATCATTGGAATTGCTTTTTTTTTAAAGTAACAAAGTAGAATTAGGTAGCGTAAATGTTTTACGGGTAAAGCCAACCTGGATTTGTTGGCCACTATTTTTAAAGTGGAAATAAAAAGATTTGTTTCTAAATTACCTTTAAATACAGGCACTCATCAATATTACAACAAATGTACCTACATTTTTTTTGAAAAAAAGTAGTAAAAATTTGGATTCAATCTCAAAAAATTCGTTTCTTTGCATCGTTGATTTAATCAATACCATGAAGATGGTTTCTAAAGCTAGAAAGAAAGTTATTCACTTAAAGATATAAAAGCAAAGCAATTTGCTAAAGATTTGGTTTTTTGGGGTTAAATAAGCTGGCTTCCTTCACTGGAAGTCGGCTTTTTTGTTTTCTTCAAATTCAGTTTATGCCAAGACCTGCCATTGATTCAGATTCACTTTTCCAGTCCTTTGAAAATCAACGAGTTATGGTTGTAGGTGACGTGATGCTTGACCGCTACGTCACTGGCCGTGCCCTTCGGATTTCACCAGAAGCACCTGTGCCAATACTTGAATTCGGAAAGGAAGAAAATCGATTGGGGGGAGCTGCTAACGTAGCCCTTAATCTTCAAGCACTTGGTGCAACGCCAATTTTATGCGGTTTGGTTGGAGCTGATGGTGAGGGACAAGCTTTTTTAGAAAAACTTGAATTTGAAGGAATTAAAGGAGATGGGATTATCACCAGCAATGAACGAATGTCCACAGTGAAAACTAGAATGATTGCTAACAATCAGCAACTGCTAAGGTTGGACAAGGAACAATCACATGAATTGACTCAAAAAGAAAGTCTAAATTTTCTGTCAAAAACAGTTGGATTGATGGAGGTTGAAGATGTTTCGAGTATTATTTTCCAGGATTACAATAAAGGTGTATTAACGGCTGAAGTCATTCGCATCTTGTCCAGAGAGGCCCAAAGACTTAACATCAAAGTCTGCGTGGATCCAAAGCATCGCAATTTTTGGTGCTACAATGGTGTTGACCTTTTCAAGCCAAACCTAAAGGAAATCAACGATGCCCTCCAGACCTGTGTTCAACCCAATAGACTATCTTTAAAAGCTGCTGCTACTGCTGTTCGGGGTAGGAATAATTGTAAAATGACTTTGATTACACTATCTGAGCATGGTGTTTTTGTTGACGATGGAGAGATTTCGGAAGTTCATCCAACTCGGACTCGCAAGGTTGCGGACGTTTGTGGTGCTGGTGACACGGTCATCAGCGTTGCAACTTTGGCATTAGGCGCAGGACTCGTTTCGTCAGAAATAGCCCTACTGGCAAACCTAGCAGGTGGGCAAGTAGTTGAAAAAAACGGTGTAGTCACTGTAGATAAAGCGCAGTTGAAACAAGAGCTATTACAAGTTTTATTGGAGGCGTGACTTTGCCTTGACAACCTGTCCTACCTTAACGGTAAGGTGTCAATTTCAAATGAATGCTGGCTCTAAAGTTTAAAATTGAAGCCACTGGTGTTCAGAGGTGGCCCCAACAACTTGCTGAGGCCACCTGCCACTCGGAAAAGAATTCATTAAATCAGGACCCTACTTCGTGCAATTTTATCTTTGACAACTGGCTTGAGCAAATCTGCTGCTTGCAAAATCAGAGCTTCGCTACTTGGGAATGGGCGGGGCTGGTTTCCAATTTTCCGCTTAGATTCTTCAGACAGCGCCCTTTTGTCACCATCGAAACGGGAGGCGTAGTTCTCAAAGAGTGCATCGACGGCCAAATGTTCCGTGTGTATGATTTCTCTATCGTAATTGTCGTAAAACTCCAGTTGGGCACCAACATGTGCTTCTTTGCGCTGATAGGATTCAAAAACCCTGGCTTTGATCAACACTTTTTTCGGAACCTTGATATCGTTCCCACTACTGTCCTTTCTAACATTGCCATTTTTGTCCAGTACGTATTCCCAACCCTCCTCAATGGTTTTGTCTTCAACGTATTCCCGCTCTTTTATCAAATCCGGCGACACGTCAATTTCCGTCAAGCGTAATACTACCGTGTAATCGTATTTGAACTTATTGTCTGGGTTAAGGTGAATAGTGCGCCAATCGCTATCTAAATCCCTAACACTGATTTGCTTGATTTGACGGTCGAAATCTTTCGGCAACAGCGTTCGGCTATCATTTTCCATCTTAAAAAGGACATAGACGGTTCCAATTTCCTTTGCACGGTTCATCAATTTCCGCTCATCCTTGTAGTTGTTGTAATAGCGTCGAATGTCTTCAAAATTTTCGTAGGCATGCCGGGCAGCCAGCTTGTCCCCTTTTTCAGCTTCCGCTAAATTTTTGAGACCTTCGGTATAGCAAAAATCGGCAGCCTTTTTCTTGGATTCCATTTCAAGGTCTTCGATTTTCACAAACTTGAAATCAGCCTTGTAGCCATCACTAGCATAAAGTGGTAGCAATGGTTCAATTTGGTTTTGACGCATTTGAATCCGACGATGTATCTGGTTGATTTTTACCCAATTTTCATCCCGATTCTCTTTTTGAAGCACCATAATCCCCCGCATGTCAACATTTGTTGCCCTTGCGAAAGCCTCCTCAAGTGCCTTTACGTGTTTGACTTTTTTCTTTTTCTTCCCTGACAATTTTTGAATGCTGGCAGAAATGGCACCTTCGTAATTGCCACGTTCTAGCAATTTCTCAGGGCGTGAGCATGCACTCAAAACCAACAAAGTGGCTAGTGCAAACAGGGTGGATTTTAATGAAGGTAGTAGCATGGCTTCAATCGTTTTGATTAAAAAAAAACAGATTACTTTCAGCAATGTAAAAGGGTTATCATCCAGTGCCTACTAATGTCCCGTTAAAGAACAAGAGTATTCTGTTAAGAAATCGCAACACCAACCGGCAAATGTTAAGCGCAGTTATTTTGAGAAAAAATTGTAACAAAAATTAAGCTTTTTCTTCCCAAATCATTGCTAAATGCACGATGGTGCGCACGGCAGCCTCCATGTCTTGCACCGAAACCCATTCCAATTTTGAGTGGAATGCATGCTCACCGGCAAAAATATTGGGGCAAGGTAGACCCAGAAACGATAGCCTCGAACCATCTGTCCCGCCTCGAATGCTCGACCGCTCAGGTTTTAGGCCAGCACGTTTTACAGCTTCAACCGCGTTCGCCATTACTTCCGGGTGTCGGTCGAGCACTTTTTTCATGTTGCGGTACTGTTCTGTGACCTTGAAATTTGCGGTGGAATTTGGGTATTTTTTAAGCACCTTGTCCATGATTTTGCGGAGCAACGCTTCATGTTCCGCAAGTTTCTCGTCTGTAAAATCTCGGATGATGAAGCGTACAGTCGCCTTCTCCACCATGCCCTCCATCACAACTGGGTGAACGAAACCCTCCATGCCTTCGGTGGTTTCAGGGGAAAGGCCATTTTTCGGCAGTGCAGCAACGATTTCACTAGCGATTTTTATAGCACTTTCCATTTTACCCTTAGCAAAACCTGGGTGTGCACTGACACCATTAATAGTTATTAGCACACCGTCAGCGGAAAACGTCTCGTCTTCGATAGTACCAGCCTTTTCACCATCCATTGTGTAACCGAACTTGGCACCTAGCTTTTTCACGTTCAGTTTATCTACACCACGTCCAATTTCTTCATCAGGTGTGAAAAGGATTTTTATTTCGCCATGTTTTACCTCAGGATGTGTGACTAAGAACTGAGCGGCATCCATGATTTCGGCAAGGCCTGCTTTATTGTCTGCTCCAAGAAGCGTAGTACCACTGGCTGTAATGATATCATTACCTATTTGGTCAGCAAGATGAGGGTGTTCGCTGACCCGCAGAACTTGAGTTTTGTCATCGGGAAGTACAATGTCGCCACCCTTATAATTAGAATGTACGATAGGCTTTACATTCTCGCCGCTGCAATCCGGTGAGGTATCCATGTGCGAGCAAAAGCAAATGACCGGCACTTGTTTTTTCGTATTGGCTGGAATAGTGCCGATGATATAACCGTACTTGTCCAGTTTTGCATCGGCAATCCCTAATACTTTAAGCTCTTTGACAAGGATTTTACCGAGGTTTTTTTGCTTTGCTGTAGATGGGATGGTCTTTGATTCAGGGTCTGATTGGGTGTCAATTTTTACGTAGCGAAGAAACCGCTCTAAAACATTGTGCTCAATTTTTATGGACATAATAGAAGTTTAAACGTTGATAATCAGTGATTTGTGTGCCGAATACAAGCAACTTGACGGTGCAAAATACGCACTTGGAAGCAGAAATTATATTGAGAAATATCAGGTTGTTTCTTGTTGGGTAGCAGAAAAGCCTTTTCTTTGCAGTGCCATTAACAAAATATTAATCTTTTTGCAGGCATCATTCCTACCATTCTATACGTTTTTCGGTCAAAATCTGTTGCTCCACAAAATTTTCACACAAAAAAAGTGAACAAAACGTATTTGTGACCTCTTTAATGGTAATCAATCTAAATGTAAATCAAGTTTGAACAGATTCGGAAATATGACAGAAGGAACCATTTAAAAAATCCCAAAGGTCAGACTCAAGAAACTTTCAGGCTCTTAAACCATAATCACTTAATTAAATTTCTATTTCAACATGAAAAAAATTCTTTGGATTTTCTCTAGCGCACTTTTGCTTTCTGCTGCAATTTTCACTACTGGTTGTGGTGATGATACTACGGTTGATGACCTTTCCCCAATCGTAAGCATCTCTGCTGGCCCAACACCTTCCACTGTTGTTGAGGGTGCTGGAACAATAGTATATGTTACAGTTAGTGCTACAAAAGGTACCAAGGCACTTCAGTCACTTAGTTTCTTTGAGGGTGCAACTAACATTCCGCTTGATGACATTACTGTGGATGGCATCACTCCAGCTTCTGATGTTCATGCGATTTTGAGCCCAACAGATGCTATGACTTTTGAAATTGGCATTAAAGTTAACGCAGCAGCTGGAACAGCCACATACACTATTTCGGTAAAAGACGAAGGTGGGCTTTCTGACGAAGCACCTTTTGAAGTAATCGTAACAGCTCCAGAAACTCCACTTAGCATGACGCTAGTAGGTGCAACCATCAATCTTTGGAATCAGGCCGGTCCAGTAGGCTTTGGCGGTATTGACCTTGACAACGGTAACAGCACTGGTAGCTCTGATGCTCTTGCTGAGCTTCGTGACATGGGTATCGATTCATTGGCTGGCTCTGGCGACAACTGGCGTCGTCGCATTGGTGGTGTAGGTGGTACATCTGTACGCTTCGCTGGCAATGGCAGTGTTGAATTTGGCAATGTTGCATCTAAAGAAGCTATCGTTTCCATCTACGACAATGCATCTGATCTGCTTCCTGCAAGCACTTATACTTCAGGTAATATTGATGTTTGGGGCAATTTTAAAGTTAGCGACACGGTAAACGAAGGTGATGCATTTGTAGTTTACAAAAGCTCTAATAACACCTATTACCTCGTAGTTGTCAACACAATTACTGAAACTACTACTCTTGCTGACAACACTGACAAGTACAACGTATCCATCAAATATTGATTTATTGTCAATAAAAAGATAGAACAGAGCGCCCGGAACCTATGGTTTTCGGGCGCTTTTTTAGTTTTTAACAAGGCGTTAACACTTGTTCGATACCCGTTGTACCAAGCTGGGCATGAATCTGGCTTAAATTTGCAGGGCGAATCAAATGGTTCTTTTCTTTTCAGAAAATCACTAATTTTGCGCTACTGTTTAAAATCACAACGAAAATTTCTCATCACAAAAAAAATCAGAAGATGTTGAAGCAAATTAAAATTGGTTTCCTTACGATGCTAACCGTAGCTGCTTTGGCAAGCTGCAAGAATGACACCGCTGACACTGCAGCTGCTACTACTGGTTCCACTGCTGACGCTACTGCCCAGCCTGGCACTGCAATGGATGCTGCTGCACAATCAATTACCAATCCTGGTGGTGTAAACCCTACCGCTAACCCAGCGGAGCCTGCTGCTCCAACTGGCCCTACTACGGTCATAAGCTTTACTGAGACTGAATTCAACTTCGGTAAAGTGAAAGCTGGTGAAAAGGTGGAGCATGAATATACTTTTAAGAACACTGGCAAAGAGCCATTGGTCATCAGCAACGCCAAAGGTAGCTGTGGTTGCACTGTTCCTGAGTGGCCTAAAGAGCCGATTGCACCCGGTGCATCTGCTAAGATAAGAGTGAACTTTGACAGTAAGGGCAAAAGTGGCCCGCAAACCAAGCAGGTTACCATTACTGCCAATACTGACCCTGTTCAGTCCATCATTTACATAAAAGGAGAAGTGCTCGGAGACCCAGCTTCTGCTGCTCCTGCTGGCGGCACTGCCCCTCAGTCGCACTAATTTTCTTTACCAAAAGAAACGAAGCCCGCACAGCGCAAACTGTGTGGGCTTTTTTTTGACTTTTGTGAACAAGCGCTTTAATGCACTGTTTTTTCCCTAACCTTGTGGTCTTAAAATTTGGTTTTGAAAAATTACCTTTCCCTTATTAAGTTTAGCCACACAATTTTTGCCATGCCATTTGCATTGCTTGGCTTTGTACTTGGTGACCAATCTGGCGGCACTCGCTGGAGCTGGCTACTTTTCTTATTGGTTGTGCTTTGTATGGTGTTTGCAAGGAGTGCAGCTATGGCTTTCAACCGATATTTAGATAGGGATATTGACTTAAAAAACCCAAGAACAGCTGTTAGAGAAATTCCAACCGGCATTATTTCTCCCAAATCGGCCTTGCTTTTTACCATAATTAGTGCTGCCTTGTTTGTGGTGACAACTTGGTTTATCAACAGTACCTGCTTTGCGTTGAGTGGTGTCGCACTGGCAGTTGTGCTTGGGTACAGTTACACCAAGCGTTTTACGCCACTGTGCCATTTCGTGTTAGGTTTGGGCTTGGCGCTGGCACCCTTGGGTGGCTACTTGGCAGTGACCGGCCAATTTGACCTTCTTCCAATTTTGTATTCCATAGCAGTTTTCCTTTGGGTATCTGGCTTTGACATTATCTATGCACTTCAAGACGAGGATTTCGATAGGGAGCTTAAGTTGAAATCAGTGCCAGCCTTTTTAGGGAAAGTGAATGCCCTTCGGTTATCGAAAACGCTTCACATATTAAGTGCTGTGTTTGTTCTGATTGCCAGTTGGCAAGCTTTGATGCAATTTGAATCGCTTGGCTGGTTAAGTTGGTTGGCAGTTGTGCTTTTTTGTGGGTTGCTTTTTTACCAGCACACTTTGGTTAAACCCAATGATTTAAGAAAAGTAAACCTCGCTTTTTTTACCACCAATGGTGTAGCAAGTCTGATTTTTTGCAGCTTGGTTATCCTCGATTTTTATGTTTGATTCTGACAGGTATATCTCAAAAAGGGTAGCCAATGGCTAACTGATATCGAATATTATCATTGAATTTGCCAAAAACATCCTTAAACTTATTGATTTCCCAGAGTTTAGGGTCGATGAAATAAGTATTGCCACGCGCAGGGTCAGGATAATTGTTTCGAATAGGAGTTCCGAAATCAAGGCGGAAAACAAAGTAGTTGAAATCGAATCGCACACCGAACCCGGTAGATAGGCCCATTTCACGTAAAAAAAGATCATCGGTTATTTCGCCTTCCTCGTTAAGCTTCCGAGTAACCGAAAATTGTGAACCTTTTCTGGATTCATCGTAATCTTTTGTCCAAATATTCCCTCCATCCACAAACACGGCTCCGAAAATGCTGAACAAACCAAAGGGTCGGATAACCAAAAACCTGTATTCAAGGTTGTACTCCAACTTCATATCACCGGCTTGATAAAAAAGATTTCGGTTACTTGCGTTATCTGTGGTAGGGTCTTTATAAAGCCCGGGACCAAGCTCACGGGTGTACCAACCACGTATGCCATAAGGTCCGCCAACATAAAACTGTTTGACGTATGGTATGGATTCAGACTTATAGTACGGCACGGCCATCCCCATATTCAACCTTGCAATTAAACTGCGATTGGTATTGAATTGCCAATAATGTCTCCCATCCAGTTCAAGTTTTGCATAATGAGAAAAATCGACTCCATTTACATTGAAACTAGTTTTGCTGCCAGAAATGGCACCATAAATAGCATTGGCTGTCATCACCTCCACGCCAGAAATGTCAAAATAACCCCTAAAATACCACGAACCACCAGTCGATTTTGGCGGGCTGGTATAAGTGAAATTAATGTCTCGGAACAGAAGGCCAGTGATAAACTGTTTGTCGAAACTGGTTCGGAGGGCTGGATTACTATCCAAAAGCATTTCAAAAATCGACCCTGCTTCAATTTTTGGTAGCACCAAATCAATTCCAAAATGGTTGATGGAAACTCGATGGTTGATAGAAACGGGTACATCGTAACCATAAGAAAGATTGGCAAATTGAAGGCTATAATTTCGCCGTAAATCCAGCAAGTTATAACCAGCAGAGGCTCGACTAGTCGCTTTTTGCCATAAGTTTTTATTGAATTCAGGCCCAGTTATTTTCCATTTTTGCAGCCGGCTCCAGATGCCCAAATAGTCGGCAAAGCGCGGGAAGTAGAGGTCGTTCTGCCACCTAAAATCAAGTGAATTCACAAGCTCATCCTTTCCATTGAAAAAATTGAACTCAGCCCCAAAATTTAGGTTGGCCACCAACAACTCAGCACCCCGAAAGAAATTACGATTACGCAGCGATGGGTTGAACGAGACACCTATCAGGTTCTTGTTGCCGAGTGCAGGCCGTTCCGTTGTGCTGAGTCCACCTTCCCAACCAATTTCCCATTTCTTGTTGGCGGTTAGGAAGATAAACATGTTGAGATTGCCTGGATGTAGCGTATCCTCCTGGATCCGAAGAGTTGGCGGGCGAAAAACACCTAAAGCACCAAGTTGCCGGATGGAGTTGTCCAAAGCTTCTTGGTTATACACTTCGCCCGTGCGGATGAAAATAGAGCTGGCCAGTGTCCGTGATTTAACCCGGAGTTTTCTACCGTTGGTGCCAAAGAACAAGCCGTCAACCAAAGTATCCGGTCGGATGAGGTTAGAGGTAGGGTCGTAGTCTGGAAAAACATAAATATTGCCAACGTAGTATTTTACATGCCTTTCTTGTTTCGGCGGCGTCAACACTTTTAGTCGGATACTTACGGTTCGCATCACGTTGGAGCTGTCAAATCCTTCCAGCGTTGAGATATACTGTGGGTAGAAATAAGCGTAGCCATTATCCCGGAGGTACTTCGTAATTCGGGCGACTTCTTGGTCGTACAACTTAACGTCCACTGGGCTCCCAACTTTTAGGAGGGAAGAGGGCGCAATCTCATTCAAAATGTGCAACACCGCAGTGTCCTTGCATTGAAAATCGAGTGAATCAATGGTAAAACGGCCATCTGGATGTACGATGTAGGTAACGGTAGCCTTTGTTTTGGGCTTGTTAAAATCAACCTGATAATTCACATCAGCAAAAAAATACCCACGGCTTTGAAGGTAGGACTCCATGATTAATTCGGTCTCACGTACCGAAGCAGAGTCAAAATATACTGGTTCTTCCCCACGTTTTGCTTTCCAACGAGCGGCAGCCATGCCTATTTTCGACCTGTTAAATGTGTCTTGTGAAACAAAATAAAAGTACTGCCTGGGTATGCCGAACATTTTCCGATTCTCCTTCTTGACATACAATTTGGAAAGTTCCGAACCCATATTCGACTTGCTCTTCACCTTGCCTTTTGACTCGTCAATTTTCAAAATGTTCTTGTGCAGGTATTGCTGGCCCTTCGATTTATCCAAAAACTGGGTAGTATTGCAACTGCAAAGCGCAACTACAAAAAGGATGAAAATGATGTAGTATTTTGTAAATTTCATTTTCTAAAGAATGCACGAATACGCTGAAATCGGGGAATCACAGAATCTTAAAACCCTCAAATTCACATGAAATTATCCATCAATCATTTAAAATACTTCAAATCTTTGCATGAGCGGAAGCACCGCCAAAAGTATCACAATTTCATGGTGGAAGGCGTGAAATTGGCCAAGGAAGTGTTGAGTTCAAACTTCCTGGAAATTGAAGCAGTGGTAGCCGTCCCTGATTGGATTGCACAAAACAAGGCCTTGCTCCGAAATATAGAAACCGTCATCTCAGTCGCAGAAGCTGAGCTAAAGAAAATTTCACTGCTCACAACACCCAACCAAGTTGTACTAGTGGTGAAACAGCCTGAGCTTATTCTTGATGAAAAATCAGTGGCCAACGGCATCTCCCTTTACCTTGACGATATCCGTGACCCGGGCAACCTCGGCACCATCCTCCGCATCGCCGATTGGTTCGGCATCCCGTGGGTATTCTGTTCGTCAGGCAGTGTGGAGGCATACAACCCAAAAGTGGTGCAGGCTGGCATGGGGGCTTTTTTGCGGGTGAAATGTGTGGAAATGGATTTCGACGACCTGCTGGAGAAACTACCTGATTTGCCTGTTTATGGAACTGTGCTTGACGGTCAGTCCGTTTTCAAGGAAAGCCTAGAACCCCCTGCCCTCATTGCTATTGGCAACGAGAGCAGGGGGTTGTCAGATGAAATTCAGGCCAAATTGACACACCGCATTTCAATCCCGAAAGGGGCGGGTGGGGGGGCTGAATCGCTGAATGCTGGCGTGGCGACTGGAATCGTTTGTGCGTTATTTACCCAATCTTAGTTGACTGATTTTATGAAAACTAGAACTTAATTTTTACTTGATTACCATACCTACCGGGTCCCATTTTACAACCTTGTTCTCAAAATAGCTCAAATTTGCTGCAAGTGAGGGCGCTGCAGCCCGCATACCAAATACCGCATCTTCCACGGGTGTTTTGCCATTGCGGATGCAATCGTAGAAATTGAAATGGTGGTCATAATGGTCATCGTAACCTTCTGGCACTTTGAACGCCAACTCGGCGGGTTCTTGAATTGTGGGTGGCAGGGAAGGATATTTAGCCTTGAACCAGGCCTCGTATTCCTTTTGTTGGGCAGTGGAAAAGGTATCGAAGCTATCCCAGCCTCCATAACTCGGCATGGTTTCTAGTTTGTGCCTCGTCACCACCACGCTGTCCCCACGCAGTTCGATGACTCCATCCGTGCCCACTAGGCGGGTCTTTTGGCCGCCCCCATCACCGCTTTCGAAATTGACTCGAAGTTGGAGGTTGAAGGCAGGGTGCGTTTTGGCTTCAGGGTAGTCAAAAATGGCTTGCATGAGGTCAGGCACATCCCGTCCGTCTTTCCAGTAACGTGTGCCACCACTGGCGTAAATGCGCTCAGGCCCTGACGAACCCGTGATATTATGAATGCCGGAGAATAAGTGCACAAACAAGTCACCGGCGATGCCAGTGCCGTAGTCACGGTAGTTGCGCCAGCGAAAAAATCGGGTGGCATCGAAGGGGAGCTTGGGAGCATCTCCGATGAAATTGTCCCAGTCGACGGTTTTGGGCGAGGCATCGGTGGGAATGGAATACTGCCATGCCCCATTGGAAGATTGGCGGTCGTTCCAAGCTTCGGCGGAAACCAGTTGGCCAATGATACCTGACGCAAAAAGCTCCTTCGCCTTTTTTTGCGTGAGGCCACTAACGCCCTGGCTGCCTACTTGAAGCACCTTGCCAGTACTGCGTTGCGCTTCAATGACTGCCTTGCCCTCGTCCAGGTGCTGAACCATTGGTTTTTCACAATAAACTGCCTTGCCTGCTTGCATCGCTGCGATACAAATATGGTCGTGCCAATGGTCAGAGGTAGCAACAATGACAGCGTCAATATCTTTCCTGACCAAGATTTCTCGGAAGCTGCGGGTTGTGAAAAGGTGATTGCCAAACACTTCTTTGGAGCGGTCGAGGCGGCCTTGATAGAGGTCGCAGGTAGCTACCAATTCAACGCCTGGGACTTGGACGGTGGTTCGGCAATTGTTAAAACCCATGATGCCCATGCCGATGCAGGCGACCCGGATTTTGTCATTTGGCCCATATTTTTTCACCTGTCTTTCATAATCAAGCGTGGTGACTTTGCCTTCGGCAAAAGCTTGTTTTGGTATAAAACTGGTGGCAATGGCCCCAGCTGCTAATTTTTTGACGAAGGATCGGCGAGTGTTTTTCATGACTTGTAAACTTGGGAAGTGAGTGAATAAATTTGATGGTGGCAATTTTAGTAAAAGGCGGGGTCAATTTCCATTTCAAATACTTTTTTTGTTGAAAAAGCTGGTTATTTGTGCCAAAATTTCCAAACCACTATGATGCTTAAAGAAACTGCCCAAACTACTTCGCACATCCTGATGGTTCGCCCAGCCAATTTTGGCTTCAATGAGGAGACAGCAGCAAGCAACGCTTTTCAGACCAACGACGAAACCATGTCTAGTGCCGAAATCAGCCACCGGGCACTTGCTGAATTTGATGCTTTTGTTGAAAAATTGCGTTCCGTAGGCGTAGATGTCATCGTGGTTGAAGATACAAATCGACCCCTGAAACCGGATGCTGTTTTTCCCAACAACTGGGTCACATTTCACCAAAATGGCACCATTGTTACCTACCCTATGACGGCCACCGTTCGCAGATTGGAGCGACGTGATGATATTATTCGCAGTATTCAGGAACGGTTCAGGGTGGAACAGAAAATCCAGTTGCAGGAGTTTGAGGAAATTGACCAATATTTGGAGGGCACAGGAAGCATGATTATCGACCGCCCCAACAAACTGGTTTATGCCTGCCTCAGCCCTCGGACTCACCCCGATTTGCTTCTAAGGTACTGTAAAACAATGGGTTACACAGCGGTGCCGTTTCATGCCGTGGACGGGGATGGTCTTGAAATTTACCATACCAATGTAATGATGGCTCTGGGAGAGACATTTGTGGTGATTTGTATGGAAACTGTGCAGAGTGAGATTGAAGAAGAACTCCTTTACAACAAATTCGAAGTTACTGGAAAGGATATCATCGAAATCACACTTGACCAGATGATGAATTTTGCGGGCAACATGCTGCATGTTAAAAACGGAAAAGGAGAGACTTTTCTGGTCATGTCCAATCAAGCTTTTGAGTCGCTGAACGAAGCACAGGTAGCACAAATCACCAAGCATACAAATATACTTTCTGCATCAATCCCAACTATTGAAACTTACGGTGGCGGAAGTGTCCGGTGCATGATGGCAGAAGTGTTTTTACCAGAAAAATAAAGGTTTGGTATGGTCAATTCCCATTTTCATCTATAAAAACTAACTGCCAAATGGTGGTCAGTTACTTTCGTTGATTCTTCCACAATTAGATTAAATATTCAATGAGCCAGTTCCTCAAAAATGTATTTGCCTCCTGCCTCGGCGTGACTTTGGCCTTCATCCTGTTATTTTTCGGTATTCTTTTTATCGGCGTAGTGGCCAGCAGCGGAGGCGAAAAAAATGTCTCTGTATCGGATGATACCGTGCTGCATTTAACTTTTGGCCAACCTGTGCCGGAACAGACGAACAACATAGAATCCAGCAAATTTTCACTCAACTCAAAAGATATTCTTGGCTTGACCGATATCGTGGAGGCAATTGACCACGCTGCCACGGATGATAAAATAAAGGGAATTTACCTGAACCCAGAAAATGGATTGGGCATGGGGATGGCCTCTGCCGCTACCGTTAGAAAAGCAATTGTCAAGTTTAAGGAAAGTGGCAAGTTCGTCATCGCCAACTCGAAATATTATACGCAGGGTGCTTACTACCTCGCTTCCGCCGCCGACACAGTTTATGTGAACCCACTTGGCAGCATTGATTTCCATGGATTCTCCGCGATGATTCCATTTTTTAAGGACATGCTCGATAGGGTAGGCATAAGGATGGAAGTGTTTTATGCTGGAGATTTCAAAAGTGCCACAGAACCATTCCGTCTCAATCAAATGACGGACAAAAACCGCCTTCAAATGCGGGAGTTTTTGGAGCCAGTGTATGCTAATTTTTTAACAGAGATTGGGGCATCAAGAAAAATCGACGTGGCTACGCTTCGTGAAATTGCAGATGGACTCAAGGTTCGCACTGCCGAAGATGCGGTGACGTTGGGTATGGTTGACAGGATTGGTTACACCGACGAAATTATCGAGCAGATGAAGCGGCGAATGGGCGTTGATGCAAAAAAGGATGTGAAGGTCGTTTCACTAGAGGATTACGCTTTAAGTTTTACCAAGAAAAAAGACTACAAGTCAAAGGATAAAATTGCCCTTGTTTTTGCCGAAGGTGATATTCTAATGAATGAGGGAGACCGGGGAACCATCGTGGATCAAAAATACGTGAAGCTGCTGCGTGAAATTCGAAAAGACGAAAAGATAAAAGCAATTGTACTCAGAGTGAACTCAGGTGGTGGCAGTGCTATTGCTTCTGAAAATATTTGGAGAGAGCTTCAATTGGCCAAGGAGGGCGGCAAGAAAATCGTGGTTTCCATGGGCGATTATGCAGCGTCTGGCGGCTATTATATTGCCTGCAATGCCGACAAAATCATTGCTGAACCAAACACATTGACAGGTTCCATCGGGGTTTTTAGCATGATGCCAAATGCCTCTAAATTGTTTGATGAAAAGCTCGGCATTCATTGGGACACCGTGAAAACAGCTAAGTACAGCACAGGGGTGAACCCGTTCTACGATATTTCACCTGTTGAAGCAGCGCAATTACAGTATTCAACGGAGGCCATGTATGCCACCTTCCTAAAGCGAGTTGCTGATGGCCGAGGAATGACCACCGATAGCGTTCACCAGATAGCGCAGGGTAGGGTATGGGTTGGTGAAAAGGCTAGGCAAATTGGCCTCGTGGATGAAATTGGTGACCTGGATAGGGCCATGGTCATTGCTTCGGAGCTTGCGGGCATTGAGAAATACCGGTTGGTGGAATATCCCAAACAGATAGAGCCACTGCAAGAACTTATCAATGAATTGACTGGAGAAGGTGGCGACAAGGGAATTCAAGGCAAGGCAATCGAAAGGGAAATGACCGAAATTTACCCCAATTATAAACAAGTTAAAAGCTGGTTGAAAATGCAAGGTGTACAGGCAAGACTGCCAATAGTTTTGAATTTTAATTAGGTTGGCAAAAATGTGCTTTGACTATTCTTTGCTTGATGCTGTTATTTCTTCCTACATTTCGGACTTGTAGTTTTATTCACACTAACAAGTCAATTTGATGAAAGAATCTATCGCCATTCTTTGTGCCGGAGGGCCAGCTCCAGGAATCAACACTGTCATTTCCACCATCGCCAAGGTCTTCTTGAAGGACGGATACCAGGTTATCGGCATTCATGATGGATTCAAAAACCTGTTTAATGGCCAAGCTGAGGTCGTTAATATTGATTTTCATTACGCAGACCGCATCTTTCCAAGGGGTGGCTCCACCCTCCGAATGAGCCGCCATAAGCCGAAGGACCATGAGTTTTCCGCTGACTTTTTTGTTGAAAACAATGTCAAGTTGCTGGTAACGATAGGTGGTGATGACACGGCATCTTCCAGCAACCGCCTCACCAAATGGCTTGAAAGCCATCACATCAATATACAGAATATCCACGTTCCAAAGACAATTGACAACGACTTGCCTTTGCCGGATATGATGCCAACATTCGGTTTCAACTCAGCTAAGGATGAGGGAGTTAGAATTGGCAACACCATTTATGAAGACAGCCGGACAAGTAGCACTTGGTTCGTCATCAGTTCGATGGGGCGTTCAGCTGGGCATTTGGCTTTTGAAATTGGTGCAAGCTGTCACTATCCGATGATTATCATCCCGGAGATGTTTGACAAGGTTCCGGTTACACTCGACGTCATCGTGGACATGATAATTTCTTCGATGATAAAACGTAAAATCAACCATGTGGAGCATGGCGTGGCGATTGTCAGCGAAGGCGTTTTTCACATCATGGATGAAGAGCATATCCGCAACTGCGGCATCACGTTCACCTTCGATGCGCACGGCCACCCAGAACTGGGAAACGTGAGCAAGGCGCATATCATCAACGTGCTTTTACAGCGCAAACTAAAAGAGCTTGGCATTGATATTAAGAGCCGACCTGTAGAACTGGGATATGAGCTACGCTGCTGCCGGCCAGTGGCTTTTGACCTAACCCTTTGCACCGTATTGGGTATGGGTGTCAGAAAGTTGTTTGAAGCGGGCTACAAAGGGTGTATCGTCAGCACAACCAGAATGGCGGAAATAGTCCCTATTTTCATGAAAGACATTGAAGATGAAAATGGTAAGATACCGCCTCGCTTAGTGGACATCAATACTGAATTCGCTCGTTTGGTGTTGAGCGACCTGCATGTTTTGAATAAAAATGATTACGAGGAAGCAAGTAAGTACCTGCTTAATCCCCATGCATTTGATTTTTATAAACTGATGAATTGGGAATTCAAGCCTTCCACGGTACTAAGGCCAATTGAGTAAAAAGAAAAGGGGCATTTCACCAGAAATAGCCCCTTTTCTTTTTACTCAAACCTCTATCTTCAAGATGTGTAGCGGATACTTATCTATTCGCAGTTCCACAAAATTCCAATCATTGAACCAGTGGTAGGTTTCATCGGTGAGCAAGTCCTTGACTTCCAAATTGAACCATTTTCCTTTCAGGCCAAGCAATTCCCTTGGCACCTCCACATAACCTGAATGGTTGTTTTCAGGGTCTAGGTTGATAATGCACCAAATCAAGTTTTTACGGTCTTTGGTCATCCTGACGAAGCTAATTAAAAAGTCGTTGTCCGTGCCCGTGAAAGTCAAGTTGAACATGTTGTGCATGGCCGGATTGTCTCGCCTTATTATATTCAGTTTTGTTATAAAATCGGTGAGTTTGTTTTGTTTGGACCAGTCGTGGGTGGCAATTTCGAATTTTTCTGAATGGTTGTATCGTTCCTTGCTTTCAGGGAATCGCTGGTTGTACATCAGTTCGAACGCAGGGCCGTAAATGCCGCAATTGGAGGCTATCATTGAAGCTAAAGCATATTGGAGCAAGAAGGCATTTTCACCTTTATCAGCTAGGTAACTAGGCAGTATGTCAGGTGTATTAGTGAAAAAATTGGGGTGAAGGTACTCACTGGTGTCTCCATTGATTAACTCCGAAAGGTATTGCTGAAGGTCATGTTTGTTCCTGTTTCGCCAGAAAAAATAAGTAAATGATTGGTTGAATCCAGCCTTCGCCAATTCTTCCTGGATTACCGAACGAGTGAATGCGCCTGACAGAAAAATGGCATCTGGATAAACCATTTGCACTTCAACGATGAGCCAGTTCCAAAACCCAAAAGGCTGGTGGTGTGGGGTGCTAGCGTAAAACATGCGCACACCCTTTTGAGCCCAAAACAAGAAGATTTGTTTCAATTCTTCCCAAAGATTCAGCCAATCATCGCACTCAAAATTGAAGTCAACAATATCTTGGTAGTTCAAGGGGGGTACCTCTTCCACGGCCAGTCTGCCATCAGGCATTTGGTTGAACCAATCGGGATGCGCATTGATGTATGGATGGTCGGCGGAGCAGCGCAAACTGATGTCCAATGCCACTTCCATTCCAAGATTTCCAGCATCTTTCACCAAAGATTCAAAATCTTTCATGGTGCCAAGCGATGGATTGACGGTCATGTGTCCGCCATCGGCATTACCCACTGACCAGGGCGAGCCTACATCGCCAGGCGCAGCTTCCACGCTGTTGTTCTTACCTTTTCGGTTGGTATTGCCAATGGGGAAAATTGGTGGCAAAAACAACACATCAAAGCCCATGTTTGAAATTCGAGGGAGCAAAGACTTGCAGTCGTTCAGCGTACCATGCTGGCCTGGAACGGAGCTTGCCGAGCGGGGGAACATCAAGTACCAAGTGCTGAACAATTCTTTTGGTCGTCCCACTCGAACCAGCATGTTTTTATCAAAAACAGTGGAGAAATTTTTTAGCCGGCATTGGCCGAGTACTTCACTTGCCTCCTCGCTCAGGAGCAATTCACTGGCTTCTTGGTATTTGGTGGGGTCTTCCATCATTTTTGCCCAACTCAGAAGCAGTTTGGCTTTGACCTTGTCCGCTTGTTCAGCAGCTTTTTTTAACCAGCCAGACCCGACCAACAGGTCATTTGTAAGGTTTTGACCAGCATTGTTTTTCCACAAAAGGCCATGGTGCCAAGTAGCGAGGTGATCTACCCAAGCTTCGATACGGTATTGATAGAAGCCTATTTTTTCTACGTCAAAAGTTCCTTCCCATTGTTCATTCTTGGTGGGTTGCATGTCCGTTTCATGCCAAGTGGTATCTCCGACAAGCTGGTGGATGATGGCGGCCCTTAAAACTTCATCACCGTCGCAATAAATATCGGCAGTAATTTCCACCTCCTCGCCTGGGATGCGCTTGAGGTAGTAGTTGCCGTCTGCAAGAAGGGGTTTAACATTGGTAATTACTGCACGGTTTCTCATTATGTTGAGTTTCAGAACATTAAAAAAACTAAGGACAGGCGATGTTTTTTCCTTTTGTTCAAAGGTAAATCCAAGTTTGTAATGAGACAAATATTTTGAAAAAACTCACAACTAAACTTGGCGAAGCGAATAAAAAAACGGCCAGATTGAAGAATCTGGCCGTTATAGTTGAACTGAAAAAATTTCATTTCAAATTTGTGGGAAGGTATTAGCGTCTTCCTCCACCACCACCACGGAAGCCGCCGCCTCCGCCGCGGTTTCCACCACCTCCGCCACCACGGAAGCCACCGCCACCGCCGCCACGTGGCCTTCCACCGTCACCTCCATCGTCATTGTACTCGTCATCGGCGGGCATTGTGCCGTCAGGCTTCACCATGAGCGCCTTCCTGGAAAGTCGGAATTTGCCAGTAGTTTTATCAATACCAATCAATTTGACCTTGACTGGATCGCCTTCCTGGAACACATCTTCGACATTGTCAATTCGGGTATGCGACATCTCAGTGACGTGGAGCAAACCGCTCTTGCCGCTGAAATCAACGAAGACACCGTAAGGCATCACCGTTTTTACGATAGCTTCGTAAATATCGCCGACAGATGGTGTGAAGGTGATTTGACGCACACGTGAGAGTGCAGCATCAATGTTGGACTTGTTTGGGCTGGCGATAGTCACCCGGCCCTGGTCGCCAATTTCTTCAATATTGATGATAGTGCCAGTCGTGCTTTGGATTTCCTGGATGATTTTTCCACCAGGCCCGATGACTGCACCGATAAAGCTTTTGTCAATGAACAATTCAACAATGCGAGGAGCATGTGGCTTGAGGTCTTCCCTCGGTTCTGCCATGGCCTCTGCCATTTTTGACAGGATGTGCAAACGACCTTGTTTTGCCTGAACAAGTGCTTGTTCGAGCACTTCGTAGCTCAATCCGTCAATTTTGATGTCCATTTGGCAACCGCAGATACCATCAGCGGTACCTGTTACCTTAAAGTCCATATCACCTAGTGCATCCTCATCGCCGAGGATGTCGCTCAGGATGGCATATTTGTCACCTTCGGCAATCATGCCCATCGCAATACCAGACATTGGTTTTTTCAATGGAACCCCAGCATCCATCAGGGCCAAGGAGCCTGCACAAACCGTGGCCATCGAAGAGGAACCGTTACTTTCGAGGATGTCGGAAACCACCCTTACTGTGTATGGGAATGAATCTGGCATCATCTTCTTGAGTGATCGGCTGGCAAGGTTGGCGTGGCCAACCTCACGGCGGCCAGGCCCACGGAGTGGCTTGGTTTCACCGACGGAAAATGGAGGGAAATTGTAGTGAAGAATGAATTTCTCATGGTACAATTCCATTGCTGTATCAATCATCGCCTCATCCAACTTGGTACCCAAGGTAACGGTAGTCAATGCCTGTGTTTCACCACGGGTAAACAAAGCAGAGCCGTGCGGGGAAGGCAAATAATCCGTTTCACACCAGATATGGCGAATGTCGTCAGACTTGCGGCCATCGAGACGAACGGCATCGGTGAGAACCATGTTCCGAACTACTTTTTTCTTCAAGCTGCCAATACATTCTTTAATGTACGCTGCATTTTCGGCCATGAATTCTTCTCCCTTCTCTTCCGTATAAGTTTCAATGACGCTTGTCTCAATTTCTGAGAAGCGATTTTTTCTATCATATTTCTCTAAGAACCCTTTCGCCACTTCGTAAATTTTGTCTTTAGCGAGTTCGGCTACCCGGTTCTTTATTTCTTCGTTCTCTTCTTTTGCAGGTACTTCCCTTTTTGTCAAAGCGGAGCCACCAACTTTTTGCGCCAATGCTAACTGAGCGTTGCACTGTACTTTAATGGCCTCGTGCCCTACTTTGATTGCATTCACCAAATCGGTCTCTGAGCATTCGTTTGCCTCGCCTTCCACCATCATGATGTTCTTCAAATCGGCAGCAACGATGATGTTCAAATCTGCCCCCGCCATTGCGCTCTTGCTCGGATTTACGACAAATTTGCCGTCGATGCGAGCCACTCGGCACTCTGATATTGGGCCCTGCCACGGAATCTCAGAAAGTGTGAGTGCCGCTGAGGCAGCCAATGCAGCATAAGCATCAGATAACACATCTTTTTCACCAGAAATCAATTGGATAATAACTTGTGTTTCTTCCATGAACCCATCTGGGAAAAGTGGACGGATTGCACGGTCAACCAGACGGGAGGTCAGTACTTCGTAATCGGAAAGCTTGGCTTCCCTGCGGAAAAAGTTGCCAGGAATACGACCCGCAGCGGCAAATTTTTCCATGTAGTCAACGGAAAGCGGAAAAAATGCCTGGCCTTCCCTTGTGGTTTTAGCTGCTACGACGGTTGCCAGCAGCATGGTGTCGCCGACTCTGACGACAACAGAACCATCGGCTTGGGCTGCTAATTTGCCCGTTTCGATGGTCACCTCCTTGCCATCTGGCAGGTTGAACGAGGTGGTAGTTGGAATTTGTTTACCCATTTTAAACTTGAGTGATTGTGGCCTGACCATTTGCCAGGCCGGATTATTTAATGATACTGTAGTTACATTTAATCTTCAGCAAATTGCATTACCGAAACCCGGATGAGCGGGATTTTTAAAACAAGCAAACCATGGGTGATTGACCCAATTGTTGATAGTTTCTGTTTTTTGAAAAAGGAAAATAACCGGAACACGACTCCTGCCGGAACCATGTTCCGGTTTTGTCCTTTTAGCCACGAAGACCCAACTCCTGAATCAGCGCACGGTACTTTGTGATGTCCTTGCGTTTCAGGTATTCGAGCAGGCTTTTCCGCTTGCCAACCATCATGATGAGGCTGCGGCGGGTGGCGTGGTCCTTCTTAAATTTGTTGAGATGCTCGGAAAGGCTTTTGATACGGAAGGTAAAAAGTGCTACTTGTCCTTCGATAGAGCCGGTATTGTTTTCGTTACCGCCGAACTTTTGGAAGATTTCTTGCTTCTTCTCGATTGTTAAATAAATTGCCATTAAGACTTAAAAATTGCGCAAAAAACACCGCCCATGTTGCTGTAACTTGCTGATTTTCAACAATTTGGATTTAAAAAATACCATTTTGAAAAACATCAACTCATCCCATGAGCCTGTTTTTAGCCGTTAGTGATTACGGAAATCAGTTACAGCGGCGCAAAGGTACGGTTTTTAGTTTCACAAAACATTGTTGAACAATCATTTTGTTTCTCCAAATTTTGAATGATATCTATAAGTTGTAATTAGCTCAGACACCTATTTCATACGTATCCGAAATGTCACAAATTTTATTATTCGTCAGCGGGTAAATGCCTAGGTGTCAACTCACCAACTTTCCATTCTCTATTTCCATTTTTTTATAAGCGCCGCTGAATTTGCGTGCCATCTCTTCCGCTCGCTGAGGGTGGGTGTCTGTGATAAAAACCTGACCAAATTCGCCCTTAACCAGCAGTTCAATTAACTGACTGGCCCGCAGGTCATCCAATTTGTCGAACAGGTCATCGAGCAATAAAATCGGGAGTTTTTGCTTATGCTGCCGAAGAAGCTCGTACTGCGCCAATTTCATCGACAGCACAAATGATTTGAGCTGCCCTTGAGAAGCAAACCGTTTGAGCGGTAGGTTTTTTAGCTGGAAAGTCAGGTCGTCACGGTGGATTCCGATGCTGGTCCGTTGTAGTTGGCGGTCTTTTTCCAAGCAATTCTCCAGCAACTCAGCAAAGTTGCTTTCTGAAAGCTGAGAGCGATAAATGACATTCACAGTTTCAGCCTCATTGCTGATGGCAGTATAAAAATGGTTGAAGACTGGCTGGAAAAGTTGGTTAAACCATCGTCTTTTTTCAAAAATGTGGACGGCTGGCGCTTCCATTTGCTGGTTGTAGGTTTCGACCAAAAGCTGATTGAACCCACCCTGCATCGCAAATTGGCGAAGTAGCGCATTGCGTTTGTCCAATAGTTTATTGTAAGTGACCAAAGATTCAAGGTAGTTGTGGTCAAGTTGGCAAAGCGTGTTGTCCATGAACCGTCGGCGTTCTTCACTGCCTTCCAGTGCTAATGCGGTATCGTCAGGTGCCATAAAAACCACGGGAAGAAGGCCTACGTGATCAGATAGGCGAGGGTAGGGGGTGTCGTTCCGCTCCATGGTTTTTTGCTCCCCAGGAACGACTTTCGCCACGATTCTTTCAGGTTTATCCAATTCGAAATGACCTTCGAGCCGAAAGAACTGCTCACCTTTTCTAACTACATTTTTGTCGGTACTCTGGAAGTAACTTTTGCCCATGCAGAGGTAGTAAACGGCATCCAACAGGTTGGTTTTCCCCATACCGTTCAGCCCGGAAATCAGGTTGAGCCGTTCCGAAAAGTCGATAACTTGGACTTCGTAGTTCCTGAAATTGGTGAGTTTGATTTGCTGCAAGTGCATGCGGCAAATGTAGGCAAGCTTGGCTTGAATATTTTGATAAAACTATTTCGAGGCGAGAAGAGAAAAGGAATAAAAAAAAGGCAGTAGCCCTAAAGCCACTGCCCAAAAACAACTTCTATTGAGATAAAGGCTTTCCAAATTTGATGCGTCAGTCAATGGTAACTCTGCCTGATTCCACAATTTTCCTTGCTCCATTGGCCAACTTGAATGTCAGTCCGTTTTTGAAATACACCAACCTGATTTCATAGTTGCTGCCTTCTTTAGGCTGCGTATTGATGTACCTGACTGAGACGGGCTTCCCGTCGTATTTAAACTTATACCCATGAGCGCCCATTTCGCTGTTCGGAAACGCCATGTTTTTTTCATTAAAAGGCACTACTTCTTTGTTATCGATGTCATAAACTTGGAGTACAAATGTTTCATCAATAATCGCCTCTTTGTCAACGTTGTCTAAGTCAAAATCAATGAAAGTGTAGCGCCATTCGTTGTCGGATTTCTTGATTTTCTTTAGTTCATTGCTGTCTTCTCGGTTGCGTAACGAAATGGTGCTGAATTTCACTTCCGTCTTGGTCATGATGTTCGCCAATCGTTCTTGTTGCCTAGAAATGATAGCCGATTGCATCTCTTCAGAAACTTTCGGGCTACCACCGTCAGGAGTAGGTTCAGCGGGTGACTGGTTGATGGCTGGCAACGCTGGTAAAAGCGGCGCTTCATCAACCTTGTCTATTTCAACACGGGCAGAATTATTAAGTGATTCAATCTTCCCGTTATTATTTTGTTTAGCTTTTTCGCTCTCTTTTTTCGCTTCTATCAACGCTATTCGCTCGTGGTCTATTTCTTCCATTTTTTTGAGCAAATCTTCCCGTTGTTGCTCCAAATCCTTTATTTTTTTAGCATCATTGCTACCTGATTCTCTCAAGCGCTTTATTTCGGCTGTCAACTCACTCACTTTGTCGTCGTGCTTTTGGACGATTTTGTGGAGCTTCGAAATTGTGCCTTTCAACGTTTCAATTTTAGTGTGCAGCGCCTGGTTTTGTAATTGCAAAACATTTACGCTGTCTTTGTAAACCTGCAATTGGGCTTCCAAAGCTGTTGAAATTTCGACCTGGTCATCCAGCTTTTGACTGACGACTAGAATCTGCTTTTCTTTTTTTTGTATTGTTTGTTCTAGTTCCGAAATATAGCCGCCTTGGTAAAGCATTATGGCGACGAAGGTGAGTGCAACGGCAGAAGCCGTTATAATCAAGGGTAATTTTTTTGTCATGCTGTTCATGGGACCCGGTTATGGGCAGCACCAGAATCAGAAATCCAAGCCTTTATGGAATGATGTTTTTAGCCTTTTTTCCTGCGTTCTCCTGCTGCGGTTATTGTTTCTATTAAAATCCCACCTGGGTGCTTTCAAGAAGCTATAACGTGATGGGTGGTAGTTTGGGTTTCAGTTTTTTGTTAAAATTTATAAAAAATTAATTTCGTAAAAAACTGACTGTTAAATATCTACGATGCAGGAGTCTATTCAAACATTATTCCAAAAATACATTTATCTAAAAAATAATTTAAATTTCTTTGTTCTACGTCTGGAAATCAAAGAAGGTTTAGCTTTTAGAGCGAATTTTTGAACTAAGTTTTCAACAAAAAGGCCAATAAAAAAGCCCGAACGTATTGTCCGGGCTTGTGTCTTCTAATTTATGGCGTTTTTAATTCATCGCCCAACACTATCACAGTAAGATTACCTAGTAAGGATTGACTTACCAGGATAGTAGGCCATGTCTCCTAATTCGTCTTCGATGCGAAGCAGTTGGTTGTACTTAGCAATCCGGTCGGAGCGGGAAGCGGAACCAGTTTTGATTTGCCCACAGTTTAATGCAACTGCGAGGTCAGCGATGGTGGTGTCTTCTGTTTCGCCAGAACGGTGACTCATCACGCTGGTGTAGGAGTGGCGGGTGGCTAGGTTCACTGCATTGATAGTCTCCGTGAGTGACCCGATTTGGTTCACCTTAATTAAGATGGAGTTTGCGATGCCTTTGTCAATGCCTTGCTGTAACCGGACGGTATTTGTGACAAACAAATCATCTCCCACCAACTGGATTCGCTTTCCGATGGCATTGGTCTGTGCCTTCCAGCCATCCCAATCATCTTCGGCCATGCCGTCTTCGATTGAGAAAATGGGGTATTTCTTGCTCCAATCCGTCCAAAAATCCACCATTTGAGCTGGAGTCAGTTTGTCGCTTGTGGATTTTTTGAAATGGTAAACGCCTGTTTCTTCATCGAAAAACTCGGAAGCAGCGGCGTCCATTGCAATCATAATGTCCTCGCCAGGCACATAACCTGCGGCTTCAATGGCCATCAATACGGTCTCGATAGCCTCTACATTGGATTTCATGTTTGGTGCAAAACCGCCCTCATCGCCCACGTTTGTGGAGTAGCCCTTGCTTTTCAGCACGTTTTTCAAGTGGTGAAATACTTCTACTCCCATGCGGAGTGCCTCGGAAAATTGGCTGGCACCAACTGGCAAAATCATAAATTCCTGAAAATCGATACCATTATCGGCGTGAGCACCACCGTTGAGGATGTTCATCATCGGTACTGGTAGCACATGCGCATTTGCACCACCAATATATCGGTAAAGTGGCATCCCGCATTCCTCAGCCGCGGCTTTGGCAATGGCCATGGATACCCCTAAGATGGCATTTGCCCCAAGTTTGCTCTTGTTTGAGGTGCCATCAAGGTCTATCATTAGCTGGTCAAGGTAACGTTGGTCCATCACTTCTTCCCCCACCAAGTGGTCTGCAATGATTTCCTCCACGTTCTCTACTGCCTTTTGGACGCCCTTGCCGAGATATCGTTCCCTATCGTCGTCACGGAGTTCCACTGCTTCGTGTTTGCCGGTTGAAGCTCCCGAAGGCACTGCAGCGCGGCCAAAATAGCCTTCTTCGGTCAGCACTTCTACTTCGATGGTAGGGTTGCCCCTGGAGTCGAGGATTTCCCTCGCTATGATGTCAGAAATTGCACTCATAATTTATTGTTGATAAGGGTTGATGAAGTTTGATATGGGTTGATGAAGGACGGAGACAGAAAGCAAAATGTTCTCAGTTTGCCGTCTAAATCAACGCTTTTTCAAATTTTATTAACCAAGATTTAAGCTGGTTGAGAAATTGTTTCGTTTTTGGATTCAGCTATCATGTTGACAAAATTGTCAAACAAATAACGAGCATCGTGAGGGCCAGGTGAAGCCTCTGGATGGTATTGCACCGAGAATGCTTTCCGTTGTTTCACTTTGATTCCTTCGATGGTATCGTCGTTCAAGTTGACATGGGTGATTTCGATGTCGTCTCTACCCATCAGTTGATCCGCCCGCACGCCGAACCCATGATTTTGACTGGTGATTTCACAATGCCCAGTTACCAAGTTCTTCACAGGATGGTTGATGCCACGATGGCCGTTGTGCATTTTGTAAGTGGAAATGCCCAAGGCCAGCGCAAGAATCTGGTGGCCCAGACAAATGCCAAAAAGCGGTTTGTCTTCTGCAAGGATTGCTTTTGTAACATCGACGGCGTACTGCATCGGTGCTGGGTCGCCAGGGCCATTGGAAAGAAAATAGCCGTCTGGGTTCCATTTTTTGATTTCGGCAAAGGGCGTTTTTGCTGGAAAAACCTGTAAGTAGCAACCCCGCTGAACCATGCAGTTCAGGATGTTCTTTTTGACCCCAAAATCCAAAATAGCAACTTTGTAACTGGCATTGGCATCGCCCATAAAATATGGTTTCTCGGTACTTACCTTGCTTGCTAACTCAAGACCGTCCATGCTTGGCACCTTTGTGAGTTTGGACTTAAGTTCTTGTATATCAAGCGTTTCTGATGAAATAATGGCGTTCATGGCCCCCTTGTGCCGGATGTGCCGCACAATGGCACGGGTGTCCACATCAGAAATACCCACTAATTTTTCTTCCTCAAAATAGTCCTGAATTGACTCAGTGGCCATTTGCCTGCTGTACCGATTTGTAAAGTTTTTACAGACTAACCCCGCAATTTTTACCCCCTCCGATTCCGTTTCTGAAATACGGGTGCCGTAGTTGCCAATATGGGCGTTGGTAGTAACTAAGATTTGCCCAAAATACGATGGGTCAGTGAATACCTCTTGATAGCCAGTCATGCCCGTGTTGAAGCAGAGTTCGCCCGTAGTGGTGCCAATTTGCCCAGCCGATTTGCCGTAAAATGTTGTGCCATCTTCAAGAAGGAGTACCGCTGGAACTTGCGTCATGCGTTCAGTTTTTTTAAAAATTTGGTAATTAATTGGAAAGATAAAAGGCTCGGGTGAGCCGACGTCAGGTGGATATTTTGCTGGTGTTGGATGCTTGTTTTAGCCACTTAATTTGATTTTGAACAACAGCTTTTTCAAATCGGTGGCAAATATAGGGCATGAACCGCAAAACAGGGTGACGAATTCGGGATAATTGTAAAATTGCTTTGAATGGGCGGTTCTCAATCCCTCAATAACCTTCGACCCGGCGAACCAGCGAAACGTTCCGTTCAAAATCGAACAAAGTAATCTGGCGCAAGTCATAGTACGCCAGCCAAAATGCCCGAAGTGCAGACATGTAACTGCGGCGAGCAGCTTCTTTTTCAGTGACAGCAACACCGAGGTCCAGCACGTCAATTTTACCAATGTAATAACGGTTGCGGGTCATGTCCTCCCTTTTTAGCGAAACATCATAAGCTCGTTTGGCAAGAGAAACCTGGTTGCGAAGCAAGTCAAACTGCTTCACCTTCAGTAAAATCTCTTGCTCAAAATTGACCCTGTCTTGCTCAACGTTCATCCGTTCCAGTTCACGGTTTGAGTTGGCCGTTTCTAATCTAGCCCGTCCACGTCCCCAATCCAGGATGGGCATTGTGAGACCGACAACTACTCTCTGATAATCCTCTGGTGAATCGTAGGCTTCATTCAGATTCGCTCCTTTTTGCGAAAAACCCAATTGGCCAAAAATATCCATCTGGAAACCACGGTTTGATTTTGCTTCTGCCACGGAAGCGTCAGCCTCTGCCAGTCGGCGTTCAAAACCAATTACATCACTGCGAAACTGGCTGGCATATTGGAGCGCCTCTTCGGGTTTTACAGTAAAAATAGGAATGACCTCGGGCGCTTCCAATTTGAAAAATATGGATTTTCGGATGCCCAAGTAATTACGTAAACGTTCCGTGCCCGACTGGAGGTCAAGCAGGGCTTGCTGCACTGCAGCATCGGCGTTCATGGAGCTGAGTTCGATTTGGAGCAATTCCGTTTCTGCAATTCTTCCAACCTCGAACCGACCTTTGGAAATATTGAAAAGTGTATCGGCATTTGCTTTGTCTTGCCTTGCTGCCCTCAAATTTAGTTGTGAAATGAACACCTCGAAAAAGAGATTGGAGGCGTCGAAGGCTACTTTTTCCATTTGCTCCGCAAAAGAGCGGGTAGCTTCCTGATAGCGAAGTGGTTCTATTTTTTTGTTCCACTTCAATTCATTGTACCCAAAAACTGGTTGCTGAAATCCAATGGAAAATGGCGTGGAGAAGTAGGAGGTTTCGTTAGGCGCCTTTGGAACTAGCAGGTCAAGACGTTGGAGGTTGCTTCGAGCAAAAATGGTACCTCCAGTTTTTGCGACACGTTGGTTCAAGGACAAGCCAACGGAATTCACCACCTGTGATTGCTGGACAAAAGTACTTGAGCCATCTGGCAATGAAATCAACCCTATTGAACGGTTCAAGTCTGGTAACGTACTCTCGAAATTGAGTCCAGGTTTGTAGTCGGCGAGGATGCTCTGGTAAAACCAGTACCTGTTTTTCATCCTTGTTTCTGCGAGGAGCGCATCTGGCGCATCGCTTTGCGCCAATGCCACAATCTCCTCCAAGCTCACTGACATCGTGTCTGTTTGTGCTTCGAGGTTTTTTGCCAAAAACAAAGAAAAAAGAAAAAGGAAAAACGTGGATTTCATGAAGCCAACTTGTTTTATGTGTTGAGGGTAAAATGGTGCTGTGAATTACTCAATCCGGAGTGCTTTTATGGGGTCTTGCTTGGCTGCTTTTCGGGCCGGGAACAACCCGAAAACCAGTCCAATAGTGGCCGCTACGCCAAACGAAAGGGCGATTGACCAACTGGACACCATCGTGGGAATCTCGGAGTAAACGGACACCAATTTCGCAGAAACCACGCCCAGCCCAACGCCCAAAATCCCGCCAATCAAGCTGATGATAACGGCTTCAAAAAGGAATTGCAAAACGATGTCCCCTTCCCGTGCGCCGAGTGAGCGACGCACGCCGATTTCTTTGATGCGCTCCATAACGGAAGCGAGCATGATGTTCATGATACCAATCCCGCCTACCAGCAAGGAAATGCCAGCAATAGCGGCTAAAACGCTGTTAAAAATATCTTGGGTTTTTTGCTGCTGCTGTAACAGCAACTCAGGAACTTCAACTTCAAAATCTATAAGGTTTTTATGTCGGCGCTTGAGGATTTTAGCGATTACCTCTGCGGAAACTTGGAGTGTGCCGGAATCATGAAGCCTGACGACGAGCTTGTCCAATTGGTGGTAACTTTCATCGCTCTTTTGATTTTCCCCATCGTCCCAGTCGTTCTGTTTGATTTTGGCAGAAGTTACTCTAGCCCTGTTTTTCAGGCGTAGCATGGCACTCGTAACGGGTACGTAAACGTCGGCGTTATAGTCACGGATGCCAAGGTTTTCAAGGCTTTCTTTGCTGGCGAGGCGTTTTTCAAGCACCCCGATTATCTTGAACCAAGAGGTGCCGCATTTTATCCACTGACCAATTGGGTCGGTCTCTGGGAAGTATTTGGTCTGAACGGTCTGGCCGATGATACAAACCGGCTTGCCGCCTTCAAGATGTTCTTTGTGAAAAAAATTGCCGTAGGCAAGACCAAGGTTGTTCAGTTCGAAAAATGCGTTCGTGATGCCCACGACCTTGGCTTTTCCAGTTTTTCCACTTTGAACAAGGTTGGTTGGTTCAACTACTTCTGGACTGATTTTGTCCACCCCGGGCAGCACTTTTTCGATGGATTTTACATCCTCCATGGTGAGGCCGGGCGACCATGGGCGTTTACCTTCTTTTCCGTTGCTACTGCTGTTGGAAGCTTGCGCGGTGTTGGCCGTTGCTTCGCCATCGCCATCGCCTTCTTTCAGCACTAAAGAGTTGATAACGATATTATTGGTTCCTATCAATTTCATTTGGTCGAGCAGTGCTTGCTTGGCACCTGTGCCAATGGCCAGCATCGCAATGACCGCTGCCACGCCAAACACGATGCCGAGTGCCGTCAGAACAGAGCGGAGGATGTTATCCTTAACGCCCTCCATGGCCAGAATGAAATTGAAAATGGTGCGTTGCATGATTGAAAATGATAGGTGCTGAAAGCTGGGTTTTAATAGTTTTGGGTTAGCCGAAAATAATCATGCCGCCACCGCCTTTTTCATTTTTAGGCTGGTATTCTTCTTTGACCTCTTTCATTTTTTTCAAGGCTTCTTCCTGTCGTTTTTTCTTTTCTGCATCCAGCTTTTTACGCAAGTCGTCTTTTATTTTTGTGTCAATGGGCACCAATTTGAGTTCATGGGCATCATCTGGGATAATTAACAACACCTCGTCGCCCTCCTGTAAGCCATGTTCAATAATGACTTCGTTGTCATTTGTTTCCCCGGTTATCACCTCTTGTTTTACAATTTTGTTAGCTGTTTTTTTGAAAACAAAGGAAATTGAATCGCTCTGAATGGCTTCTAACGGTAGATGAAGCACACTTGGAAAAGTATAGGTCAAAATTTCATTGCTCGTTGTCATGGCCGGGCGAAGAATGGAGTCCACTTCTTCCAATTGTACAGTCACTTCAAACACCTTGGCATCATATCCTTGTAGTTGCTCACCAACATTTGCGACGGTAATAACCCTACCGGTATAATCCCTGTCTGGAAAAGCGTCCACCTTCATTTTAACGTTTTGCCCTTTTTGCACTTTGCTGATGTCCACCTCATTCACGTAAGTTTTGGAAATCATAATGCTTAAATCTGGAAGTTCTGCCACCACGGGGTCCCAGGTGCTGATTTGGGAGCCGGGGCCCACCTTGCCGTTCCAACTCCTAGCATAAATGACCATGCCGTCCTTTGGTGCTCTAACCTCAAATTTGTCTGCAAGGTCCACCAAGCGTTGTCTTCGTAGTTCGACTTGACTTAGGGAAGCGAGTATTTCACTGATTTTTGCCTTTGATTTTGTTTGGGTTAGCTCGTATCTTTTTTCCAATTGGGAATAATCACGGAGGGATTTCTCTAGGTCTATTTCGGCTTGTTGGATAACCATCCGAGGCTCGTACTTGCTCTGTTCCACCTGCAATTTCTTTTCTTCCATCGAAAATTTCAGATTTATCAAATCGTCCCTCAAGCCCCGCAATTCAATGGCGGTATCGATTTTCGCCTGCTCAAGCTGGGTCTGAGCTTTATCAATTTCGGTTTGCGCCTCTTTTAGTTTGGTTTCCAGCTCAGTACGATCCAGGGTGGCCACATAGTCGCCCGCTTTTAACACGGTGCCTTCTGGCACCATGTCAGAAATGGTAGCTTGCCAAATTTGCGCCGAGCGCATGCCGCTTGGACCTTTGATTTCTTCGGAACTCTTGGCTTTGAGTTCACCAGTGGCGGCTATGTAAATTTTAAACTCGCCTTTTTCTACCTTGGTGGAGAGGCTTTTGGCTTGAGATTTACCTTTTGCACCACCATTGCAGGAAGCGAATAAAATTACTGACGAAACTAGAAGGTATAGCAAGGGAAGTTTGGAAAACGTGGGCATAAGGAATTCAGTTGGTTTGTTGCGAAACAAGGATTTTAACAAGCTTTGTCCCGCATTTTTTTCAGATTGCAGAATTTAGAAAGGACGTTGTACCCAACGACATGGTTGCCTCAAAGTTATAGAATGAACGAAAATTTAATTTAAAGCATCGAGAACTTAACGCATCAATAAAGAAAAGTATCAGGCTGGTTCGGGTTAGCTTTTGTCAAAAAAAACTAACCCGAAACCTTTGCAAGCATTTATGCCTGAGCAGTCGGTGTATTAAAATTCATCGTTGGATAAGGCGGAGTTTCCGGTTCGTGGATAGGCCCAAATTGAGCTTCAAATCTTTTGATATTGTCCGCAAGTGCCATCATCAACCGCTTTGCGTGCTGTGGCGTCAAGATGATACGTGATTTTACCTTGGCTTTTGGGACGTTTGGGGCCATCATGATAAAGTCAAGCACAAACTCTGAGTGATTGTGTGAAATGACGGCAAGGTTGGAGTATTGGCCTTCTGCAATGTCTTCAGGTAGTTCAATATTAAGTTGGCTGGGTGCAATTTTGTTTTCTGCCATGTCTGCAATGATTTTGGTGATACAAGTAAAGTTCAAATGAAATACCCGGCAAAATTAACATATTTGCCTAGAGTATGAAACCATGGAACGTTTTCAAGTGCGCATAGGTTTCGCTTGCTTGTCAATCAAAATCACAACCTTTAAACACAAATAAAATGGAAAACCAATGGCAATCATATTTTGACCAAAATATGAAAATCTGGAACGATAGGGTGGAGCCCCACCTAAAATCTGATTTTTATGACCATGCTGGTTTTATGGCCGGCAAGAGTTCCCTCACCGAAATTGAGGCCAATGAACTTGGAGATGTAAGCGGAAAAACACTGCTCCACCTTCAATGTCATTTTGGACAAGATTCCCTCACCTGGGCAAGGCAGGGCGCCAAGGTCACAGGAATTGATTTCTCTGAAAAAGCCATCGAAACTGCCCGTCAAATCAATGATGAACTTGAATTAGACGCCCGCTTTGTCCACTCCGATGTTTACTCGTTGCCGGAAGTGCTTGAGGGCCAATACGACATTGTTTTCTCTACATTTGGGGCGATTCCTTGGCTTCCTGACCTTGACAAATGGGCTGGAATTGTTGGCCAGTATCTCAAACCTGGCGGCATATTCTATCTCGCCGAGTTTCATCCCACCTTGTACCTTTTCAATTTTGACAACTACATAATTGAGTACGGATATTTCACTGAACAGAACCCGTATTCAGAGCAAGTCGTCGGCACTTATGCTGATAGCAAAGTTGGCGTACAAGGTTTGGAGCACTTCTGGAACCACAGCATTTCGGAGGTGATGACGCCGTTGTTGAAGAATGGCTTGGAACTAGTTGATTTTCAGGAGTTTGATTTTTCTCCTTATAAATGTTTCCCAAACATGGTGGAGCGAGAGCCTGGCCGATATGTTTGGGGAAATTTTGGGGTGCGCCTACCGCATATTTTTAGCTTAAAAATGGTGAAGAAAATCGAGAAATAGCCTTTGTCATCTTGCTTTGCAAAACTAAAAAGGCACTAAGAACAAACAATTCTTAGCACCTTTCGTCACATTTTCGGGAACAAAATTCTCAATATCTCCTGCGGACTAATTTAATGAAAGCCTTCGCTTTGTCCTTTTTTCCTTTAGATGACCAATTGTATTTAACCGCTACGTTTCGTACCAGATAATCCTTTGCCTCGTTGTAGTTTTTCAGTTGGTTTAGCGTTGAAACAGTGGCGTCAAAAGCCGAGGCATCCCCACCGAACAACTCGTTTTGAGTCGAAATCCTTTCGTTGAGTCCCATTGCCTTTTTAATATCTGTGATGGGCAATTCACTCAGTTTCTCAGACAATTCAGTTGCTGACTTAAACTCAAAAAGCTCATCAAGCTCTGGGTCATTGTTGGCGGCAACTTTTGTTGGCGGCGGCACGACTGCTTCAAACACTGGCTGTGGTGGAGCAACAACAATTGGCGGAGGTGTTACCTCAACTGGTGGTGGCGGAGTGACTACAACAGGGGGAACAACCGGGGCTGGCGGCGGAGGTGGCGGTGCAACGACGACTGGAGTCGGTTCTGGTTTTGGTGGTTCGGGTTGGGGCCTTAATGGTGGTGGTGGCGTGGTTTCTGGCTTCCGCAAGGTGATGCGAGGCTCTGTGGCTTTAGGCTCAACGGGTGGTGGCTGTGCAACGCCTGCAGATACCGTAGGCATTTCCAGGAATGACTCATAAAACTGCTGAATGTAGCTACGCATCAAGTCCCGCTCAATACTGGAAACGTTGCGGGGGTCGCTGCTGATGTTCTTGTAAAGTGCATTTATCTTGTCAAGGACGTTATTGCTTTTTTGAATATCCATATTGCGTATCGAGGTTTGTTTTGAAATGAATAGGTGAATGGAGGACAAAGCGCAAAGCTATTGGTTTGATAGTCAATTCTTTACAGCAAGGTTAGTTTTTTGGCTTACTTCGTAAAAATAGACATCAAAAGAGTTTTCCATTTTTATTTTGTGAGAAAACCTTAAACCACTACCTTCGCCAGCCCAGTTTGAAATTTGAAGGCCGAAAGGTAGGCAAATTCAACATATTCGCCCAAAAACCAAGCTTTCAACCTGTGTCTCCTACTCACCAAACTTGCCAGCATCGAAAATTATTTAGCCCAAGCCCAAAAAAATCAGCCATTTTGTGACCAACTTGGTGCGCACTTTTTTCTTTAGGCTTATTAATTTTTCTGGAATTATGTTTCTCGAACCACATTTCAAAGGTCAACGCAGCGGTTGGATAGAGGTCATTTGTGGCAGCATGTTCTCTGGCAAGACCGAAGAGCTTATCCGTCGCCTAAAACGGGCCAAGATTGCGAACCAGAAAGTAGAGATTTTTAAGCCCAAGATTGATACTCGCTACGATGTCCAGAAAGTGGTCTCGCACGATGAAAATTTCATCCTTGCCGTGCCGATAGACAACTCCCGGAAATTGCTTGAAATGGTTGATGGAATTGGGGTAGTAGGCATTGATGAGGCGCAATTTTTTGACGGAGACCTGCCTGACGTTTGCCAGCAATTGGCACTGCAAGGCAAACGGGTCATCGTCGCAGGTCTGGACATGGACTTTAAGGGTCGCCCCTTCGGCCCAATTCCGGACCTCCTGTCAGTGGCAGAATACATCACGAAAGTCCACGCCATTTGTCAACATTGCGGCAATCTTGCCACGCACTCTTTTCGGTTGGCCAGTGAAGGAAGTACCGTGATGCTTGGTGAAAAAGATAGTTACGAAGCCCGGTGCCGCACTTGCTACACCATGGGAAATATACTTAAATTGCAGACAGTACCTTGAATTGGTTACATCAAAAAACATTCTACTCAAATTTTGCAAACAAAAGAACAAACACCAATGACATTTGAACCCAGATTTGAACAACAACTAACCAGCTTTATTGAGCAGGCACTTCTCGAAGATGCTCCACAAGGCGATAAAACTTCACTCGCTTGCATTCCACCGGATGCCCAATGTACCGCCAATTTACTGGTGAAAGATGCAGGAATTTTGGCCGGTGTTGAAATTGCGCACCGTATTTTCATGCATGTTGACCCTAAAACGGTCTTTACCAAGTTTATTGAAGACGGGACACATGTCAGCTTTGGCGACGTGGCATTTCAGGTGAACTGCAACACACAAGCCCTCTTGCGGGCGGAAAGGGTGGCGCTCAATGTCATGCAACGATTGAGTGGAATTGCAACGTTGGCGCATGAGTTCGTGTTCGAGATAGAGGATTTGCCAGTCAAAATCCTCGACACCCGCAAAACAACTCCCTTGCTGCGGTTTTTGGAAAAATATGCCGTCCGAACTGGCGGTTGCTACAATTACCGGGAGAGCCTCTCCGACTGGTTCATGATTAAGGATAACCATATTATGGCCTGTGGAGGTGTCCAAAAGGCAATCCGAAAAGTGGCTGAATACCAAAAGGAGAATGGGCTGAACCTCGGTGTGACGGTAGAAGTCAAAAACTTGGTTGAATTGCACCAGGTGCTTGAAACAGGGAATGTAACCCGCATCATGTTTGACAATTTCGAGCTGCCGCTGCTGGCCGAAGCCGTTGCAACCGTGAACAACCGTTTTGAAACAGAAGCATCTGGTGGCGTCAACATTCACTCAGTGAGAAGAGTGGCTTTGTCTGGTGTTGACTTTATTTCTGTGGGGGCATTGACCCATTCGGCTACCAGCTTGGATTTGAGTTTGAAAATAAAATAAGCTAGTTTTTAATCTAAAAAAGGAAAGCCACGGGTGTTCTACCAGTGGCTTTCTTTTTTGATTGAAATTTGCAAGGTATTGGATTAAGTCTTGCTGATACTTTATGTGTTTTCACCCAATTGGATACCCTTTAAAAATCATTGTAAAAAAAATGACTGCACTAATTAATACTAGCCATAATCTCACATCCTTCCAAATTGACTCTTGTTTATTCATGTGTTGTGTTTTTTGAAAAAAGGTAATACAGCAATAGTAGCCTTGTCTCTAGGCGATTCTAATAAAATTCAAAACTTAACGAGGAAGGAGAAAAATACTGGTTTGATACTACTGCCTTTTCAAATAGGATGCCAACAGGTTTTTGTTTAATTTGTTTTTGGGTGAAATCGCTTGAACCACCGCTCACTTAAACTGCTTCAAAATGCCTTGATTTATGCGCTTAACCAAGCTTGGCCCTTCGTAAACTAGGCCGCTGTAAACCTGTACCAATGCGGCTCCAGCTTCGAGTTTCTCAATCGCATCAGCTGCCGAAGCAATTCCACCAACACCGATGATGGTCAATTTGCCTCCCGATTTTTCACTTAGGTAGCGAATCACCTCCGTGGACCGAACTGCAACTGGTTTGCCGCTCAAGCCGCCAGCGCCTATTTCATCTACCACCAATTTGCTGGTTTTCAAGCCTGTCCGGGAAATGGTCGTATTTGTAGCAATTACTCCGTCGAGTTTGGTGGCTTCAGCTATTTCGAGGATGTCGTCGAGCTGCCCATCGGTAAGGTCGGGTGCTATCTTCAGCAGCAGCGGCTTGGGGTTTGGCTTCTGCTGGTTTAAATGCTGGAGGTGGGTAAGCAGTGCTTGCAGCGGTTCTTTTTCTTGCAAATCCCGAAGGTTTGGCGTGTTTGGCGAGCTGACATTTACCACAAAATAATCCACATAAGGGAAAAGTGCTTCGAAGCAAATGGAATAGTCTCGGTCGGCATTTTCGTTCGAGGTCGCCTTGTTTTTTCCGATGTTTCCACCGATGATAAGCTTTTCAGGTTTCCGTTTACTCAATTGCATTACCAATGCGTCAACCCCCTCGTTGTTGAAGCCCATTCGATTGATGAGTGCTTCATCGTCAGGTAGCCGAAAGAGGCGGGGTGTTGGGTTGCCCGGTTGCCCCAGTGGCGTGACCGTCCCGATTTCGATGAACCCAAAGCCAAGCGCCGACATGGCTTCGAAATGCTTGCCGTCCTTGTCGAACCCAGCAGCCAAACCGACTGGGTTTGGAAATTTCAGCCCGAAAACTTGCCGCTCAAGCCGAGGGTCAGAAATGGAGAAACTGCTCCTGAATAGCCAACCCACCACTGGAATGGCCAAGGTGATTTTCAAAAATAGCAAAGTAAGATGGTGCGCTTTTTCAGGTTGAAAAAGGAAGAGGATGGGCTTGAGAAGGAGTTTGTACACGTGGAGGAGTTGTGAGTAATGAGCTTTGAGTTTGTGGCAAAATAGTCGCAATTCATAGCTCCAAAAATTTTACAAAAAGGTTTGGTCAAATGCCAATGGGAGCAGGTCGATGCCTTTTTCAAAAATGAAAATAGGTCCGGTTTCACCCTGCAAAATTACACGCATTGGCTGTTTATTCTTCATCTCCGTTTCACAAATCACCTGCCTGCATGCACCGCAGGGCAGCCCCGGCCGGTTGATGACTTGCCTCGGGTTTCGAATAGCAATGGCGAGGGCCAGCGGAGCGACACCAGGGTGCAGGTTGGCGGCGGTTGTCAGCACGGTTTGTTCAGCGCAGATGCAAAGCGGGTAACTAGCATTTTCGTAGTTACTGCCGCCAATCAGTTGCCCATTGCGCAGCAAAACTGCCGCTCCCACTTTAAAATTGGAGTAGGGTGAATACGAGTTTTCCAGTGATTTTTTTGCCAGTAATAGCAATTCACGGTCACTTTCGAGCAGTTCCTCCAAAGTGCCGTAGCTGGTAAATTCAGTTCTAATTGACAGTTTTTCCATATAAAGCGAAGTAAAACGGTCAAACTTACGGGTAAAAGTTGAATTGCTCCATACCGGTTTTTAACCAACTCGCTTTCTGATACCCCTGTTTTTTAGCGAATGCTTACCTTGCGGCCTTTTACTCAAAACATGCTTAAATAAATGAATAACATCTTAATTTTAGGGGCTGGCCGTTCGGCCAATGCATGCATTCAATACATTCTAACGAGTGCCAAAGAACATAATTGGTCAGTGGTGGTAGCCGACTCTGACCTAGCATCTGCTACAAAAAAAGTAGGCGGCCACACCAATGGCAGGGCTGAAAAGCTTGATGCCTCCGATGTTGAGGCAAGGCAGGCGCTGGTTTCAAAGGCCGATGTCGTCATCTCCTTGCTCCCTCCGGTCATGCACATCGAAGTTGCGCAAGATTGTATCATATTGAAAAAGCACCTCATCACTGCCTCTTATGTTCCCAAAGAAATCCAGCAAATGAACGATGAGTTCAAAAAAATAGATCGGATGTTCATGGGTGAAATTGGCCTCGACCCTGGGATAGACCACATGTCTGCAATGCAGAAAATAGATGAAATCAAGGCCATGGGTGGGAAGATTACCTCCTTTAGTTCCAACGTAGGCGGCTTGGTGGCGCTCGAAAATTTACAGGAAAATCCTTGGCGCTACAAGTTCACTTGGAACCCCCGTAACGTGATAAAGGCAGGGCAGGGTACTGCTCAATTTCTTGAAAACGGCAAGTTTAAGTACATTCCTTACAATCGGCTTTTCAAGGAGTACAAACTGATTTCAATACCTGGTTATGATGAACCATTTGAGGTTTATGCCAACCGAGATTCATTGCCCTACCGGGCGGTTTATGGCATTCAAGATGTCCCAACGATTGAACGTGGAACCATTCGGTACCAAGGATTCTGTGATGCCTGGAATGCGCTGGCTCAAATTGGACTGACAGATGATACGTTCACCATCGTTGATTCTGAGAAGATGACCTACCTCGATTTGATGGAGGCTTTTCTGGGCAACTCCGGTAAAGAAGGCGCCACGGTGAAAGAGCGAATGGCTGAAATGCTTGGCGAAACGGTGTCTTCTCCTGTGATGGAAAAAATGGACTGGATTGGGCTGTTCAGCAATAAGAAAATTGAAAAAGCGAATGCTTCTCCTGCTGTAATTTTGGAAGACCTGCTCCTCGAAAAATGGAAACTTGAACCAAATGACAAGGACCTCATCGTGATGCAGCACCAATTCGAGTATGAGCTTGGAGGCAAAAAATTCCACCTCTCATCTACGATGGAGTTTAAAGGAAAAAACAGTGAAGATACCGCCATGGCGAGGCTCGTCGGGCTGCCGCTTGCTATTTTCACCAAGTTATTCATGACGAAGCAAATCGTGGCGACAGGTGTCAATATTCCAGTTCGGAAAGAAATTTACGAGCCGGTGTTGGAGGAACTGAAATCATTTGGGGTAATTTTTCATGAAGAAGAAAAAGAAGTAAACAACTGATTGTCAAATGGTTAAATGCTTCGTTTCAATAAAATAAGCGCACTGCAAATCTTTCAGGTTTTGCAGTTTGGCACGGCCATCCTGATTGGCATTTTACTGGTGAAGGCCGGACTGCCTACCGCTTTGGTCTCGGTGTACGAGGCGCTGATGTTCATTGCAAGTTTGTTCTGTTTTTTTTGGGTGGCCGGTGGCCAAAATGCCTTGCTCCAGCTCTTTGCGAAGCTGGACGAAGCCACCCAAAAAAGGGCCATTTTCAATGTTTTCCTACTTTTTAGTGTTGCAGGATTGCTTGCTGGTAGCCTTCTTTTTATATTTCAAAAGCCTGTCGGTCAATACCTTACGAACTTTGAGCAACTTCCTTTGCTCAACCTGCTTGCGCTGTTCCTAATCCTCAACTCGCCGAGTTTTTTGCTGCAGATTTTCTATTTGCTGCTCAAAAAATACAAACAGCTTGTCCGCTTTGGCGTGGTGAGTTTTGGGCTGCAATTAGTGCTGGTTGTCTTGCCAATTTTTCTCCATTTTTCGCTGCGGGAAACCATGTTCGGGCTTTTGGTTTGGGCTTTTGTAAAACTGGTTTGGTGTCTTGTGGTCGTTTACCGCCATGCCGATTGGACTATCGACCCCGTTTTTTTGAAAAAATACCTGCTGTTGGCTTGGCCGCTACTCCTTTTTGCTGCGATTGGCAAAGGTTCGGAGTACGTCAGCGGGTTGGCCGTGACCACGCTTTTTGAGGATGAAAAAGCATTTGCCATCTTTCGATACGGAGCACGTGAGCTGCCAATAGCCGTGCTGATGGTCGGTGCGCTTGCAACCGCCCTCATTCCAGAACTCGCTGAAAATCAGTCGCTTGGCTTGGAGCGCATAAAATCCAACACACGAAGGCTATCACATTGGCTATTCCCAATTAGCATGGCATCGATGCTCGCAGCGCCGTTTTTGTTCCCCTTTTTTTTCAATCAAGATTTTAAAGCCTCTGCCCAAATTTTCAATATTTTCACCTTGTTGCTTGCAAGTCGCATCCTGCTTCCTCAGGTGGTAACGATGGGGGCTGGCAAAAACAAAATCTTGATACTCAGTGCATTGGCAGAACTCGTCGTGCTAGTCTTGCTTAGTTTTTGGTGGGGAAGTAGCTTCGGGCTGTTAGGTGTAGCATGGGCTGCTGTCGTTGCTTTTATGGTGGATAGGGTGCTGCTGATTTGGTACAATTGGCGGGTGCTGAAAATTCACCCAAGCAGCTACGTTGACTGGAAAATTTGGATAGGTTACAACCTGCTCCTGATTGCTACATTCCTGATTTCCACGAAATTATGATGGGAAAACCAAGAATTCGGGCGGAACTGTATCTGTCAACCAAACCCCATTTTCGGACTGGTAAAAAACATGGCCTATCCGAGTCATTTCGATGGCCTTCACTCGCAGCACCACAGGTTTTCCGTGCCTGCCTCCAACTTGGATAGCGGTTTCTTCATTTATGGAAAGGTGGACATGGTGTCGTTTTGCTTTCAGCAAACCTTGTTTTTTAATGGAAGGAATGTTGTATCCGGCAGTGCCATGGAACAAGGTGCCGGGTGGCACTTTTGGCAGTAATCCCAAATCAACTTTTATGGAATGGCCTTGACTTGCTCGGATTTTCAGAAAATCTTCGGAAAAGGCATATCGCTGTTTGTTGTCGTTCTCAACGATTGATTTCAGCTTTTCAAAATCGCAGGGAAAATTATTTGAATTTAGTTTTTCCAGCAGTTCCGTGGTGACTGCCCAACCGTTTTCTTCGAGTTTCAGCCCGATTTTATCTGGGCGATGCCGCAGCACAAAGGAGAGAAATTTGCTGGATTTGACAAGGTCTTGCATGGGTTTGATTAAATTTTGGTCAAAACGGCCCTGTTTTGATTTTGGTTCCTGCATTTGCGTCAAATGAAACACCACGTAAAAATACCCATTTTTCCTATCTTGCGCCGCTTAAACAGCAACGTATCATGAGTAAGAAACCAGCTAAACCCATTCGTCAACAAGCCTCACCCAAGCCGAAAAAATCGGCTTACGGCCCTTCCAAGTGGCTAGAACGTCCAACCACGGCCACAGACAAAGATGGGTTCTATGAAAAGATTTTCACAGGTCTCAGCCTTGCTATCTTGCTGATAACCATCGTGTTAGCACTTGGGAGTGGCATCAACGGCGATGACGAGTACCAAAACGACTACTCGACAAAACTCGTCAGTTACTACTCGACCATGGGCGCCGACAGTTCCGCCTTGAACATCGACAAGGGCAAAATGCACTATTACGGCGGCTTCTTTGATATTGTGACTGGCTTCACCAACAAGGCGCTTGGGCTGACTTGGCAAGATGCGGGCTACCATTCTGTTCGGCATATTTTCAACGCCATTTTTGGGGTGCTGGCCATGCTTTTCACGGCATTGTTAGCCAAGGAAATTGCTGGTTGGCGGGCAGCTATCCTCACTTTGCTGTTTATGTTCCTTTCGCCCCGCTTCCTTGGCGATTCATTGATGAACCCGAAGGACATTCCCTTTGCCGCAGGCTATGCCATTGCCCTTTATTTTATGGCGCTGTTCTTCAAACAAATGCCCGCTCCGCAATGGAAAACGGTCCTGGGCATCGTGCTGGGCATGGCACTGGCGATTGCCACACGGGCCGGTGGTTTGTTGCTGGTGGCGTTTTTGTTCCTGTTTGCTGGGTTGGATTTTTTGATGAAAAATGGAATCTCTGGACTTACTTCCGATAGTAAAACAGTTGGGAAATATGCTGCCTGGACTTTTGGCATCGCCATAGCGGGCTATGTATTGGCCCTTCTTTTTTGGCCATTTGCCATGCAGTCGCCCATCAGCAATCCGCTGGAAGCACTGGGTGAATTTTCCAAATTAGGGGTAAAAATTCGGGTGTTGTTTGCTGGCGAAAACGTGATGTCAGATGAGACGCCGTGGAACTACGCACTCCAATGGATATGGCGCACCATCCCGCTTTTTAGTCTTATTGGCTTGCTTGGCGGGTTGGTTTTTTTGGGAAATTTCTTCAAAAAATACCAACCGCTGCCTGTGTTCATGGCTGTGTTTGCGGCACTTTTCCCATTGTTCTACATCATTTACAAAGACAGCATCCTCCACGATGGATGGCGGCACTTGACTTTCGTTTATCCAACCATGACCGTGGTTGCAGCGCTTTTTTACCTGGAAATGGAAGCAAAGTTGAAAGAAAACAAGATTGGGAAATACCTGATTTACGGGGTGGTTGGCCTGATGATGTTGGAGCCGGCAGTGTTCATTGCTCGAAATGCCAAGTTTCCCTACGTCTATTTTAACCCACTTGCTGGTGGTATTTCGGGTGCCTTCGGCAATTATGAAACGGACTATTGGGGCGTGAGCATGAAACAAGCGGTGGACTGGCTGGAAGCCGAAGGAAAAATCAGCCCGACAATGAAGGATACGGTGACGATAGGTACCTCCTTTTCCTATGTAGCCCACGCTTATGTTGACAAAAAATTCAATGGCAAAGTGCAGGTTACTTATGTCAAGTTTGCTTCCCGCTACGAAAAAGCTTGGGATTATGGCATCTTTCCTTCTCGCTATATCAAAGGCCCACACCTTCATTCCGGCGCTTGGCCGAACAAGCGAACCCTCCATACCATCACAGCGAACGGCATACCACTGACCGCCATTGAGCAAGGTGGCGGAGCTGTTTTTGAAGGAGAAAAAGCCCTGAAAGCGCAAGACTTTCAAGGAGCCGTCACCGCTTTCCAACAGGAGACACAGCAGTACCCAGACAATGAACAGGCTTGGTTGAAAATGGCCATGGCCTACCTCAACCTTGGCAACCCAGCCGAAGCAAAGAACGCCGCTTCCAAGGCCATCGAGGCTGTCCCTGGCGATACCTCCGGCCTTTTTTATAAAGGATTGGCTGGGTTGTACGGTGGTGATTTGGCTGGTGCTGCCCTTGATTTTCAAGCTGCCATCAAGCTGGATGCGGACATTGCGCCGAACATCAAAAATGCCTACGAGCGATTGGCCCAATCTTACGACCAACAGGGTAATGCAGCCACCGCCCAACAGGTGAGGGAGGCAGCAAAAAATTTGTGAATTTCAAAGGCCCATTCAAGAAAATGAATTACAAACTCCTTTTCCCGACCTATCGGAACCGATACCTTTTCATCCGTGAAAACCTGAAGCGGTTCGGTGCCAGTCGCAATTTTTCAAAAGGGTTGAACCTTGGCACCGGGGAGGGGGATTACGACCCAATGATTGCCGCCCATTGCGAACAACTCATTTCTTGTGATATCAACGAGCATGATATTGCCTTTGCGAAGAAAATGAACGCTGCTACACCGAACCTAAACTACCGCATCGAGGATGCCCTCCGCCTCAGTTTTCCCGACGATAGTTTCAACCTGTTGACCAGCGTGGACGTGATGGAGCATGTGGGAAAGCCCCAGCGAATGACCGAAGAAATTGGCAGGGTGCTGATGACGGGCGGTTTGGCGTTCATTACTTTTCCACAAACCAATTTCCCTTTTACCTACGACCCAATTAATCGGCTGTTGGGAAAACGGGCAATCGCTCAGGGCGCATACGCCTTTGGGCACGAGTACCTCGTTGACCCGGTGCTTTTCAAGCAATGGGCGGAGCAATACGGCATGGAGGTTTTGGAGGAAAAAAACCTGAGCGGATACCTCATTGGTCTGCTCGAAATGTATTGGACAGGGATGATACAGCGGCATTTCAAGGAAAACGCTGGCAATGTTTCAGGGCCGGAGGAAAAGAAGGGAAAACTGAGACCGTCGGTAAAAGAGCCGATGCTGACTTTTTTCACTGACCTAATCATCAAGCTAGATTTTTGGTTTTTCAAGAACTCAAAATACAGCGTTGGCAAGGGCTTTATTGTTCGAAAGAAATAGCCAGCGATTAAAAATACCACCTCCGATTATGAATATTCAAGCACTTCGTGATGACACTCCGGGCTGTGCGCTACACACCCACTTGAACAATGCAGGGGCAAGCCTGCCACCCATTCCTGTGTCCAAAGCAGTACAGGATTATTTGACAGAAGAATCCCTGCATGGTGGTTATGAAATGGCGGCAAAACATGCTAAGGATATTGCCGGGTTTTCCGATGCAACGGCCCGCTTAATCAATGCCCAACCGCACAATATTGCCTTCGCCGGAAGCGCTACTGATGCTTTTTTCCGGGCGTTGTCTTCCATTCCGTTCGAACCTGGCGATGTCATTCTCACCACCGATGATGACTATGTCAGCAACCAGATTGCCTTTCTTTATTTACAGAAAAAACGGAAGATTAGGCTGTTGCGTGCCGCAAAATTGCCGGAAGGCGGCGTTGACCCGCAATCAGTCAAAGAGCTGATTGACCTCCACCAACCAAAACTTGTGGCTGTGGCGCATGTCCCTACCAACTCCGGCCTTGTTCAAGACATCGAAAGCGTGGGCCAGTTTTGTCAGGAACGGGATGTTTGGTACATCGTTGATGCCTGTCAATCTGCTGGGCAAATGCCGTTGGATGTTGCAAAAATTGGCTGTGACTTTCTCTGCGCTACCATGCGGAAATGGCTGCGGGGCCCAAGAGGCGCTGGTTTTTTGTACGTGTCAGACCTTGCGCTGGGTGCAGGTTTTGAGCCTGTTTTTCCGGACATGGCTGGCGGGACTTGGGTAGGCCCAGATGAGTACGAAAGGGAGAAAACTGCCCGACGATATGAGCAATGGGAGAAAAATTATGGCCTCGTACTCGGTTCGAAAGTAGCAATCGAGTATGCCATGAACCTCGGGTTGGAGGCCGTTGAGCGGGAAGTAACAGCGCTTTCAGACTACACCCGTAGTCAACTTTCAACGCTTCCGGGCATTCGTGTGCTGGACTGGGGGCTTCGGAAGTGTGGTATCGTCACTGCCAACATCGAAGGGAAAAAGCCTACTGAAATAAAAAAGGCTCTGGACGACGCCAATATTCATGCAGGCATTGCGACACCAATAAACGCCCAAATTGATTTCCATGAAAAAGGAGTTGATTGGGCGCTGCGCATTTCACCGCATTATTACAACACCAAAGCCGAGATAGACAAGGCCACCCAAGTGTTGTCCGGGATTTTGTAATTTTGAAAAAATATTTTCAATGAACGATTTTCAACATTTTCCACCTGATACGAAGGTTTGGATTTACCAATCAAATAAACCATTCCCAGCGGAAGCTATGCCCGAGTTGAAAGCAGTTGTCAATCGATTTGCCCAAAACTGGGTAAGCCATAACAATCAACTACGGGCTCACGGCGACGTGCTCCACAACCGATTTATCCTTTTAGCAGTTGACGAAAGCCAAGCTGGCGCCAGTGGTTGCTCCATTGACAAAAGCGTCCATTTCCTAAAGCAGCTCGAAAATGAACTGGGTGTTGACCTATTCGACCGGATGACCTTCGCCTGGAAGGAAGGAGATGACGTGAAAACAGCCAATCAAACGGAATTTTCTGACCTTTTTAAAAATGGTGAAATAAATTCGGAAACACTTGTTTTTGATAATTTGGTCAAGACTAAAGGCGAGTTGGAAGAAAAATGGCTCAAGCCGCTCAACCAGAGCTGGCACAAGCGGTTTGTGTAAAACATTTGGTTTCAGGTTTTGGGTTTCAGGTTTCAAACCTGGAACATCTCTTAAACCAGAAACCCAAAACCTGAAACCTTGTTACCCATGTTTGGAAAAGTAAAAAAATGGCTGGGAATAGAAGGCGTGAAAGTGGAGCTAGTGCTTCCTGATATGATATTTGAGCAGGTCGGCGCAGTGAGCGGGCAGTTGGTTTTTCATTCAAAAAATCCGCAAGTCGTCCGCAATATCCACTTGAAAATGGTGGAGAAATACAGCCGTGGCCGTGGGAAAGACAAGCTGGTGGATGAGTATTTGCTTGGCGAAATCACGCTAAAACAACGCATCGAAGTACCTGCTGAGGAGCTAATTGGCGTTGACTTCACGCTCCCATTTCAGCTTCACAAATCCAAGGTTGACGAATTTGGGAACAAAAACTTCGTGACCGGAGGACTCGTTTCTTTGGCTAAAAAACTGCAGGCCGTGAATTCCGAGTACCGCATCGAAGTAGAGGCGGATGTGGAAGGGACAGCGCTTAATCCATTCGACAAGAAAGTGGTTAAACTTGTCGAAGCCTAGTTTTTCTTTGCTTTGAACAAAAAATAATGGCCTTGCGGAGAAATCCACAAGGCCATTTTCATTACACCAAAGTTAATCTTTGACAAATTTTGTCATGGATGCTTTGCCATCTGCTTCGATTTTTACGAAGTAAAGACCTGACGTAAGTTGGCTCACATCCAATTGAAAATCAATGGTTTGTGATTCAATTGACAACATCTTGGAGCTAACAGTCCGTCCAAGTGCGTCCATTACGGCAATAGTCGGCTTGGAAAGCATGGTGTTTGACTCCAAATGAAGGTTCAGCAAAGAGGAGACAGGATTCGGCGATAATTTCACGTTAGCAAGGAGCGACCTGTCAGTACTGCTTGAAGGACTAGTGAGGTTTTCATAGAAATGAATAACTGTTCCGTAATAATCATTTATGAAAACGTCCAGGTCACCATCGCCATCAATGTCTGCGGAACAAGGAATTGGCACTGTTAATCCATTTGAAGTAATGCCAAAAGGGTTGTTTACAGCAATATCAAAATTGGGGCTGGTAGTTGTTCCTGAGTTCTTTGCATAGGAAATTGTCCCGCCTGCTGTGTAATCGTAATTCATGGCAAGTAAATCGAAATCCCCATCGGAATCGAAATCACCCAAATGGGGAATGGCCAATAATCCATTTGCCACAATGCCAAAAGGATTTGCCTGTGGTGCTGCGAAGGCAGGTGACTCCGGGGTTCCAACGTTTTCAAAAAAGTTTAAAACACCATAAAAACCACCGCTTAGAATATCTATGTCCCCGTCTCCATCAAGGTCGGCTGCGGTCGCAGAATCTAGGTTATAACTTGCAGTTAGGCCAAATGGGTTCGTTTGCGGGGCTGAATAATTGGGTGCAGTGGCTGTGCCAATATTTTCTTGAAACTGAAATCCACCACCGTACTGAATACCTGCTATTAAGTCTAAATCCCCGTCATTGTCAAAATCAGCAAGTATCGGCTGCGTCAAATAACCACTTTCAATACCATACGGATTGACTTGAAAGTTGTCGGCTGAAAAAATTGGATTTTGTGCCGTACCCAAGTTTTCAAAGAACACCATATTGTTTTGGTAACTAATGGAGTCATAGGCGTTGACCAACAAGTCGAGGTCACCGTCACCATCGATGTCCGCAAATGACTGGAAACCGTAGGTTGAGCCTGGCGCAATGCCAAAAGGAGAGGTGACACCAGGCGCAAAAGTTTGACCCTGCAAACCGGATGCTGTACCAAGAAGCAAGGCAACACCAGCCAATGCGCCTTTTAGTTGGGTCTGCGGAATCAATTGCCCAATTCGTTTTAATCGGTCTCGCAACTTGGTAAGCAGGCTGCGTTGTTCCTTGAGAGAAAGGAGTTGAAATGTTCCTTCTTTCAGCAAGCGGTTGACCTTTTTCGCAAGGTGTTTGTACCGACCCAATTGTGCTGAGAAGGGTAAATGGATTGCTTTCATGATAATGAAATATTTTTAAAATGGTTAAAAAACTAGCTTGTCAATGGTGACTATTCCGGTTTTGGCGTAGCCCAATAGGTGGCCACGGGGGTTGAAAGCCCCAGTTTGTATTCTGGCTTTTGCGTGTTCAAAATGCCTGGCCGCTGGCAATGGGGCAATACTTGCACATCATAAATTTCGTCCACAGAGGTTTGGTACCTGATTTCTGCAACCAGCGCACCGGTGGGTAAATGTATCACGGAAACGCCTGCCATGGTTGCATTTTCGGCAAATTTTAGCTTCGCAAATGTCGAGGAACTTTTGCGCAATTTGGAGTGCCCGATGAACGCATAGTCGCCATGCCTGCAAAGACCACGTACAAAGCCGTTTAGTTGGGTTACCAACTCTTTTTTGCCCGAATTTTCATCCAATTTGACCAATTGACCCGTTGCTGAAAGCAACAAAAACAATTGACCTTCAAAAAGCCTGGGAGAGTGGGGCATGGGCAGGTCTCGTGCTATGATTTCACCACTTACCACATCAATGACAATACCGCCATCCACCACCCGCTCCCGCCAACCTTGCATTGTATCTGTATCGTGGAAAGCGGTGACGAATTTCGGTTGACCGTTCAGCAGCGCCATGCCGTTGAGGTGGCAGCGGTCTTCGCTGACCAGTTTTGAGATGAATTTAGGCTTCCAAATGGGGGTGAAACTATAATTGTCGTCAATTTTGATGATGCAGGAAAAGGAAGTGTTGATGGCAAAAAGCTGGTCGTTGGCGCCGTAATCCAGGTCGTGGATGTCAATTTGCCCCGTGAAATAACAGGCCCTTGGCATATACAGCGCATCATAAGTGCCGGGCTTGTTGGGGTAATGCGTGGCAAGTTCTGGAGAGTTTGCAAGCACAATTACCTCATCGAGGCAAGCAACAGCCATTTTGTTGCCGTGAAGTGCAATGCCCATTGGCTTCGCAAAATTGCGGGGAAGTTGCGTCAGCTCATCGTCGTTTTTGGCGGAGAGGAAAATCACTTTGCCTGCCTGAAAAGTGCTCAGTGCTATCGTGCAGCCCAGCTTGCGAAGCAGTTCGGGAAGGCTCGGCGTGTAGGTGCAACTGAAAGGTGGAGGTACGGTTGTTTGCATTGGTTGTTACTTGAAATGGAGGCAAAGAAAGTACGGCAATGCAATACCCTGTTGCTTACTAGGTGTTAAAAAAGCCAAAAAATGGTTTCAGCCTGAGATTGTTATTTTTGCCCCAACAAACAAATATGCCAACTCGCCAATCTGGAAATATGACCGTTGAACAATTTTTTGAACTGTTTTTGGAGGAATTGAAAACCCGTGACAAACTGCGGGAGTACTACAAATTCCATGATGACCCCAATAAATTGGCATTCCGCAAAGCCTATTTCTGCCAACGCCTCCAATACGTCCTAGACCAAGTGCAGGCCGCCGCTCACGCTCTCACGCTCTCTCCCTCTCCCTCTCACGCTCTAAGCATTTGGGACTGTGGCTGCGGATATGCCACCACTCAAATTTTCTTGGCACTAAATGGCATTCCATCCCGTGGCACGACCCTCGAATTCTACTTTAATGAAATACCCAGCCGACTCGAATTTTGGTCAAAGTACGGCGATATGTCTCTGGTCAAAGCCAGTTACGAAGATGTTTTCTCCACCCAAATCAACGAAAACTCCGAAGACCTCATCATCGTACAGGACACTTTGCACCACCTTGAACCACTTCAAAATAGCCTTGCCATTTTTCATAAAACCCTGCGCCCAGGCGGCAAATTGATTGCCATCGAAGAGAACGGCAACAACCTCATCCAGCGCATCAAACTCTACAAACAACGAGGCAACAACCGCATCATCGATTATTACGACGAGGGACTTGGCCGGACCGTGACGATGGGCAACGAGAACATTCGGCCTTACCCGGTTTGGCGGTCAGAGTTCATAAAGGCGGGTTTTGAAATGGAGGAGGACAAGCTGAGCTATGTTCGACTCTTTCCGCCAAATGTTTTCCAAAGAAAACAACCGGATAATGTGGTACGGCGGGAGCAGGAGCTTTGGCAGCGTTACGGGTTGCTGCGGGAGTATTTTTTCTTTGGGGTAAATTTTGTGGCAAGGAAGTCAGTTTAGTGATTGGGTTATTGGGTTATTGCAGTTAATTAACCCAATAACCCAATAACCAATTCTCACATTTTCCGTATCCAAATATTGCGGTAGCTCACCAAATCCCCGTGGTCTTGCAATTGCAGTGGGGCATCGCCATGTGCGATGTTTTTGGGCAAGCCGGTGTACACTGATGCTCCTTTAATTTCCGTGTTATTTTGCACCACAACGCCGTTGTGAATCACGGTCACCCGTCCTGAAACTACCTTTACGCCATCCACACTGAAGCGGGGAGCAGTGTAAATGATGTCATACGTTTGCCACTCACCGGGAGGTTTGCAAGCATTCACCAATGGTACACTTTGCTTATAAATTGAACCAGCTTGACCGTTCGGGTAAGTGGTATTATTGAAGCAATCCAGCACCTGCACCTCGTACCTGTTTTGCAGGAAAACGCCGCTGTTGCCACGGCCCTGGCCTTCACCCTTCACAACTACCGGCGCCCGCCATTCGATGTGCAGTTGGCAATCTCCAAATACTTTTTTGGTAAAAATCCCCCCGGCACCGGGCTTCACGGTCATGGCACCGTCCTTGATGTCCCACTGTGCGGGCGTCCCATTTTCGTGGGTGAACTCGTTTAGGTTCGTGCCATCGAACAGCACAATGGCGTCACTGGGGGCACTATTTCCAGTGCCCGGCGTCACAACTTTGGGGACTACTTCCCACGCTTCCGTGAGTTTGGGGTCCCATTTCTCAGATGCTTTTTGGTCAGCGATTTGTGCTGTTAGGATGCGCTGAACAGCGAAGCAGATGAATACGATGAATAGCAGTTCTTTTTTCATGACTTATTTTGTTTTGAATTTTTTTTTGCGGAGCAAAGAAACAACCGATGCCAATTGATTTTACGCAAAATTTCAAACTTAGCTGTTTTTGAAATTTTGAAAAAATGCCAAACATTCCGGGTTGCGCATCGAATCGAGGTTTGCTGCTTTGTGCAATGCTTTTCCCTTCAATATCTTTTTCACGGGCGCTTCCATTTTTTTGCCGCTGATGGTGTACGGAATGTCAGGGCAGGTGATGATTTCGTCGGGCACGTGCCGGGGTGAGTACTCGGTTCGCAGGGTTAGGTTGATTTTTTTGCGAAGCTCGTCCGTCAGATTTTCACCCTCGTTCATCAACACAAACAGCGGCATATAATCGCCGCCACCTTCCAATTCCACGTTGACGATGAGGCTGTCCTTTACCTCCATGATTTTGTCCATTGCCCGGTAAATTTCAGCAGTACCGATGCGAACGCCTTGGCGGTTCAGCGTGGCATCCGACCTGCCAAAAATGATGACCCCATCGTGTTCGGTGATTTTTATCCAATCGCCATGCCGCCACATGCCAGGGTAGGTGTCGAAATAGCTGGCGAGGTAGCGCTCGTTGTTTTTATCTCCCCAAAAAAACACTGGCATGGAAGGCATCGGCTGCGTAACGACCAGTTCGCCGACCTCATTTTCAACGGGCTTGCCAGCTTCATCCCAAGCCTCAATGGCAGCTCCGAGGCAGCGGCACTGAATTTCACCGAGCCAGACTGGGCCCATCGGATTGCCACCAACCCATGCGGTGCAGACGTCGGTTCCGCCAGCCATGCTACTCAGCCAGACGTCTTTTTTGATGTGGTCGTAAACATAGTCGTAGGCATCAGGGGGCAATGGCGAACCCGTGGAGCCGATGCTTCGCAATGCGCTGAGGTCGTTTTTTTTGCCCGGCTCAAGGCCCTGTTTCATGCAGGCACTCAAGAATGGAGCGCTCGTGCCGAAGTGCGCAATTTTTGCTTTTTCCGCCAAAGCCCAAAGCCGATTGAGGTCGGGGTAGCCGGGGCTGCCGTCGTAAATGACAATGGTGGCACCTGCCAATAAACTGGCGTTCACAAAGTTCCACATCATCCAGCCCGTGGTGCTGAACCAGAAGAACCGCTCGCCGTGGTGAACATCGTTGTGGAAATACAGGTATTTCAGGTGTTCCAGCAGGTTGCCACCATGCGAGTGGGTGATGGCTTTTGGTATCCCGGTCGTGCCACTGGAGTAGAGGACGTAGAGCGGGTGGTCGAACGGCACGGCTTCGTAGGCTAGGGTGGGGTTGGGGGTGAAGGTGTCGTTCCAGAAAGCAGTTCGACAGTTGGCAGTGTGCAGTCTAGTCCCAGAAGCAGCGGCCTGACAGCCAACTGCCAACTGCAAACTGCCAACTTGGTTCAGGTAGGGAATGACGATTAGGTGTTTTACCGTCGGCAATTTTTCGCACAACTCGTTGATTACCGCTGTTTTATCGAAAGGCTTTCCATTGTAGGTGTAACCGTCCGCAGCGAAAAGCAGTTTGGGTTCGATTTGTGAAAATCGGTCCACGATGCTGTTCGTACCAAAATCGGGCGAGCAACTCGACCAGATAGCCCCAATGGAAGCGCAAGCCAAAAAAGCGAATGTAGCTTCTGGGATATTCGGCAAATAAGCGGCCACGCAATCGCCTTTTTGGATGCCGATGCTGCGCAAATAGGCGGCCATGGACGCAACTTGACTGCGCATTTCACCCCAACTGATTTCCACCAAATCGTGCCGCTCGGAAGAGAACACGATGGCAGTTTCTTCGTCCATTTCCCATCGTTCGAAGATGTTTTCGGCGTAGTTGAGCGTAGCGCCTTCAAACCAAATCGCCCCTGGCATTTTGCGCTCCTTCAATACCTGCTTGTACGGACTGTGCGAGATGACTTTAAAGTATTTCCAGACTGTTTCCCAGAAATCTTCCACATTTTCCACAGACCATTGCCAGGCATCTTGGTAGTTTTGGAATTTCAAATTGTAGTTTTGTCCCAACCAATCGAAGTAGTGATGGAGGTGGGAATTTTGGATGAAATCCTTGGAGGGTTGCCACAGCATGTAGAAGGAAATTGAGAAATTTTGAGCTAAAATTAGGAGGTAACTTGAAGTTACCTCCTAACTTGGCCGAAACGAGCGAAAGGTAAAATTAGAAATTCTACTACTTTTGAAACTATCAAAAGCCTTTTTATGAAAAACAAAACGACATACTTAATCAAGAGCATTGCATTATTTTCTGTTGGGCTGGCCATTTTTGGCTTGAATGCTTGCAGCACCTTGCTTGGCAGCATGGGCGGCGACCAACCGCCTCCCATTGATTATTCCTATCCGGGTGAAGAGGATAATACCCCAGTTAGTTTCACCATTTTGCAAATGAACGACGTGTATGAAATCGCCCCGTTGGAGAAAGGCAAGGTGGGCGGCATGGCAAGGGTAGCTACCTTCCGCAACCAACTTTTGGAGGAAAACTTCAACTTGATGACTGTGTTGGCGGGTGACTTTTTAAGTCCTTCACTGCTCGGCACCATGAAATACGAAGGGAAATCCATCAAAGGACGCCAGATGGTGGAAGTGATGAACTCCGTCGGTGTTGGGTTGGTTGCCTTCGGCAATCACGAGTTCGATGTTAAAGAGGGCGAATTGCAGGAACGGATGAATGAGTCGTATTTTGACTGGCTCGGGACAAATGTGCTCCACCAAACCGGCAAAAAAATAGAACCGTTTTACAAAGAAAGCTATGACTACAAATATTTTGCCCCAGATACCTACGTCTGGGAAATAGAAAACTACAACGGCAAACCAATCCGGGTTGGCTTTTACAGTGCCTGTCTCAGCGATAACCAGCAGCCTTGGGTTTATTACGAAGACCCGTACCAGGAAGCCACAAAAGCATATCTGGAGTTGGTGCAAAACTGCGATGTCATCATCGGACTGACACACCTCGAACTGGCGCAGGACATGAAAATGGCGGCGCTTTTGCCCAAAACCAAGCTCATCATGGGCGGCCACGAACATGAGAACAGCCTCGATTCGATTGGCAACGTGGTCATTGCGAAAGCAGATGCCAATGCCAAGTCGGTCTGGGTACACCGATTTACCTATTATCCAGATGTGAAAACAACTGAACTATACTCGGAGCTGGTGCAGATAACCGACGCCATTCCGTCCGACCCGGAGGTGGACGAAATTGTCCAGCGTTGGCAAGAGGTCTTGACCCAGGAAATAAAACAAGTCGTAAATGACCCAGATGAGGTTATCTACAAAGCCAAAACCCCACTTGACGGCCGTGAAAAATCGGTGCGGAACTTCCAGACTAACCTCGGTGGAATCATTGCGGCAGGGATGGCTGCCTCGGCCAAAAAGCCTGTAGATGCTGCCTTTTTCAATGGTGGCTCCATCCGGCTTGACGACCAGCTTAGTGGCGACATCACTGCAGTGGACGTGTTCAGGGCGCTGCCATTTGGAGGCGGACTTTATGAAGTGGAATTGAAAGGAACCATTTTGAAAAAAGCACTCGACGCAGGCATGGAGAACCAAGGGCTTGGAGGGTATTTGCAGTGGTACAATATCGAATATGACGTAGTCAGTAAATCTTGGGAAGTGGCAGGCAAGCCTTTAAATACAAGCAAAATCTACCGGATTGTCGTTTCACAATACGTCTTTGAGGGAAAGGAAAATCGCCTTGATTTTTTTAACCAAAAAAACTTTGTGAGCTGGCAAACGGCGAAGGAAGGCGATTCCGCTGATTTGCGAAGCGATATAAGAAAAGCGGTTATTGCAGACATGAGATTGAACGCCAAATAGCGCAATGATAAACCAGTTGCAAAGTAAATTAAGTTGCTTGATAATCAGCGATTTATGCTTTCAAACACTAAATTCTTTACCAATGAAAACCTTCAGGATTTTTTCTTTGCTCCTACTTTTTTCAGTTCAGCTTGCTGCACAAAATGCTTGGCAAGATGCGGTGAAACTCAACGAATATTTTGAGTTTGACCCAGTCAGGTTTCGAGCTGAAATTGATAACTCCACCGATGTGGACGAGGTAGCGATTATGCAAATCGTTTCGAAATACTGTGTCGATGCGGTGTCTCCAAATGAGGATGGCACCTTCAGGGTCAACCTCAATAAATGTTTTGAAGGGAATCCGTTCATCTCGCTTAGGCAATACGCACAGTCTGATTTTAGCAATCGGTTGCCCAACATGATTTCCGCAGAAGGGGGCAATGTTGGTGGCATGAGTGGTGGCGGCGGCTTGTCTGGCGTCAATTTCGTCACCAAACTAGCGGATGGTTTGGCCATTTTTATTGTAAAAAGAACGAAAGAAGAACTGAATGCCACCTTCTTCGATGGCTTGCGAAAGGCCATGGAAAAAGAGCCAACCTACCGGGCATTTTTCCCGGCTACGTATGATTTGCTGTACATCATTGGCAATGAGATTTACAATTACAACGCCTACATCGAAACGCTGAGGGAGGGGTTCATCAACGACCTGAAAGTGCTGCCGATGAACGTCCGACAGTATTCCCAGAACAATGATTTCATCAAAAAAATGGAGTACCGTATTGCGTTGGAAGACCTGCTCGGCACCACGCAAATGATTTATGACGGCACTAGCCCACTGGAGATTCTTGGCTTTTTGTCCTCCTCAGCGTCGCTGCAAGACAGCCTGCGTTGGGGCGATATTGCGCAGCCCAATACCCGACACGCCATGCAGGACGTCGCTAACAGCTTGCGGAGCTTGAACCTGCTGGCTACCTCATTGGCAACTCCTGAGGGTGATTGGGTCGAGTCCAGCCAAATCAGTGCCCAGATGCGGGACATTTCGCATGTTTACCTGTACCTCGGCTTGCTCTGGCAGGAAGGAAAGGGCATTCAGTTCAGTAATGGCGTTGATTTTCGTGGTTCGCTCAATGAGTTTGCCAATATGACCCAAGCGCCTATTGCGTTGCGGAACTACCTGGTTTCTTTGGTGCAAACTGGGAAACTCTGCCAAAAAAGCTTTAAAGTCTTGATGGCCAAATCGGATACTTCTTTCATCCTCAACGATGAGTACCTGCGCTTTTCTGGCTTGTTGTTCGACCTTTTGGGGCAGACCCGTAGTTTTAGGCAACAAATAATTCTTCCTGAATGGAAGGTGGTGGAGGGCAAGCCAACTGAATTGGTGACTGCACTCAAAAAAGGCACCCCGACTGACACTTTAGAGAACCGGGTTTATACCATTTTGAAACAGCTTTTCGACTTGGAGTTTAATATCCGGCAGGAGAACTATACCATGGCAGTAGCCAATTTGACCCGCTTTTTAGAAGAAGTGCTCAACAATGAAGATTTCAAATACAAGAAGAAATTCCTAAAGCATGTCAACTTCATGGCCAATGTGGCTGAGGCCAGGGATTCAAGGGAAATAGCTGCGGCCATTGATTTGTTTGCACTGCCGCCGGGCAGTTCGAGAATGAAAAAACAATCGGCGGTGAGTGTATCACTGAACTCCTACGGTGGTCTTGCCTATGGATGGGAGCACGACATGGATGAAATGGTAGATGTGGCCATTGAGGACAAAAACGTACTTTCTCCATCTGCTCCTGTGGGTATTGACTTGAATTTTGGCTTGGGTGAAGGAGGTAGCCTTAGTTTTTACACCCAAGTGATTGATGTGGGCGCCATTTTCGCCTACCGTTTTAGTAATGAAACCGAGCAGATACCGGAATTGAAATTCCAAAACATTATCGCCCCCGGCTTTTATGGGATTTATGGATTCCCGAACAACATTCCGATTTCAATTGGAATCGGTGCCCAGCTCGGGCCGAACCTCCGCAAAATTGATGTAGAAATTCCTGGCGGTGCAGATATAAAAACCACCAACGCCTGGCGTTTCGGATTTATGCTCGCTGTGGATATTCCGATTACGCACTTTTATACCAAGTAAGCAAGTGAGCAGGTGAGCCTACCGTCCTGTGCTCACCCGCTCACTTCTTTCACTCGATTACCCGCCTATTTTACTTCGTAAAAAACATAGGATGCCCGCTCTGGTGAGCAGAGAGCAAGGCGGTCGCCTTCGGCAATAATGTAATATTGAAAACCGGCAGGCTTGGGTAAAGTGAGGCTGTAAATAAAGGCGGAATTGGTCATTTCCACTTGTTTGAAAGGTTCTTTGGGGCTGCTGCGATACATGAGCCAAACCATTTCGGCATCTTTTACCATGGCGGTGACGGTCACTTTGCCATCTGCAACCTTATGGTTCACTTCGCCCATGATTGGGTTCTTTCCCTTGAAGATGGGATGTTCGAGTAGATTCTCTGTCCTGGTTTTCATCAATTCCTCAATGCCAATTATTTCCGTGTTCCAGATTTCCGTGGTGCTGCGGAGGTTGCGTTCAAAGTCCTCAAAAGTATATAGTCGGTTTGGGTCAGCTTTTACTTCGTCCCGAATGAAAGCCTGCATTTCCTCCGCTTTCTTCAAGTACTCTCCGTTGGAAAAATTCTCCATTAAAATGGTGCGGCAATGCCCGATGTAAATCTTCCGCCAGAACGAGTTGGCCAGCACATTGGTGATGAGCGGGCGTTTCAGGTTTTTGTTTTTGAAATGGGTGAAAAGGCTGAAATCCTGCAATTCTTGATTGGTCAGCTCGCCCTTCTTTTCACCATCCAACCGGAATCCGCCAAAGCTGATGTTCATGTCCCAAATCATGGGAGTCATCAGCCCATCTGGTGTTTTGTAGAGGTAAAAATTATGGCTAAAACGACCAGTATAGCTGTCAAGGTTGACGAGCACATGGTTGAAGGCGTGCATCCACAAGGTCATGTCCACGTTCAGGACGGACTCAATTTTGTCAGGACTTTGGTTCAGGATTTTCGAAAGATTGATAAGGTCGGCAAAGCCTTTTTTCTCCTCTTTGCTTTGCAATTCGTACCAGCCTTCATAACATTTCGGATTGTCACCCACGTAATATATTGACGAGAACTCGCTCTCTTTGCAACCTGCCGGAGTATCCTTTACATCCTCCCATTCAGGGTCACATTTAAAGAAGGTTTCTTCTGATGTTCCGTAACTGTCTTCTAGCAGTTTTTCGTCCACAGACTGCGTGTTGTTGAACAGACCGATGTACTCATCGTTGACATACACCTTTGCGAAATTGCAAAGTGGAGCAGGCATGTACTTGCGGGCAATCTCGTAGGAAAGGTATTCCCGCATGAAGCTGGGGTCCATGAAAACATTGCTGAGTTTTAGGGTCTCATAACCGCCAGGGAAGCTTTGTTTTTTATGGGAGTAGTCCGCTTTAAGGTTAAACGGCAGCTTGGCTTTGTTGTGTTTTTTTGGGTTTTTGTAGGAGCTGTTTCCTTTGTAACGGACGCCAACACCCTCAAAGACTTGCCCATCAATCTCCACAGTGGCGGCCATGCGTTCTTTATTCCCTCTGGACTTTAGGGAGTCCAGTTTGTTGTCCCAATCTGAAACTTCAAACTTGATTTTTATGACTGGAATATGGTCAGGGCTGTAAATGTCTTGCGAATAACCCGTTGATAAACAGAGAATGGAAAGAAAGGAAAGCAGTAATCTTATCATAGTAAAATTGAAATTGAAAATGGAGAATTGAAAATTGAAAATGGTGGTTCGTCAATTGTCAATGCTCCATTTTCAATCTTCCATTACTTGTTTAACGCTTCCAGCGTGGATTTATGCTTCTCCCACATGTAATTCGCTGGGCTGTAGCTTACCAAGCCTGGGTTTTCAGCTTGAATATAATATTCGATGGACTCTTCACCGTTTTGCGGTACGATGGTCACCCCAAAAACATTGTTGTTTGCAATGCCGTCATCATTTTTACCATCATCGAGCATGGTGACTTGGCTGAAACCACCTTTTTCATCCAAGCGATAAAAAAGCTCTACCCGTCGAGGGTATTTGTCCACTTTAGCGGTAATATGGAAAAGCATCATTTTCTGGCTAGACAACAACTTGCGTTTTTCTACCTCAACATTCAAAATGTCAGGCGGAAAAATAGCCAAGTCTGGGTGCGTCTTCAAGTAGGAAGTGCGGCGAGTCATTAATTCCATGAGGCCAGGAATTTTACTTTTCCGTCCAATGGTTTTGTCAAGACTTGCATCGAATTCATCAATGGCGTAGTACTTGTTCGGGTCAGCATTCACATCGTTGCGAATCAATTTTTGAAGTGCTTTGGCCCGTTCTTCGAATTTGCCGCTAACGAACCAATCTTGAACTAAAGTGCGCATGTGCGAACGATAAATTTTATTGTAGTTGGCATCCCCCAACAATTGGCTGATTAAGGGTTTGGTCGAATTGTCATATTGGAGCAGTGGGTCAAGTTCCTGCAAAGCTTTCAACTTCAAGTCAGAGCCACTTCCTATGTTTTTAAAGCTACCAAATGCAAGGTTAAGGTCCCAGATGATAGGCGTAAAGCGCCCATTGTTGTCTTGGTACAAATAGTAATTCACACTGTGTTGGCCTGTGTAGCTGCTCAAGTTGACAATGGTATTGTTGAAAGCGAGCATCCAAAGCGTTCTATCTACGTTCAGGATGGTCTCGATTTTTCCTATGTCTTGGTTGAGAATTCGAGCCAAATCCATCAGTTCCTTGGTGCCATGTTCCGAAATTTTATCAAAATTATTCTCATAACAAGTCACCGACTCGTCGTATTCCAGCGAGCCGTAGAGGTTGTTCTTACAACCAGTGAGTGCTTTGTCAGCATCTTGGTTTACCTTGAAAAATGCATTGCCAGTGCTTTCGAAATAGCGGTTCAGAAACTGCTCCTCGTTCACCGACTCAATATTTGCAAGCAACCCGTACAATTTCCCATTAATGGTCACCTTGACAAAATTGGCTTTTGGTGCGGGCATGTATGTACGGGCAATCTCGTAGCCCAACACTTCCCGCAGCATGCTGGGGTCACGCAAGGTACTAGACAGTTTCAGTTCATGGTAGCCTTGGTAAGTCTGCGCCTTGTCCTTCATGTCCAGCACGACGTGGAGCGGATTGCGTGGTGTGCCTGGTGCAAATGACTTAAATCCTCGGTAGCGGACGCCAGCGTTCTCAAATTTCTGCCCGTTCACTTCAACGACGGCTGCTAAAAGCCCGTCCCCATTAAAACGGAGTGAGTCTAGGTAGTAGCTCCAGTTCGCTTGTTTGAAGATAATGTTTATGTTTTGGACCTTGTCAGTGTCAAAAAGCTCGACAGGTGCGGCGGCTGTCTGCGATAGGGCGATTTGAAGGCTGCCGAATAGCAGTAATAAAAGGGAAATAGTAAGTTGCTTCATGTTTGAAAATAACAATTGTCAATTTTGCTTTCAAATAATTATTTGAAAATCAATAATTTATGAGTCAAAGGCTGTTAGCAATCACAGTTTACTCACAGCCATTTTATTTCAATCTGCAATAATAAATAATCTTGCTCTCCCAAAGGACAGTTGCTTAGGTTGTTTCCTCAAAATAACCCGTTTTTGTGTTTTTCCTGACCTTGTCCCAATGGAAGTACCGCCCATTCATAACCACATAAACTCCCGGCGGTAAGGTCTGCAAAAATGCGAGCGCACTGCCCAAGTTGAAAAAACCATCCGAGGAAGTGCCAAAAGCATAAGGAACCATCGCTCCGGTTAGAACCACCGTTTTTTCTACAAGTCCATAATTGGCGAGGAACTCCGCCGTTTTCACCATCGTATCTGTCCCGTGTGTGATGAGGATTTTGTCGAACTGGCTGCGTTTGCAATTATGCCCGATGATTTCCCGGTCAGTATCCGTCATTTCCAGACTATCCGTCATCATCAAGGTCTTCACATCGAAATCCACCGTGCAGCGGCCCCGTTCCAGCATGGTAGGCACATGGGTACTGCGGAAATACAGTTGCCCAGAGATGTAGTTGTACTCCTTATCGAAAGTCCCCCCAGTGATGAATACCTGTACCATGTTTGTTTTGTTAGGCCCAAAGTGGCGGCAAAGATTGGGAATTCTTAGGAGGGAAGTAGGGTTTTTGGGAAAATATTTGGGAGTCCTCATTCTTGAAACTCAGCAATGCCAAATAAATTAGGTTATGCCTATTGATGAATACCAGTTGACAGTCGATGAAAATGGCGATTGGGGGGGCGATACCAAATCGCAAGTTACGTGGCTAGGGCGTATCATTGCCAAACGATGTGATATTGATGGAATTGAAATTCAGCCTTGCACAGTACGTATTCGCCCCCTCACCGCACCAGCACCACCCCCCCCTCGAACAACTCCGTGCTCCCATCCACGAACGCCACCTCCGCAAACCACACGAACACCGCCGCATCCAGCAACTGCCCACGGTGCGTGCCGTCCCAACCAAATGCCGGGT
>JAIPBL010000073.1 GCA_021739645.1 Saprospiraceae bacterium | reverse complement strand
TGCCAACGCCTGCGCTGCCAAAGCGGACTTTGGCAGTATCGCCGAAGTCCACTTCGGCGCTTTTGTGTTCCAGGGAAGCAGGCACTAGGTTTCTGCCGAATTGCCAACGCCTGCGCTGCCAAAGCGGACTTTGGCAGTACGAGCTTCACAATCACCCCATCAAATTCAACGGAAAAAACAAGAAAAACAGGTTCATCCCAATACCCACCATCGGCAAAATCAGATAAACCACCTTCCCAATGCCCGGCGTCGCTAGCAACCCAGCTTCCGTGATTTCTGGCATGTTCCCCGCCGCATCGAACACCACATTGTAATCGGGATTGTACTTGTCGTAAAGGATGATTTCTCGCTCCTCGTCCTCCACCAGCCAGGCTTGGTGCGTCTTGCAAATGGCGGAGTGGGTGCGCCCACCCGCTTGAAACTCAAAGCTGTATTTGAAAACAGGGTAACGCTGGTTGTTGATGGTTACGGTAGAATTGGTCGCCTCCTTCGAGCACATCGTGCCACGGGTGAATTCACCGATTTCGAGCAGTTTTATCGCCTTCAAATTTTGCCGGATAGCAATGAAAATGAACACCCCACCGACAATTGGGAATATCAGCACGAACAGCACAAAAGCAGGAAATACAGCCCTCCTGGCACCTTCCACATGCGAGTCGCTGGGGTTGTTGGCATCGTACTCGATGGTCACTTCTTCGCCACCTTGGTATTCCGGCCCCACGCTGAAACTCTTGCCCGTATATCGCTGGCCATTTACTTCGAATGATTGCAAATATTGGTAAACCGGCTGCTCGTTCACCGAGGAGTTGGTCGGCTCGGCGGATATGATTTTGCCCGGCACCTGCTGCCATTCCTTCCCAAACTCGAACCAATAGCGCACCGTGGACATCGGGATAAAAATCCAGGAAAAGAGACTGCCCATGCAGAAGAATATCCAGCCAAACTGCTGCATGAAGCCACCAAACAGCACGGTGGCTTTGGTGAAAAGGTTGATGTTGCGGGGCGGGAGGTCTCGGAGTTGGCGGGCGGATGGGTTTTGATTCATGTTTGAACGGGTTTTTATTGGGGCCAAATTTAGGGAAATCCTCCTTGGTTGTTTTTCATAAAAATCAAAAAAGCAAGCGGGCGCAGCTTGTGACTGCGCCCGCCGTTTCTATGAAAAATTGAATTATGCTAAGGCTATATTATTTCTTGACGATGGAAAACGTATCCAAGGTCTTTCCATCCTGTTGTACCACCACCCAGTACATGCCTGATGCAAATGAATCGTTCAGGCTCACCCGCAGCACATGGTCGCCAGCGGCTTTCGTGCCGGTGTACAGATTGCTGCGCTTTTGGCCCAATGAATTCAGCAAAGTGATTTGCACATTGCCCTCCGTAGCCGTGTTGTAGTGCAGGCTGAACTGGCTGTTGAATGGGTTCGGGTAAACGCCAGTATTGGATGTAGTCGCCGTTTGAGAAGCACCTGAATTGCGATCAGCCATAGGCCGTGAACCATCCGACACACCAAACAACGAAACCGTGCCGCTCACCTCGTTCGCCGTCACGACCATTGGCTGGCCGTTTGGAGAATCAGTGGCATTGATGAAAAGCAGGCCTTCGATGCCAAGGTCGCCCGCCTCCACTGTTTCCGCATCGGCGGTGAAATCACGGTGGTTCACATAGTCCACGAAATATGGACTTTTAGGGTCGGAAATATTGTAAACCATGATACCGCCCTGCCGCTCAAGGCCGATGAAAGCGTAGGTGTTGCCATTGTATTCACCAATGGTAACGCCTTCTGGCTCTGGGCCTTTGTCGTCGCTGCGGCTCTTGTAGGAGTCGTTGCTGTCATTGCTGCTGTTGAAATAATCGGGTGCAACCTGAGCCAGGATTTGCTCAAAATCGTCGCCGCTGTCGAATACGAGATTGCCGTATTGGTCCCAAACCGAGAACGACCGGGCACCGTAGGAGTAGATAATTTCGTTCATGCCGTCTTGGTCAATATCGCCCATCGAAGAAGTGGTTTTGAGCCTGCCGAGCGCCTTGTCTTTTTGCATGGCAACAGCATCCGGGAAGAAAGCAGGGTCGAGTACAAGGTCTTTTACCCTTTCTTCCTCGCTGTAACCATCGTAGTCACGAGAGTCGCCTTCGTTTGCAGTGATGAAATAAGGCTTGCCGTTTGCCGAAAAAGAAGCGATGCCATCCGGCAAGTACATGCCCAACACGGGATGGTTCGTGATGGCAATTTCTTCCACCAATTTGTCGCTGGCATCGAAGCCGTTGTTGTTTTTGAAGGAAATCATTCCCATGACCGACTTGTCAGTAATGCCAGCACCAGCAAGGCCGAAGTCGTTGTCGTTGATGATGGCGAGGCCACCGTCAGGCAGCAGCGCCAAGCCTTCCGATTTGTCGCTCACCATATAGCCAACAGAAGGCAGGTTCAGCATTTTTGTTTTGTAAACAGGTGAAATGCCGTTGACCGCCAAGTCGTCGGCGCTCATCATTTCCAGCGTCTTGTCACTGGCTCCCGTGGAGGTCATTTTATTGGAAATGGCCGTGCCGAGGATGTTGGTAGCACCTTCCAATTTGATTTCATACACGTATTTCTTGCCTTCGGTGCCGCCGTTGAGCGGGTCGCTGGAGTCCCTTTCGAGGACGTAAAACGAGCCGTTGCCAGCATACACCGCATCGCCGATTTTGTCCACCCGGGACGTGGTAAGCCCCTGCACTTTGTTCCGCTCCAGCAAGTAAACAAACTCCTTCACCGGCTGCCCCGTTGCAGGGTTGATGCCGATGATGCGGATGACGTCCGATTTGTTGCGCACCTCTGCACTGCCCGGATTTTCGATGGGCGATTGGATGAAAGCATACACGATTTTTTCATCGTAATCATAAGCAATGGCCTCGAAGCCACGGTTGCCCCGGCGCAGGTTGTACACTTCGGGAAGCGATTCTTTGCCGTAAGTGCCCACCGGCTGTGGCGTGTCACCGAGCATGGACGAGCCGTGTGGCACGTAGCGGGCTACCAGTTTTCCGTTTTCATCAAAATGATAAATGGAAGGGCGGTTCTCGTCGCAAAGCCAAAAGTGGAAATCCGGGGTGCGAATAACGCCCTCAAAGTCGCCACCGAATGCATCGTAACCAAGTTTGTGGTAGTTCACGCCGTTTACGGTGAAATCGGTGCTGGTGTAAACCGAATTGTCCGTTCGGGTCACGGGAATTTCATCGAAACCAGGTATGTTGCCCTTGCCGGAAATCGGCGTGCCATCTTGTTGTTTCAGGTAAATTGGGTTGGCATCTTTGTAAAATTGGTCTTGGCTTTTGACGTAAATAAGCTTCTCCAAACGGGCCTGGTAGTCCGGCAATTTGTACGGGCGAAGGTCTTGCGAAGTGCCGACGCTTGCAGCAGAGACTGGGTCCTCGTTCGGCCCACGGTCAGGTACAGCCCAGAAGGAAAGCTGGTCATTGGTGGAGGTGAGCGGGTCGTAGCAGAGGCCGGAAAAGCCGCCTAGGTGCACCATGTCGCCGCCATATTTCGGAACACCAAGGTCGAAAGCATTCCACCAGGACATCGTTTCGTTCAGCGCATATTCTTTGAGTTCGGGAGCGCCTTTGCTGTGGTCTTTGTAGCCCAAGGGCAAAATGTCGAGCACAGCACCCGTACTTAAATTGATTACGGCGAGGGCGTTGTTTTCTTGCAAAGTCACATAAGCCTTTGAATTATCGGCGGTAATGGCAATGGATTCCGGCTCCAAATCCTGCGCCACGGTTTGTTGGCCATCATTGCCGAAGATGCGGATGCCGTTGTTCAGCAGCGTGGCCCGGCGGCTGTTCCATGCCTGAAAATTGACGGGCATAGCCGTGGCGTTGGCCACCCCAGCGGAGAGGTCAACGATGGTCACGGAGCCTTCTGGGTCATTGGTGTACTCGGCGTTTGGCTCGCCTTCGTTGGCCACCACGACCTTCTTACCATCATGTGTAAAAGTCAACATATCGGGCAGTGCACCAACCTCCAAATCGTTGAGGTAGTTGCCGTCCGTGTCGAGGAAAACAACCCGGCCATTGGCCTGCTTGTCGCTGTTTTCCACGGCCACCGCCACGATGCCGTTGTAGATGGCGACGCTGTTGGCGCCGCCGCCGTACATGGAGAGGTCAATGCTGTTCACCAGCGTTGGATTGGCGGGGTCGCTGACGTCCAGCACGTCCACCGCTGCAGCCGTGGCTTTTATGAAAAAAAGCCTTTTCCCAGCAGCGTCGTAGGCTGCAATTTCAGCGGCGCTTTCGCCAAAAATGCCAGAGTTGTAGGTGGAAATATGAGACAGGGATAGCTCCTGTGCGAACATGGGAATGCAGATTGCTAGGCATGCGATCATGCCAAGCCATTTCGGGTACTTGTTCATCATGGTTACAATAGTTTGAATGATTATTAAAAGGCGCAAGGATAGGTGGGCAGTATGTCCTGCGGGTAAATCAAAATTTAAGGGAATTGGAACAATATAGGGCAAGTATTAAGTTGGGGTTAATACGCCCAAATCAATATGAATTTTTAAAAAAAATGGAGCAATTGAAAAATCTATATCAAACTTAAAACCAAGAATTCATAACGTCTTATCAATAAAATGAAGGTTCTTGATCAAAAGGATTCGCCCACCCGCTTCAGCCAATTCAGCACCATCCGCAGTTGCGAATAAGAATACTGCTCCCCAAAATGCGCCTTCGCCTCTACCGTCCCTGTTGCTTGCGTTTCCGTTAAAAAAGCGGCGATTTCGTCCACCTGCGCCCTGTCCATCAGTGCATGGATGTCCAGCTCGCCCTGCTCCACGAAATGCGACAAATGCCCCTCGATGGTGCCTACCACGAAGCCCCGCTCGGCGGCAATTTCTTCGATGCTTTTGCCCGACTTGAACATTTCGAAACTGAGCAGTTTCGTGTCAACCTTGGGCGGTTTCGGCGGTGCGGCGGGGGCCAGCAAATTGGTCGTGATGCCCCGCTTGGAGCAGTAATTTTCGATGATATCGAGGATGGCCGGGCCGTAATGCTTCACCTTCACATCGCCGAAACCCTTCACCCGCCGAAGCGAAATCGGGTCGGTGGGGAGTACATTCACCAACTCAACCAGCACTTTCGTCGGCAGTATTTCGTAAAGTTCGCTGCCCCGCTCCTCGGCCTCCATTTTGCGCCAGCGGGCCAGTTGGGCGTACAGTTCGCCGTGCGGCGTGTTCTTTGGCATCCCCGGCACGAAGCCCGAACTCGGCGGCGCTGTGTTTTTTGAAGCCAAAAAATCAAGCTCCGAATTCACCCTCGCCCGCACGTAGGCATGGGTGCCGAAGCCCTGCACACAGACGTTGAAACAGGCGTTTTTTACAAAAATCTCTTTTTGTAAATTGTCCAATTGCTCCATCCCCGTCTTCAGCACGGCCTTGTTGTCCGTCACGAACTGTGGCTTTTTTGCCTCCGGCAACAATTCGTCTTTGAGCTTTTGGGTGAAATACCCGCCCGCTTTTTGCAGCCGCTCGATGAGCGCTTGGTTCTCTTCCGGCAGTTCCGGCTGGTTGAAGTAAAATTGGAGCTGCGGCAGGAATTTTTCGGCCATTGAAATCACGGCGTCTTCGGCATGTTTGGCAAACGCCCGAAAATTCGCTAGCGCCTCGCCGGGCATGGCGCCGGGATGCTCCATCGTCAGCCGGAAGAGCTGGTCGAAGCTGCGTTTCATGCCCCGAAACCCGAACAGTTCCTTCAATAAATCCTGTTGGTAAATGCGTTTTGCCTCCCGCAGGTGCGCCTCGTCGGGAGCGTTGCGTTCGGCGTCCTCGCTGTATTCCTTCACCACCGAGTCGGTTTTCACGCTGTGGTAGGCGATTTTCGTGCGCAGCACAATCCCCTCAAAAGTCTTGCAGCGACTGAGCGCAACATAGACCTGACCGTGCGCAAACGCCGCCTGCGCATCAATGATGGCCCGCTCGAACGTGAGGCCCTGGCTCTTGTGGATGGTGATGGCCCAGGCGAGTTTCAGCGGGTACTGCGTGAAGGTGCCGAGCAGGTCTTCCTTCACCTCCTTCGTCTTTTCGTCGAGGCTGTAACGGATGTTCTGCCAATCCACCGGAACGGTCACGATGTCGTACTCGTCGTCAGGGCAGCGCACATGGATTTCGCCGTCGGCAATCTTCGTTATCTGCCCGATTTTCCCGTTGAAATAGCGCTTCTCTTGGTTGATGTCGTTCTTCACGAACATGACCTGTGCGCCCTCCTTGAACTCCAAAACCTGCTCCGTCGGGTAGGCCATCGCCGGGAAATCGCCCTCGATTTTTGCCTGAAAACTGAACTTCGGCGTATTGATGTTTTCGAGCCGCATGGAATTGATGTCGTTGGCGGCGGCGTTGGTGGCGGTGAGGGTAATGTAGCCCTCTTTTTCGTCCGGCTGGAAGTTCGGCACGAAGCGGCTGTTGAGCTGGTCGAGCACATCGTCGTCGAGTTGGTTGTCCCGCACCTTGTTCAGCAGGCCGATGAAAGTCTGGTCGCTTTGTCGGTAAATATGCTTGAGTTCGATGGACACGGGGTCTGTCTTTTTCAGCGCCTGGCTCCCAAAAAAATAGGACGTATCATAGTGCTGGCGCAACAGTTCCCACTCCTCCTGCTTCACCACGGGCGGCAGTTGGTGCAGGTCGCCGATCATCAGCAACTGCACGCCCCCGAAGGGTTTGGAGTAATCCCGGTAGCGGCGCAGCACCTCGTCCACGGCATCGAGGAGGTCGGCCCGCACCATGCTGATTTCGTCGATCACGAGCAGGTCGAGGCTGCGGATGAGGGCGATTTTTTGCCCCGAAAAACGCCGTTGGCGGCTCTCCTCCCGGGTGACGCCGGGCAGGTGCAGTCCGAACGGCAGTTGGAACATCGAGTGCAGCGTCATGCCCCCTGCGTTGATGGCGGCCACCCCGGTCGGCGCCGTGACGACCATGCGCTTGAAGCCTTCCGCCTTGATTTTGTGCAAAAAAGTGGTCTTGCCGGTGCCCGCCTTCCCGGTCAGGAAGATGTTCTTGTTCGTGTTGCGGACGTAGTCGTGGGCGAGTTCGAGTTGAGGGTTGGTGAGTATGGTCATCTCATAGTTGTTTTGGTTGGCGAAAGGTAGGGGTTTGGAAGCGAAAATCTAAAATTGAAAACATCCTTTTGTTGCTGCGCAAAATACGGCGCTGAAATCGGTCGAAGGATATAACTTGGCAGTTTCTTAAAAAACGCATCATGAAACAAGCCATTTTTTTGCTCCTCCTCGCCATGACCGCCTGCAAAACCACCGACCTCGATAGTTGGCAAGCCCAAGCCGACCGTGTCACCATCATCCGTGATGACTTCGGCGTGCCGCACATCTACGGCAAAACAGACGCCGATGCCGTGTTCGGACTACTGTTCGCACAGTGCGAGGACGACTTCAACCGGGTGGAGCAGAACTACATCTGGGCGATTGGAAGACTGGCAGAAGTGGAAGGGGAAGACCTGCTTTACAGCGACCTCCGTGCCCATCTTTTTATGACAGAAGAAGAAGCCAAAGCCAACTACGAAAAAAGCCCCGACTGGCTCAAAAAGCTCTGCGATGCCTTTGCCGATGGCGTCAATTTTTACCTCCACTCACACCCCGAAGTGAAGCCAAAACTCCTCACTCACTTCGAGCCGTGGTACCCGATGTACTTCAGCGAAGGCAGTATCGGCGGCGACATCGAGCAGATATCGACCGAGCGAATCAAGGCGTTTTATGAAGACAAAGAAGGCCTTGGCAGCACGGACTCCCCACGTAACACGGACTGGCAGTCCGTGCTTTCCCAATCGGCGGAAGGCGTTGCTTTGGGAAGTGCCGGAAGCACGGACTGGCAGTCCGTGTTACAGGAACCACGAGGCAGCAACGGTTTCGCCATCTCCGGCAAGCTGACCGCCTCCGGCCATGCCATGCTGCTCATCAATCCGCATACCTCGTTCTACTTCCGTCCAGAAGTGCATGTGGTGAGCATGGAGGGGCTGAACGCCTACGGCGCAGTCACTTGGGGGCAATTCTTTGTGTATCAAGGTTTTAATGAAAAAACGGGCTGGATGCACACCTCGTCGTATGCCGACGTGATGGATGAGTTTTTGGAAACCGTCAGTGAGGAAAAGGGTCAGTATTTTTACCAATATGGCAAAGAAAAGCGCCCCGTCATTGCGAAGCAAGTGGTGTTAAAATACAAGGACGGCAATGAAACAAAGGAGCGAAAATTCCCCATTTACCGCACCCACCACGGCCCCGTCACGCACATGCTAGGTGATAAATGGGTTTCAACTGCCATGATGTGGGACCCCGTAAAGGCGCTCACGCAGTCGTTCACCCGCACCAAACAAAGCGGCAACAAGGGGTTTCGGGAGATGATGGACATCCGCACCAATTCCTCCAACAACACCGTCTATGCCGATGCCGAGGGCAACATCGCCTACTACCACGGTAATTTCATCCCAAAAAGGGACACCGCCTTCGACTTCTCAAAGCCCGTGGACGGCAGCAACCCCGCCACCGACTGGCAGGGTTTGCACGATGTAAACGACTGCATCGTTGCCCTAAATCCACCAAACGGCTGGCTGCAAAACTGCAATTCCACGCCCTTCACCTGCGCCGGGGCGAACAGCCCAAAGCCAGCGGATTATCCCGTGTACATGCGCCTGCCCGCCGAGAATTTTCGGGGCATTCACGCCGTTCGGCTGCTGGAAAAGGGCAGCGGCTACACCATCGACAAGCTCATCGAAACGGCCTATGACCCCTACCTGCCGGGTTTTGAAAAACTGATTCCCGGATTGGTCAAAGCTTTTGATGACACCCCCCTCACAGGGGGGCAGGGGGCAGGAGCTATTGCGCCAGCCATTGAAGTGCTGCGCAAATGGGACTTCCGCACCTCCACCGAATCTGTGGCGATGTCACTGGCTTTTTATTACGGCTCGCTTTACGACAAGAAGGGCGAAGCCCCAGAAGGCTTCACGGGCATGGAGCGCATCAACTATTTCGGAACTGGTTCGCCCCCGGCGGAGCGGCTGGCTATTTTCAAAGAAGCCGTTGCGCAGCTCACCGTCGATTTTGGAAAATGGGACGTGCCGTGGGGCGAAATCAACCGCTTCCAGCGCCTGACCGGGGACATCGAGCAGCCGTTCGACGACTCGAAGCCGAGCCTTCCCTGTGGCCTCGCCTCCGGCAGATGGGGCGCACTGGCCAGCTTCGGTGCCCGCCAATACAACGGCTCGAAGCGCATCTACGGCACCTCCGGCAACAGCTTCGTGGCGGTGGTGGAGTTCGGTGAAAAAGTAAAGGCCAAAACCCTGCTGGCGGGAGGCGAGAGCGGCGACCCCAAGTCCCCGCATTTCTACGACCAGGCGCAGCGGTACGTGGATGCGAAGTTCAAAGACGTGGCGTATTACCGAAAGGATGTGGAGAAACGGGCAGAGCGGACTTACCATCCGGGAGCGCGGTAAAGTACGATAGGTATCAGAAATCTCAAGGTTTGGAAAAGCTGTCAGATTCAGTCGCACTACTTGAATGTGCGCATATAATTCACCAAGTTCCAGATATCCTCTTCATCGGGTATTTTCTTCTTGTACCCTGGCATATCGTCTCGGCCTTGCACGGTTTTGTAAAACAAGGAACCGTCCGTCTGATTTTGAAATCCGGCGGAGCTAAAATCGCCTGAAGGTGTGTCCAATTGGGCAGCTTTTGTGCCATCGCCGAGGCCTGATTTACCATGACAGGAAGCACAGTGCTTGTTGTACAGCGTCTTTCCAGCTTTGAGGGAGGCATTGTCCGCCTTGACGGGATTGGACTTGTTGTTGGCACTTTCTGGTACCGGCCATTTGCTGGGTTGTTGGACAGCTTTGGGCGGAGCAGGCTTGGGCTCTTCTTTTTTTACTTCTGGTGCCGGTTGTTTAGGCTCAGTCGTGGTGGTTGGCGCCGTTTCCGTTTTTGGGGCGGTCGTTTCTGGTGCAGGTTTCGGAGCGGCAGGCTCGGTTTTCACTGGAGGCGCCGGGTTGTTTACTGGCTCAGGTGTTTTATTGACCACTGGTTGAGGAGCTGGCTTTGGTGCGGGTTCTGTTTTCTTTGGTTCTGGTACTTTGACTGCTGGTTTATTCTCCGTTTTGGGAGGCGTGGCTTTTTCAGCTGTGGGCTGTTTTGCCTTCGCCTCGTTTTGCTGAACGGTATTTTCAACCACTGCAACAGGCTGGTCTTCGGTCAGGTCTGACCTAATTCCCTGTGTGCCGGAATTTTCATCTGCTATTGGTTGTGCAGCCGTGGAAACGGTGCCTGCTGTATCCTGCATTTCTTGTTCAGGTTCCGTTTTTCCAGTATTTTGGTTATCCGTGTTTGAGCATCCGTAGGGGAGGGCAGTAAGGGCGAACAGTAATGCGGTGAGTCCCATCATCGAGATTAGCAACCTGGTTTTCATGATTGTCATTTTTTTCGCAAAACTGGCCACATTCAAAGATGGAGACAATGATTTTTGGCAGGGTAGAGGGGTGGCAAAGGTCAGGGGTCTTTCTATTGCTCCGCAAAATACGCCTGCAAAATCCAGTATTGGAAGTACCATGTGGCACCATCCGTTTCAAGGAAGTGGCGTTTTATCGGGAGGATATGGAGAAGCGAGCGGAGCGGACATATTGGCTGGGGGGCGGTAGGTTTTTGGGTAAAAAATTCGACCTTTGACCTTTCTCAGTTCATACACCCAGCAATTATGGCAAAAAAATACGGCATCACCTGGTGGGGCCAGCAATGGCTGAATTCCCTCACCAATATTGACAACAGCAACCGCCTGCCCCGTGGCCGCAGCTACGCCAACGCGGGCAAGGTTCGCTCCACCAATGTGAGTGCCAACCACATCTCCGCCAAGGTGCAAGGCTCTACGCCAAAGCCTTACAAGATTGACATCACCGTCCCGCTGTTTTCCGAAGGCAACAAAAAAAGCCTCGTGGACGAGGTGGCCCGCAACCCCGCCCTCGTCGCCAAACTCCTCAACCGGGAACTGCCCGCCGACCTCCTGCAATTCGCTGAAAATCAGGGCATTCGGGTCTTTCCACGTACCTGGCGGGACTTCGACATGCGCTGCTCCTGCCCCGACTATGCCGTGCCGTGCAAGCACCTCGCCGCCGTCATTTACACCGTCGCCGACGAGATTGACCGCAACCCTTTCCTCGTTTTTGACCTGCACGGACTGGACCTGGTGAAGGCGCTAGAAGGCCAAAACATCCGCATCGCTGACCAGAAAACGGAGCGGATTGTGAGCGTGGAAGGGCTTTTGAGTTCGACAGTTCGACAGTTGGCAGTGGGCAGTCCGGCGGCTGCGGACTCGAAAATAGAAGGAAAAAAGCACAAGCCTTTGGAAAGCCCCGCCACTCAACCCCCCTTGGGGGGGCAGGGGGGCCTCGACTTCACCTCCATACCCGACGTCGGCGCCCAAATCCTCACGCTGTTCAGGCCGCACCCGCTGTTTTACGAAAAGGATTTCAAGGACATCATCCAGAAGCTGTACGGCAGCACGTCGAAGGCAGCCCGAAAGGCACTAAAAGGCGATGTAGTGCCAACGGGGGAGCGGCTCGACCTGCTGTTGGACAACTCGCTGCACCTGGTTTTTGATGAAAATTTGTTGCTGAAAAAAATTGAAGTCAGCGATAAAAAAGGAAAGGAAAAACCGCAAAAAAACGCCGGGCTGCGTGGCATCGTCAACGTGCTGCTCGGTTGGGACACGGAACAATTGCACCGCACCCACCCGGCCACGGTGGCCCTGCTCAATGTGTTCAATTTCTCGCTGCATCTGGCAAAAAATGGGGCCATCATGCCGCAACTGATTGATTGTGGAAAAGGGGAATACCGCATCCGCTGGCTACCCGCCGTCATCGTGGAGGAGGTGGGGGTTTTGTTTGAAAAAATGGCGGAACGGCTGCCGCTCGATATGTTGCAGGTGGAAAAAGGGGCCGAGCATTTTGGCCAATCCCCCAAGGAAACCCTCAACACGCTCTGCTCGATTTTCATCGGACACTGCGTCAATGAAGGCGCGTGGCACGAGGAGCACCCGCTGCCGAAAATGTTCTTTTTCACTACCGATGGCAAGCCGCTGCGCTTTGATAAGCCACAAGCCGAGGTGGAAATCATCATGCCGACTGCCCGGGGCCGCAAGCCTAATCCCGACAAGTTTAATCGAAAGTCACGCTTCGGTTGGTACGACAACGAGCCGAAAGTGAAAACCCGCATCACCGGCCACAAACTGCCGCCCGACACGCCGCAACTGCTTCAGCTTTGGCTCAACAATTTTTACCTCACCCACAAAGACTATGTGCCGCTGGTGAAAGTGGAAGATTTGGACGGCATGTTCAGCATTGAAATAGACGTGGAATACCGCCCCGAACCCATCCTCCCACCTGTGCCGTTGAGCGATGTTTTTACGAAGAAAAAATACGAAGCGGTGAAGTACGACGTGCTGAAAGACGTGCTGCTACTGGCCGAGTTTTTCCCAAAACTCAACCAAATCGTGGAGTCGCAAGGCAAGAAGCGGCTGGAGTTCGATGAATCGGAATTCGTGGAAGTGCTGCTGAAAATGCTGCCCGCCCTGAGCCTGTTCGGCATCCGCATTCTGTTGCCCAAAGGGCTGAAACACCTCGTGCGCCCGAAGGCTTCCTTGTTGGCGAAAAAGTCCCCGGGCAAGAACGAAGGCTCGTTCCTGCGCTTCGAGGACCTGATGAACTTCGACTGGCAGATTGCGCTCGGCGACCAGTTGGTGTCCGTGCGGGATTTTGAGCAATTGGTAAAAAACCTGAACGGCGTGGTGAAAATCCGGGGCCAGTACGTGTTGATAGATGAGGATGAGTTGGTGAAGCTCTTCCAAAAACTGGAAGAACCGCCCAAGCTCAAGGGCTTCGAGGCGCTGCAAGTGCTACTGGCCGAGGAGTGGCAGGGCGCCAAAATCGGCCTGACGGACGAGGCGGCGGCGCTCATCCGGGAGTTCGTGCAGCCGACGGAAGTGCCTTTGCCCGCAGGTTTGAACGCCACGCTGCGCCCCTACCAGCGGGCGGGCTACGACTGGATGATGAAGAACACCCGCCTCGGCTTCGGCAGTCTGCTGGCCGACGACATGGGCCTCGGCAAGACCATCCAAGTCATCGCCGCACTGCTGCGCTACAAGGAGGAGGGGCTGCTGGAAAAAAGCAAGGCGCTCGTCATCGTGCCCACCTCGCTGCTGACTAACTGGCGCAAGGAAATCGAAAAATTTGCCCCGAGCCTGCGGGCCGCCGTGTATCATGGCACCAACCGCTCGCTCGATTTGGCCGCCACCGACGTGGTCATCACCACCTACGGTGTGGTGCGGAGTGAGCAGGCTTTTTTGAAAAAACAAAACTGGTACTGCACCGTGACGGACGAGGCGCAGAACATCAAGAACGCCGGGACGGAGCAGACCAAAAGCGTGAAGGCCATCCCCGCCCCCGTGCGCATCGCCATGAGCGGCACGCCGGTGGAGAACCGCCTGAGCGAGTTCTGGAGCATCATGGATTTCACGAACAAGGGCTACCTCGGCTCGCCCAAGCAGTTCTCGGAGGTGTTCGGAAAACCCATCCAGAAGGAGGGCGACCAGAAGCAGGCGGAGCTTTTCAAAAAAATCACCGCCCCGTTCCTCCTGCGCCGCCTGAAATCGGACAAGAGCATCATCGCCGACCTGCCCGACAAAATCGAGAACAACCAGTTCGCCACGCTGACGGTGGAGCAAGCGGCTGTGTATCAGACGGTTGTGAAACAAAACATGAAAGATATTTTTGACGAAGGCAACGAAATCAAGCGGCAGGGCAAGGTGCTGGCCATGATAACCGCCCTCAAGCAAATCTGCAACCACCCGTACCAGTTTTTGAAAAAAGGGATGAAAACGCCCGACCTTTCCGGCAAGGCGATGATGCTGCTCGACCTGCTCGACACGATTTACGAGAACGGCGAAAAGACACTGATTTTCACGCAGTACCACGAGATGGGCGTGCTGCTGTCCGAATTCATCATTGACAACTACGGCAAGGAACCGCTCTTCCTGCACGGTGGCACGAGCCGTCCACACCGGGACAAAATGGTGGAGGCATTTCAAGCACCCAGCACTTTTTCTGGCGAAAACGACACGTTCATCCTCTCCCTGAAAGCAGGCGGCACAGGCCTCAACCTCACCGCCGCCAGCAACGTCATCCACTACGACCTCTGGTGGAACCCCGCCGTGGAAGCACAGGCCACCGACCGGGCCTACCGCATCGGGCAGCAAAAGAACGTGATGGTGTGGCGGCTCATCACGCAGAGCACTTTCGAGGAAAAAATTGACGAGATGATTCGGCGGAAGAAAGATTTGGCCAACCTGACCGTGGCGACGGGGGAGAGCTGGATTGGGAATATGAGCAACGAGGATTTGAAGATGTTGGTGGGGTTGGGGTGAGGTGTCAGTTTTGGTGTCATTTATCTCCCGTAAAATACCAACCTGCTGGCTGGATTTTGAAATCCAAAATATCTTTGAAAGGGGCTATTTTATCCAAAGCCTCTGATGGTTGCATAGGCGTTTGTTGGTTTTGTTTCCAATCTTGCATTTCCATCGTGCCGAAAACGAAGTAATTTCCTGAATTGAAAGTCATCCCCCAGGACTCCACCAATTCCCGCAAGTAAGTCTCGATTTCCGATTTTTTCTTGGTGACAAGTTCGCAAGCCGGGCAAAACTTACATTCCATTCTCATGGAAAGCATCCTGCGAAAATTCAACGGCTTTTCCTCGTAATGAATCATCAGGCAAAATTTCCGCAATTTGGTTTTTGCATCGCATTGCGGGCATTTCGTCCAAGCATATTCGTCGTGGGGATTGGGGTAGAAGTAATACTTCAATTGATTCATGCTGTTGGCTATTATAGTTTATTGACCCTTTTCCAAGTTCTTTTTAAGGGTGTTTACAATTTGTTTTATTCTATGACTCATCCGTTCAATCCCCTGCTGCAATTATTTTTTGCAGAAGGCCGTCAATCATCTCATGCTGCTCGACAGGCACACCACTTCTGGCGCTTTCGGCCACATCTTGCAGACTTTCCAAATCCCATGAATAAAAGCCCGCAGCCCTTTTGCCGCTGAGGTTGTCAATACGTCTGTCCAATCCGAACGAATCCGCCATTTGCCACGTGTTGTCCTGTAAAAAAGCCAATTCTTCGGGGGTGAATCGCAAGTATGTTTTTTTGTCTTTTTTACCAGGTTTCATAATTCTTATCATTGTTACTGAATTCCGGGTTATAAGTTCGCGCTTTTCAGGCACTAATCGGTAAATTTACGCTGTGTTGTAGATTTGACCCAAAGTTACAAAACAACTATGAGCGAATTCCAATGCTATAAGTTCAAGACCATTGACCGCCCGCTGACGGAAAGTGAGCGCCGGGAAGTGGATGGGCTTTCGAGCCACGGACAGGTGAACAACACATCTGCTATATTCACTTACCAATACGGCAATTTCAAGCACAAGCCAGAGACGGTGCTCGTAAAATACTTCGACGCCATGCTCTATTACTCCAATTGGGGGACGAGGCGGCTGATGTTCCGGCTGCCCGCCAAGTTGGTGGATGAAAAGGCCATCAAGCCATATCTGTACGGAGAGGAATATTATTGCCATATTGATTTATTGAAAAGAGGTGGGAGAAGTCAGGGTTGTTCAGGTAAAAACTTAAATTGAAGAAATGAAATTCAAAATCAACGATTGTGTAAAAGTGGTTGACGGGTTCATTCCCGAAGAAACCGGAGCGCCAGTAACCTGGCACGGCAAAATCACGGAACTGCCAAGTGGCCCTGACGATACCTACCGTATCGAATTTGATGCCCAGACCCTCGACTCATTGCCCGACGATTACCTGAAAGGCTGCATTGACGGGGGGTATGACGAGTTCACGTATTATTTGGCAGCGGGAGACTTTGAACTTGCACCACGCAGGGACAATGATGCCATGCTAAAAACAGCCATCAAAAACATCGAACGGCGCATGGACGAACTGGACGAGGACGAAGAAGGCGGCTACAACGAGCCGAGAATGAACCAAGAACTCCTCGACAAATGGCTGGAAGCCTTCCGGCAAAGCCTTGAGTTCAAGCAAATACCTGATGAAATAAAGGATTTGGCAGCAGATGCGCCCGATACCTTTGCAAGGTTTGCCTTTGATTATGAAGGGGTTGATGTCGGCAAATGGAAATCCGCTGATGTGAAAGTGGTCTGCCTCGACTGGATACCCCGTAAAGTGAGTGCGGAGGCTGAGTTCTTCAAAGAATTCGGGAATGGGTTGGCCGCTTTTTTCAGCTTCTTGGAGCGTGAAAAACGGATGAAAGGAGCCGGGGCACTCGCTGCGACCGCAGCTAAGCTAGCACCTGAAATCCCGAAACGGGCAGGCAACTCTCAAAACTGGGGCATGGCAAAGTCCTTTATGATGGGAGCATCGGCTTCTGGCTACGACCCTACAAACGAGAGCGATTTGAACGCTTATTTTCAGCGGTATAACGCAAGTCAGATTGCGAATCTATCACAAGGAACCACTTCCCAACCCGACCCATTCCGAAAGTACAACGGAAGCAGCCTGGTCAAGGTCAAATACCCGGACGGAATCATCGTCAAATGCAAGTTTTCCAAAGTGGAAGCGGACTTGCGGGCTGGCAAGTGCTCAATTGTGAAGAAGAAGTGAGGAGTGGGACATCGTCCCCACCTCAATCATTTTTTCACCAATTTCTCCCGACAGACCACCCGCCCGTTTTCGTCGAAAACACTCAGAAAATACACGCCCGGCGAGTGCCCTGAAAGGTTGAACCGCTCTGAGTGAATGCTGTTCATTTGCACCCGTTTTTCCATTGTCAAGCGCCCATTTTCATCGAAAATAGCCAGTCGGTACTGGCTTGGCGCTAGGTTTTTAAAATCAAAAACCACCTCGTTGCTGGCCGGGTTGGGCGAAACATGGACGGTCGGGTTCATGGCTGTTTCCTCAGCGGCCGCACCCACCACGGGTGGGGAAGTGTCCTTGTACTTAATCTGCGTGGCGAAGGCGCCGTTGTTGTCCAGCGTCACGATGGCGATGGGACCTTTCTCCACATCGTTGTAAAATAGGTAGGAGTAGGTCGTGTCCACCCCGAAGTTGGCGCCAGCCACGTTTTGGACGACAATATCGGTCACGTCGAGCCAGCCGAGCGGGGGCACTTTGGCGTCTATGCGGTTCTCCCGGTATTCGGTGCGCTTGACCCTCAGCACGTCGTACATGCCGCCAGGGATGCTGAGGCTGCCGTAGGCTTCCACCGTTTCTAGTCGGTTGATAGCCACCCGGATACGCATGGAATCGGAGGTGATGGGCAATGAAGAGACAAACAACGTCGGCAAAGTGGCGGTCTGCCAGCCTTCGAGCGAGCCGGACGAGCTTTGGTTGATGTCGAAAAAGTTCAGCGGCGCCCGGCGCTCGCTCAACGGCGGGTTGTCGTGGATGATGGCGTTGATGCCGATGCCAAATGGGTCGGGGCCGTAGCTGGCGGACAGCGCCACCTCCGTCGCCGACACGTTGTAATACTCCTCCGTGAAGGGGGCAGGGGAAGCGAACAGCGAGGCACTTGGCAACTGTGCGCCCACGCTGCCCTCGCTGGCCGGGCGATAGTCGATGGTCTGCGTGGCATCCGCCGAGAGGCCCGTGAAGTCCCAGTTCTGCGGCCCCGGCGGGGTCAGCGAGCCGATACTGCCGGGGCTGTTGTCAATGTTCAGCCAGAGCGTGTCCCCGGCTGCGGGGAAGGTGGCATTGGTGACGGTGATTTGGGCGGAAAGACTGGCTGCAATAGTGAGCAGCACGAGGACGGGTAAGGACTTTTTCATCTGGAAAATGTTTTGACGGATGAATGATGTCAAAGGTAGGAAAACGGCAAGTGGAATGGTGTTGATTTTTTATTGGTTTTCCCGCCACTGCCCCGCAAAATGCTCCTGCAAAATCCTGTGGCGGAAGCGCCAAGTCGCTCCGTCCGTTTCGAGGAGGTGGCGGGCGGTCATTTCATTCAGGAAAATCACTCAACCTGAAAAATTCAGTCAAAGTAATCACCTTTTGAAAGCCATTGCTTCGCAAATGGGCAACCAATTCATCATCCTTCGACACCAATTCAATGTCGAATTCGATGGCAAGGGCGAGGTAAGCGGTATCTTTTTCGTCCACTTCTTTGCACAGTTGGAATGCCAGCAAGTAGCTATTGGTTGAAATCAAGAAATTCGGAACGATGGTCAGTTACGAAAACAATTGCAGGGTAAAAATGCGGAGCGTTTCAGGGGCCAGCTTTGTCTTTTGAAGCAAAAGGCTTTGATACTGCTGAATTTCGTCCAAAACAAAATCAGGAGAAAGGAAGGTATTAGCACTGAACGCCTTGAGGTAAGTGTCCCGCCCACTGATGATGCCAGCAAACAGCACGTTGGCATCCACTACATAGGATTTCATGGTAGGACGTTTTTAAGTTGCTGCTCTTTGAATTTGCTCCAAGCAGCTTTGCGGGCCTCTGCCCAAAGCTGGTCATTGTCTTCGCCAGCATCCTTCACGGCCTCTTCCACCGATTTTGCGGAAAGGTAAAACCGCTCCCATTCCAGGAACTTGGCAAGTCGTTGCTGCAATGCTTCAAGCCCATATGCACGGATGAGGTCGTCGCTGATTTGAAGTTGTATGGTGGTCATCTTTTGAAATTTTTCGTTACAAAATTACCGATTTTCGATGAGCTAGCCAAGTGGTTATTTTCCCTTCCATTGCTCCGCAAAATACTCCTGCAAGATGCGGTGGCGGAAGCGCCAAGTCGCACCATCCGTTTCGAGGCGGCGGCGGGCGGTTATTTCGTGGGGGCAGGTTAACCGTTTTCGGTTCGTAACTTTTCTCTTATCTCAAACAATTCAGCAGTGGTAAGGCATTTCGAGTAGCCTTTTTGAAAACGGAGGTGGTTGAGCAGCAGTTTGTCGCCCGTCCATAAATTGGCATCGAGGTAGTTATTGAGCGTAACGAAGGCGATATCGTCAATATCCACCTCTCGCACGAGCACCAAGGCTTCTTCCCAGAAATTGGTAAGGGATGATTTCTTCCGAATGGAATTTAAGGCGAGAAAAGATATGGTTTTTTGCTTCCTCAAATTCATCTTCCGTTAGCCCGGAGATGTCCATCAAACGTTCCCTGTGCTTGTGGATTTCGAGGCGGAGGTACTGGCAGGCATGGAATTCAAGCACCCCTTCTGAGTTCATCAACAGGTCGCCAATCTTGGTCTCGGTGTTCAGGATGGCGCTGAAGGCGATGTTCGTGTCCACGACGATTTTCACGGGCGCAGGAGTTTGTCCTTGTTGGATTCCCACCAGCCCTTGTTCACTTCCCTTGCCAATTGGTCCACCTGTTCTTGCTTGGCCTTGCTGGCTTCCACCGCCGTTTTATAGCTCAAATAATCGAGCAGCCGCTGCACGTCCTCCGTGCTGGTGGTGGCTGGTAGCTTGATGATGATTTCTTTATCTGTTCTTTCGATGGTCATTTGTTGAAGATTTTTCATTGCAAACTTAGCTTTTTTTGGCGAGGCCGCCAAGTGGCGGCGGTTCCTTCCATTGCTCCGCAAAATACTCCTGCAAGATGCGGTGGCGGAAGCGCCAAGTGGCACCATCCGTTTCGAGGAGGTGGCGGGCGGTCATGTTCGTTGAGGAAATGGATGAAGGGCAGAGGCTAACCAACAGGAAGTGTTTTCACCCGAATATTCCGCTCAGTTACCGTCACCATTGCTCCGGCGGTCAGCGCTTCCTGCAGGTTTTCGAGATGTTGTAGCATGGTATTTTTGAAAATTGCGGTGGTCATTGTGTCGGTACGAAAGGTAATGACGGAAGGAAGTTGGAGTTTGCCGACGGCTACGAGGCGAGAAAAGTCAAGGTCAAAAGTGATGATGATTTGCTGGTTTTGCTTTGCATGTTCCAAGATGATTGAATCATCGGTTTCATCGAGGTCAATTTCAAAAACGTGCACTGCGTCATGTCCCAATTCACGCATGACCTCTGCAAAGGAAAGCGGCATATTTTCATCAATCAGGAACTTCATCAGGCGGCCATTTCAACAGGATAAAACTGGTCTTGTAACTGACTTGAAGCGAACGCCAAGGCTTGTAGAATATCAGCTTCTTTCAGGCGAGGAAACTCTTTCAATAGAGTGGGAATGTCCATGCCGCCCGCCATGTTGGCGAGGATGGCGGAGACTGTGATGCGGGTGCCGGCGATATGCGGCTTCCCCGTGCAGACCTTTGGGTCAATGGTTATGCGGGGGTATTGAGGGAAAACTGGCTGCTTATCTTTCATGGCTGGCGGATTTTTTACAAAACTACGGTTTTTTACCGTCATTCTCCTTCCATTGCCTCGCAAAATACTCCTGCAATATCCGATGCCGAAACCGCTAGGTGGCACCGTCCGTTTCGAGGAGGTGGCGGGCGGTTATTTCGTTCACCTATCCTGCCACCGCTTCGGGTTTCGGCTGGCATGGATGACGGCAACGATCAAAATCACATCGCCGTGCAACTCAAAAATAACAAGGTAAGGAAACTGGGCAGGTAATGCCTTTCGACGTTGTTTATATGCCTTCGGGAAAGATTTTGGCTTTATCAAGATACGTTGAACCAGTTCATCAATGGCGTCCATGAACTCCACGCCAAGCCCTTTTCGCTGCTGCTCGTACCATTGATGGGCATCTTGCAACTCATCCGAGACTTCTTGGTGAAAAACGAGCCTGTAGTTCATTGCTGGAGCACTTTGTTGCGCACTTCTTCCCAAGTATAGGTTTTGGCCGTGCCGTTCAAGTAGGAGGCAGTGCGGCGGTCGAGTTCCTGTTTCCACTCCTCGCTCAACTCAGATTCGCCCGCATCCTCCCGAAGTGTGTCGAGGATGTACTGCACGAAAAGGATGCGCTCAACGGCACTGAGCTTGCGGACTTCTTCTTTCAAGGTGGTTGCGGACATGGTGGTTGTATTTTTTACAAAACTACGGTTTTTCGCTCTCATTCTCCTTCCATTGCTCCGCAAAATACTCCTGCAAAATCCGGTGCCGAAACCGCCATGTCGCACCATCCGTTTCGAGGAGGTGGCGGGCGGTCATTTCGTTTAGGAAATGGACGAGGCGCAGGGGCAGCACCCCGACACGGTAGAGCTGCCAGCGGAGCAGCCAGTGCTGGAGGATGGAAAAATGCAGGGCCTTGGCGGAGGCGGTGAAGCGCTGGTAAGGGGTGGTGATTTGGAGAAGCGACAAGGAATGTTTTTGCAAAAAGTCAGTCATTATTCCAAGAAATGTAATTATTGATACCCAAATAAAAGTCGTAAATAAACTCTTTGAAACAAAATAAATCACTATGCCAAAAATTAATGAGTAGGTTAAGTTTTTCTTGAATAGTTTGAAGAGTATTTTATTTGAAAACTGATAATTATCCTTTGATTCAATAATGGCCAATTTGTGTTTACCAATTATTGTCCAAATTATTGCAATAATAATTACGATTAACAATAAGGTAAGAAAAGTCATACCTGCATATTCTAATGCATTGTTGATGTTACGTTCTAATAATTTTAGCATACCTAAAAGAAGACTCATATAGAGAATACCTGCAAAAGGCTTAATTATTACATCCAGAATATTTACCGATAAAAGTTGAAATTTCCCCCACTTCCACCAATCATACTGCAAATCCACCAATTCAAACACCACCTTGTTCCTCTGTGTCATCCTAGAAGCGATGAACGCCAGCCAGTGCCGCACCTGCTCCGGCGCAAAGCCCTGCTTGCTTTGCATCGCCAGCGCCTGCTCCGTGAAGCGTTCGATGATTTCGGCTTGCCGGGCTTCCAGCGTTTCACCTTTGAATTTCAATTCCGAAAGCGTACTCCCACCCCGAAACAACAACTGCAAACAGTTCAAATAAAACGGCGTCTCCGCCACTTGCAGCAGCAGCGGATCGTTTTGCAGCGCCGCCTTCAGGTCGGGCGCTTCGGGGAAGTCCCGGCGGTCGGCATGGTCGAGTTGGGCGAGGAGTTGCTTGTCGGTCAGGGGCAGCACTTCTATCTGCGCCCAGACCGGGGCGTCTTTTTCGAGCACCTTGTACTCGTCCTTTCGGGTGGAAATCACGTAGTCACGCACCAGCCGGCCGTATTCACCAATGGCTTTCAGGCAGGAGGCACGGTGCGCCTCGTCCACCTCGTCGAGGCCGTCGAAGAGAAGGGTGAGCTGGCCTTTTTGCAAAATCTCGGCGGCATACCGCTTGGTGACACCGAGTTCGGCGGGGAGTATTTCCTTTAGCCAATCGTCAAGGGTAATGAAGTCGCTCCTCCAAGTGGCGAGGTTGAGCAGCACGGCGAGGCTGTCTTTTTCGGCCTCCAAAAGTTCGATTACTAAGTGCAGCAGTAGGGAGGTTTTACCTGCGCCGGGCAAGCCTGTGACCAATAGCCGTCCCCCTGCTGTTTGAAAGATTTTTTTAATTTTTTCTCCTGATTCCTCGCCCTGCAAGGTCAGGTAGGTCTCAGCCTTTTCTTTCGAGGTGCCTTCAGAGGAGTATTGAACGTTCAAATTGAAAAGCTGGTCACCTGCTAATTTTTGATGGATGCGGGGTTTGTAACGTTTTTCAATGAGGTAATTCCTGATTTCTCCATAGTTGTTTTTATCACTTTCCAACTCCTTTTCCAACTTGGAAATTAACTCAATAATATCCCTACTCAGCCGGTTGTAGCCAACAGATTCATGTTCTGAGGTCAATACCCCTTGATGCTTGTTTTTAGTGTATTCTGACAGCCTACTTCTCAGGCCAAGTAGCGCTGTCTTCAGCGTTGGCGAGTCAAGTTGATATAAATTATCCAGTGCAAGTTGTGGTTCGGCATTTTCGATTGCTGACTTTGCATCGTTCAGCAGTTGTCGGCTCTTTTGAGTGACAGGAATATTTAATCTTTCAGATTTGGTGTCGGCTCTAAAAAAAGGAAGGAAGGTTTTTCGATTCACTGGGCAAAGTGATATTTGAAAGGGTGAACGAGCGGCTAAAATACTACACCTGTCAACAATTTCACCCCATTGAAACCATCTCCAATTGCGTATTCTGTTTTTTCGCCCGGTCAGCGATTTTGACAAGTTCCAGCGAGACCGAATTGTCAATCCAGTCTTCTCCGCATTGGTTGCACAGGTAGGCAGGGACGTTTCGGACTACGACCACGCCAGTCTTCATGTCAACGGTGAAAGTGGTGGTTCCGGCTTCTACTTTTCCACCACAAAGTGGGCATTGCGAAGGAATATGTTTCATTTTCTCTTTGTTTTAAAATCAGGTTCAAATATGGTCAAGTCTGGTTCGTAGGTGGTTATGACAAAAACCGTGCGGTTCGCCTCGTCAAAGGCAGCAACGACGTGCAACGGGCGGTTTGTCGGAAAACTCAACATCAGCATGCTGGGAAAAGGTTTGTTGTTATCATAATTTTGAATGACTTCGCCATGCTCCATTACTTCCAAAACTTCTTCATGGGAAATCCCACGACCTATCATTTTTTCCAAGGTGTGCTTTCTCCAGATAATTGCACCTTCAACAACAGATTGTCTGAACAATTTTATATCGAAAGGAGGATTCATTTCTGTTGGTCGTCTTTTGTTTTGTTGCTGAATTATTGAAACTGCAAGGTACAACTAAAACCTAAAAGTGAAACCTGAACACTGGCTGCCACCCCGTCACCCCAGATCCAACAATACGTGTCAAAATGTCACCCCATCTCTCATTTTCCACGCCAAAATCCGATGACAAAACACATGGCACACCCCTTGAACCACCCCCCATTGTAAACCGTTTTAATTAAACAAAATTGATTGTGGCTGCGGGCAAAATGCCCAATACCCAATTCCAAATATCCAATACCTAAAAGTTATGAACCTAAATAATCTAACCATCAAATCCCAGGAAGCCGTCACACGGGCGCAGCAGCTGGCGATGGAAAACAACAGCCAACAAATAGAGCCGGGGCACTTGCTCGCCGCCATCATGGAGGTGGACGAGAACGTGACGCCCTTTGTTTTCAAAAAACTCGGCGTCAATTATGACGTGCTGAAAAAGGCTACGAACAGCATCGTAAAAGGTTATCCGACCACCACGGCGGCGGGTGAGGCGGGCAAGTACATGGGCCGCACCACCAACGAAATCATCCAGCGGGCGAACAGTTTGCTGAAGGAATTCGGGGACGAATACGTGGCACTGGAACACCTGTTGCTGGCCATTCTGACGGTGAAAGACGCCGTTTCACAAATGCTGAAAGACAGCGGCGTGAACGAGAAGGGCCTGAAAAAAGCCATCAACGACCTGCGCAAGGGCAGCAAAGTGACCTCCGCCAGTGCCGAGGAAACCTATCAGTCGCTGTCGAAATACGCCGTGAACCTGAACGAGCGGGCCAAGTTGGGCAAACTCGACCCCGTCATCGGGCGGGACGAGGAAATACGACGGGTACTGCACATCCTCGCACGGCGCACGAAGAACAACCCAATTTTGGTCGGTGAGCCGGGTACGGGAAAGACCGCCATCGCTGAGGGCCTTGCACACCGCATCGTCAACGGCGACGTGCCGGAAGACCTGCGGGACAAGGAAATCTACGCCCTCGACATGGGCGCTTTGATCGCTGGCGCAAAATACCAGGGCGAGTTCGAAGAACGACTAAAATCGGTGGTGAAGGAGGTGCTCAGTGCCGAGGGCCGCATCTTCCTTTTCATTGACGAAATACATACGCTGATAGGAGCAGGCAAGGGCCAAGGAGCGATGGATGCCGCAAACATCCTCAAGCCTGCCCTTGCCCGTGGCGACCTACGGGCCATCGGCGCCACCACGCTCGCCGAGTACCAGAAGTACTTCGAGAGCGACAAGGCGCTCGAACGCCGCTTCCAAGTGGTCACAGTGGATGAACCTTCGGAAACGGACGCTATCTCCATCCTGCGGGGCTTAAAAGAACGCTACGAGACCTACCACAAAATTACCATCCGGGATGAGGCCGTGGTGGCGGCGGTGCAACTCAGCACCCGCTACATCACCGAGCGCTTTCTGCCGGACAAGGCCATTGACCTCATTGACGAGGCAGCCGCCCGTTTGCGCCTAGAAATGAACTCCATGCCCGAAGAATTGGACGAAGTGGAGCGCAAAATCCGCCAATTTGAGATAGAGCGGGAGGCCATGAAGCGGGAAAACGACGAGCCGAAAATCGCCCGCATCAATGAGGATTTGGCGAATTTGGAAGAAAAACGCAACGCACTCAAAGCCAAATGGGAGAGCGAGCGGGAGGTCGTGAACGGCATCCAATCGGCCAAGGAGGACATCGAAAACCTGAAACTGGACGCTGCCCGTTTGGAACGGGAAGGCAAATTCAGCGAGGTCGCCGAGATTCGTTACGGTAAAATTCCGGAGGTGCAAAAGCGCCTCGATGGTTTCAACCAAAAGCTACAAGACATGCAGGAAGGCGGCAAGCTCCTCGTGAAAGAGGAAGTGGACGCCGAGGACATCGCCGAAATCGTGAGCCGCTGGACGGGCATCCCCGTCACCCGGATGTTGCAGAGCGACAAGGAAAAACTGCTGCACCTCGAAGAAGAACTGCACAAGCGGGTCGTGGGTCAGGAGGAGGCCGTGGAGGCGGTCTCGGACGCCATTCGGCGCAGCCGCACGGGGCTATCGAACGAGAAGCGGCCCATCGGTTCGTTCCTGTTTTTGGGAACGACGGGCGTGGGCAAAACGGAGCTGGCCAAGGCGCTGGCAGAGTACCTTTTCAACGACGAAAACCTGATGACCCGCATTGACATGAGCGAGTACCAGGAGCGCCACAGCGTGAGCCGATTGGTCGGTGCGCCTCCGGGCTACGTGGGTTACGACGAAGGCGGCCAACTCACGGAGGCCGTGCGACGCAAGCCATATTCCGTCGTGCTTTTGGATGAAATTGAGAAGGCGCACCCCGACGTGTTCAACATCCTGCTGCAAGTGCTGGAGGATGGCCGCCTGACGGACAACAAGGGCCGGACGGCGAATTTCAAGAACACCATCGTCATCATGACGAGCAATATCGGCAGCGACCTCATCCGGTCGAGCTTCGAAACCATCAACAAATCGAACCGAGAGGAAGTCATCGAAAGCACGAAGGAAATGCTGTTCAACCTGCTGAAACAGACCGTGCGGCCTGAGTTCCTGAACCGCATTGACGAGACCATCATGTTCCAGCCGCTATCGGCCAAGGACATCAAGGCCATCGTGGAACTGCAATTGCACCACGTCGTCGAACTGCTGAAAAAGCAGGAAATCGAGCTGGTCATCAGCCCACAAGCCACCGAGTACATCGCCGATGAGGGCTTCAACCCTGAGTTCGGTGCAAGGCCTGTGAAGCGGGTTATTCAGAAAAAAGTGCTGAACGAACTGAGCAAGCAGATGCTGCTCGGCAAGGTGCAGCCCAAGTCCAAAGTGGTGCTGGATGTCTTCGATGGGCAGGTAGTTTTTCGGGCACCGAGGGTGGAGGAGGCGGTGGTTATGAGTGAGAATTAAAAAGGGAGACCCTTTTTAATCTTGGTTCTTTATCGAGTCTGTTCCCAAGCTCAGAAAGCATGACCGCTAGAAGGGATTTCCGACACTTCGCTGGGTTTTACCAAAAAAAAGCCGTCGCTTCCCTGCGGCTGATACAATGGCATCAAAATCAGCGCATCGGTAGGGCTGCGGATTTCTCCGTGGCGGTCGTGGGCGAGCAGTTCGCCTTTGACCACGGGTTGGAAGTTCCGATAACCGGGCAACATTTTAAAATCATCGCCCGGTTTGATGGTGTGCACTTCTATCAGGTCTGCGATTTTAGGCAAATTATTGGAGTAACTCTGCAAAATCTCATCGTGCCGATTCTCCACGTCCTCTGGGCACACGGCGCGAATGCTCCTCATGCAGTTGATGATGGCAGCAATGGCTCGGTTGACCGATACTGGATTTTCGTGCTGCCCAGCCTCAAAGGCAGCTGCGGCGATGGGGACTTTGAAGTTTTCTTTAGTGAAATAATGCAGGGTCGTGCCTTGGATGCCCCGCAGCATCCCCGTGATGACCGGGGCATGAAGCCCAGATGCGATGCGGATGCTCTCCGGTTCATCGGTGGCTACGGCGAAAATGCCGCCCGCAGCCGAGGTCGTGTGCAGGTCGAGCAACACGACTCGTTCCGGTTGGCATTCAGCGATTTCGGCTTCCACTAGTTTCAGTATTTCGAGGAGGTCCTGGTCTTCGGAGTCGAGCTGTGAGGGAGCAGCTTGGCGAATCCGCTCGACGTTCTCCGCTGCCCACTGCCGGTTCAAGTCCTTGACGATGAATCGTTTGCCTTGAGAGTAGGCTCGCCAATTGCCTATTAGCCCAACCAAGCACCCCTTGTAGCAAAAGCCTGGATTCACGATTTGCTCCCGTTCGAGCAGTGCAAATACGGTTTCCAGTGCCTTTACCCCAGCGGGTTCGTTGCCGTGCATCCCGGCGATGCAGATGAAGAGCGGTCCGGGTTCAGTGCCCACATGGCGTCCGATGATATGTTTTTGTGAATTGGGAATGGCCTAGTCCTATTTAATTTTTTTACAAAATTCCTTCAATTGCAAAGTTGATGCCGCTGCAATTTCATCAGCCACTACCCAAGTATAAACATGGCCAAGGTACTCCATCCCCAGGTAATTTGCGCTTTCCCGGAACGGCATGTCCAGTCCCTCCACCGTGTCATCGTCGTAGCCGCAACTGATGGCGCCCATTTTCTTGCCTCGTAATTGCCTGCCAAGTTCCTTCCTGATAGTTAGCAAATCAGACATACGGTCAAAAAAGGTCTTCATCACCGCACTCATGCTGTACCAGTAAACAGGCGTGGCGAAGATAACCACTTCGTAATTTTCTGCAATTTTTTCCATCAATGGCAAGAAGTCATCTGCTTGGTTTCGATGCTCATAATCGTAGTAGCCGATGTTGGAATCGTTGAGGTCGATGAGGTCAGCACCCAGTTTTTGTTGGACAAAATTGGCGACTTTTCGGGTGTTGCCATTGCTTCGGGAGCTGCCGAGGAGAAGGAGGATTTTTGTCATTTTCGTCAAATTTCTATCGCATTTTTTGTCAAGGCACTCGTTTCGTTCGCCCGCTGTGCGTTCCGCCCCGTGTTCCGCTGTGCGTTCCGCTCCGTGTTCCGCTGTGCGCCACTTTTGGCATTGCCAAAGCGGCGACAACCAGGGCGTGTTCCATGACGCCGCAGGTCGCCTACGGCGATGCCAAAGCGGCGACAACCAAGGCGTGTCCCATGACGCCGCAGGTCGCCTACGGCGATGCCAAAGCGGCGACAACCAAGGCGTGTTCCGAGACGCCGCAGGTCGCCTACGGCGATGCCAAAGCGGCGACAACCATGGCGTGTTCCGAGACGCCGCAGGTCGCCTACGGCGATGCCAAAGCGGCGACAACCAGGGCGTGTCCCGGGGCGCCGCAGGTCGCCTACGGCGATGCCAAAGCGGCGACAACCAAGGCGTGTTCCGAGACGCCGCAGGTCGCCTACGGCGATGCCAAAGCGGCGACAACCATCACAACAATTTTGGCGACAACCGAGCCGACAAACATGACGTCGCACATGATGTCGCAGGTCGCCTACGGCGATGCCAAAAGCGGCGACAACCATGGCGACAACTATAACACACCTGAGAACAACGTTGGCTTGTACTCGTTGGCAAATACCGTGGCTTGAAAAGGAGTTGTACAATGAGAAACTCACAACCCCCGAAACTGCCCTTCCACCACCACACTCAAAGGCGTAAAAACCTCCCCATCCCAAGTACCAAAAACGCCAATCAGGCTACCACAACTGAGCGCCACCAGCTTCCAGCCGAGGTCGTCGCTGGCATTGAGGGGCAGCTGCTTCCGCTTGTTGTCCACCAGCACGAATTTTTTTTGGTGAAAAACTGGGACTATCCCTTCCAGAAATGCCGGAAATCTTGACAGCCACGGATTCTCTGCCAGCGCCCCGGCGTAAGCATCGGCAAAAGCCGCCAACGACGGATGCCCATTGCGGAGCGAAAAAGTCGCCTCACTGTATTCGAATTTTTTCAAAATGGCCCGCTGCGGCCACGCTGAGGGATAAAAAACCACCTCCGCTCGCAAGACCGTGCCTAACTTAAAAGTAGTTTCAAAACCCTGTCCACCCCACGAAAAATCGAGGAGCAGCGCCGTTTTTCCAGTGGCCTCGCCAATGAGCCAAGTGCGGCGGGCGAGCAGGTTGCCGTCTTCGGCCTCTTCGGTTTGGCCAGCCACCAGCCAGTGGTCGCTGATGGCTTCGAGGTTGAGGATATCCTCTTTTTTGAAATTGACGCCGGCGAGCGAGAGCAGGTCGTCCTGGAGTGGTTCTGGCAGTGTCTCCAAGCGCTGAAATGCCCGCAGCAACAGGTAGATTTCGCCGAGTTCGGCAAGGATTTTTTCGTGCCAATTGGCCTCGGACATCAGCAGCGGCAACTGCCGGATGCGGCGGGCGAGGGTGCCGAGCTTGGCATCCACCATGCGGGCGGCGAGGTCGTTGAAGTAGGTGCTGGCCTGGCCTTCCAGCGTGGCGAGGCCCTGCCGGAAGAGGTCGAGCAGCCAGCTTTCCAACTCTGCCAGCCCGGCGGCCATTTGTAGGATGCGTTTCTCCCTGTTCAGTTTTCGCTTTTCGGAGAGGGCTTGGTCGGCTTCGGGGCTGCGGGTCGGAGCAGCTTCGGCTGCAGATTTTGCGGAGCGTTCGCTGCGTTTTTTTAGCCAATCGGCCACCCATTCTGGCAGCGTTTCGACGAGTTGGAACAGGTGGTTGGCTTTGGAGAAAAGCAGGAGTAACCCAATGCCATGCTTGCAGGGTTGCCGCCGCACGGGGCAAGAACAGCGGAACCCCATTCCCTCGAAATCTATGGCGATGCGGTAGGGGTCGTTGGGGTTGCCGAGTGTGCCCCAGATGGCCCGGTCATTGCCTTCGATGGTGTGCCAACGCTGCGCATGTGCCACGGATTTCGCCCGCTGCGCCGTGCCAGCATCGGGTGCGAGGGTGAGGATGTGTTCGTATGTAAGCTCCTGTGGCATGGGGCGAAATTAGGGAATTAGGGAATTGGGGAATTAGGGAATTGAGGAATTAGCTGACAGAACATTTTTTTTTGATATTCTGCTTTGCAAAGCTATTTTTGCCCTAACGACTTTTGACCGGAATGAATTGAATCGTTTTGGCAAAAGGAAAATAATAAAAAAACTGTACGAACATGGCGATAATGATTACCGATGAGTGCATCAACTGTGGTGCTTGCGAACCTGAATGCCCAAACAATGCCATTTATGAGGGTGGGGTAGAGTGGGCCATTGCCGATGGCACAAGCGTAAAAGGTGCGTATGTCCTCGAAGATGGCTCAACAACAAGTGCCGGCGACAAGCACAAGCCGGTCTCCGATGATTACTACTACATCTCCCCAGACAAATGCACAGAGTGCGTCGGCTTCCATGAGGAGCCGCAATGCGCTGCCGTCTGCCCGGTGGACTGCTGCGTGCCCGACCCTGAGCGCCGGGAGTCGAACGACGACCTGCTGGCAAGGAAGGAGCGGTTGCACTTATAAATATTGTTTGATTGCTGAATTGTTTTATTGTTGTCGAGATACAGGAAACAATCAAACAATTTAGCAATCCCAACAATCATAAAATTTTAGTTTTCATAGCTTTAGATTTTTTATGGCCTGCCTGGTTTTTCGGGCAGGTTTTTTTGTTGATGACCTTCCCCAACTTGTCGCCCCATTACCCTTTTCATACATCGCTTCGCAAAAGCTGATATTTCGCCGTACTTTTCCAGCCGTTTTTTTCACCAAAACAAAATTCATCATAATGAGGCATCTGTACACCTTGTTGTTGTTTGCTGTTGTTACCTTTTCGCAAGCACAAACCACCTTCTCCAACCAGACTAACCTGCTCACCAACCCAATCGTTTATTATAGTGGTGTCGCCATAGGCGTTGCCGACATGAATGGCGATGGACTGGACGACATCGTGCGCCTCTACCAAGGGTACAAACTTAGCATAGAATACCAGGCGCAGCCCAACCAACCCTTCACCACTTATGATTACGGTGATGTTCAAGGTGATGCCTGGGCTATGGTCATCGGCGATTTGACCAACGATGGCTTGAACGACATCCTCATCGGTGGTGCTTACGATGGCGTTAAAATATTGGTCAATACGGGCAGTGGCTTTACCACCACTGTGCTCCCCAACCCACCGAGCGGGGGAACTTTCGTGCAAGGCTCCAACTTCGCCGATATTAACAATGACGGTTGGCTGGATGTGTTCACCTGCCACGACGACGGTGAACCCCGTATTTGGGGCAACGACGGGGCGGGCAATTTCACCTATGCCGGCAACTGGATAAACATGGCCACCACGCCAACCTCCGACAACTCCGGCAACTACGGCTCCGTCTGGACGGATTTTGACAACGACCGTGACCTCGACCTCTACATCGCCAAGTGCCGCCAAGGGGTGAGCGACACCAATGACCCACGCCGCATCAATGCACTTTTCGTCAACGGCGGTCAAAACAACTACTCCGAACAAGCAAGTGAGCACGGGCTGAAAATCAACTGGCAGTCCTGGACTGCCGACTTTCAGGACATCGACAACGATGGCGACATGGATGCCCTCGTGACCAACCACGACTACCCGCTCATGCTCCTCGAAAATGACGGCAGGGGCCATTTCACCGACATCGCTGCTTCGGCTGGGGTGGACGTCACGGGCAATTTCATCCAAGGCATCATGCGGGACTTCGACAACGATGGCTTTGTGGACATCCTCACCGTCGGGAACTTCAACTCCTCCACGCTGGCCACCCACCTGTTTCACAACAACGGCAACCAAACTTTTACCCAAATACCCAGCCCGTTCGGCAGCAACAGCATTGGCAGCGTAGCTGCTGGCGACCTGAACAACGACGGGTTTCAGGATATCATCGCCGTCTATCAAACCAATTTCAACAATCCGTCCAGCACAACGGCGGATAGGCTCTGGATGAACACCACCAACAACGGCAACAACCATATCGCATTCAACCTGCAAGGCACCACCAGCAACCGCATGGGCGTGGGCGCACGGGTAGAAATCCACGGCGACTGGGGCATCCAAATCCGGGAAGTGCGGTCGGGCGAGAGCTACGGGATTCAGAATTCGCTCACGCAACATTTTGGCCTCGGTGCTAGCACCGAAGTGGAATATGTAGCGGTACACTGGCCTTCCGGCATCGTGGATGTGGTGAAAAACCCAGCCATCAACGAGGCATTGACCATCGTGGAAGGCAGCACTTGCACCTTGCCTGATTTGACGTTTGGCCTGGCCAACCCAATGATACTTTGCCCGGGTGAGTCAGTGGTCATTCCAGCACCAGCTGGGTACGAGTACCTCTGGAGCAACGGGATGGTTGGTCAAAGTATCACGGTGACAGAGCCGGGCAACTACAGTGTCGTTTTGGTGGACGCACAGGGTTGCGCAGCAAATTCAAATGTCCTGTCGGTGGTGGTCAACCCCGACGAGACGCCGACTGTGACATTGGACGGTGATGAAAAATTCTGCGAGGGCGGCAGCGTGATGCTCACCGCTTCCGACGCCACGAGCTACGCTTGGGCGACGGGTGAAACCACACAATCCATCATGGTGACGCAAACGGGCGACTATCTTGTGACCATTGAAGGCCAGTGCGGCAATTTCACCTCAGAAGCTGTCCATGTGGAAGTGCTGCCAGCGCCAGCGCCGCTCGCCAACAATGTTTACATCCCCACCCCCGGCCCTGCGACACTGGAGGCTACTGGCGAGAACCTGTTTTGGTACGATTCGCCTTCGGCAACGACGCCCCTGTTCAACGGCCCCAGTTTCGTCACGCCGGTTGTGACCACAACGGCTACCTATTACGTTGAGGACATGCATGCCTTCGGTGGCGGCGATTTTGCAACGGGTATGCCGGAGCAGCAAGGCAGCAATTTTTTCAACGGCGCCAACTTCAACGGGCAGACCCTTTTTGAGGTCTATCAGCCGATGAAGCTGAAACAAATCACGATGACCACTGACCAAGCGGGCATTCGCTTGATTGAACTCATACAAGTGCCAAACACCGTGGTGGCCAGCAAGTCCATCGACCTGCCAGAGGGTGAGACCATCGCCGACCTGGATTTCGAAATACAGCCGGGCAACTACCGCTTAGAAACCAACAGCGCCAACAACATCGCCGTGCTCGGTACGACCAGCCCCCGCCTCTATCGCAGCAACCAGGGCGTGGTCTATCCTTACACCGTACCAGACGTTATGTCCATCACGGGCAGCGACCTTGGCGCCGGGTTTTACTACTATTTCTTCGATTGGAAAGTCGAGGTAATGCCACTGATTTGTGTCAGCGAGCGCATCCCCGTAACGGCGACAGTGAGCGTGAACAGCACGGGCGAAGTGTTGCCTTTCGGCAATGTTTCCGTGCAGCCGAACCCTTCGAGCGGATCGTTTACCCTCGAAATGGAGGCGTTGGAATCGGGCCCGGTCAGCCTGCAAATCACCGACCTTGCCGGGCGGGTTGTTTTTGGTAAAAAATTCGAGGCAGTGGCCAATATTGCGCAGCAACACAAGATTGACATGAAGGATGTGCCTGCTGGTTTGTACTTCCTAAAAGTCACGGGCAGCGGGCGCAGCGGGTTTGTGAAGATTATAGTGAGCAAGTAAAAAAGGTGCGCTTACCTGATTAAGAGTATGTTTTGAAATCCAAAAGAGGATTTTTGAAAAATTGACAATCGGTTGAAGAATGGGAATTGGCCGAGTAATTTGTGGTTGCAAAATCATCAATTACTATGGTCAAAGTCAAACTCCCTTTCAGGCGTCAG
>JAIPBL010000072.1 GCA_021739645.1 Saprospiraceae bacterium | reverse complement strand
ATAGTGCCGTACCTGAATCAATGACCGGGTTATTTCCATCCCCGTAAAAAAGAACTTTAAAGTGTTCTTTTTTTACAGGGACGGAATAACCCTCATCGCTTTAATCAAAGTTTTTGACACAGTTAATTGAACACTCCCCTCATTTTCCCCACCAGTGCGGGTAAGCCAGGCACATTCTGGCACCAGCTGGACTTTTCAAGGCTTAATAGGCAATGCCCAATCATAAACATGTATCTCAACCTTCCTTTTGTTATCTCCCCAACTCCCTCGTTCACCGAAGGATTTGGTTTGGTAGTCAGCCACATCGAGTTTACTTCGTTTAAAAAACATTTGAACTTCTTCGGCTCGGTTTTTACTGAGTTCTTCATTATACTTTTCATTTCCAGTGTCATCAGCAAAACCCATAATAACAACCTTGCAATCTTGGCAAGGCCTTAATCGTTCGGCGACCTCCTTTAATTTGGCAAGATTCAGACTGTCTAAGTATTTTGCTTTGAAATGGTCCGGCCTGTAATAGATGGTGTCAACAGTATGGACTCTTTTCCTTTCCGGAATAAAGTACTTTAGAACCGTATCTTTTTGAACAACTTTGACAGTATCTATGAGAGGAGGCCCTGTATGACGATTGATGAAGTTAGATGTATTTTGGAAACCGTCTTCGAGACAACCTCTGCATTTTCTGATCAGTTCTAATTCCTTATCTTTAAATTTCCTATTGTATGGATCCTTCAAGTGGTATCTTGCTTGAGCAATTTGTAAGTGATGTAATGCCGAAGATCTTTGGCCTGAGTCTGCATGCAAGTTTGATCGAAGAAGATGGTAGACGATAGGATAATTTCTTTCATATTTTCTCCATTTTATGTCTTCGGCTAATTCGACAGCTATTTGAATACTATCGATAGCAATTTCTCTCACAATTCTATACGCTCCTCGGTCTTGATTGATTTTGGAGTCATCATTGTCTTTTGGCTTTATTGGCTCCCTGATGACACATTTTTGTATTTTGATATTGTGGTCGATGCTTTGCAAGTCTGTTTGAGCAGCAGCGTATGAACTGAACATCATTATAAATCCAATGAAGAAAGTTGATTTCATTTTGAGGTGAATTTTAAAGAGTCCGAGGTTATGAAAGAGTTATCATCAAAATAAATAATAGAAAATGTATTGACGCTTCCAGATTTCGAAGAAAGGGTAATATCAAAGTTGTCAGAATTTGCAGGCACATCAAGGCTATACTCGCCCTTGCCAAAGTTTTCACTATCGTATCTTTTCGATATAAAAAAAGTCCACTCGTATTCCATGTCAGGACAGCTCCACGTACCTTTTGATAAGAGAACTTCCTCAAATTTTACGGCCTCTTTTGTTAGCCTGATTTTTTGATGGTCTTTTCCTATTTGAGGAACCCAAAGAATAAGTATTACGCCTATTGGAAATGAGAATATCTGGAGAAGGCTTATTTTACCCAGCCAGTCGTAATCCATTTTCTTTACCCTGTCCCACTTGTCATACCTTTTTCGAACAATGGCAATTACGGCTGCAATCAACACCACAGCGCCTGTAGCATACAGTGCTTTTTCGTAATCTATTTGCTCTTCTACATTGCCATACGCATCAGTTCCATCACCAACAAAAGAGGAACCTGCCCAAGCACCTATAAATATTAGAACAATGACCTTTACTAGCTTTGCCATCATACGTGATAAAATATTTTGAGTGATTACCAGTTGTGAACAAAAATCACTTCCCTCCCCCCATCGGAATAGTCGCCAACCCCAACTCCCGCAAATACCCATTATGCGCATCCAGCGCCTTCTTAGCATCTTTTTCTATCTGTACCAGCTTCTCATTCACCTTCCCAAGGTCAATCTCCACCTCATCCTCCGCCGTACTTACATACCTCGAAATATTCAGGTTGTAGTCATTCCGCTCAATCTCCTCCATCGGCACACGCCGGGCGTAGCGTTCTACTCCTTCTGCTGGTCGCTGCTGGTAGGTGGTGACGATTTTATCGATGTGCTCGGGCAGTAGTTGATTTTGGCGCTTGCCTTTTTCGAAGTGTTCGGCGGCGTTGATGAACAGCACGTCCTCGTATTTCTTGCACTTCTTTAGGACGAGGATGCACACGGGGATGCCGGTGGAATAAAACAGGTTGGCGGGCAGGCCGATGACGGTGTCGATGTTGCCGTCTTTCAGGAGCTTTTCACGGATGCGGGCCTCTGCGCCGCCCCGGAACAGTACGCCGTGAGGCAGGATGATGGCCATGGCGCCTTCCTTGCCCAGAAAGTGAAAACCGTGCAGCAGGAAGGCGAAGTCTGCCGCTGACTTGGGCGCAAGGCCGTAGCTTTTGAATCGGAAATCCTGCCCCATTTCTTCCTTCGGCTCCCAGCGGTAGCTGAACGGCGGATTGGCGACGATGGCGTCGAATTCCTGCTTTTTGGCGGGGTTCATCTCGTTGAGGATGTCCCAGTCGTTGAGCAGGGAATCGCCGTGGTGGATTTCAAACTCCGTGTCCTTTACCCCGTGCAGCAGCATGTTCATGCGGGCGAGGTTGTAGGTGGTGATGTTCTTTTCCTGTCCGTATATCTTCCCGATGCCGTTGGGGCCCATTTGCTTGCGGACGTTGAGCAGGAGCGAACCCGACCCACAGGCGAAATCCAGCACTTTGTCGAGCTTTTTCTTTTTGCCCGTCTTGGGTTCCTGGCTGTCCAGCGTGACGATGTTGGACAGGATGGTGGAAAGCTGCTGCGGGGTGTAGAACTCCCCGGCCTTCTTGCCGCTGCCGGCGGCAAACTGCCCGATGAGGTATTCGTAGGCATTACCCAGGGTGTCGCTGTCGGTGGAGAAATCGGCGATGCCTTCGGCTATCTTCTGGATGATGGTGCAAAGCTTGGCGTTGCGCTCGGTGTAGGTTCTGCCGAGCTTCTCGCTGTTCAGGTTGATTTCCGAGAACAAGCCCTGAAAACTGCTATTGAAGGATTTCTCCTCGATGTACTTGAAGCCCGCTTCCAAGGTGCGCAGCAAATCCCCGCTTTGTAGGCGGGCCATTTCTGCGATACTGCTCCACAAATGCGCTGGCTCGATGACGTAATGCACCTTGCGGCGCATCTGCTTTTCAAATTCCGTCACATCGTCCGGCTCATTGACATACCACACGGACAGGGGCGCATGACGGTATGCTTTCAACTCACCGGGTGACTCGAAGTCACCCGGTGAGTTTTCTGGCTCGGCATCTTCCAGTACGGGATAGTCCCGCCCCAATTCCTTCTTGGCGGCTGCCTCGTAGTTGTCGGAGAGGTAGCGCAGGAACAGGAAGGAGAGCATGTAATCACGGAAGTCGTCCGCATTCATGGCGCCCCGTAGCTTGTCGGCGATGCCCCAGAGGGTTTTGCCGAGTTGTTGTTGATTGTTATTATTGTTGTCACTCATGATTGTGTCTCATTTGGATTAGGAAACAACCCCTGCATCAGCCCCTTCTTGTGCGCTTGCAGGGCGGCGATTTTTTCGCCTTGGGCGGCGATGAGCTCGTCGAGGGTGGTGAAGCAGGCGGCGATTTTTTGTTGTTCGGCAAGGGTTGGAGGCAAGGGAATAGGCATTGATGCATATTCCGTACTATTTATCCCAGGTTGCCCGCTTCGAGCTGAAACAAAAGCTACCCAACGCCAATAAGTTTCAGTTGAAAGAAATTGAAACAGTAATTCCGAGTTAATTTTTTTCTCGTTGGGTTTCATCCGAATTAAAAAGCCAGCGAAAACAAGTCTGCCGTCAGTGGTTCGATATTTATATGACTTACCTACACTTGCTCCCGTTCTGGCAAGTACAATGTCACCTTCCTTTAGGTAATTATCTTCTGTAACCTCTTTTGCCACTGAAACCTTGTTTTCCCGAAGGAAATGTCCATCCTCTGAAATGTCCGTTATCCTCAAATAAGTTGGAAGGTTATCGGAGAATGGGACTGCTGGTGCATTGATTCCATAATCTGGCTTTTGTAGCAAACACTTCCCCAAAACCTTCTCCTCCCACTCCCCCTCAAACTCCCCAAACCTCCTCCTCGGCGCCGTCTCCCTTTCCGCCGGAAAAAGCTGCTGCATCAGCCCTTTTTTATGGGCCTGGAGGGCGGCGAGTTGGTCGCTTTCGGCGCTGATGAGCTCGTCAAGGGAGGTGAGGCAGGCGGCGATTTTTTGTTGTTCGGGGGGCTTTGGGATATTGATATTAAGTTGTTTGAGTTGCCCCGAATAAAGATGAACAACTGAAATCCCCTGTGCCATTTGAGCAATGTCTTTCTTCTTTGCATTATTCAAATAGTAAGACAGAAAGACACCATTCATTTTTGAGCGGATAATATTTAAGTCCCCTCCAAGTGCAATACCATTTTTTAGAACACATGAAGCCGTAGCAATGTCTTCTTGTGTTTCACCTGATGCTGGGATGATTACATCATTAGCTTGGCTAAGTACCAAATCTTTTCTTGGGAGATTTGTGTAAGAAATTACCTCATCAATAGTTTCACTGTAATAAGTATAAAGTTCGCCATACCTGATGCAAGGAAGCACACCATTTTCAGAAATATCCGACTTAGAAATTCCTTTGCCTTTCGAAAAAGTTGCAATCTTTTCTAAGGGTTTTTCTTCCCATCCCTCCGCCTCCCGAAACTCCGGAAAGCGCAGCTTAGGCGCCGCTGTTTTTTTTGTATCCTTATTCATAAGCCGATAGTCCGGATATTTCCCGCCCCTGGGCGAGTTTGTTTAAAAGTGGTACGAGGTCTTCCATGAGGGCCAGTTCCTTATCCTTGCGGTCTTTCCAGCCGAGTCCGAGCGGGGCGAGGAGGTCGCTGAGCTGCTCGCCGTCGAAAATCATGCGGCCCATGATGCCGTCCACGAAGGCTTGCAGGGCGGCGGGTTCCAGCCCGTGCTTTTGTGCGGTGGCGGCCAGTTCCTTGGCGTTTTTTTCCTCCTTGAAAGTCAGGAAGCCGTCCCGTATGGCTTGTTCCGATAGTCCTTTGCTGAAATCCAGTAGCTGGATATAGTCCACCATGTCGTCCCGCTCGTCCATCAGGTTAGCGCTGCTGCTGAGGAGTTCGATAATCTGCTCACGGGTCATTTTGGCCTTCGAGGGTTTGCCCTGCGACTTGGCTATCAGGCCCATGATGTAGTCGTAGTCAATGAGGGCGGAGGCGAACAGCACAAACTCAAAATCGAGTTGGTTGGCGGGGTCATTGCCGCCGGGGCCTGTGGGCTTGAACTGCCGGGCCACTTCGAGGTATTTGCCCCGGAAGGAACGCAGGTCGTCGGACGGTATGGCCTTTTCGATGGTGGCCTTTAGGTCGTCGCCGAGGTCGGTGTACTGGTCGAGTTGGGTTCTCAGGCGCTGTACTTCCTTGAAGTGTTGGATGAAGCCGAGCCGTGCGGTGTCGCCCTTGAGGTTGCTCACCTGTTCGGGTTTGTTATCCAGCCCATGCGATTGCATGAAGGTTTCCAGCTTGGCCACGGCCTGCTCGTATTTGGCGGCCACTACGGGGGCGGGTTCCACGAGCCAGATGGTTTTGGCCTGTTCGGCTTTTTTGCCCGAAAACAGCCTGATGGCCTCGTCCACTTGCTTTTCCTGTGCCCGGAAGTCGAGGATGTTGCCCTGGGGTTTGTTGCCCGTCAGGATGCGGTTGGTGCGGCTGAAAGCCTGGATGAGTCCGTGGTACTTGAGGTTTTTGTCCACGTAGAGGGTGTTCAGGTATTTGGAATCGAAGCCCGTGAGCAGCATATCCACCACGATGGTGATGTCAATCTTGTTTTGGTGCGGGTAGTCGGCGTTGGGGTATTGCTGGTCTTTGATGCGCTGCTGCACGTCCTGATAATAGCCGTCAAATTCCTGTATGCGGTGGTTGGCGCCGTACTGTTGGTTGTAGCCGGCGATGATGGCTTTGAGGGCTTCTTTCTTTTTATCGGGTTCCACCTCGTTGTCGGCCTTTTCCTGCGGCAGGTCTTCCTGTAGCTGCTTCACGTCCTTGTCGCCCTCGGCAGGCGGGGAGAAGACGCAAGCGACGTTCAGGGGCCTGAAGTTTTCGTCCTCGGCCAGCCGTTGGGCCTGTATTTCCTTGAAAGCCTGATAGACCTCGATGGCGTGGTTGATGGATTGGGTGGCCAGCAGGGCATTGAAACGCCGCTGGTGCGTGGCGGCATCGTGCTTGGAGAGGATGGCATTCACCAGCGACTTGGGGGCAAGCACCTCGCCGGACTTTAGTTTTTCCTTGCCGTCGGGCTTGAAGTAGTCGATGTGGAATTTCAGGACGTTCCTGTCGTCGATGGCGTCGGCAATGGTGTAGGCGTGGAGTTCCTTCTGGAAAATGTCATCGGTGGTCATGTGGGAAGCCTCCTGCCCGTCCACTTTCACGTAGTTTGCATTTTCCTTAAAAATGGGCGTACCCGTGAAGCCGAAGAGTTGGGCATTGGGGAAAAACTCCTTGATGGCCTGGTGGTTGTCGCCGAACTGCGAGCGGTGGCACTCGTCGAAGATGATGGCGATGCGCTTGTTTTTCAGGGGCGCCAGCCGCTCCTTGTAGCTCACGGCATTACGTTTACTAAACCTCGAAGGTTTAGTAAACGTGGTGGACGTGGCCGGGGAGCCACTAAGCGCCAGGCCGAGTTTTTGGATGGTCGTGACGATGACCTTGTTGGCGTAGTCGCCGGAGAGCAGGCGCCGGACGAGGGCTTCCGTATTGGTGTTTTCCTCCACGCAACCTTCCTGAAATTTGTTGAATTCCTGGCGGGTCTGGCGGTCGAGGTCTTTGCGGTCCACGACGAAGAGGCATTTGTGGATGTCGGGGTTGTCTTTCAGCAGCGTGGAGGCTTTGAAGGAAGTGAGCGTCTTGCCGCTGCCGGTGGTGTGCCAGATGTAGCCATTGCCCCGGTTCTGGTGGATGCAATCCACGATGTGTTTCACCGCATAGATTTGATAGGGGCGCATGACGAGCATTTTTTGCTCGGTGGCCACGAGTACCATGTAGCGGCTAATCATCTGGGCGAGGGTGCACTTGGTCAGGAACTTTTCGGCGAAGCGGTGCAAGTCATCTACTTTACTGTTGTCCTCGTTGGCAAACTTATAGACGGGCAGGAACTGCTCTTCGGCGTTGAAGTTGAAATGCTGGTTGTGGTTGTTGGCGAAGTAGTACGTGCTTTTCTGGTTGCTGACGATAAAAAGCTGCACGAAGCAAAGCAGCGAATTGGTGTAGCCATTGCCGGGTTCGTTCTTGTAGTCCACGATTTGCTGCATGGCTTTTTGCGGCCTGACTTCATAAGTTTTGAGTTCAATTTGCACCACTGGCACGCCATTCATGAGCAGAATCACGTCGTAACGGTGGAAGCTGTTCTCGGTGTTCATCCGCAACTGGCTGACGATTTCAAACTCGTTTTTGCACCAGTCTTTGATGTTCACCAGCGTGTATTGCAGGGGCGTGCCGTCTTCCCGCAGGAAGGTGTTCATTTCCCGTAGCATTTTCGAGGCGGCAAATACGTCGGCGTTGATGATTTCGTCCCGCAGGCGGGCGAATTCGGCGTCGGAGAGGTTGCAACGGTTGAGGGCCTGGAATTTTTGCCGGAAGTTTTGTTCAAGCGCTGCTCTGTCCCGGATATCCGGGCGAGGGGTGTATTTGAGGTCGGTGAGTTTTTGGATGAGGGAGAGTTCTATTTGGGATTCTTTTGTAGCCATCTTTAGGGTTGATTTGAATGGGTCTTAAATTCTGTTGAATAACCCATGCACACAAAATGGCCCATACGACAAGGAAAGGCTTTGTATTTTTGTGATGAGTTATTTCATTCAACCGTTCCCGGGCGTCGCCAAACCGAAACGGTTATTTTCAGCGCCGCAATCTACCATCTCCACACGACATATCGCAGCACAACACATAACAATTTCAAATTAATAGTGCGCAGCGCTCAATATCTCCCCCTCCAAAGCCTTCACCTCCATCTCCTTCCGTAGCAAATCCAGCTCACTTTCCAAAAACGCCTTCCGCTTCGGCAGAAACCCGCTCGGCGCCAGCTTCGCTGCTTCGTAATCCAAAACGGCCAGTTCGTATAGCGATTCGTCAATTTCGTGCAGCTTCCGCATGGTTAGGAGTTCGAGGGTCAGGAGTTCGTATTTGGAGAGGAGTTGGTCGAGCTGCCGGTGGGCGTCATCGAGGGCGATGTCGGCGGTGGCTTCGATGCTGCGGCGCTTGGCTCGGCGGTCGAGGCGCTGACGGCGGGCGGTGAGGACTTGGGCGAGGGAAAAGGAGATGGCGGGGCGGGGCTTGGAGGTGATGCGGCCTTCGGCGTCGGTGGCGAGGTTGTAACCGATGCCTACGGATGGGACGTAATTCATCCACTGGCCAGGCGTGGCATCATCGAACTCGGCGAGAGTGGCAGCGGTGAGGCGTTGGTGGTATTGGGTGAGGGCGGCGTGTAGGGAGTCGGCTGAGGGCAGTTGGTTATTGGCTGTTGGTGGTTGGCTGTTGGCGTGGTTGGTGAAAAGGAGAAGGGCGAAAATGATGGAACAGGTCCCTACGGGATGAAAAAAAGAGGGGGTGGGTTTTGCAGTCGGGTTCATCGTTGATGGGTTTGGTCATTTTTTGATTTTGCGCCATTCCCATGGCGGGATGGGCAATGCGTCGGCCCACAAGCCTGCATGGGCGGTTCTGGCGGCTTTTTCGGCGGTGTCATACTTTGGGTCTTTGCTGTACTTTTTGTAGTGCCATGCGAAGCCGGATTCGACGAGTGCCAAGTTCAGTTCCCGGCCATCGACATACACGAGGCAGACTTTCCGTCGGTAGCGGTCGGTGTCGGTCTGCTGGATGGTGATTTGCTTGCCGAAACAAAAGTCGGAGGTGAACTGCTTGGCCTTCTGTCCGAACGGCTGCCGCTTCTCCGGGCAGTCCACGTGGGCAAGGCGGATGACGAAACGGGTTTTGGTGCCCCGACTTGAGTCGGGGTCGAAGGCTTCGATGCTGTCGCCGTCCTTTACGCCAATGACCCGGTAGGTTTTGGGAAGGATGGTGTCCTGTGGCATTGGCGCTCTGCTGGGCACGGGTTTTTCTTCGCCCAAAAACGTGATGATTCCGGTCAACCGCAGCTCCACGACTTGGCTGATGGCTGTCCGGTTTTTCACCTGTACCTCGGTTTCCTTTGCGGATTCCTTCAAGCCTGCTTCGGCTCGGATTTTTGCGATGCGGCCTTTCAATGCCTCGGTCCTGGATTCGTCCACCTGGGGTTCCTTCCAGGATGACAAGGCTGTTTCGATTTCGTCGTGCAGGCGCTGGCGTTCGGTGATGTCGTCGGTGGCGGCGTATTGGCTTCTGAGGTTGGAAATGAGGGCTTCGTGGCTGCGCTGTGCGCTTTGGGCTTGGCTGGCGTCGGCTCTGATGCGCTGGATTTCGCTTTGTATTTCCGCTATTTCTGCCATATAGCTGCGGTCGTTTATGAAGGTGTCCAGTCTGGGGGATTGGTTGATGGCGGCGAAGCTGGGCGGGGTTGAGAGGTGGTCTCCGGTGTAGGCGTTCCCGGTTTTTGGGTAGTTGCCTGATTCGGTCACTTGGAAGTTGGTGTTTGCCTGTACTTCGATGGAGAGGAGCTTTTTGCCAAACAGTACGGCGTTGAGGCTGTCGGTAGTTAGGTTGATAAGGTTGGCGGATTGGATGTTGAGCGGTTGGCCGGTATGCTCAGGAAATGCCCTCGTGCAAGTCGGTTCTTTCAAAAATACCCACTGGCCGGTGCTGTCAATCAACCATGCTTCGTTCGTTTTGCTCTCGATAAGGATGCCGCTGCCGTGGCGTTTGTTGGTGCCTTCGGTAATGGTGTACGTGACTTTCAGCAGGTCGTGGCTGTTGAGGAATTCGCCGTGGACGTGCTGCAGGGTGGCGAGTTTCTGATTCCAGACCGTCCAAAATCCTTTCGAGAAAAGCGGCTGCAGGAACATTCCCATCAAGATGAAAATGGAAAATGCGACGGCTTCCTTTCGGTAATCGCCGGTTCGGATTCGCTTGTCGGGGTTGCCAATCATCACCCACGGGCTGCGGCTGAACGGGTACATCAGCGGGACGCCCTGCAGGGTGAACATGTCGAGGACCAGGTGCGAAAAATAGCCCAGTGCGAAAATAGCCGTCCATTCCAGGTGCCCAAAGAACGTGCGCTCGATGGCGCCGCTCAGGAGGGTCAGCACGGCAAAGCACGGCATCCCGTGCGTGATGGTGCGGTGGCCGTACTTGCGGTTTATCCATTTTGCGAGGGGATAAACGATTTTCCCGACCGTGGAACGGGTGTGGTCAATGTCCGGCAAGAGGCTGGCAACGATGGCAATGCCGATGGTGACGGGCGAGGCCAGGATGTTGATGCCGAACATTAACGAGCCGAAAAGCCCAGTGAAAACAGTTCCTCCGACGATGTGATTAGGGCCACTCATACGTACTTGCGTTTGGTGGCGGTGATGAACTGGCGGCCGAAAATCAGGAACAACATGCCGATGGCCGTCAGGATGTAGATGGGCGTCATGTCGCCGCCGATGGCCCTTGCGGCATACCTCAACACGCTGAAGCTGGCCAGGAAGCCAATGACGAACGGGGCGGCGTTGGTTTCCGGTACGGCTGCGGTGTGCCTGACTTCCTTCACTATTTCGAGGCTGATGTGCTCTTCTTTCGAGTAGCGTTCGACCATTTCGTAAATGAAAAGCGGTACGCCGACGGTGTTCTCCCAGATGTGGTTTTTGAAGGCTTCGATGTCCTCCACTTTGTCCAGGAATGACCGGCTTAGCTTCATGGCCAGTTCGGTGGCTTCGGCCCGTGGCAGTGGTTTGAGGTCAATCCGCTCGAAATTGGAGAGGAACGTGCCTTTCTTCACCTCGACCTTTCGTGCGCAGCAAATGATGTGGAAGTGGTTTTTGAGGCGCTCCAGCGTGTTGATGCCCCGTGGGGTGATGTTCGAGACGTCGTCGATGATGAGCGTCCACTCGCCCTTCGTGGTGAGCGCAATGAGGTCTTCGACCAGGAACTTGATGGCCTTCTTTTCCACGATGTCTGCGACGGGCTTCTCCGGGTCGTTGTAAAGCATTTCGGTGCGTTCGGGGAACTTCTCGGAGATGGCGCAAATCCAGCCGCTGAGCATCTTGTTGATGGCCGTCATTTCGTCAATGCGGATGATGTTCTCGCTGCCGGTGTAGTTGTCGGCGAGGTGCGATTTCCCGATGCCCTGCGGGCCGATGATGAGGGTGTTAATCTTGCGTTCCGACAGGAAGTACAGCTTGGCCAGTTCGTCCTTGCGCCCGATGTGGTACTTGGTCAGACCCTTCTCGACGGGCAGGATATGGATGGGCTTTTTTGGGAAAAACCGTTCGAAAACCTTCTCGCCCCAGCTTTTCCGCTCCAGGCTCCGGATGGCCCGCCTCAATTGTTCCTGTGGCACGTGCAGGTAGATTTCCGTGGTGGTCTGGCTGGCGTGTCCGAGGAGTTTCTGCGCTACCCGGATGTCGTTTCCCTCGCTGACGATGCGGGTGGCGAACGTGTGCCGCAGGTCGTGGGGACTGGCGACGCCGTCCGTCCACTTCTTCACCCGCCGCCAAACCTGTTTGCGGTCCATGTGCTCCTTGTGGCTGCCTTTTCCCGCTGGAAACAGCCAGGTTTCGGGGTTCTTGCGGTCAGGCATCCGCTCGTACCAGTCGGCGAGCGCCGCAAACACCCGGTCCGTCATCGGGATGGGGCGGAAAACGCCGGATTCCCGCTTCTTCAGGCTCTCCACGTTCACTACCCTTCGGTAAAAATCGAAATGCTTCACCTTCAGCTTCACCACCTCGCTCACCCGTAGCCCGCAGTCGAGCATGAGCATCGCCTGCAGCTTCGTTTTCCGGTTCCTGTGGTTGGCCAAAATGTCCTGGTAATTGCTTGGGACGAGCCTGATTTTCTTGCTTGATTCAATCATCGCATGGCGGTTTTCCTACAAATGTCACGGTTTTCTGCGAAAAAAACTTGTTGCGTTGGGGGGGTGCGGGGGAGTACAGAATCAGGATTCTGTCCGCTTTGTGGGGATGGGAAAAGCGGACGGGGTTTTACGATTTTGGATTTACGATTTACGAATGGGAATTATAGGGGGTGGTCAATGGCGGAAGGGGTCGGATTGGCGGGCGTTTTTTCGGGGGAGGGGTTGGATATGAACCGGGCTTTCTTGTACCTTGCAGGCTCATTCCAGTACATACTTTCCTGATAAAAATGCTGGGCAGCGGGCCGTTCCTTGCTGCTTTACTAAAAAACTAAACCCACGATGGCGAATCGAAAAATCATTGCGGATGGCACTGAGATTAACCTGATTTCACAGCGAAATGACGAGTACATCTCTTTGACGGACATGGCTCGGAAGTTCAACCCGGTGCCGAACGACGTGCTGAAGGCATGGATGCGCAGCTCGGCGAACATCGAGTTCCTTGGGACTTGGGAGATTTTCCACAACGAGGGTTTTAAAACGGTTGCCTACAACCGTTTTAGATTCGAGAGTACGGCCAATGCCTTTATCATGACGGTGAAGCAGTGGGTCGGCGAGACGGCGGCCATCGGCATTCATGCGACGGCGGGGCGGTATGGCGGTACCTATGCGCACCGGGACATTGCCATCCAGTTTGCGAACTGGCTCAGTCCTACTTTTTACCTGTACGTCATCAAGGAGTTCCAGCGGCTGAAGGTGGAGGACGATGAACGGAACAAGCTCGGCTGGGACTGGAAACGGGAGCTGGCCAAGGTGAACTACTACCTGCACACGGATGCTGTCCGCAAGAACCTAGTGCCTATCATGGACTGGAACACGAAGCGGGAAGCCATACAGATGGCCTCGGAGGCTGATTTGCTGAACCTAGCAATGTTTGGGATGACGGCGAAGGAATGGCGGGCTCAGCACCCGGAAGCCAAGGGCAATGTCCGTGACCAGGCTTCTCCGGAGCAATTGGTTACGCTTGCCAATTTGCAAACATTGAACGCCAGCTATATCGAGGAGGGTGTCTCGAAGGAGGACCGGCTACAGCGGCTGCACCAGAAAGCAGGGTATATCATGGAACTGCTCTCGGCGATTCCGGCGATGGAGGATTTGAAGAGGTTGGGGTGAGTGTTGACCTTTTTGGAGTGGCTGAAAAGGTGGGCGTTTTAGTCGAGCTAATTTTTACCATTAAAATTGTGTTTTCGTTCATTTCCACCACCTACTCAATTGGCGCCCTTGGACATTTGGACATTGGCACGACGAACGCCTGCTTGAAAAGGTTTGAGGATATAGAATTGGATAGGTTGGACGAACTACTTTGAGAAAATTAGCTTAGTTCCCACTATTCTAAGCCAAGTGGGAAATTTGATTTACCCTTTAGCATCTCTCCATTTTATTTCATTTTGAAAAACAGTGCTTTATAGATTTTGAAATTCTCTACACTCCCTTTGTTTATCTCCCACATTGGCCCATTCTGGGAAGTGGGGTTCATTCCTTTTTTTATCTTTGCATCATCCGATTGTCAGCATCAACAAACAAACAAAATGGACTCACCCGAATATTCCAAAGAACAGATACTAAAAGCAGTTGGACTCTTAAAATACGTACAAATCACAGAAAAAAAACATTCACTTCCAACAACAGGAATGTTCGCCAAAAATGAAAAAATTCCAGTAGCGGAAGTTAATCGAATTGCTGAATTCTTGCAAAATAAGCGTGCTGTCGAAATCCAAAGGACGCTCGATAGAAAAAATGGAAAAACACTGAAATCAACATTTGAAACACAAAAATTCCTCGACCACCCAGATTTACTTAATAGTCAACCACTCTCAATAAAAATTGAGAGTGTATCCACCAATAAAAACTTAACGTATATGAGCGAATCATTCGCAAAGCTTAAAGCAATAAGAGAGCGGGCAAATGCTTTGATGGAACTGCATAGTCAGCCCCCAGCGTCTACGTTTGAGAGTTTGAGAGACCAATTTTTAAAAGAAGCTGAAAAGCTAAAATTAGAATTTCCAATTCTTGCCGACTTTGTACCTGAAAATTATTTCAAATTTAAGGTTCCTGGAAGTGAAATCCATTACTATAAATGGGCACCACGAGCACTGATTAGTGACATTGATTATTTTATCACATACATAGATAATATTAAGTCTGTTCAATTGCCGAACCTGAAAATTACCAGTGAAGGGCTTTTTTTTGCTGGCCAATATTTTGAAGCGCTTTCAAAACTTGTTGACATAATCAAAACTGCAAAATCCGAGATTATCTTCATTGATGGCTATGTTAACGAGAAAGTGTTAGAAATTTTTGCGATTACAGAGGGTAAAGTAAGTATCAAAATATTAACTAAGGCAAAATCAGCTTCACCAGCTTTCACTGCTTTGGTTACTGCATTCAATATGCAATATGCAAATCAACTCGAAGTTAAAACCAGCGAAGCTTTTCACGACAGATTTTTAATTCTCGATGGAACAGAGTTTTATCATATCGGCGCATCAATGAAAGACGCAGGAAATAAAGGCTTTATGTTTTCAAGAATCGAAGAACCGTTTTTGCAAGAAAATTTACTCTCCGAATTCCACAAGGTGTGGATTTGAAGTAAATACAACGGTGCTTCACCACTCCATTAAGATACTGGCTGACCCTCGGCAGCAAATGCACTTTAACTGAATAACCTAGTAATGAGGTTGGGAAATCACTTCCCACTAATTCCAAAATTTACCCTAAATGGATTATATTGAAATTATTTCTACGGATAAAAATGGTGTCCCATTCAATGCCGAATCATTTCTTTTATATATCCGCCGCTCAAATCCTATTTGGTGGGAAGATGACAGAACTGAAACCCCTTGGGTCTTTCGTGGGCATTGGGATGCCAGTTGGTTACTGAACCCATCAGCCTTACGTGAGGCAGGCAATCCGTTATCGAATCTCAAAGAAAGAATCACTAGAAAGCATACGAAATTACTTGAAGAACCTTTTGTTGAAAGACTTGATGTTATTACAGCAACAGAGGCTCTTTATCAGTTTGCCGTGCTCGCAGAAAGCCTTGGTACCCAAATCGGGCAAGATTTATTAGTACAGCATCACAGCCCATTGCTATTTGGTGAACGTTACAACCCCTTTGCAGACCAAGAGTTGTTGTTCCACATAGGGCCGCTTGCTCAACATCATGGAATCCCTACCTTGCTAATAGACTGGACTCTCAACCCATATTTTGCGGCATACTTCGCCGTCGGACGTGGCTTCCGAACAAATTCTCAGCCCGAAAACATCTGCGTCTGGGCATTTAATACTGATTGTGCACCAGCTATCCAGCACTCAAAATACATCAAAAACATTAATTCAATTAAAAGCTTAAGAGTTTCCAGACACGCCAATCAATATTTAGGAGCACAGCATGGGCTTTTCACGGTTCATTGTGACTTTCCAGATATGAAAGAATTTATCCAGAATTTTCCAGAAAAATATTTAGGTGCAACACAGCCTCCCTTATTACGCCAAATTGTGTTGCCTGCATCTGAAGCCGAACAGCTTTTGCAGTTACTTGACAGAGAAGGAATTAACGAATCGCAGTTAATGCCTTCATTGGACAAGGTTGCTCAAACAGTCAAGGATAGATGGGATTATTGGGCGAGAATGAACAAATAAATCTCGTGCTTTTACAATTAACTTCCCACAACCCGCAAACCTGGGAACCTAAAATCACCCAAATTCCTGTTTCTTCACCTGCTCTCCCCACGATGGCCCGTATGTGGGCTGCGGTTTGGCTTTTCGCCGCCGTGTGGATTGTTCACCACCGTTGGCGAGGCGGCGAAGTTCCCGCTGCTCCAGGATGCGGAAGGCTCGCTCGATGGCGTCATAGAGGGCGGTTTCCCGACTGGTGAAATGAAAGGCGGTGACGGTGGTTTCTTCGTAGGCTTTCAGCTCGAAACGGATTTGGTGCTCCTCCCGCTTACGGGTGATGATGTGGATTCGGCGGCGTTCGAGGTAGGCGAGGATTTGGTCGGGGTCTTGGAAGTGGTCACGCCAGTCCTGCGGGTGGGATTGCTGGAAATGGGAAACGCAGTCAGCGACGGCGGTGGGGTACATGCCTTTGATTCGGAGCCAATAGTTGTACAGGTTCATTGGATGGCTTGGTTGTAGGCATGTTCTGGGCGCTTCGATAAAAATGCCATGAAACACAGAAGTGTTGCACGGCACTCAAACATACTATGAGATTTCCCAAGCGCCTTGGGTGCATAGGGAAACTTTAACCGATGGCAAGTTAAGGCGAAAGTGTCGTGGCACGATATGTCGTGTTTAGATATTTATTGGAGATATAAACGGCGGCGGGAATGTAAAGGTGAGCAACAAAAACGGCGTCCGTCACCGAACGCCGCCTCTCTGGGTAAGCATACTTATTCAGTATGCAGGTTTGACGCAAATGTAGCCAAGTTCTCAATTTCAGTAAGGGCATCCCGACCCGTAAATGATAAGGTTGTAGCAGTTCGGGATGGACTCGGCGAGGCACTCGTTCGGCGGGAACTTGATGGTGCCTACCCAGTAGTTGTATTCGGGTTCGACGGACCAGGTGTAGGCTGGCACTGGGCAGATGTACTGCACGGATTTCCAGCGGAAACCGAAATTGCAGAGCTGCCAAGTGGAGCGGATGGTGATGATGCCAAGTTCGGGCGTCCAGCTCGTTTGTGTGCCGAGGTTGAAACATTCGTCCCAGAGGCCAGTCCAGTAAATGTCCTGGTTGTCGTCGATGCAGAGGTTGACGCTGAACTTGGTGGCTTCCGGGCAGTACTCGGGCGGCGGCTGGTCGGGTTCAGGTTTGCAGGAATGGAGGGTGATGGCGGCTGCGGCAATGGCGGCCAAAGCGAGAAATCGTAGCATGAGCTATCGGTAGGTTGGTGATGCAATGCTGGATTTCTGATGTAAAGATGGGGGTTTTGGGGGAAATTGGGAAGGGGGTGTGTGACGGGCTTTTGTACTCATATAATTTCTTTAAAGTAATAATCTCTCAATATGTCAGCAAATTTGCTTGTCTGTAATTGATTTGCTCTTTCAAGAATATCTGTTTTGTCTAAATAATCAATCGAATATTTCTTGGTGATAGTTTTTGCCTTTAGTAGTATTTCGGTCGCTTCAATTTCAAAACCACCTGTACTCCAAATCTCAAAAACTTGTCGCTTATTAGGATATGCCTTTTCAAGCCACTTTCTAACTGCTGGAATTTTGTCAGATAAATATTTCTCTACATAGTCTTTGTCAACAGGATAGTTGTATCCTTTACATTCGACAACTCTAACTTCACTTTCATAATTAGCCAAAACGTCTATCTCCCTTGTTTTAATGTCATTTTCTATTCTCACCTTTTTCCCAATGTCTAACGACGTGCATTGCTTGCCGTAATAATAACCTACTGCTAATTCAAATAAGTCCCCTCTTAAATTGTTTGTTTTTCCATGAACCAACTTTGTCAGTTGTGCCATTAAGTTGATATAACTCTCAGGGTCCTTTTTTAATATTACTCCAGCATTAGTGATTGTATTGATAAGATTCTTTAAAAGCTCGTTGTAGCTCTCTCCAAAAAGTTCTCGGATAGTCGCAATCAGAACCCCTGTCTTTTTTAGTTTGTTCATTGCGTTGATTTCTACACCGTCAAGAATTAACACGGGAAATAGTTTTAGCGAAGGATTTGACGCACGAATAGCATTGATTTTTTGTAAAAAGAATTCTACTTCTTCTGTAGTCGTTGAATTTCCAATAAGTACATCTGCAACAACAAACCCAGGTTTTGGAACACTTTCTTTGTATTGCACAAGCCCATTTATGTAAGAGGGAGAAGCAAACGCAAATTGAAAACCACCAACTTCCTTATTTGTCTCTCCTGTTTTAAATGAACAAAGTCCAATATTTTTGCTCCAATTTGCAAACTGATTTAATACTAAGTCCTTGACAAACTGAATAGACTTATTATGCCTAAAGTTTGGCTCAGCATTTTTGGCGATGTAACCGTTCAAACAGTAATGTTGGTCATCGTAGTCTTGAAGAACATTTGCCTGTTTAAGTTTTTCAATTAGCGTTGGGTAAAGTACATGCCCTTTAATTTTGGAGGTCGGGCTGAATGTATAATTAGGTAAATCTGATTTTAGTATTATGCCGTGATGATAATTGATGGCTACAATTACTGCAAAACAACGTTTCGCAGATGTTTCAAATGCCTCTTCAAGTTTACCAAAGTATTCTTGGCTATTGTAATTATTGGAATGGTATATAAATGATTGGTTGTCCGCAAAAAATCCCCTTAATTTATGAATAGGGCTTTTGAGTCTTTCAATTCTTTTTCGAGCAGTACTTTCTTCAATATTTTGGATTTTTGCGATGTATTCCGCAAGTTGTCCTGACAGAATACCCCCTTCATTTTTGATATGCTCGATAATATTTGTCACACCACACTATTTATATAGTCCAAACTATCCATGGGCGGGTCAATTTTTTTGTCGAGTATTTGTCGGCCTGTAGCCTTGCCACTAACAACTTTATTCCCTCACCCCACAGAACGACAACCCATTGAAATTCAACGTCTTATCATTCAGCGTGTCAATCCAATGAGAAAAAGCCCTACCGCTCAAGGCACGACTTTCATTCGATTGGTTTTAAGTTTCCCCTCAGTGTGTTCAGTGAATTCAGCGCCAAAGCGCTTTGAATGCGGGGGCAATTTCAAACAATCAACCCAACAAAGCAAGACTTTCCTTTGAGAAATTTTTCCCTTCAGCTTTCAAGGCAGTCCGGAGCTTCTTCCCTCACCAAAAACCCCAAGCAATCCATCAAATACCCAATCAGTTTGGGTGGCAGCAGCGCCCGCTCGTAGGCGCTGTTTAGTTCGCTGATTCCGGCATGGCCGTTGAGCCTGGGAGCGCCCTTTGGTTCGATGGGGACGAAGTGCGGGCAGTTGGTGAAGATGTCGGTGGGCTTTGGGTAGTCGAAGCCGTAGTCGGTGTAGTGGACGGTGCGACGGTACGGGATGGCTTGGACGTGCGGCATGTGGCGAAGGGCGCCACGTGGGTTTTCGATGAAGTAGTAGATGGGCTTCAGCTTTTTGATGAGCCGGATGGTGGCGCCCAAAATGCGCAAAGCCTGGCGGGCTTCGGGCGTGGCCGGGACGTAGTAATACCTGCGGTAACCGATGCACATTTTGTCCCAGTGGTTGGCGAGGTTGAGGACGCTGTACACGGTGCAGGGGATGGAGGCCCATACAACATCCACACGACCGGGGAGGGCGGTGCGTCGGAGGTTGCAGATGTCGGTGAGGATGTCGGGTTTGAATTTGGGTTCGATATCGACGGTGATGGTTTCAAATCCCCGCATCGAGGCGGCGGTGGCGATGTGCTTGGAGCCTGCGAAAAGTTCGAGGAAAACGGGTTTTGGCTGCGGGGTTCTTAGGTCGAAAATGTCCGAAAATTCGGACACGTGGGAGGAGCACACCCAAGCGGTTTTCTGGCCAAAAAGTCGGTGCCGGACGAGGGACATTTCGTCGGCGTAGCGCTTTGCGTGGCAGAAGGTGCAGGTGTGGCGAGCGGACACGAGGGAATTGGGAAATTAGGAAATTAGGAAATTGGGGAATTGGGGGCGCAGCGGCTGCAAAGGTCTGGGGCGACCCAGTGGCAGGGATGACCCGTTATAGCGATGCACATGGTGCAGTCGAGGTCGGTGCAGCCGCAGATGCGGCAGGTTTGGATGGGCAGGTATGGCGCTGCTGATGGCTGGCACATTCGGTAGGAGTTTTCGAGGAGCGGCATTCCGTATCGTCCTCCTTTGTAGGCGCTGTGATGGTACAATTTCATTTTCCCCTCGTGCGTGAGCGGCTGGATGACTGGGCCGAAATCTGGGATGAATTTTTGGACGGCACAATGGCCATAGTGCTTGTGTTCGATGCGGTCGGAGGGTCGGAGGTTGTTGAAGTCTTTGATTTTCATGATTCGGTAGGTTTGAAATAGATTTTGATGGTGATGGTTTGCGCTCGGTTGTCGAGGATTTGCTTCTCTCTCAATTCGCAGATTGCGCCTTCGTTGATGATTTCGACAATGTTTTTTTTTCCGGAATCGTTGAGCAAAGCTTTCTGTTTTTTGTAGCTTACTTGGTGGCTCATTTTCCCTTTCAGGATTGAGATATCTTCCTTTTTCATGCTGAAATATAAGGTTGCCTGAACACGTCCGGCTCCGTGTACAGCAGGTGAAAGAAGCAGTTGGCGGTGGCGTCCACGTCGGCGCTGGCGTCGTGGGCGTTGGGGATTTCACCGTAGCCACAAAGGCGGTGCAGCTCGGCGAGGGAGGGCCATTTGTAGCCACGGTTGCGGCCTTTGGCGGGGATTCGACACCAATTGGTGGTTTGTTCCTTGGTGCAGTAGGCGGGGAATCCACCGAGGGCGTTTTTCCAGCCCAGTCGCAGGAATTCGGCGCCGACGATTGGGGCGTCGAAGTCGTAGTTGTGGCAGACTGCGGCATTGGATTCGAGGAGCGCAAAAAGGAACTGGTTGAGGACTTCGCTGGCTGGCTTTCCCTCACGGAGTGCCTGCTCGTGGGATATTCCGTGAATCATGCCGGCAGGGATTTGGTAGCCGATTGGCTGGATGATGCTGGATGCGGTTTTGAGCCGGTTGCCGTTTTCATCGCAAAGCGCCCAGGCGAGCTGCACGATTCGTGGCCAGTTGTCGAGGTCGGAGGCCAAGGCGTCGTAGCGGCGTGGCAGGCCGGTGGTTTCGGTGTCGAAGATTAGGTAGGTCATTGGAAGAGTGAAGTTTGAGCGGCAAGTTGGATGGTGAGTGTTTTCCAGCGGAGCTGCATCCGGGCCCAGTCTTTGTCCTCCATCATTTCGAGGACGTGGAGCAAGGCTATCATCCGTGCGGTTTGGCGTTCGTAGGCTTGGTGCTTTGTGATGGCGCCTGGCTCGGCGTTGGCCCAACGGGTATAGACTCCTCCTGGCTTCTTGGTTGTCCCGACACGGATTTCGATTTCCCGGTTGAGTTCGGCGATGGCCTGTTCCCGGGTGACGTTGTCGGCGTCCTTGGTGATGGCTTCGATGTTTCGCAGCATGGTAGGTGGGTTTTTGAAAACACCCCCGTCCTGAGGCGTCCGGGGGTGGAGAAATCCAGCTTAGTTTACCCGGCATTGACGCATCCGGACTGCGATGTGTAGGGGTGCTACATATCGGGGCAAGATACAGAAAATGAGACTCATAAGCACATATTTTGCACTAAAAAGCACATTTCAAATCAAGTGGGGGATGACCGGATTGGACTGGCATTTCGTCCTGCGGAGAAAATAGCGCAGTCCCATCCCCACCGACCGGGGGCGAAGCCCAGCGGGGGTGCAGGTTTACAGGCCTTTTTCTTTGAGGAACTTCCGGACGGTGTCCCGTGCTACGCCGTGGGTGCGGGCGATGGCGGCGGCGCTGATGCCGTTGCGGCGCATGGTGGCGATGTCGGCGGCGTGGGCTTCGAGGGTGGGGTTGGTACTGGTGGAGCCTTTGGGGCGACCGAGTTTTTTGCCTTCTGACTTCTTGCGGCTGAGGGCGGCTTTGGTTCGCTCGGAAATCATTTCCCGTTCAATCCGGGCGGCGATGCTCAGGGCAAAGAACATGACTTCGGAGCCGATGTCGTCTTTGAGTTCGAGGTTTGACTTCACGGCCACGAGCCTGGCTTTTCGTTTCATCACCTTGGCGCAAGTTTCCATGACATCGAGGGAGCGGCGGCCCAGGCGGGAGACGTCGGCGACGGCGAGGGTGTCACCGGGTTCTAGCGATTCGATTAATGCACCGAGCTGTCGGTCGCTGGCGTCGGTGTTGCCGGAAACGGTTTCTTCGATGAATTCTATGCCGTCATCGTCACCGTATCGTTGCAATAGTTCGAAGCGCTGGTTTTCGGCGTCGGAAGAGTCCTTGGAGATGCGGATGTAGGCGTAAATTTTGGGCATGGCGAGGAAAAAGGTTGGTGTGTTATTTTCTTAGGCTGGATTTGACGGGATTAAAGGTAAGAAGAAACGCCCGTTTTCGTATAGGGAAAACGGGCGTTTTTTTTGGGCGGGGGAGACGGTAGTTTGGCTAAAAACTATTCATGAAATTCAATTCAAGATTAGAAAGCCCTCGATCGCTCCCTCATCACTTCCAAAAAGGACACATTCTTAATTTTGCTCTCAACCCAAATACAGATTTCTTCATAACCGGGTAGTTTCTGAGCACTGAATTGACTTAACTCTTCTTTGAAATCCTGTAAAGCAGTTTTTTTATCTTGCTTTTTCGTTGCTATCAGCTTTAGATAGAAGGTCACTCGCCCTTCAAAATCATGCATTTTATCCTCTTTCCTGAGGTGGTACTCAAAGCTCTTAAAGGCGGTGTCTATGTAAAGATGTTCACCTTTTTCCATGTATATCACCAACTGGATGAGCTTTGCAAATAGCTGAATTTCCTTTCGTTGGTCCGAACCCGCCAATGCTTGGTGGATTTTTGTTACCCAATGCAACACCTCATTGAAATCGCCTAAGGCAAAAAACATTACCACAGTATTGTGCAACAATGAAAGTTCCCGTGATTTGACGACTTTATTTCCATGCCTTTTCAGCCCTACTTCAATTTCATTGGAAAGAGTTTTTGCCTTACTTGCTACAGAAAGTAAAGGTGACAGCATAATGCTGTTCATGAACTGCAATTGCTCCAAAAAATAGATATTTTGAAATGCTTCAGCCTCTTCGTAAACAGTATGGACAGGCAGTGATTTTAATTCATTTAGCAATTCTTCAAATGGAGCATAATCCTGGACTGCGTGGCAACACACCAAATAATTTGAGGAATAAATGATGTACAAGGAAGGATGTGCCTCTTTGAAGTGCGGATAACCTGCCCAAATCTCCAAGAGACACTTATAGTAGTGTTTGGCCTTTTCAAGTTCACTTTGCATCAGTGAGGCCAATGCCCAACTGTGGTAAAACGCCACTTTTGAATGAAATGTGGCCGGTAAATTTTCGTTTTGCATCAACTCTTCTTCGAGCATGGCATCTAGCTTTGCCTTGGTTGCCTCATTCCTAGCCCTGTTTTCCTGTCTGTATAGTGCCAACACTCGGTGTTTGAGGTCATTGTACGAATTGATGTTAAAAAGTAAATTGCTGAACCTGTCAATGGCGTTTTTCAATGCGCCAAGCTTTTCCTCTGCTTCATTGATGGCTGTTCTAGCCAGAAGGGTGGCTTCCATCGAACATGCTTCTATGACAAATGTGTATTTCTCGTATTTAAGACAGAGCGCTTTTAGTGATTCCAATTTCTTGAAACTGAGGTCATAGACCCCTTTTTGCTCTAATATCCGGGCATCGGACAACAGGGTCGTAATCTGTTCTTCGTAGTCATTTTTTTCACTGAGGCTCCGAAGTGATTTCATTATCAACCCCAACAGGTAGTTCTTCAGTACATGGAACTGGTTGGAACCAACCTTTCCCTTCAAACGGGTGCGTAACTTGACCTCATCATATTTTGAATCGCCGTCTTCCTTGTTGACCAAGGCGTCCATCTCTTCAAAGAGCAGTAGGTAGTCTTTTTCCCCCTTTTGCAAGGCAGCCTGCATCTTGAAGTATCTTTTCTCAGATTTTGTGAGGGATTTCGTCAATTGGAAGAGGTCGTCAGAGTATTGCATCTTTTTGTTGGTTTCTCATAGAAATGCCCGCAAAATAGGGCGTTTTGGCGAGTTTGCAAGTGTTTGGGTTTTTACAAATCAAGTTTCTTTTTTTTGAGTGGCTGTTTTGAACAGGTACTTTTGTTTCATCGAAAAAATGAAGGCGAAAATGCAATTGAAAACGATTGTGTTTGGCCTTCGGAAAAATAAAACTATGGCGTTACGATTGCAGTCATCTGTGCATGGGAGAATAAGGAGGTTGTTGATGGTGGATGAAACCGGACTTGACACCTTCGAAAGAGCCAGTTTTTTAGAAATCCTCTTACAGGTTTTCAAAAAGAAGCCGAAGCATACTCAATTGATAGTCTGGAGTAGGACTCGTGATGAATCCAATACTTTGGAGTTGTGGTTTAAAGAAAGGATTCAAAGCATAGTTGTTCTTAACGAAACGAGTGATATTGACCCCTCAAAACTCTTACTCATTTCACCAGAGGCTGGTAGGCATGTTGGAACTTTTAGCCGCTGGGTAAGAGACCCGTTTTTAGTTTTTGAAGACGGGAGTAGTGCTCAATATTTACTTGGGACAACACACAATGGCGATTACCCTATTCTTGACGAATTAAAAACGGTGGGTTTGTTCAGAGAGGTAAGTTACAGTGGAGATATTGTATTTGCGGGAGGAGATATTTTTGAAATAGAAGGCTACTATTTGGTTGGCCAAACTACCATTAAAGAAACTGAATTTCATCTTTTTGGGGAACGCAATTTGCCAGATAGCATTAAACGGGAACATGTGCTCAGACTCATCTCTGAAAATCTTTATTGTGATATAAACAAGATAGTTCCGGTTGCTCTTCCAGTAAAGGAATCAAATGTTTTGTTCAACAAGAATAATTGGTTTTGTTCAAACAAAAATTCATTGAAGAAACAGAATGCATTAATGGCTATAGACGATGATTTAATCCACATAGATATTTTTATTACCCCAACTGGTGAACAATTGAATTCTAAACCACTGATACTCTTAGCTACTTTGTTGGACGTGAATACAAATTATGGTAAGCGGATTGATGAGTTGAACGGTAAATTAAACACTATAAAAGCACAACTCCAATCTGCCTTTGAGATAGTACGAAACGAGATTCCATGTGTTTCCCTAAATAATGGGAGTTGGACTTTTTTGTTCTACAACAATTGCCTTGTGGAAAGGAGTGGTGGAGAAAAAATTGTGTGGCTTCCAGATTACTTGGCTTCCTTTGATGCTAAGGAACCAGTTTTTGGACAATTAAGGGCAATTCAAAAAAAAAATCAAGATTTTTGGACTAAGTATCACTTTCAAATAGTGTCAATCAGTGCAGATTTTATCCCCTTCTTAACCGAGAAGGGAGGGCTGCATTGCTTGACCAAGGAACTCGTGAGAGATTTCATCAATTAACATCTAAAATAGATTATCATGTGCGAAAACAACTGCATCAACAAAACCAGAACCTTGACACTGCCTTCAGGCACCACATCTGGAAAAGTTCAACAACAATTTGAGTTTATCAATACTGGCTCAATTGTCTATAACAACCTCGAATTGTGGGAGAATGGCACAAATGGCACATTGGTATGCTGCCAGAACATTGGAACTACAAAGTTTGGACTACGCGTGGATAATGGTGTATTAGTGATATCCGCCCCTCATAATAACCGATTCATTACAGTTAAAATGCCAACTAATACCAATAGGAGGCCAGAATTTGAAATCCAAAAAGATAGTGTTGGCGATTATTATTTCATCGGCATTGACGATATTAGAGGGAATTTTTCTCAATGCTATTTTAAGTTCAAACTCAATGGCAACAGTAAAAATGGAGTCAATATCAATTTCCAGAGCAATGAACTTATTGTAGAAGGAGGTTATAACGATTAAGCTCATAAAGGCACACCCATGCGACTCCTCCTCCTTTCCGAAGACCCCGTAGCGATGGACGAACTGGAAGCTAAACTCCAGCAGCAATTGCCAGCGCTACGGGTCATCGGGAAGTGCTATACTTGGTCTGAGGGAATACAGGCAGCACAACGGTTACAACCGGATGTGGTGCTAATAGATTATGAAAAACAGCTTATTAAGCCTCAAGCATTATTTCAACTTCGGGAAAGTTGCCAGTACCTTCTGGCCTTGACCAGTCCGAATAACGATAAGTTTTTGGCTGTTTTTGATTGTCATGGCGATATAGATGCGCTCTTGCATTTTCTTTCACAACATTAAATTCTTATCAAATGAAAAAGCATTTTTTTCAGCAGGCTGTCCTGTTGACAGGGTTCGTTTTGGCCTTTTTCGTTCAAAACGCAAAAGCACAAATTGTGATAGGTGGAAATTATAGGTTTTTATCAAATATTCCTCAAAACGATAACTATCAATTGACAGAAACCGGAACACCTGTGGAGGTGGTGAAAGGCAAAAAAATTAATGTGCTAGATGTAGATATTGAGGAAAACTTGGTAAGCTACACTTATTGGGAATCCTTGGCTGACGGGGTAACCAGCGATGAAGTGCTTCAAATGACGTTGGAAAAATTTGAGCGTCTGACAGAGCCGATTTACAGGGTCTTCAAAGGTTTTTCTGCGGGAGCCTATACCATACCAGTAAGGTTGCGTGGCATCGGCAAAAAGTCAAATTTTGACTTTGAATCCAGCCTTTCGCTTTCTGCCAATTTTGTAGTTGGATGGGGCTGCAAAGATACGCCCGAGTCTTTTATTGACCTTGCACTTGGTGTCGGGTTGACGAGTGTCGTATTGACAAAAAATAATAGCGAAATAACCGAAGACCAAAGGACGGCTGCGGCCTTTACTGCGTCTTTAGGGGTATTAGTAAAACCGAAACCATACGTAAATATTGGTCTGTTTTGGGGAGGGGATTGGCTGGGAAATCCAGACAAAGATACTGTCAAATGGAAATACAATAGCAAGGCATGGCTCGGACTAGGTGTCAATGTGTTTTTCAATGTTACCAAATCGGAGGAAAATACTGCTGAGCCAAAGTTTTAAAAATCGTGTTCAATTTTCAATAATAAATTCATGTCACAAACATCTAACAACCCACCCAACGATTTTCAAAAATTCTGGCTGGCCCTTCTGCTGCTTGTACTCTGCCTTGGAGGCATTATTGTGCTGGCCATAGTTGTGATGAAGTATGCAGGTGGAGGCAACGCCCCGGCCTTGGATGCTGCCAAGTCCATTTTCAATTCGGTACTTCCCTTGCTGGGAGCGTGGATTGGGTCAATCATTGCCTATTATTTTGGAACCAAGCAGGCTGAGGCCACCATTCGGCAACTTGAAAACACAAATAAGTTGCTACAAGAACAAGCGCAGGAAAATCTCAAGATTGCACAAAGCGCTTTGAAATCACAGCAGCAGGTATAACCGTTGTAACTGCTTAGGACAACAGCTTAACTATCAAATTCATCTTTTCCCCTTTACAAGTTCTACTAGTAGGGGTGAAATTCTATTATCCATTTTCTAAACCCTCATCTTATGAAATTCACTACATTGACATTGTTTTTATGGCTTTGGGCTATAATTGGGCTTGCCCAAAATGCCCCGACTTTTTTAAATTCCACCGCTTATCCAGTTTCACCCCCACTATGTGGCTTTGACAACAAAGAAGAGCAGGCAGCTTTTGTGCTTGCTACCAGTGACGGTGGGCAACTCCTAGTTGGCTCGTTCCAATGTGGTGGCGATGACTGGGATGGTCGTGTCATCAAACTTAACTCCAATGGTGGAGTAGTTTGGGATAAACAACCAGGCGGCGCTGGATTCGATGTATTGCGGTCGGCTGTGGAAGTCAGCGATGGCTATTTCATCATCGGAGAAAAACAGGATGCTGCTACGGGAAAAGCCTTGGTTTGGTTGGTGAAATATACTTTCGCAGGAGTTTTCACAGAGCAAGCCTATGCAAATGCAAATCCTGCCTTATCTAACACAGGATATACGATAGCAAAAGCAACAAACAATTCAGATTTGGTTGTGGGAGGGGCACGTTGGACAACTGGTGCTGTTCCTCCGTATGGTTCAGCACCCAATTCCGAAGGGCGTGTTTGGATGTTTAACCAGAGCTTTGGAGTTGTAAATAGTGGTGTTGCTTCAAGCGGCTATGCAGTCCTTAAAATCGAAAAAAGTTCTGACAATTCATCCTACTATGCTTTTGGCGAAAAGTATTTTTCCAACCAACAGGATTGCTGGACAGGCGGTGGGCCAGTTTGGGTATTAACTGATTCGCCATATTTCCCATCGAATGGCGGCACTTTTGCTATCAATTATAATGGTTACTACAGTGATGTAGTGGTTGACAAATTCAATAGTTCATTAAATATGATAGTTAACCCTTTATATTTAGGTGGTAATACGCCAGATGGCTTCATTGATGGCATTGCCACTCCCGATGGGGGATTCGCATTGCTTGCTGATTCCTACTGTAAAAGCACAAATGGAAATACTGGCTACGAAAATATTGCATCTAACTTTCCGATGAATAGGTATTGGCTGTTAAAAGGGAATGCTTCCTTAGCTGTAAATTGGAAAAAAACCGTAGGTTTTGGCGGTACAGGAACTGGTCATCCTATAGTTCCAAGGGGCTTAGTCAATTCATGTGACAACAATTATGTAATCTGCTTTGACAGCTACCAATTCAGTGGGTACTCTCAAATCATAGAAAAGCACAACAGTAATAGCATTATTTGGACGACTTCTTATCTTGTTCCAAATTTTGGTGGTTATTCGAAGGATATTGAAAAAACCGCTGACAATAAGTATTTTGTTGCAGGCAATTACTACAATTCCAATGTAGATAATTATGATTTTTCATTAGTGAAATGGAATCCTGACCCCAACTGCGGTTCTACTTCCTTCTGTGCAAATACAACACCCGTCTCATGCGGAACATTCCTTCCCAACCAAAGCACTATTGGCGGCAATAACAATATTTCCAGCTATCCATGTGTGTCAAACGCAGGTTTCGCTGGCCCCGAAAAAGTCTATAAAATCACGCTCACGCAGCCCGGTGATTTACAGATTGGCATGGAGATATTAATTCCCGGTCTTGACTTGGACCTCTTTTTATTGGCTGACAACTGCAATACTGTGACGTGCCTATCATCGAGCACTTCAAGCAATACCACAAGTAATCTTGAAGCAATCGTGTATCCGGTTGCTGCAGGAACCTATTATATCGTCGTGGATGGGGAATATGCAACTTCCCAAGGGAGCTTCAGCATTGATTTTTTCTGCAAAGAACTGGATTGTAGCAGTGTTATTGCGCCAAACTTAACCTGTGGAGTTATTTATTCCAGTTCGACCAATTTCTCACAAAGCAATGCCAGTATATACACCAAACCAAATACTAGCCCACTTCAGCGGAACTCATCCAATACTGGCCCTGAACGCATCCATCGCTTTATCCTGCCAACCACGGGATTGGTTAATATAAGCCTGACTAACATTTCCTCCAACCTTGAACTTTTTTTGCTTTCTACCTGCGACAAAGACCAATGCATTGAATGGAGCACCAATGCAGGGACTTTGAACGAACAAATACAAGTTACCCTTACAGCTGGAACTTACTATGTGGTCGTGGATGGCTACAATGGTATTTTTGGCGATTATACCTTGAAGGTGGATTGGAACTGCTGCCCTGCCCCCACCTACAATTTCAACTGTGGCAATATTGTTTATATCCAAGCTGGCGGAAATTCCAATCCGCTCCTATACACCTTTACTTCCACAGGCCAAACAATGGCACCTGGATACACTTGGCAAATCGGCACTGCACAATCTGGCTACCAAAATGTGGCTGGAGCTACCAACACTTCAGTCCCTATTACTTTTCCTGGACCAGACAGTTACGATGTTTGCTTCCCTTACATTGGCTCTAATGGCTGCGTTGAATATTGCTGCCGCAAATACTGCATTGCGGCACCCGTAAATTGTGAGTCTAGCGTGCTATATTCTTTCAATGGCAGCCAGATGGTATTCAACCTGCAAACTGGTGGGCAGCCCAGTTCCGCCACGTGGTCTTGGGATGACAATCCCAGCGTCCAAATCGGGACAGGCACCCAAATCAGTGTTCCTATTCCATCACAATGTACGGTAAGGACGATTTCCGTTCGATATTTTGACGGCACTTGCTGGCGTATCTGCTGCCGCAAGGTTTACCTATGCAACCCATTCAACTGTTTGGATTTTTCTTACAACTACATATCCACGGGCAATCCTGGCTATCAATTCACCTTGAACCTTAGCGGGGCCACCAATGTCTCTTGGGTTGTGGACGAAACTGGCGCAAGCCTTGGCACGGGCACCCAATCCACCATCCTTCCAGTTCCTGGGTCGTGCATCGAGCGCACCATCACTGTGCGGTATTTTTGGAATGGGGCTTGGTATATCTGCTGCCGCAAGGTTTACTTGTGCAATCCCTTCAGCTGTTTTGACTTTTCTTACAACTACATATCCACGGGCAATCCTGGCTATCAATTCACCTTGAACCTTAGCGGGGCCACCAATGTCTCTTGGGTTGTGGACGAAACTGGCGCAAGCCTTGGCACGGGCACCCAATCCACCATCCTTCCTGTACCGGGAACATGCATCGAGCGCACCATCACTGTGCGGTATTTTTGGAATGGGGCTTGGTATATCTGCTGCCGCAAGGTTTATTTATGCAACCCATTTAATTGCGGCAGCATTACATTGAATTACACGGCCAATCAGGGCTATATTTTTACCTTGGCTCCATCCAACAACAATCAGAATATTTCATGGCAGGTGGACAGCCCTAACATCATTCCTTTGGGTACGGGCAGTAATATTTCGCAGCCATTACCTGTACCTGCTCCAGGAAGCTGTGGGTTTCGAACGGTCAGCGTCCGCTACTTCGACCAGTCCTGCAATTGCTGGCGCATCTGCTGTTTGACCTTTTACCTCTGCGACCCAGTTGGTTGTTCAACGACGATAACGCCTACCTATGGGCAGAATGGCAGCACTACTTTACAGGTTAGCCCTGCATATCAGCAAGTCCAGTGGTTTGACGGAACAAATGCCCTTGGGAGCAATAATCCCATCACGACAACTTTCCAACCTGGCAGTTCGCCTACAATTTATGTCAGGTATTATGATACTGGTTCAGGATGCTACTACTACTGTTGTAAGACGCTCAGCGTGCCTTTCAACCCGCCTCCGTGCCAGTTGACAGCCAATTATACCTATGTAGTTGCTGGAACTACGGTGACCTTTACAAATTCAAGCTCAGGTTCACCTTCCTACACGGCCAGCGCATGGACCTTCACGAATGGCGCCACCACATTGACCAGTACCCAAGCTAATCCAGTGCAGGCACTTTCGCCCGGCACTTGGAACTGCTGCCTGACGGTGTCGAACAGCAGCTGTGCTTCGCAACAAAAATGTATGATTGTGCCGATACCAGCTGCCAGCTCCATGCAGTTTGATATTGCTGATAATATTTGTGGCGCACAAGGACAAATTATAGAAGTCCCAATACGGGTATCCAATTTTACCAATGTGCTGAATTTTCAATTTTCCATAAAGCTCAACAATACGGCTGTTGGCCTTTTGACAGAGATAATCCCAGCTAGTAACTTGCCCGGCTCGGCAATTGCCTCAGATGATAATTCAAGCGTCGGCTCTATGCTATGGTCTGATGGCAATCCGTTGACTTTGGCAGATAATTCTGTTATTGGCACGGTTCGGATTCAGATAAATGGAGCAAATGGGCAAAACTCTACCATCTCCTTTACAGATGATCCAACCCCAGTTTATGCAGAGGTTTCCGTAAATGGTGCCTCAATTGGTGTAGCTCCTATAATGAACAATGGATCAGCATGTGTCTCTACGGCAATACAGCTTTGTGGCAAAATAAAAAGGGAAGATGATGCACCCATCCCTAATGTAACTGTAACGCTATCTGGCGGGACATCAACCCAGACCGCCACTACCGATGCACAAGGAAATTACTGTTTCCAGAACTTGAGTGCCGGAGGGAATTATGTGTTAACCCCGAAAAGGGATATTAACTACACCAATAACGTGAACGTTGGCGACCTCTCCAAGATACAAAGGCATATTCTGAACCTGGAGCCACTAAGTACCCCTTACAAAAGAATTGCAGCAAATGCAAAGCCTTCCAACACAGGTATCAATGTTGGTGACCTATCAGAGATCCAAAGATTGATACTTGGAATCATCAACGACTTTCCCGAAGTGGATTCTTGGCGCTTTGTTCCAAAATCCTTTGTTTTCCCAAACCCACAGAACCCTTTTGCGAGTGCTTTTCCGGAAGCCATCACATTGAACGCCGTTAATTCCAGTGCTACGGATATTGATTTTACCGGAGTAAAAATGGGAGACGTCACCTTGACCAATCCTCCTGGATTGCTTGGGAACAACGTGTCTGCCGTAAGCGATGGGAACAGTGTTGCTTTGAGTTTCTATCTTGACAATGCAACCGTGCAATCAGGCGATTTTGTGGAAATTCCAGTGAAAACCAGCGGGTTCCAAAACATGACCGGTGTCCAATTCTCGATGGGTTGGGATGCTTCAAAACTGGAGTTCCAGGGCATCCCCACTATGAATCCGACGCTAGCACTTCAAGCTACAAACTTCAATCAAGCCACTGTGTCACAGGGGAAATTGGGTTTCACTTGGTTCAACGGAGCTGGAATTTCATTGCCAGATGCAAGCACCGTTTTCACGCTTCGCTTCAAAGCAGTAGGCAATACGGGCACCACAACATTGGCATTCACGGATGACCCAACATCACAATACTTCGTTGACCTAAATGATGAGGTTCAGGCAAGCATGAGCAATGGCACCATTACAATTACCTTTAACTGCGGTACTTCCGGGCCAAGCTCAGTATCCGTAACCAACAACGGAAATGGAACTGCTACTGCAATCGTACAGGGTGGAACTCCGCCCTATAGCTATCAATGGTCGAATGGTCAGAACACGCAAACGGCAACTGGCTTGACAACTGGGACATATACTGTAACGGCAACGGATGGCAATGGCTGTTCCGCTTCAGGAAGCATTACGGTCGGCCCTAGCTTGCCCTGCTCCGACTGGGTAAACCCAAGCCCAACAACAGGTTGGATTAACTTCAATCAAGAATTTGGAGGCGCACCGTGCAATGATGGCACTGGTTGCCCATTTTACGAAATTTCTGATTTCTCCGTGTGGGCCTCGGAAGCTTATGAAATCGAAGGGTTTATCCAAGGCGGCACCTACGCATTCAGCATGTGCAATGGCGTTGGAGCAGGTACTTGGGTGCCGGATTTTACCATCATCGCCCCTAATGGCAATGTGGACAAATCTGGCCTCGGTGATGGCGACGGTTGCACCATCACCTGGACAGCCAGCCAGAGCGGCACCTACCTCATCATCATCAATGAAGCCGGGCATTGTGGTGGCGGAAGCAACCTCTCCACCGACAATGGCTGGCCAGCCATTACCTGTATCAGCAATGCCAACTGTATCCTGCCATGTGCGAACAGTATGCTATCCTTATCAGTGGTTGACAATGGAAACAGCACGGCAACGGCGACTCCAACAAATGGAGTGTCACCTTATGCCTACAATTGGTCGAACGGGCAAACCACTCAGACAGCCACAAACCTACCAACCGGCTCTTATAGCGTCACCGTCACCGACGCAAATGGTTGCACGGCAGTTCAAAATATAGGTATTGTGTCTGGCAGTCAGACAATCGAAAATGTCTTGGGGATTGAAATGTCACCCAATCCATCGACTGGCAAATTCTCAATAAGCCTTGAAATGGCGGAGGCGATGCAAGTGCAAGTCGCTATTTATGATATTACTGGTCGTCAACTTCTAGTTGCAGAACAGTACGGCAATACACTCAAAATTCCCTTTGACCTCTCGGATAGACCGTCTGGCGTTTATCTTGTGAAAATGGCAATAGGTGAAAAAATGATTACTAGGCGTATGGTTATCACAAAATAACCCACTTGAACCACCCTAAAACCCTATGGCTGCCCTCGTTTGGGGCAGCCTTTTTTGTTTTACCACCTCCTCTGATTTTAGGAATTACATGTATCCCTCTTTAAAATAAGTTCGCAGTCCTCACTTAATTGGAAAGGCACTTCAACGACACATCAGGAGTATTGGTCGGCATAACTTAGTCGCAGTCCCACCTAAAAATGGATAGCTCTCGGAGCTACCTTACATCTTGTTGATTCTGGCCATTTTGGTCGCAGTCCCACCTAAAAATGGATAGCTCTCGGAGATTTACCAGCCAAGGCAGAGAATTGACAGTGGCTTGTCGCAGTCCCACCTAAAAATGGATAGCTCTCGGAGAGGGGAACATCGCGGAGGACAATAGTATCCTGCGTCGCAGTCCCACCTAAAAATGGATAGCTCTCGGAGTCCTGCAGTACCACACCAACAGCTGGGAACTCGTGTCGCAGTCCCACCTAAAAATGGATAGCTCTCGGAGCTGATAATTATTATCAGCCAAATGTTTTTCACTTGTCGCAGTCCCACCTAAAAATGGATAGCTCTCGGAGAACCGCGACCTGGCGCATTCCGCTGCCAAGGACGTCGCAGTCCCACCTAAAAATGGATAGCTCTCGGAGTCATGTCCGCCGTTACAAGGTTGAGCATTTCTG
>JAIPBL010000071.1 GCA_021739645.1 Saprospiraceae bacterium | reverse complement strand
TAATATTCGTTTGCTACGCTCATCCAAGTAAGGTGATACTTGTACCCATTTTTGTCTCAAATCTTCTACTAATTTTGCCCTGTTTCCCATTGCGCAAATATAAACATAAATAGGAAGTTATTTTTGCGCAAACCCTAAGACACGCGAGGAGGATGGGTCACGGATTGGACGGATTAGACAGATTTACACAGATAAAATCCGTTTTTATCCGCCAAATCCGTCCAATCCGTGTTCCATCCTCCTCGCGTACCATGCTAATTCAAAATCTTAAGCCATGAAAAAATCATTTTTTTATCTGCTACTGCTCTCAAGCATCATTTTCACTAATACATCCTGCTATCACGATGATGACGGCTGGTTCGGCAATTGCAAAAAAGGTGAAGGCCCCGAAGTGGAGCGGGTACTCAATACGCCTGATTTTACAGGGGTAAAGCTCAGTTGCGAAGCAAAAGTCTTCATCATGCAGGGCGACGTGTTTGAAGTGGTGGCCAAGGGCGAGTCCAACATCATTGACGAGTTGGAATTGGACGTACAGGACGATACCTGGACGATTGAATTTGACCACTGTGTTAAAAGCTATGACCTTGAAATCTACATCACCATGCCCGACATCAGGTACTTAGCCATTTCGGGTTCTGGCGAAATCCGAGGCGATAATTTCTATACCGTTCAGGACATCGTGTTGCGGGTGAGCGGCAGTGGAAAGCTGTGCCTTGGGCTGTACGCCGAAGAAGTGGACGGCAAAATCAGTGGCAGCGGCCAAGTGGAATTGGAGGGCGAGGCAGAAAAATTGGACTTCGACATCAGCGGCAGCGGCGACCTAAAGGCGTTTAACATGCCTGTGGAGAAGGCCGACATCAGCATCAGCGGTAGCGGAGATGCCTCGGTACACGTGCTGGAGGTGCTGGATGTGCGCATCAGCGGCAGCGGCAATGTTTATTTCAAGGGCTACCCAACTATCAATTCGCATATTTCGGGATCAGGCGATGTGGTGGATGCCAATTGATGGTATCAATCGGCATTTGCTATACTTTCAAAGTATAATTATGAGCCACTCCTGCGCAAAACCGGGAGTGGCTTTTCTTTTTTACTTTTTACAACAATTGACAATTATTACTATTTTTGCGAATCAAGAAAATTTTGAAAGCTCACCCATCGTCATTCCCCCTCAAGTAAAAGAACGCCCAAGTTCCTTTTCACCGAGTTTCTTTTTGCAGCAAAGCGCAGCGCAATGCCAGATTTTTTGAGCAGTTGGTGCAACGTATTAAAAATGGTTTGCAACCAAATACCTACCTTTGGCGTACAAATTGGACTGCATTAATGAATAAATTTTTGAATACGTAAACCAAAGATAATTAAAGAATAATCTCACCATGGCACATGTTTTAATTGTTGACGACGAGGTACCCATCCGGCGTACACTAAAAGAAATCCTTGAATTCGAAAAGTTCAAGGTGGACGAAGCCTGCGATGGGCTGGAGTGCCTCGTGCAGTTGAAAAAAACGCAGTACGACGTAATCCTGATGGACATCAAAATGCCGAAAATGGACGGCATGGAGGCCCTCGAACGCATCCAAACCTTGGCACCTGACACTCCGGTTGTCATGATTTCCGGCCATGCCAACATTGACACGGCGGTGGAAGCGGTGAAAAAAGGAGCGTTCGATTTCATCTCCAAGCCACCCGACCTCAACCGCCTGCTCATCACTGTGCGAAATGCCCTCGACAAGTCCAGCCTCATCACTGAAACCAAGGTGCTGAAGCAAAAAGTCTCCCACTACAAAACGCAGGAGATGATCGGCGAGTCGGCCACCATGTTGAAAATCCAAGAGACCATTGACAAGATTGCCCCGACGGAAGCTCGGGTGCTTATCACTGGTTCCAACGGCACAGGCAAAGAACTTGTGGCCCGCTGGATTCACGAAAAAAGCAACCGCTCAAAAGGCCCCATCATCGAAGTGAACTGCGCAGCCATTCCTTCGGAACTCATTGAAAGCGAGCTTTTTGGCCACGAAAAAGGCTCGTTTACCTCAGCCCACAAACAGCGCCTTGGCAAGTTCGAACAAGCCAACGGCGGCACCATTTTCCTCGACGAGATAGGAGACATGAGCCTCGATGCACAGGCAAAAGTCCTGCGAGCATTGCAAGAAAGCAAAATCACCAGAGTTGGTGGCGAAAAAGAAATCAAGGTGGACGTGCGGGTACTCGCCGCCACGAACAAAGACCTCCGGGAAGAAATTGAAGCCAAGCGTTTCCGCGAGGACCTTTACCACCGTATCGCCGTCATCATCATCGAAGTGCCACCGCTCAACGACCGGCGGGGCGACATCCCGATGTTGGTGGAGCATTTCATTGAACAGATTTGCACCGAATATGGAATCGCTTCCAAAAAGGTCACGAAAGAAGCCCTTGTTGCTTTGCAAAACGTGAACTGGACAGGGAACATCCGGGAGCTCCGCAACGTGGTCGAGCGCCTCATCATCCTCAGCGGGGTTGAAATCACCGATGAGGACGTACTGAACTACGTCGGTCCTTTTCAGCGACCAGAGTAACGGGAACAGTTGTTGGCATCAGTGGTGCTGAAACTGCGACAAAAAGCCTGCTGGAAGCAAATTCCGGCAGGCTTTTTTCATTAAAAACAATTCCTGTGCAAAAGGCAACGAGTATTAACATAGGTTAGCTAGAAGTGCCACGACTGATACTTTCAGGACTTTCCTGTGCCTACTTTGTACTTTTGCCTTTGTACTTTTTACTTTAAAGAAAATGAGCGATAATCACAACAGTGCCCCAATGGTAGCCAAGCACCAAATGAAACAGTGGGCTGAACTAAGGGCCGAAAACTCCTGGACGATGTTCAAGGTGGTTTCGGAATTCGTGGACGGCTTCGAGCGGCTGAACAAAATTGGACCCTGTGTCTCCATCTTCGGCTCGGCACGCACCAAGCCTGACAACCAATACTACAAAGCAGCGGTTGACATTGCCCGGCTATTGACCGAAGCAGGTTGGGGGGTCATTACAGGAGGCGGCCCTGGCATCATGGAAGCCGGCAACAAAGGCGCATCACTTTATGGCGGCGTGAGCGTGGGTCTCAACATCCACCTGCCTTTCGAGCAAAATCACAACCCTTTTATTGACAATGATAAAAACCTAGAGCATCGCTACTTCTTTGTGAGGAAGGTAATGTTCGTGAAATACGCCCAGGGCTTCGTCGTGATGCCCGGCGGCTTCGGCACCCTTGACGAGATTTTCGAGGTGCTGACACTGGTGCAGACCAAGCGCATCGAACGGGTGCCCATTATTTTATTCGGGAAAAGTTTCTGGGAAGGACTGGTCGAATGGATAAAAACGGTCATGCTGGAGCGGGAGCAAAACGTCAACCCCACCGACCTCGACCTGTTTTGGGTAGTGGACGAGCCAGAGGAGGCCGTCAAAATCATCACTGAATTTTACGCCAGCGGCGAAAACGTTAGGCCGAATATTGATTTGTGATTGGGAATTGGGAATTGGTGACAAAATTCCTAGTTCCCAATTCCCAATTCCTTCTTCCCTTTGGCAATTGCCAAAATGCACCTTTCCTCAGTTTCGATGACTTTCAGCTCGTAGTGCGCCCGCAGCGAGTCGAGCATTTTGGGCTCGCAGGCGACGACGGTGTCTCCTACCTCCACCAGTTTCGGATGCTCGCTCATCTTGATTTTATAGCCTTTTTTCCGGTTCAGCAATCCAGTGTAGTAGTTCACCTGTCCGGTATAAACTGGTGCCAGAATTGTGAACTGCTTGATCCCGGGCTGTTTTTTTTGCATTTTGCGGAGCAAATAACCGTAGGACATCGTGCGGTCGCTCATTTTGGGTTTGTAAACCCGCTCGATTATCGCTTGATAGGGCATTATCAACAGCACAATCGTTCCGAAAATTGCTGCTGTGAGTGCCAGGGACCGATGGCTTTTTTCCTGCCAAAGCTGCCTGATTGCCAAGCCCAACTGGTACAGCCCAACACCTGCCAACATGGCCATTGGCGGGTACGCCACCATGTCGTAGTGGTCAGTTTTGGTTTTTGAAAGCGAAACAACCAGCAATTCCACCGCTGCACAAAGGAACATGAGCAGACTGAAATCCTGAAGGCTGGTGCGCTGTTTTGAAAACAACAAAAACAAAGGGCTCACTAGTAAAAACAGCCAAGGCATGAAATAATTTTTTTCCCAAAGCCTAATAAAATAGTAGTTAAACGGATGGTCATGGCCAGCATAGGATTCGGAGTACCTATCGGCCATTTCATGGTGAAAAGCCCGATCCACGAACCCCGGCAACTGATGTTCGATGTACGCCAACCAACCACCCAGCGACAGTACAACAGCCAGCAGTGCCAGCCAAGTAGAGCCTCGTTTCAGCAGGTTCCAAAGCTGTTTTTTATGAACGGCGTAAATCAAAAATGCCGGGAAAAACAACAATCCAAAGGCATATTTCGTCATCACAGCGGCGATGGTGGCGATGGTAAAAACAACCAGCCAGCCATGGCGTTTTCGTTGTTCCGCAGCGTCCAGATAATTGTAGAAGGCCATTGCGCCAGCAAGCATATAAAATGCCAGTGCAGCATCCTGATCGCCGGTGCGGCTGCCATGCTCCCGCACAAAACCCAACGAGGTGACCAGTACAAAGCCGGCGCAGTAGCCAAGATTGACACTCCCCAATTTTTTTCTCGAAAACCAAGGGAAGAGCATCGTCAAGCCCAACGTGCAAAGCGCAATGGGTAAGCGCAACGCCAACTCGTTGATGCCAAAAGCCTTAAAAGAAAGAACCTGGAGCCAGGTTGTGAAGGGAGGTTTAGTGCTGCGATGGAGCATGCCGCCATCTACCCAGAGGCTATAATCACGCAGGTAGTGGCCCTCCTCCGACATATAGGCAGCCCGCATGGCAAAAAGCGATTCGTCCCAGTTGTTCATCAGTTGCCAGTCGAGGTGCAGGAACACCGGGAAGTAAATAGCCACACAGTATAGGCCGAATATCAGATATTTGTGCCAAGGTTTGTCCATCATATCGGCACAAATGTATCGCTTGTTCTGACAAATCAACGTGACACCGCAGCACAAAACCAGTCAAATCAAACATCACAAAATTTCAAATCATGAAAACGCTTCCCCTATTTCTTCTCTTTTGCTTCGCAATTTTTAGTTCCAACGCTTTCAGTCAAGTGGTGGATATGGAGCCGATAGGCACCCAAAAGACCCAGACATCCTTCACCAGCAAGGTTTATGAAAGCGAAGAAAACATGGTAAACGGCACGAACAATGCCCTCATCGTCATCCTCGAAGTTGCCAGCGAAAGGCTCGTTGAAAAAACCTGGAAAGACTTCCTGAAAGATTACGGCGGCAAGACCAAAGGCGTCAGGGGTGGTAAGGAAGATGTAACCACCGGTGCCTCCATCGTCGGCATTGGCGGTGTGAATACGCTGACTATTTATTCCCGTACCACCGTCAATATGGACGGCTACGTGGAACTACTCACCTGGTACGACCTCGGCGACGAATACCTTGACAGCAGCCGAAAGCAACAATACCGGGAGGCCGAAGACATGCTCCTGAAATTTGCCCACGAGGTGAAAGTGGAGAACACAAAAAACGAATTGGAGGATGCCGAAAAAAAGCTCAAGTCTCACAAGAACGATATGGACAAACTCCAGCGCCAGAACAATGGCTACCACAGGGACATCGAAGATGCCGAAAAGAAAATCGAACAGGCCAAGGAAAACATCGTGAAAAACGAAGAGCAGCAGGCCGACGCCACCCAGAAGATTGACCTGCAAAGCCAGCTCGTGGAAGAAATCAAAAGGCGCCTTTCGGAGATGAAAAAACAGTAGGCAGCTCGTCGAAGCGATTAAAATCCCCACCAATTCTAATCCAAAACACTGACTTTTTCTTGGCATGGCCGAAGGCCACCTGCCACGTCTCGTGAGCGGCCTAATTTGACGACGCAGGTGGCCTTCGGCCATGCCAAAAGCGACTTAAATGACGTGAACATCTTACATGAGAAATTGCTAAAAACACACCACCGATGGTGCAAAGCATTTGATAATCAATGCCTTGCACCTTTTTTGTTTAAATTTTTGTGACCTAAATTTGAAAAAAAGCAGAGCAGTTTGGTTTTCTCCCCTATTTTGCCCCGACTGAATTGCCCAAGCCAAGTTTGACCAGCATTCAATTACCATAAATCTTTTTCGAATGACATTCCTCTGTATCTCCTGCGAATTTAAAGGCACTGATTTCCTGCGCTATTGCAAAGCCGAAGGCAACCGGGTCTTCCTCATCACGGCCAAAGACACTGAAAACGACCCTTGGCCCCGTGACGTCATCGACGATGTTTTCTTCATGGATGAAGTGGAGCACGGCACCTGGAACATGGAGCATTTCATTGCCGGACTGGCCTACCTCATGCGCTCCAACAAGATAGACCGCATCGTGGCACTCGACGACTTCGATGTGGAGGAGGCCGCCGAACTCCGGGAGCATTTCCGCATACCCGGCATGGGCCAAACCACCGCCCGCCACTTCCGGGACAAACTGGCCATGCGCTTGAAAGCTGCCGAGGCAGGCATCAACGTGCCAGCATTTACGGCACTTTTCAATGATGACGAGGTACGGCAGTTCACCGAACGGGTGAAGCCGCCGTACATGGTAAAACCCCGGTTCGAGGCAGCGGCGAAGGGCATCCGCAAGGTCAATTCCGCCGACGAGCTTTGGAAGGTACTGCATGAATTGGGTGAAAGCAGGCATTTCCACCTCGCCGAGCAGTACCGTCCCGGCGACATCTTCCACGTGGACACGCTGACCGTGGACGGCAAGTCGGTTTTCACCAGCGTGGCGCTGTACCTCAGCACACCCTGGGACGTGGCGCACGGCGGCGGCATCTTCCGCTCCGTCATCTGCGAGCACGGCGGCACCGACGAAAAAGCCCTGCTGAAACACAACGAAGAAGTGATGAAAGCCTTCGGAATGAAGTACAGTGCCTCGCACACGGAGTTCATCAAATCCAACGAAGACGGCCAGTTTTACTTCCTCGAAACGGCCTCCCGGGTCGGTGGGGCGCATATCGCCGAGATGGTGGACGCTGCCACGGGCATCAACCTCTGGGGTGAATGGGCCAGGGTGGAATCTTCCGTTGCCAACGGCACGGACTACAAGTTGCCCAAAACCAAAAAACTGTACGGCGGCATCATCAACTCCCTCAGCCGTCATCGCCACCCAGATACCTCGGCCTTCAACGACCCGGAAATCGTCTGGCGACTGGACAAGGTGCACCACATCGGCTTCATCGTCGTCTCCGACAAACGGGAACGGGTGCTGGCGCTGCTAGATGATTATGCGAAGCGGATCGGGGCGAATTTTCATGCGGAGATGCCGGGGTGAGGGGGGGCAGAATGATATTGTGCTGTCAAAGTTTAACACAGTTTAGTGTAAAGCTATTTTTGGACGAGTCAATCAAGAAGTAGCCAGCATGTCTTTACCGCAGATTGTGACAAGACGAGGCTAACGCCCTAGTTCAAATTATCCCCCCGTAAACGCCTGAAACGTTTGCGAGCCTCGATGGAAAACGTGCTGCCGGAGTAGTCCAGGAAGATTTTTTCATAATATTCCATGGCCTTGGCGGTGTCGTTCATCTGCATTTCGTAGAGTTCAGCCATTTCGAAAAGGGCATTGTCCGCCCGTATTTCCTCGGGATATTTCTCCACAATTTGCTGGTACAGCGCAATGGCTTGGTCATAAGCTCGCTGTTTGGAATAGACTTTTGCCCTGGCGTAAAGAACGTCGTCTTCCAGGGAGTGTTTTGGGAAGGCGGCGATGAGCGAGTCCAGTTTGTCGAAGGCATCTCCAAAACGGTTCTGGAAGGTGAGCAAATCTGCCTCGGCATAGAGTCGGAGCGCCGTGTCGGTGGTGTCCAGCCCGAGGTTGTCCATGATGAACACCGAGAGGTCTAAGGCATCGTTGGCGATGAGCTTGGAGGTGGACGATTTCAGCACGTCGAACTGCGCCTGTGCCCACTGGAAGTCGCCGTTGTAGTACGATAGTTTGGCGTTGCGGAAACGGGCCTCGTGGCCAAGTTGGTCCTCATTGAAGTCCTTGTCCACTTGCGAATACAGCAGCGTGGACTCCCAGATTTCATCTTTCATCAAATAGAAATCGCCGAGGCTCAGCTTGCCCCTCGCCTGAATTCGGGCGTCAATGCCAGGGTAGGTAATCATTTCGCCCAGCAGCGCAATGGCCTTATCGAGGTCGTTGAGGTAGAACGCCTCCAGGTCGGCCAGTTCGGCGATGATGGAGGCAGTGGTTTTGTTCCTTCCCGATTCGCTCAGGAAATTCTCGTAGGCATTTTCCACTTCCCGCAATTCCGCCTCGGTGTAGCTGTACCCTTCCACCAGTTTGAGACGGCGTGAGCGGAGCGACTCCCGCTTGGAATCGATGTAAAAAGTGGAGGAGTAGCCCAGTTCCGTCACGATATAATCATAGGAGGCGATGGCAGCGTCGTAGTCCTTGTCGTTGAAGGCGGTGACGGCCAACTGGTATATCCTTGCGCCGTTTTCGTTCAGCCTGCGGTCGAGGGCCTTGGCCTGGCGAAGGGCATTTTTGTAGTCTTTGATTTGCACGAAAACCCACTGGAGCAGCTCCGTGAAGTGGAAGGCATTTGGGTCTTTTTGGATGCGGTCGTAGAGTTGTGCTTGCAGCTCTGCGTAGTCTTCTTGGGTGGTCACGTAACGTTGCAGTTGGCTCTTAACGGTGTTGAGCCGCTCCGGGTAGGACGTGATGCTGATGAGGTAGTTTTCCATCATTTTTGGCACATCGCCCTTTCGGCGGTACAGCTCGGCGAGGTTGAAGGAAAAAATTTCTTTGTCCTTGAGCAACTGGCCACCGGCTTCATAAGTTTTGATGGCCTCGTCGTATTTGGTCAGGTTGGAAAAAGCACTGGCGAGTCGGGTGATTTGGTACTGGTCCGCAGGCATTTTCTTGATGGCCTTATCGTATTGTTCCTTCGCTTTTTCTTCCTGAAACTGCCGTTCGTAGAGGTTGCCGTAGGTCACATAAAGCCTGATGTTGTCGGGGGTTTCTTTCAGTTCTTTTTTCAGGGCGTTTTCTACTTCGTCAAATTTTTTCGAAGCCAACAGACACTCGATGTAACGGTCGAAATAGAAATCGTTCTTGTTGTTTTGGACATACAGTTTCTCGTACAGCACGGCGGCTTTTTCAAACTCGCCATCTTGGTAGTATTGCTGCGCAAGCTTGGAATCTTGGGCGGGGGCGAGGAGTGGAAGCAGGACAAAAGTTGCGAAGAGCACGAGAAACCGCATGAAGTCTTTTTTTTTGGAACATGAAAATGGACAAATACCCAAGGCTGGAAACGCAAATTTCATGCAAAAGTTGTTGCTGGCGCAATGCCGGGGCAGTCTAGCCCATTGCCGCAGGCAAAAAAAGAATCCTGCTCCGCAAACGAAACAGGATTCTTCATCGCTCTGAACAGTCGTAACCGCAAACCGAAGCGAACTTCTCAAAACTATTGCTTGAGCATCTGCACCGCAGCCATGTGTCCGCTGCCGCAAAGCTGCACGAGGTAAAGCCCTGATGCCAACTCGCTCACCGGCACGTTCGCAGTGGTTTGTCCCGCTTGTAAGCTCACGGGCGAAGTTTTGAGCATGGCCCCGGTAGTGCTAAAAATCCGGATTTTGTGCTCCCCGGCCAAGCGGCTCGTGATGCGGAGGTTAAGCACATCAGCCACGGGGTTTGGCATTACTTCCAGCGTAGCGAGGTCTTGGCCAAGCTCGTCTGTGCTGCTCACGCCGCCGTTTTCCTGAATAACGAGCGAGTTCTTGGCCATGCCATCGCCAGAAGTCTGGTTGTCGTTGTTGGCAGCGATGCTGGCGGCGTAAAAGGTGACGGCACCGGTGCCTGCTGCTGGAGCGACCCAGGGTAGCTCGAATACGCCGTTGGTGGCTGGTGCACTGTGCTCAATGTACTTTCTGCTTGATACTGTTTTCTGGGCCATACCTGTTGGAGTAGTGCCCCATTCGCCAGCCTGAACATCGGTGGCAGAAAGAGAAACAGCCTGAAAGCCGTACCTGGCCGGCATGCCGCTGATCGGGCTGTTGGTAACTTTCAAAGTGTAGGTCTTGCCTGGGTCGTATTTAATGGCCAGGTTGGCACCATCGAACAGCGACATGGAAACTGTTGGACTGAACGAGCCAGCCGTGTGGCAACCAGTGTTGGCGCAAGTGCCGTCGCCCGGGGCACCCGTTACCCGAAGGTTTGCCTGTGTGGCTGGGCCGCCTGCCCTGCTTTGGAGCAAGAAAAAAAGGCCAATTAAGCCTGCAACTGTGTAAATGTTTTTAAACTTCATAAGCAATGTGAATATTGGTGATTAATTTAAGATGAATGACTGCGAAGATGGGCAAAGGTTTTTCAACTCACCCTACAATACCGATTAAACTGGACTATTCGTCAGCCTTTATACAAATATCCTTGCGATGGGTTTTTCCCTTGAATGCCCCGAAAGTAGTCGTCAATTACCTTAAAATCGGCTTCAATATCGCCCGTCGGGAAAAAAGGCTCCCTGAACTCGACCACCTTGCGGCCCCAGTCAAAGCGGCACATCACGATGGCTGCCCCGCCCCCTACTGCGATGTGATAAAACCCGGTCTTCAGTTTGCCCACCCGTTTGCGGCTGCCCTCCGGTGCTATCACCGTGTGGAACTTTGGTTCTTTTTGGTAAATTCCTGTCATCGTTTGCACAAAATTGGTGCTGCGGTCGCGCTCCACCGGATAGCCGCCCAGCCACCAGAACAGCCACCCGAACGGTGGCTTGAACAGGCTGCTCTTTGCGATGAAACGAACCTTGGTTTTCAGCGTCGCTCGCACGAGGAGGCCAAGCGGGAAGTCCCAGTTGGAGGTGTGCGGCACCACGATGATGATGACCTTGGGCAGTTCGGAGGCGTACCGTCCCTCGATGCGCCAACCGAAAAGGCGAAGTATGGCATGACAAATCTGACTGAACATTTAGCGTCTTTTTGGTTTGGAATTAGTGGAGGAATATCTGGCACATCGTTTAACAGAATGCCTGTGAAGTTATGAATTTTCCAACGCCAAACCCTTGCTTTTGAAAAACTACTATACATTTGACGCTGAAAACGTCCATATTGCGTTAAATATAGTCTGTCAAAATTAAGGAAAATCCGTCATGCGCAAGCTACAGCACTTGCCTTATTTATTTTCGAGCCTTGCCCTATTTTTATTCATGGGCAATGTTGTTTTTGGTCAAAAAACAACAACCAACTCGGCCTACCTTCCGCCACGGCTTTCAATGGAGTTCGTTCCGGAGGGCGGTTTTTTTACCGACGCCACCAGTGTACAGTTGCTCGCCCAAGGTGCGGCCATTTACTACACCACGGACGGCTCCCGACCCACGACCAAGTCCCAGCGCTTTACTTCTCCCATTCCCATCGAAAAAACAACCGTAGTGCGAGCATTCGCCGTACTGAAGGGTGAAAAAAGTCCTGTTTTTTCCAACACCTATTTTGTCAACGAACCAGAGACCAGCCTCCCCGTCGTTTCGCTGTCCATCACTTCCTCCGTGCTATTTGACCCCGAGCGGGGCCTGTTCGTGAAGGGCGCCAACGCCGCCGACTCGCTTTGGATGCAGCCCGGCGCCAACTTCTGGAGCCGCCGGGAGGTCAGCGCCAACTTTGAGTTCTTTGAACCGGACGGCCAGCTCAAGTGGCACGACCAGGTGGGGTTTCGGCTGTTCGGAGGCATGAGCCGCCTTTTTCCCCAAAAGTCAGTGGCACTAGTGGCCCGCAGCCGCTACGGCGACAACCGCTTCCGCTATCCTTTTTTTGGTAAAAAAGGCCTGAAAAAATTCAAGTACCTCGTGCTGCGCAACAGCGGCAGCGACTTCGGCAAGACCCATTTCAGGGACGCCCTGATGACCCACCTCGTGCGGCACTGGGACCTTGAACTGCAAGCCTACCGGCCCGCCCACGTCTATATCAACGGCAAATACTGGGGCATCTACAACCTTCGGGAAAAGGTCAACCGCCATTTCATCGCCAGCCATTTCAACGTGGATGCCGACAGCATTGACCTCATCGAGCACCGCCTTACCCAGCGCTACGGCTCTACGAGGCACTACCAGCGGCTCCTCCGTTTTTTGGAAAAAAACAGCCTGGCCAGCGATGCGAATTTTGCCCACGTCGCTTCGCAAATGGAGGTGGACAACTTCCTCGACTACCAAGTGGCGCAAATATTTTTCGACAACCAGGATGCTGGCGGCAACATCAAATACTGGCGGCCCCAGACCCCAAATGGCCGCTGGCGATGGATTCTCTACGACACCGACTGGGGCTTCGGCCTCAACGACCCGAAGGCTTACCGAAACAACAGTCTCGCTTTTCATACTGAACCAAACGGCCCGAACTGGCCGAACCCGCCGTGGAGCACCTTCATTTTGCGCAAGCTGCTCGAAAACAAGTCGTTCCAAAACCAGTTCATCAACCGCTTCGCCGACCGCCTGAACGACTGCTTTGCCACGGAGGAGGTGCTCGCCGATATCGAAGAATTTTATGGGAGACTGCTGCCCGAAATGCCCCGCCACCTCCAACGTTGGCGGCTCAAGGAACCCAACTGGCAAGCGGAGGTACAGGTGCTCCGCAATTTTGCCACGGAGCGCCCGGCGCACATGCGCCGCTTTTTGATGGAGAAATTCAACACGGGCGAGCTTCGCAATGTGTCACTCGACATAGCGCACGGCGGCAAGGTGCTCATCAACGAAACGATTGATTTTCGGGACACGTTCAGCGGGCACTATTTCGAAAAAATACCCATCCGCCTGCGGGCAGTACCCGACCTCGGCTACCGTTTTGTGCGTTGGGAGGGCGAGGCTGTCAGCTCCGAATCGCCTGTACTTTTCCTGCAACTCACCAACCCCGACAGCTGGCACCTGCGGGCCGTTTTTGAGAAATACGAACACCCGCTCATGGGCAAAATCGTCATTAATGAAATCAGCTGCAACAACAAGCAGACCGGCGACTGGGTGGAACTGTTCAACAATTCCGACAAAAACCTGAACCTCAAGGGCTGGAAACTGGCCGACCACAAGAACGAGTTCAGTTTTCCCGCTTACACCTTGCCACCGAAAGGATACGTGGTCGTTTGCGAAGATTCCATCAAATTTTTGAGAAAACACCCTGAGGTGCAGAGCGTCATCGGTGGGTTGAGCTTTGGATTGAACAAGCGGCGGGAGTCGGTGCAGCTTTTCTCCAACGACGACTCGGCGGTGGACAGTGTCGGCTACGACCTCCCACCCCTCGACTCGCTTTTTACCCTCAACCTCCTGCTCCCCTCCCTCGACAACGGCGACCCCTCGAACTGGGAACTCACACCCGGCGAAGGCTCGCCCGGCAGCGCCAATGCTTATTTTGTGACCAGCCGAATTGACGACAAGCGTTCGCTTTTTATAAAGCTGGGCGGGGCTTTCGGGTTACTGACTTTGGCAGGATTGGCGCTATGGCTACGGCGGCGGGTTTGAGGGTCTGTTTGCTACCGCAAAAGTTCGTCATAATTCTCCCGGTATACGAACATGTTCAAGACCTTGTTGGTGAGGTGATAATATCCAGAGGAGCTTGCTTTGGAGTTGCGCTTGCAGGCTACGGTGTATCGTGTTTTTGCGATTGTATTCGCAAAAACAGCGTTATTTTTGCGAATACAATCGCAAAATTCAAACTCCTGTCACTTGTTCCCAAACGCCCTAAACAATCCCCCCAGCACCTGTAGCGCATTCGCCACCGTCGCCTCATTTTCTACTGGAATTCTCAGGTAGGTCTGCCCAGTGGCCTCGTCCTTGGCCGTCAGGCTGCTAACGAGCTGCTGTGTGGCGGCGGGGTCGCTCAGGGTCTTGGCCAGGCCGCTCAAGAATGAGACACCCGTCTGCACCAATTCTTCTGGGGTGGAGGGCATGCCGTCACCTCGTTTTTTCGGAGCTACTTCGGAGCTTCCTTGCTCGCTGCTCCCCGACTGCCCACTGCCAACCCCGACCAAGGTCGGGGAACTGCCAACTTTAACATCGTCGTCACCAATGATAGCTGGTCCCGATAGCGATCGGGAGGAGCCAGCTTCCATTGGCACAGGTACTTCCTCTGGCGCCGCAATATCGGCGGCCTCGGCCTCCAGTGATTCCTGCACTTCCTCCGTCCCGGTGGCCACCCAGCCTTGCCCGGTGAGGTCCACCATTTTGCCCATAAAATCGTTGAAGCGGCTCGTTTCCATGAAAATCACGTCCTCGCCCTCATCCAGTACGCCCTTGGCCATAGCATCTTTGAACTTCAAAACACCGAGCATCCGGTGCTCGATGGTGCCTGCGCTCACGAGGTTGAGCACCTGCACGGCGCTCTCCTGCCCCATGCGCCAGACCCGTGCGATGCGCTGTTCGAGCAGGGCGGGGTTCCACGGGATGTCCATGTTCACCACGAGGCAGGCATTCTGGAGGTTCAGGCCCACGCCACCCGCATCGGTGCTGAGGAAGACGAGGCAGTCGGGGTCTTCCCGGAAGGTCTTGAGCAAGCCACCACGCTGCTGGCTCGGTACGCTGCCATGCAGGAACTGGTAGCCGATGCCCCGCTCCTGCATCTCCATTTCCACCAGTTCCAGCATCCGCTTCCATTGGCTGAACACGACGACCTTTTCGCCGTCCTGGTTGGCGAAAAACTCTTCGAGGATGCACATCAGCTCGTCCACCTTGGTGTCGTGGCGGTTGGTCTGGTCGAGGATGTAGGTGCTGTCGCAGACCATGCGCATCATGCTCATGTTGAGCATCAGCCGTTTGCGGTCTTTTTCATTTAAAAAACGTTGTTTCACCCACCGGGCCACCAGCTTCGCCACCTCGTCGGCGTAGCCCGTGTGCATGTCCATCTGGGCGGTGGTCATGGGCACGAGCAGGGTCTTGTCCATGCGCTTGGGCAGGTCTTTCAGCACCTCCCGCTTGCGGCGGCGGAGCAGTACGTCGGAGAGGTTCTCCCCGATTTCCCGCAGGTTCTTGAAGCCGACGACCTTGCCGTTGTCGTCCGTCACTTGGTAGCGGTGCAGGAACTGGTAGAGCGGCGGCAACCGGAACTGGTCAATGAACTGCATGATGGAATAGAGTTCATCCAGCTTGTTTTCCAGCGGCGTGCCAGTCAGCACGATGGCGTAGGTGCTTTGCAGCCGCTTGATGGCGGCGCTGGTTTTCGTTTGCCAGTTCTTGATGCGCTGCGCCTCGTCGAGGATGACGAGGTCGTACTCCTGCTCGTTCAGTTGGCGCAGGTCGTTGGCCACGGTGTGGTAGCCAGCGATGGTGAAAAACGCTTCATTTTCCAGGTACTCCTTGTGCCGGCGGTGAACCGTGCCTTCCACCACATGGACGCTCAGTTCGGTGAACCGTTCTATTTCGCTTTTCCACTGGTACTTGAGCGAGGTGGGGCAGACGACGAGGACTTTGGCCACGCCAAACTCATTTTTGAACAATTTTGCTGCCGCAATGGCCTGTATGGTTTTCCCAAGCCCCATCTCGTCGGCGAGGAGGCAGCGGCCAGCTTGCGCAGCAAAAAGGACGCCCTGCCGCTGATAGGGGTAAAGCGTGACGTTCAGCAGCGAGTCGAGCAGGGGGCTTACAGCGCCCTTCGGGCAAATTTTCGCCAAATGCGCCTGCCGCTGAATGTGCTCCCGTTGCGCCAGCACAAACTCCAGCGCATCGTCGTAGCAGCGGAAGTCCTCGTGGATGCGGCGGGCCTCGGCCAGCAGTTTTTCAAAATTGGCGAAGCCCTCCGGCTTTATTTCGAGTTGGGCGTCGAAGTATTTTTTGGCAAATTTTTGAAACTCAGCCTCCGCTTCCGTCCCAATGCTCAATTTGACTTTTCGCCCCGCACGGTAGTCGAGGTAGATGGAGGAGTGGGGCTGTCGGTAGCCTGTCTTGAGGAGTTTCTTGTTGCCCCGCTTGTTCTCTAACTTGTTGAGCAAGAACGAGATATGCTTGCAAGTGCCAAGGCGGTTGGTACGGAAATCCATGCAGGAGCAGTGGTTGGCAGCGTCGTCACGGGAGCGGATGGCCACTTGGTAGGCGTTGCCCGTGTCGGGGTTTTTCACCACAAAATCGGAGAAGACGGGGTGCTGCCCGGCGTTCTCGAAAGTGAAGGCGCTGTCCTTGCCGAACTGTTTGCGGAGTGCCGTCTGCCAGCGTTCGAGGCTAAGGTCTTCGGGCTGGCGGTGGAAGGAGATTTTCTTTTCCTTGGGGGTTTTCTTTGGCTTGGACTTGGTCGTTTTCGCTGTTTTGGTTGCCATATACTGCGGTTTGAAGTGAATGGGTCAAAGCTATGGCAGTAAATGGAAAACCCCATGTTTATCAAAGGTTTTTGCACTTGAACCCAATGAAAAATAGTCAGCGACCACTCACCATTTCCCATCCAGTGCCAGCACCTTCACTTCCAGCCGTTGGTTGACCATGTGCTCCTCTAAACTACAAATGACCCCGTTCCGGCATTGATTAAGTGGCAGGGTCTCGCCGCAGCCCTTGGCCAATATCCGCTCACTCGCAATGCCCGCTCGGAGCATATAATCTACCACGGTGCCTGCACGGTTTTCGGAGGTGCGAAGGTTGTCTTCGTCCAAACCGAGGGCCTCGGTGTGCGAGCTGATTTCGATTTGTAGCGAAGGATATATTTTCAACTGTGAAATGAGCTTGTCCAGCGGGCCAGTTATGCGGGGCGTGAGTTGCCAAACGGCAGGGTCGTACACCGCTCCATCCAGCCGGAACCGCTCTCCGATGACGAGATTTCCTTCATCTAGTTTGCTGGAAAAATCGAGGAACGAGCCAAGTTGTCCCAAGTCGGCTAAAGGTACAGGCGGCGGTGTTTGGTGCAGCGCAATGGGCATTTCCACCTGGATGGGCACAGATGGGGTTTCCACCACTGTTTTGTTGGTTTTTTCTTCTTCCGTAGGAGTGGGCGGTAAAATGGGCGATTCAACGGGTGTCGCCGTAATCTCAACGACTGGTTCTTCGATGGTGGTCGGCGGCGTTTCCACTACTTTTTCTTCTTCTTTTGCCTTCGGCAAAATAGGCTCCTCCTCCGGCATTGGCATGGTCTCCAATTTTGGTGTTTCAACAACCACAGGCAATGCTGGAGCGGGCTCAACCTCCACCTCTGGCATTGTTGGTTGCTCAATTGTTGGAGTAGGTATCTGCGTTTGTACCGCTTCCTTTTCCTCCTCAACGAGGGCTGGTTCCGCCTGTATTGCTGGTTGGGCAGGAGGGGTGGTTTTCACCAATTCGGTAACAGGATTTCCGTCCAGCACCTTGAAAATATAAATATCGTCGTCGCCACCGCTGCGGGAACTGGTGAACAGACCGCTGCGCTGGTCCGCTGCCAAGTAGATGGAAATATCGTCGAGGGGGCTGTTGATGGGCTTGCCGAGGTTGTTGGCGGGCTGCCAAGCCCCGTTTTCGTCCTTGTAGGTCACGAAAATGTCGAAGCCGCCAAAGCCGGGATGGCCTTTGGAGCAAAAGAACAGCTTGTTGTCGGCGCTCACGAACGGGAAGCCCTCGTTGGCGGGGGTGTTCACGGCTGGGCCGAGGTTTTCGGGCTTGCCCCACTCGCCTCCCGTCCGCTCCGACACCCAGAGGTCGGTGCCGCCAAAGCCACCTGCCCGGTTGGTTGCGAAGAAAAGCAGCTTGCCGTCAGGTGAAACGGCGGGGTGCATGAAGTTGAAATTGGAGGAGCAAAACGGCAGTTTTTCCACGTCCTTCCAGCGGTTTTCGCCAGAAGATTTTGCGGAGAAAAGTTGCAGGCTGTACGTGTTCTGCTTGTTCAGCTCGTTGTCGTTTCTGGTAAAAAAAACCTCCGATTCGTCGGCGGTGAGCGAGGCGTTGCCGGTGTTTTTGTTCACTTCGCTCAACTTCGAGGAGTACTGTCCTGGCTCGGCGAAGCTGCCGTCCGAATTAAGTGGTGAAAAGTACAGGTTCAGGTAGTCCCGCCCCGTCCAGCCCGATTTTTCCTTCAACAATTTGAAGCCGCCTTGCTGTCGGTCGGAGGAGAAAATCAGGCCGCCTTTGACGGCTACAGGTGCGTTGTCGTCTGCCTCTGAATTGTACGCAAACTCCTGAATGTCAAGGTTTTGGAAATAGGGCTCAATGAGCGGGGCATAGTCGCATGCCCGTATCATGAGCACCGCTTTTTCGTCGGTTGGCTCCAGCTTCTGGTAGTCGGTGAACCATTTTTTGGCCGCTTTGTACTTGCCGTTGCTCATCAGGGCCTCGCCGTAATAATAGTAGGTATCCGGCTTGGCGTTTTCTTGTTTCACCACCTCGGCATAAAGTTCCTCAGCCTTGTCCATCTTGTTGTTCATGCGGTAGCAGTAGGCAAGCTTGGTCTTGAGCAGGGTGGCGGTGCGGCCTTGCTGCTTGCCTTCGCTTTCCATGTCCACCAATGCTTGGTGGTACAGCTCGGCAGCATCAGCGAACTGGTTGTTTTTGTAGAAGTCGTTGGCCTTGTCAATGGTTTTTGATTGCGCCAGCAGCGAGGTCGGAGCGGCCAAGGCGACCATTGCGAAGGTGACGAGTGTTATTTTGCGAAGCGTATTTTTTTGAAAAACGCTGGAGTGTAGAATTCTCATGCTTTTTTACTTTTTACGGATTTGGGTTGCGTGCACGTTCAAACTTTCCTCTGGTTCAAAAAGTGTGCGAGATAAGATTTTGTCGGGAAATGAGTGGTTTTTAACGGTTTTGGAACAAGGCGAACCACTCACCTCGAAAGAAAATACGTCCTGAATTTTTCAAACTCCTCCAATTCCTGCTGAACAAACCGGTCAAAAAGTTGCTCGCCAACCTGCTGCTTTAACGCCGAAATTCCAACGTCAATGAGCCGGAAGCCATTTTGCGTCAGGAAAACATTGTCGAACGCCTCGCCCGGCATGTTGGAGGGACGCTGGAGGTCTCGATGTGCAAAACCAGCACGGTGAAGTTGCTTGAGTTCATCCTCAAAAACATCCAGCCAAAGTAGCCGCCGCTCATGTTCGTAGGCCCGGTAGTCGAAGGGGTAAAGCCGCTCCATCACCAGCATTTCGCCCTCGTTGTCAAAAACGTCCAGCCGCACGAATTTCACCACAAGGCCGTTCACCCCGTTTGCGAAGCGCATCTTTTCCGCCTCGGAGCCAATGTCGGAACGGGTGTCGCCAAAGAACAGTTTGCCCACCTCGGTTTCGGAGATGGCGATGACGGTGTTGTTGGCACCGGAGGACAGCGTTCTTGGATAGCGTTTTGACATATCGTTTTTTGACTTCAAAAATACTTTTAATCCTTCAAAATCGCCTCATACACCACATCCTGCACCTTCACCCGCGTGTTCAGCTTCCCCAGTTTGTTGTTCCTCATAGTCGGGAAGGTTCGGTTCGAGAGGAAAATGTAAATCAATTCCTCCGCTGGATCTACCCAAACCGCCGTGCCAGTAAACCCAAGATGCCCGAAGGTGCCCTCACTGGCCATCATGGAAAGGTTGTTCTCGTAGCTCGTGTTCTTTTGAAACATATCGAAGCCGATGCCCCGGCGGGTGCAGCCCTCGCAGCGGGTCGTGTAGTAGTGGATGGTCTCCGGGCGCAGGTACTGGAAGCCACCGTAGCTACCCTTGTTCAGCAGCATTTGCATCAAGATGGCCAGGTCTTCGGCATCGCTGAAAAGCCCGGCGTGGCCGGTGGCCTGGTTTAGCATGGCAGCGCCCATGTCGTGCACGTAGCCCTGGATGCGGCGGTCACGGAAGTAGTCGTCGTTCTCCGTCGGCGGGATGCGCTCCAACGGGAACTGCTCGTAGGGGCGGTAGCCCATCGTCTGGAGGCCGAGCGGCTGGTAGAAGTTTTGCTGCGCAAAATCCTCGATGGGCATCCCGCTCTGGCGCTTCACGATTTCCCCGGCGATGTAAAAACCGAGGTCGCTGTACTTGTACTCCTTCGACAGCTCCAGCGGGCTGTCCATGATTTGCTGCCAGATTTCCTTTTCGTAGCCCGTTTTCAACCACAGGTTCTTTGCCACGGGCAGTGGGTAGTTGTCGCTTTTTTTGTTTTGGTAAAAATTGGGCGAAGGCTTGGCCGCCGGGGTGATGGTTTTTTCATAAAACTTAATCCAAGGCATAAGCCGGCCACGATGCGTCATCATTTCGATGAGCGGGATGCCCTTTTTGTTCGTGTTGGCGAACTCCGACAGGTATTTTTCCACGGGGTCTTTCGGGTCGAACTTGCCCGCTTCCTGTAGCTTCATCAGCGAGATGGTGCTGGCCGCAATTTTTGTGATGCTGGCCAGGTCCCAGATGTCGTCTGGTTCCGTGGAGCGGGCGTTTTGGTCGTAGGTGTGGTGGCCGTAGGATTTTCGCCAAACGATTTTTCCCTTGCGGGCAACAAGCACCACGCCGCCAGGGGTTGCACCTTCGGAAATGGATTCGGCCATCAGGGCATCCATTTTTTCCAGCTTGCTGCTGCTCATGCCTACCTCCTCAGGTACGCCGTAACCCAGTCGCTGCACGGCTTCCGTCACCACGCCAGTGCCAGCGGGCAGGGCGGGCGAGGCTGTCACGGGCAGTTTTCCCCGCAGGAGAAACACCCCAAAAAGCGCCTGTGCTGCCAAGTCTTGCACCTCGTCGTCTTCCTCGTAGCAGACCAACAAATTCGGCACATTTTCAAAAAACTTGGCGGCGTAGGGGTTGCCGAACATCACCACAATCACACGGGTTTGCTTGCGCAATGCCTCAATGAAATCCTTCGTGCTTTGCGTCAGGCCGTAACCCTTTGAGGCGAATTGGCTCATGTCGTGCAGGCTCACGATGACGGCGTCTTTGCCTTTTAGCTTCGCAATGAGCGAGTTCGCTACGTCTTTGCCAGAGGTGAATGTTTCTATTTTTCCAAAGGAAGCAAGTCTTTTTTGAAAAGCATTTCCGCTGGAAGCGCCGATGGCGAGCGAGGCAATGTTTGAGGATTTGAGCGGTAAAAAATTGTCCTCGTTTTTGACTAAAGTTAAAGCATTGGCAATCAGCTCCCGCTTCACGGCCAGTGCCTCATTGTCGTTCACATCCGCCCGTACGCCTTCGAGCGGCACGGGTTTGTATTTTTCAATACCCATGCGGTGCTTCCACAGCAGCACTTTTTTTACGCTGGCATTCACGGCGTTGGAGTCGAGTTTGCCAGCGGCGAGCCACTGCTTCACCACCCGAAAAGCGGCGTCCACATCTCCGGGGAGAAGCAGCACGTCGTTGCCAGCGGCAAGGGCACGGGCCTCCACTTCGCCCTTACCAAAATGCTTGGTGACGGCCTGCATTTCGAGGGCATCGGTTAGGATTAAACCCTTATAATTCAGCTTGTTGCGCAGCAAACCAGTCACGATTTTTGGAGAAAGGGAGGAGGCAAGATTGGGCGTATTATCCAGCGCTGGGATGTTCAAATGGGCAATCATGATGCTGCCCACGCCCTGCCGGATGAGGATTTTGAAAGGAAAAAGTTCGATGCTGTCCAGCCGCCGGAGGTCGTGGCTGATGAGCGGCAGGTCGTAGTGGCTGTCGGTGCCGGTGTCGCCGTGGCCGGGGAAGTGTTTGGCGCTGGCCATCACGCCGTTGTCCTGCATGCCGAGCATGTACTGATAGGCTTTGGCGGCCACGTTGTAGGGGTTTTCACCAAAAGAACGAAAGCCGATAACGGGGTTGGCGGCGTTGTTGTTCACGTCGGCCACCGGGGCGAAGTTGACGTTGACGCCGACCCGCTTGCAGTGCTTCGCTATCTGGGCGCCCATTTCATAAATCAGCGTATTGTCCTGAATGGCGCCGAGCATCAATTGTCGGGGGAAGCTCATGGCCGTGCCTTTCATCCGCATCCCGAGTCCCCACTCACCGTCAATGGTGATGAACATGGGCAGCTTGTTGGTGGCAAGGGCTTGGTAGCGATTGGTGAGCTCGACCTGTTTTTCGGGGGTGCCCTTGGCCGTTGGGTTGAAAAAACAGAGGCCGCCGGGCTGGTATTTTTTCACCAAATCCTCGACAGCGGTTTCGTAAGCGGCGTCCTTGTCGGTATGCGCCCGTAGCCAGAAGAGCTGGCCGAGGCGCTCGTCGGGGGTGAGTGCGGCGTAGGTGCTATCCACCCAAGCGTTTTCTTTGAGCAGTTCCTCGATATTGGGCATGGGCTGCTGTGGCTGCCGGGTGAATGCGGTTGCGACCAGCAGGTACGCTAGCGCAAGGAGGAGAAGGGAAAAAGTTCTTTTCAAAATCAAGCCGTTAAATTGAGGGGGCTAAGTTAAGATGATTTGTCGATGCGTTGAATTATGACATGGAAGCTATTGGCCACCTACGCCCAAGTTCCGTTACTTTTGCTCCGCAACAAAACACTGCACCTGAAAATGCTCGACTTCAACCGCATCCTGCAAAACGAGGAAACCCTCGACCCCGAAAATTGGGACGACATGCGCCGCCTTGGTCACCAAATGGTGGAGGACATGATGGACTACCTCCAACATATCCGTCAAGCACCCGTTTGGCGCAAGCCGACGGAAGCGGCCAAGGCCAACCTTAAAAAAGACCTGCCCACCGCACCGGAAGACCCCTCCAGCATTTACGAAGGCTTCAAATCCGACATCCTGCCGTTTACGAAGGGTAACATTCATCCCCGGTTTTGGGCATGGGTGCAGGGCACCGGCACGCCGCTGGCCGTGCTCGCCGAGTTGTTGGCCGCTGCCATGAACCCCAATGTGGCCATCGGCGACCACGCCGCCATGTACGTGGACCAGCAGGTGATTGACTGGTGCAAACAGATGCTGGGCTACCCTGCCGATGCCAGCGGAATGTTGGTTAGCGGCGGCTCCATTGCCAATATCACGGCGCTCATCGTCGCTCGGAACGCCTACCAAGACAGGCTCAGAAAAGAAGGGCTGCATGCTGTCCCCGGTCAAATGGTGCTTTACGCCTCTTCGGAAACTCATAGTTGCAACGTGAAAGCCGCCGAAGTGATGGGCCTCGGCAGCGACGCTGTGCGAAAAGTGCAGGTAAATGGCCAGTTCCAAATGGACATGGACGACCTCCGCCAGCGCATCGCCGAAGACCGGGCGGCAGGGCTGCACCCGTTCTGCGTGGTGGGCAACGCTGGCACAGTGAACACGGGGGCGATTGACCCGTTGGCCGAAATCGCCGCCATTTGCGAAGCAGAAAAACTCTGGTTCCATGTGGACGGGGCGTTCGGCGCACTGGCCAAGCTGGTGCCAGAATACGAGGCACAGCTCAAGCCCATCGAACAGGCCGACAGCCTCGCATTCGACCTCCACAAATGGATGTACATGCCCTACGAGGTGGGCTGTTTTTTGGTGAAAAACGCCGAGGTTCACCGGGCCGCTTTTGCTTCGCAACCCAGCTACTTGCTGAGTCACGAGCGAGGCCTTGCTGCTGGCCCCGACCCCTATGGCAACTACGGAATGGAGCTTTCGAGGGGCTTCAAGTCGCTCAAGGTTTGGATGTCGCTCAAAGAGCACGGCATCGAGAAGTTCCGAAGGCTTATCCGGCAGAACATCGCACAGGCGTTTTACCTTGAAAGTTTGATAAAAAAAGAAACGCTGCTCGAACTGGCCACGCCCGTCACGATGAACATCGCCTGTTTCCGTTTCAAGCCAAACGAGGGCATGGACACCGAAGCACTCAACCTTTTGAACAAAGAAATACTGATGCGGCTGCACGAACAGGGGCTTTCGGCGCCGTCGAGCACAGTCATCGGCGGTAAATATTATATCCGAATGGCCAACGTGAACCACCGCAGCCGAAAGGACGACTTTGAGGCGCTCGTAGCCGACACGCTCCGCATTGGAGCTGAAATTATAAAAAGCTGATGGCTGGACTTTACCTACATATCCCGTTTTGCAAGCAGGCTTGCCACTACTGCAACTTCCATTTTTCGACTTCCTTGAAAATGAAAGACGAAATGGTGGCTGCCATCCTGCGGGAACTGGCGCTGCAAAAAGACTACCTCGAAGGCGAACCGCTTGAGACGATTTACTTCGGGGGTGGCACTCCCTCGTTGCTTGGCCAGCATGACTTGGACTTGATTTTTGGTGAAATTTTTAAGCACTACCCCGTTTCGGCGCAGCCGCTGGAAGTCACGCTGGAAGCGAATCCAGATGACTTGAATTCATTGAAAATCAATGAGTTGAAACAAACACCTGTGAACCGCTTGAGCATCGGAATCCAGTCATTTTCGGAGGAAGACCTGCGATTCATGAACCGGGCGCACAATGCCACGGAGGCTTTGACCTGTATCCAAAATGCCCAGCAAGCGGGGTTTGAGAATTTGTCGGCTGACCTGATTTACGGCTCGCCGACTACCTCACACGAGCAATGGGCCGCCAACTTGGCGCAGGTTTTTGCGCTGAAAATCCCGCACCTCTCCAGCTATTGCCTGACCGTAGAACCAAAGACGGCCTTGGCGCACATGATAAAAAAGGGTACTGCCCGACCCGTTGACGATGAACATGCCGCTCGGCAGTTTGAGTTTTTGATGGAAAAAACGGCAGCGGCAGGCTACGAGCATTACGAAATCAGCAACCTGGCACTGCCGGGCCACTACTCCCGCCACAACACGAGCTACTGGCAAGGCAAAAAATACCTCGGCATTGGCCCGTCGGCGCACTCGTTTAACGGGCTGAGTCGGCAGTGGAACGTGGCGAACAACGCCGCTTACATCCGCTCGCTACAAGCGGGCGAGCTGTCTTTTGAAATGGAAACGCTCACTCCCGTGCAGCGGTACAACGAGTACGTGATGACGGGACTGCGCACGGTTTGGGGCTGCAATTTGTTGAAAATCAAGGAATTGGGGTTTGATGCCCATTTTACCGAAGGCGCAAAAGTGTTTCTGGCGGATGGCTCGATGGAGCGGGATGGCGATGTTTTTAGGTTAACTCCAGCGGGCAGGTTTTTGGCGGATGGGATTGCGGCGGAGCTGTTTGCCGAGTAGCGTCGCCTTCAGGCGGCGACGTAAAATCGCCTTTAGGCGGTTTTATGTTTTATGGTAACAACCTGAAGGTTGTTTTACGTCGCCAGCTAAAGCCGACGTTACAAAAAGCAGCCGGAAGCCTACTGGGGGGCAGTGCTTCCGACCACTTTCCGAAAACGGGGGGCATTCGGTTGTTGGAATTTTATCAGCTTTCTTTCGATGGTTTTTCCCGATGCCGGGCATTTTGTCCACGGCATTGGGAAAAAGTGCAGGGCCACTTTTTGAAGAGTGCCTGCACCGAATTTGAAACCGACTAAAGTCTTTGGTTGATAAGGGTTGATAAAAGGTTTATAGGGTTGATTTGGCCCAGGCAATACTTCGGATTTGTGAAGCAATGCCAAATGCTATGGTTCAAATCAATACCAGCTGAAAAATGTACAAATAGTTGGGTGTGGATGAAAAATAACTGCTTGGTTGGCGCTTTGGCCAATCATTGAGTCTCAGGTGTGCGGTAGTGTGGAAGAATGATACGTGATGCCAGCCGTAAACTGTGGAGTGAAATATTGGGAAGTGTGTGGGAGTGTCGGCCTGCTGTCGGCCCTTGTTCACAGTTTCTCAAGTAGGTCTAATCACCTAAAAACAAAAAATAAAAGTCCCTTCCGGGTTTTCTTACTTCGGATGTTCGGTGAAAAATTTGCAAAAATCGTGCCGATAATCTGCCAATTACATATTAAATCGAAATCCTACCCCGTGAATGTTCTCCAACTTCAAGTTTTCATCATTTCTGAGGTATTTGCGCAAGCGTGAGATGAAAACATCGAGGCTGCGGCCCATGAAGTAGTCGTCCTCGCCCCAGAGCTTTTCGAGGATGTCGGAGCGCTTTACGACTTGGTTGGGGTTGTCGAGAAAATACTTGAGCAGGTCGGCCTCCCGTTGGGTGAGGGTTTCGGTGGTTCCGTTGCAGGTGAGTCCAAGGTTTTTATAGTCGAATTCGTAGCAGCCAAAAAGGTAGCTGCTCAGTTTGGCAGCACCAGCCGTAACGCTCTTTCGGCGCAGGAACACTTCGACCTTCAAAATCAGTTCTTCGATGCTGAACGGTTTGGTGATGTAATCGTCGCCGCCGAGCCGGAGTCCTTTGATTTTGTCCTCTTTGAGGGATTTTGCCGATAGGAAAATAATGGGAATATCGGCGTTGAAGCGGCGGATTTCCTCGGCGAGGGTGAAGCCGTCCATTTCGGGCAGCATCACGTCGAGGATGCAGAGGTCGAAAGTGCCTGACTTGGCGGTTTCGAGTGCGGACTTGCCATCGGTGCAGTGCGTGATGTCGTAGCCTTGCATTTCGAGGTTGTCCTTGGTCACAAAGCCAAGGCTTTCGTCATCTTCTACGTAGAGCAGGTGTGGTTTCATCTTTTAGTTGATAAGCGTTGATAAAAGTTGATGCGGTTGATGAGAGTTGATTTCAAGCAGCGCATCCGCAATATCAACCCTCGTCAACTTTTATCAACCTAAATAATTATCGTTACGGTGGTTCCTTTGTCTTGTTCGCTTTCTATACTGATTTTCCAACCGTGAGCGTCACAGATGTTTTTGGTGTAAAAAAGTCCAAGGCCAAAACCCTTCACATCGTGCACATCGCCGGTGGGCACCCGGTAGAATTTTTCAAAGACTTTGACGAGGTCTTCCTTGGAGATACCAATGCCGTTGTCAATGATTTGCAACTGAATTCGGTTTTCGTCAATGGTTTTTGTTTTAAGCAAAATATTTGGTGCATTCTTGCAGTATTTGGTGGCGTTGTCCACGAGGTTGTGAAGGATATTGGTCAGGTGCAGCTTGTCGGCTGTGATGGTCGGAGATAGTGCCAATAATTCGCAGCCCACTGTGCCGCCTTGTTTTTCCACCTGCACTTTTATGCTACCCAACACGTTTTCTACCAAGTCGTGGAGGTTGAATTCCTCAAGGTTTAGCTTGAAATTTCCCCGCTCAATTTTGGCCAATTGCAGCACTTTTTCCACCTGGTTGTTCAGCCGCTGGTTTTGTTCCTGAATGATGTTTGCGTATTGTGAAAGCCTTGGGCTGGCCATGATTTCCGGGCTTTTCAGGAATACATCAGTAGAGATTCGAATGGTCGAGATGGGCGTTTTGAACTCGTGGGTCATGTTGTTGATGAAGTCCTTTTGCATCTCAGAGAGGCGTTTTTGGCGCAAAATGATGGAGATGGCGTACAGGAAAAACAGGATAGTGACCAACAGGATGCCCGAGAAGATGAGCGTGAGGCGCATGTTGCTCAAAATCTGAGAGTTGCGGGTCGGGAACCTAATGCCAAAATAATGTTGATACTCATCGTAAATGGGCATCTGGCCACCTTTAAATTCTGGCATTGGAGGGGGGGCATCGGCTTCATGATAGCTGATGTACTTGCCATAGGTCATTTGGCGGGAGTCGCAATCATAGATGCTATATTCAAAATCTTCTCGAAGCCCAACGCCCTCCAATTCGAGCCTGAGAAAGTGTTCCAAGTTTTGGGGGTTAATGACGTCGTTGATGTTCACCACCCAATAATTTGAGGTCATTTGGTTGATGATGTTGTAGGCTGGCGGCGAACTGCCCAATTTTTCAAACTCTTTAGCCACGCCCTGAAGGGCAATCGTCACTTTTTCTTGGTAGTCCTTTTCCTCGGCGTTCCAGGTGTTAATGAGCAGGTATGCCTGTATGGCAATGATGCCCATAATGGCAAAAGCGCCCAGAATCACTACCCTGTTAATTGCCGTATTTTTCATTGAAGAAATAACTTTAAAACAATGATTATCAGTTATTTGTGTTTAATAATTAGCTTATTGAATAATATCTAAATCCATGATTTGGCAAAAGATTTTTATTACCCGTTTTGCAAAATAGATGCTTGTCCAGGCTTTTAAAAAACGGTTAGCCCCTCTTTAACACCCATCAAACGCCAAACCTAACTGCAAAGATTTTAACAAAACGCCAATGGAACGATTAATTTTGCCCCATTCAAAGATTACATGACAAAATTCATTCACATAAAACGTTTACTGATAGCAACATTGCTGTGGTGTTTGTTAGGGTTGACCGCATATACACAAGGCGCTGTGAACCCATTTGAGCTTGAGCCGAGGTTGGAATCCGCTGCTATAAGGGACAGTGTTGCCATCGTCCCCGTTTCTACCAACCCCTTTGACATTGTTGCGGAAGCCACTTCTGGCCAACCTTCCAAAGGGCCTGGTTTCCAGATAAGGCTCCAAAAAAACGTTAAACAACTCACGGCCAAGGAAAAAGAAAGCAACTATCGCCGTTTCCTTTTTGTGTCGATTCTGATAATGTTTATCATTTTGACACTTATCGTTACGATATTTAGGGTTTTGATTGAAAAAATTTGGAAGGCTTTTCTTAACGACAATCTTCTCAACCAACTGCATCGAGAGCAAAGTTCTGGCCTTGCCCTAGCATACATGATTCTTTATCTATTGTTTTTCATAAACGCAGGGCTTTTTGCCTTCTTGGCTGCCCGGCATTTTGGTATTTCATTTTCGTTATTCAACCTTTATGCTTTACTAATGTGCATGGGAAGCATTGCAGGTTTCTTTGTTGCGAAACATTTTGTGCTGTGGCTAGCAGGGTTCATTTTCCCCATCGAAAAAGAAGTGGATAGTTACCAGTTTACCATCATGATTTTCAATATCATCATCGGATTGCTGTTGGTGCCAGTGGTGCTTTTCATTGCGTATGCTCCGCAAAGCACGACAGAAATAGTAGTTTATGGCGCGCTGGGAATGCTAGGGCTTGTTTATTTGTTCTTGAATCTGCGGGGCTTGTTTATCGCCAACCGGTTTATTGCCAGCAACAAATTTCACTTTTTATTGTATCTTTGCGCCGTTGAAATCGCCCCCATCCTCGCTATTCTTAAAATAGCCACGGCATACGGCGGAAGCTGATTTCCGTATTTGTGAAACAACCAAAATTCTAATACTGCGAATGGACGTTGTAAATGGTAAAGCATACGTAGAGACTTACAAGCAGGTGAAAACGATACTCGTTTCGCAACCAAAACCTGAACGTTCTCCGTACTACGATCTTGAAAAAAAGTACGAACTCCAATTGGACTGGATTCCTTTCATTCAAGTGGAACCCCTCAGCGCAAAGGAGTTCCGCAAGCAACGAATAAGGCCGGACGAATTTTCCTCCATCATCTTTACAAGCAAAAATTCCATAGACCACTTCTTTGCGCTTTGCGAGGAAATGCGCATCAAGATGTCGCTAGATACCAAGTATTTCTGCCTGACGGATGCCGTTGCTAATTACCTCCAGAAGTTCATTGTTTACCGCAAGCGAAAGGTGTTTTCTGGTGAGCGTACCTTGCAGGATTTGAAGCCCTACCTGATGAAACACAAAGACAAGGAGAGTTTCCTCTTGCCTTGTTCCAATCTAGGTAGCAAGCAAATCACGTCAACGCTTGATGATTACGGTGTGAAGTACCAAGAGGCCATGATATATAATGTAGTGAGTAGTGACCTTAGCGACCTCAAGGACATTTATTACGACATCATTGCCTTTTTCAGTCCACTGGAGATTGAGGCGCTCTTCGAAAACTTTCCGGACTTTACACAAAACGCTACCCGCATTGCCGTTTTTGGAAAAAGCGCACTGAAGGCTGTGCTAGACCACGGGCTTTACCCAAACATCAAAGCGCCTGAACCTGAAGCACCTTCGATGACCATGGCTTTGGAAAAATACCTGCAAGTATCGAACAAAGAGTAAGATTACAAGGTTCTTAAGGGAAAATTGTTATATTTGTAAATCTTCTAGTTGTTTTCTCATAGTATGTTTGTTTGAAGCCCCGATGCCCGGCATCGGGGCTTTTTACGTTCATGCCGTTGAGTTATTGAGTTATTAGGCATTGAGATATTGGTTTCTGGGCCAAATAATCCAATGTAAAATGACGAAAGGGCCTTTTACACCTCAAAAAAACCTACGCTGCCGCCCACCCAAGTCTTGCCCATGTTGTAGCGCACACCCACCATTTCGCCCTTGCTGAGGCGGACGAGGTTGGTTATGACTTCAGGTCTGGCTGCGCCGTCTTCCCAAACGAGCATCATACGAACTTCGGCCTTGGCGGGCTCGTCCAGCGTTTCGACAACTGGGGCATAAGCTACTTTTTTCTGTAGAATAAAATTCTTACGGTCGGTATCGGGTATTGCTTCGATATCTGCGGCAGTTGGGTGGATGAGGACACCCTGGCCGGAAAAGGAGTAGAGCGGCTTCAAAACATAGCTTTCCAAGTCGTCGGGAATGCCATCGAGGTCGCTCAGGTAAGTAGATTTTGGCACAAACTCGCTGTCGAACAGTGGCAGCGTGTGCTTGCTGATGCGGGCAAACCAATGTGGATGGCCCGCCCATTGGATATTGTATTCGTTTTCAAAAAAGAATTCTCGCTTGAGGTCGGTGCGCTTTTGGAGTTCGTCAAAAATCACCCGGTTGTAGATGCGCTCGACCGCCACTTTCCGACCATTTTCATCCAAATAAAATACATCCCGCCCTGCCGTTTTAAGCTCCGTTAGGCATTTCACCTTGATACCAAGCGCCCGCTCCGTTGCCCAAAAATCCACCTGCGTGTTTTGCTTGTGCGGTTCAATTTCGAGCAGCACCACATTTTCAGGTTTCGAGTTGCCGACGATTATTTGGCGCATCCGCTCCACGTAGCCTTCGGTTGTCAATCCACCAAAAAGGTGATGTAAATTGCCGGGGATATCGAAGTGCTTTCTGTATGAACGGGCACAGAGGTCTTGGTAAAAAAATAATGACGGGAACCCTTGAATTTCAATCAATTGTGGTGAAATATGGCCCGATTCATCTTTGCAGATGCCAAAGTCAATGACGAGGAAAGTAGTGTGCGTCGTCTCGCCCGGCACGAAACAGCCCGGCATGATGGTCTCTTCGGAAAGCGCCTTGAAATCGGGTCGGCAGATGGTGTCCACGAGGTGGTCGCAAGCCTGAAAAAGTTGGTTGGACAGTGCCTTTGGTACAAAAATCGGCGTCTCAGCGATGTGAAACGGGACTTTGTGGTTGGTCTCCAAGTAGATTTCGTGGAGGAAGGCTTGGTATTTTTCCTCGGTGAAGGCGGCGTTGTAGGCGGTGCGGATGTGGGGAATCATAGCGGTTGGATTTCGTTTTTTTTGAAAAAAGCAAACAGCAAATCACACCAACTCCAGCGCCCCAGCCCTCACCCTTTGTATAGCGTCCTTGAGGAACAGCGGCAGGATAGTGGCATGGGTACGGGCAATTTTATCGGGATCGTGCAGGTGGTTCACCATGTCTCGGTATTTCTCTTCGCCATATTCCTCAAGGATGGCAGCCAATCGTTCCGGCTCTGCAAAATACTCCCGCATGCCCACGGGGTCAGCCTCCGGGTGGAACTGTGTGCCGATCATTTCTGGTGAAAAACGAACGGCCATCATCGCCCGTTCCAGTTCGAGGTGTGGGCGGTCTTTTTCGATGCAAAGCAGTTTTATGCCAAGCTTCTCCATCCTTGCAAAGTCTGGTTGGATGATTTGAAATTCCCGAAAATCGGCCACCCAGAACGGCTCGTCGAGCGGACTGAACAACCATTCTTGCTCTCCGTCCTCCGTTTTATGAACCGGAAAAGTGCCGAACGACTTCTTCCGGCGGCGGTCTATTTCCCCAATCTTGAAGTGGTGGCAGGCCATCTGATAGGAGTGGCAAATGAAAAACACGAATTTCTTCGATCCTTCCTCGCTGCGATTGTAGTGCCAGAGGTCGTCAATCAAATCATGGAAAGGCGTCAGCCAGCTCTCGTCGCCCATCAGCGGATTGCCGGGGCCACCGGAGAAAATGTAGATGTCGTGGCTCAAATCTGGCACCCTCACGGCGCTTCGCACATCAAAAATCTCGCAATCGAGGTCGTTGCGAAACATTTTCACGATGTCCTGTATGTTCGTCATGCCGAGGTTTTTTGTCCCTTCGTACATGTCCAATATTGCTAGTTTTAACTTGCTTTCCATGTGTTGTTGATTGTTTGATTGTTTGATTGTTGAATTGTTGTAACAGCAATGCAACAATTCAACAATCTCAACAATCAAACCATTATTTCTTCTTCTTTGCCGCAGCCTTTGCCGGAGCAGTTGGTACAGTCAAGTGGTTGCCCTGTACTGCTTGTTGCAAAAATGTGCCCCAAGTCAGGTTGTTTTTGCCTTCTTCATGCGCTTGCGCCCGTTCGATGGCGTAGTTGGCCATGTTTTCCACCACCCACTCGAAGTTTTCTTTTCCAACTGAATTAACATCAGCATCTGGCGCAGGGTTGCAGAAGTCAATGGCAACGGGAACGCCGTTTTCGATGCCAAACTCCACCGTGTTGAAATCATAGCCAAGGCCGTTGCAGAGGCGAAGCACATAATCCTCAATCAGTTCAAGCATTTCTTTGGACGCACCGTGGTCGGCAACGTAACGCAGGTGGTGCGGGTTGCGTGGCTCGTAGTCCATGATATGAACGTACTTCCGGCCAATACAATAGCAGCGGAAATAGCTGTCAAATTTCACCGCCTTTTGGAACATCATGACCAATTGCTCGGTCTCGTTGTAGGCTTTGAACACTTCTGCCCAATTTTCCACGGGGTAAACGCTCTTCCAACCGCCGCCAGCGTGGGGCTTCATGAATGCTGGGAAGCCACCTAAGTAATCGAGCATCGCCTCCCATTCCATCGGGAATTTCAGGTTGGAGAAGCTCTCGGAGGAAGTGTCGTCCGGGTGGTCCTTGCTGGGCAGCAGCACGGTTCTCGGAACGGGCACGCCGACCTGCTCGGCCAGTACGTTGTTGAAAAACTTCTCGTCGGCACTCCACCAAAACGGATTGTTAATGACCGCAGTGCCAGTAGCGGCGGCGTTTTTCAGGAACGCCCGATAGAACGGCACGTCCTGCGAAATGCGGTCAACGATGACGGCATAGCCGCACGGCTTGTTCTGCATCACTTCTTCTACTTTCACAAACTCTGCCGTGATGCCCTTCACTCTTTTCGAGTTTATGCGCTCCACAAAAGCTTGTGGGAAGGTTCTTTCCTTGCCGAATAGTATGCCTATCTTTTTCATTTACAGGTGTTTTTAAATGGTGTAAAAGATTATGGATAAATTTTTGAACGCAGTCAAAAAATGATTTCGCTAAATTTGCTTGGAATGGGTTTGCTTTGCCTTACTGTTTTCAGGAAAAATAGGTATGGTAGAATGGTCGGCAAAGCTAAGGCGAATTCCTGACAGCAAGCGTAAACGGCTTTGATTTTCAATTGCAAAACTACACATGGGGCATTCAAATAGGTCGGCTTCCGACCAACTACATTTCGAGTTTCACAAAGAACAATACCACTCGTTGCACCTTCATCGGCTCCGCAATTTCCGTTCGGAGTACCTCACCACCCTGTTCAGCATTGACATCTTCCTGCCGCCGGATTACGATGCGAGCGGCGCTGGCAGCTTTCCCGTCCTGTTTTTCAACGACGGGCAGGACATGGAGGCCGTGCGCCTCGCCGACACCTTGACAGCACTTTACACCAGCCAACAAATCCCATCGGTCATCGTCGTGGCCATACATGCCGGGGAGCGGCTGCAAGAATACGGCACCGCCCATCGGCCCGACTACCGCAACCGGGGCAGCAAGGCGCATTTTTACACCAAATTCATTGTGGAAGAGTTGTTTCCGCATTTAAAAAAAACCTACCCGATTCGGGAAGGCTTGGAGCACACGGCCTTTGCGGGTTTTTCTTTGGGCGGCCTTTCGGCAATGGACATCGTCTGGAACAATCATCAGCTTTTCGGAAAAGCTGGTGTTTTCTCCGGCTCCTTCTGGTGGCGCCACTGCGACTTCTGCGAAGACGACCCCGATGGCGGCCGCATCATGCACCAACTTGTGGACATGGGCCTGCATCGCCCCGGCCTCAAGTTCTGGTTCCAGACTGGCACCATGGACGAGACTGACGACCGCAACGGCAACGGTGTCATTGACTCCATTGACGATACTCTCGACCTGATTGAAATATTGAAAAAAAGAGGCTACCATCACAAGCACGACCTGCACTACCGGGAAGTCAAGAACGGCATCCACCACCCCAGCACTTGGGGGGAGGTGCTGCCGGAGTTTTTGAAGTGGGCATTTGGGGAGTGATTACAAGTGTTACTTTTCGTGCCGTTTGCCGGGTGTCCGGGGTGAGCCTGAATGGGAATGCAGAAGACTTTCGACAACGGGGAAAACTTCTTAGAGTATGTTTTGAAATCCAAAAGAGGATTTTTGAAAAATTGACAATCGGTTGAAGAATGGGAATTGGCCGAGTAATTTGTGGTTGCAAAATCATCAATTACTATGGTCAAAGTCAAACTCCCTTTCAGGCGTCAG
>JAIPBL010000070.1 GCA_021739645.1 Saprospiraceae bacterium | reverse complement strand
GCGGGAGGGGATTCGGGGGGGGGAAAGTATGTTCCATAAAGAAGCGGGGAGGGCGGATTTCATTCCGCCAATAATCATGGCGGAATGAATTCCCCCCTCCAAAAGGGAGCGTCAAAAAAATATGATAAACTATCGCCAAATAGCAAGGGTACTGAGCGTTTTGTTGTTGCTTCTCGGCCTGCTGATGCTGACCGGGCTACCGTTCTGCTTTTACTTCGATTCAGGCGATGCCGTGCACTTGGTGGTTTCTGCTGTGATTTGCTGGCTGACGGGCGGCGTTTTATGGTTCACCAGTGTTAACAAAAGCAATATGGTCACCAAGCGGGAAGGCTACCTGATAGTGGCTTTCGGCTGGCTGACGATGGTGAGTTTTGGCATGTTGCCGTACCTCGTGAGTGGGACGATACCGACCGTGACCGATGCTTTTTTTGAAACTATGTCCGGCATGACTACCACGGGCGCATCCATCCTCACCGACATCGAGGGTGTTTCCGAAGGTATCCTGTATTGGCGCAGCCTTACCCAGTGGATAGGCGGCATGGGTATCATCGTGCTGACAGTGGCGATTTTTCCGCTCCTCGGCATCGGTGGCATTGAGTTGTTCGCCGCCGAGGCACCGGGGCCTACCTCCGATAAGATCCACCCAAGAATCCAGGAGACAGCCAAGCGCCTTTGGCTGATTTATGTCGGCCTGACGGGTATCCTGACGGCTTGGTTGACCCTGGCAGGCATGAGTTTCTATGACGCCATCAACCATGCACTCACGACGATGGCCACGGGTGGTTTTTCAACAAGGAATAACAGCTTGATGGCCTTCGACACGCCCGCCATCCAGTACCCGATTATTCTTTTTATGTTCATAGCAGGCATGAACTATTCCATCACTTATTTGGCGCTGAAAGGGAAATTGAAAAAAGTATGGAAAAACGATGAGTTTAGGGCTTACCTGTATTTGGTGCTGGGCTTGTGCGTGATAGTTTCCATTTCCGTTTTTGCCATTTATCACAAAGCGGGCGAGGCCATCACTTTTGAGCGAGCCTTCCGGGACAGCGCCCTGCAAATCGTGTCGCTGATTACCACCACCGGCTATGTCTCGGCGGACTATACCGCCTGGGCGCCCGGTCTGACGATGCTGTTTTTCATCCTGCTTTTTTTGGGCGCCTGTGCAGGCTCCACGGCTGGCGGCATCAAGTTCATCCGCCATTTGGTTTTTTTTAAAAACTCCTACCTCGAATTCAAGCGGCTACTTCACCCGCACGCCGTAATTCCACTAAAGCTCAACGAGCAGGTAGTGGCGCCCCGCATCATGACGCATGTCATCATTTTCCTGCTGCTGTACATCATGATTTTCATCCTTGGCTCAGTGATGATGAGCATCATGGGCTATGATTTTATGACTGCGGTAGGTGCCGTAGCCACGTCGCTTGGCAACGTGGGCCCCGGCATCGGCAAGGTTGGCCCGGTGGACAATTTCGCTTGGCTCTCAGTCGAGGCAAAATGGCTGCTTTCGTTCCTGATGCTGCTGGGCAGGTTGGAGCTGTTCACCATTCTGGTGCTGATGACGCCCTATTTCTGGAAGTCGAATTGAGGGGGGTAATTTTGCCTGAATAATTGCTGCAAGAAATAATTGAGAGAAAAAGGGTGCAGTTTAAAAGATATTGTGCAAAATCCAGTTTTGGACACTGGACAAGGGTAAGCGAAAAAATTGGAGCAATAATTTTCAAGCAATACCGGAATTTCCCGAGGGGCAATAAAACTTCTAAAACTATATATTGTTTCAACGGCCTGACCTCTCAACACATGTAGTATCAAGTGTTTTTTCAATGGTAAAATGAGATAAATCAGTAAACAATTTGGCAAGTTAACTATTATGTTTGCCTAAAAATTAATCGCATTATGGATAACAAAAAAAGTACGAACACATCCTCAGAAGGCACAAGTCACCAAGGCAACGGTGAAAGCAAGTGCCCGTTTATGGGTGGCGCCCTAAAACAAAGTGCTGGAGGCGGCACTACAAACCGTGACTGGTGGCCAAACCAGTTGAAGTTGAACATCCTCCGGCAACATTCTGAACTGTCCAACCCGATGGACAAGGATTTCAACTACGCCGAAGCGTTCAAGTCACTCAATCTGGCTGCGGTGAAGAAAGACATCTTCGAGCTGATGACTAATTCCCAGGACTGGTGGCCAGCCGACTACGGCCACTATGGGCCATTTTTCATCAGGATGGCGTGGCACAGCGCAGGTACTTACCGCATCTCTGATGGACGTGGCGGTGCGGGCTTCGGCACCCAACGTTTTGCACCGCTCAACAGTTGGCCCGACAATGCCAACCTCGACAAGGCACGTTTGCTGCTTTGGCCAATCAAACAGAAATACGGCAAGAAACTTTCCTGGGCCGACCTGATGATACTCACCGGCAACTGCGCCCTCGAATCAATGGGCTTTAAAACCTTCGGTTTCGGCGGCGGACGTGCGGATGTTTGGGAGCCAGCAGAAGACGTTTATTGGGGTGCTGAAACTGAGTGGCTTGGAGACAAGCGTTACACCGGAGACCGGGAACTGGAGAACCCCCTTGGCGCTGTCCAAATGGGCCTCATTTACGTGAACCCGGAAGGCCCGAACGGCAATCCTGACCCAGTAGCAGCAGCCCACGACATTCGGGAAACCTTTGGCCGCATGGCGATGAACGACGAAGAAACCGTGGCGCTCATCGCTGGGGGGCATACCTTCGGCAAAACCCACGGTGCTGCCGACCCCGGCAAGTACGTCGGACGGGAACCCGCAGGTGCTGGCATCGAAGAGCAAGGTCTCGGCTGGAAAAACACCTTTGGCAGCGGCAACGCAGGCGACACGATAACCAGCGGCCTGGAAGGCGCATGGACTACCACTCCCACCAAGTGGAGCAATAACTTTTTCTGGAACCTGTTCGGCTACGAATGGGAGCTGACCAAAAGCCCCGCCGGTGCCCAGCAATGGATCCCGAAGCATGGCATGGGCGCCAACTCTGTACCGGATGCACACGACTCATCCAAGCGGCATACGCCTATCATGTTGACGACCGATATTGCGCTGAGGATAGACCCCGCCTATGAGGCAATTTCAAGACGCTTCCACGAAAATCCTGACCAGTTCGCTGATGCTTTCGCCAAGGCTTGGTTCAAGCTGACGCACCGTGACATGGGCCCAGTCGCCCGCTACCTCGGCCCCGAAGTGCCAAAGGAAGAGCTGGTTTGGCAAGACCCTATTCCAGCTGTTACGCATAAACTAGTCGATGACCAGGACATCGCTGCACTGAAAGGTAAAATCCTTGCTTCTGGACTATCCGTGTCCCAATTGGTATCCACCGCTTGGGCGTCAGCCTCAACATTTCGTGGTTCCGATAAACGGGGAGGTGCAAATGGTGCTCGCATTCGTTTGGCGCCACAGAAGAACTGGGAAGCTAACAACCCGGCTCAACTGGCAACTGTGCTACAGAAGCTGGAGAGCATCCAAAAGGAATTCAACAGCGCACAGTCCAGCGGCAAGGCGGTTTCCATCGCCGACCTAATCGTGCTGGGCGGATGTGCAGGCATCGAGCAGGCGGCCAAAAATGCCGGTCATGCGGTGACGGTGCCCTTCGCTCCAGGCCGCACCGATGCCTCGCAAGCACAGACTGATGTGGAATCTTTCGCCGCCCTTGAGCCGATTGCCGACGGGTTCCGCAATTATTTGAAGGCTAAACACAGTGTGTCCGCAGAGGAAATGCTGGTTGACCGGGCGCAGCTGATGACCTTAACTGCACCGGAGATGACGGTACTCGTTGGCGGCATGCGTGCCCTAAATGCAAACTTCGACCAGTCTCAACACGGCGTCTTCACCAAAGTTCCTGAGACGCTGACCAATGACTTCTTCACCAACCTGCTCGATATGGGCACGACATGGAAGGCGACTTCGGAGGCCGATGACGTGTTTGAGGGGAGCGACCGTGCAACTGGCGAACCTAAGTGGACTGGTACCCGTGTTGATCTCATCTTCGGTTCAAACTCAGAGCTTCGGGCAATAGCCGAAGTTTATGGATGCCGGGATTCTCAAGAGAAGTTCGTGGAGGATTTTGTGGCAGCATGGAACAAGGTGATGAACCTCGACAGGTTCGATTTGGCTTGATTTCAACGCAAGCTGGCGTTGCTGAATAAGTATTTACATAGACAAAAGGATAAGCGGTGGTCTGGTAACAGGCCGCCGCTTAATATTTTCAATGCCCGTTGGACAAATCCCCAACAAGATATTAGGGCTTTCTGAAAAATTGGGACAAATATTTTTTGGCGTTTATTTCATAAGTCGCAGGTAATTGATTAGCGAAAAGTAATCATTCTTATTTACAAACAAATCGTTTAAAATCCGTTTCAGATGCAACTCAGTTTTGAACAAAACATTGATTCATAATTTACTCAAAAACGATAGACTTAATATTGAAAAGTGTACATTTGAGAAAGGAAAGTAATTAAAATACTCCATAGCAATGGCTACCTCCACAATAAGACGGGCGACTAAATCATCAAATACGATTGCCTTTTTAATACTTGTGAGCAGGCTTGTTTTATTTGTGGTTTTTCAAGCACTCATTGCTTTGATGGTCAATTCATGGGAAACTTCTGAAAAATACTGGTTGCTAACCGCTACACTAACAAACATTGTTAGCATAGCACTATTGTTCATCTTATTCAAACGGGATGGAGATAGCTATTTCAAGATTTTCTCATTTGATAGGGAGCGTATTAAAAAAGACATTGTCATCTTCTTAGGATTAGCACTCGTGCCAGTGCCTATTGTTTTTGTACCCGGGTATTTCCTCAGCATCATGATATGGGGCGACCCAAATGTTCCGACAGGAATGATGTTCGGCCCTATTGAAAAATGGTTGGTTTACATTTTATTGATAGCTTTTCCCGTGACTATCGCTTTTGCAGAATTAGCTACCTATTTTGTTTACATCATGCCAAAACTCAAAAAGCAGCTGAAAGTAAAATGGTTAGCAGCTTTACTCCCTATCGTATTTCTCTCCATTCAACATTGCACGTTGCCATTTATCCCTGATTTGAATTTTATCATGTATCGTGCACTGGTATTTTTACCCTTCGCTATCTTAATCGGCGTATCAATTTATTATCGACCTTCGCTGTTCATTTACTTCGCCATTTTACATGGCCTAATGGATTTTGGAACTGCCTTTATGTTTTTATCGGAAATAAAGTAAGCTTACCCACCTCGCAAGTGCCACTTCGTTCCACACCTGCCTGAACTTTAGCTTTCTTAGATTCAAGTTTGAACAAAACCGATTGGTGCGGAGCATAACCACCGCAGCGACGGCAGCCTCCCGCCACTTTCAGGAGAAAGTGCTGGAAGAAACCGGGAAGGTCATCACTGAATGTTTTTCCGAAGAAAAACTGTATCAAAACAACTGCCCCACAGAGGAGGCATTGGAAGTTGAAGCGCAAGATTTCATGGTCTCAACTTGGGATAGCTGATTTTTTTTGACAATATTGGTGCTTTATTCCAACAATGGTTTTTTTACAAAGCACCACCACCGAATTTGAGGCAATAGACGACCAGTCGCTCGTCGCTGCCATCCTCACCGAAGACGACCGGGAGCGCCAGCGCCAGATGCAGGAGGTGCTCTACGACCGGTACGCTGACAAGGTCTTTTACAAATGCCTCAGCATCGTCAAGAACCACGAGACGGCGAAAGACCTTGCCCACGACATACTGGTGAAGATGTTCCTGAAACTGAAGCACTTCAAGGGGGCTTCGCCCTTCTACGGCTGGCTTTTTGCCATCACCTACAACCACTGCATCAGCTACGTGCGAAAGCAGCAGCGGCAGCGCACGGAGGATTTCGACGCCCATAGCTACGACATCGCAGAAGACGAAATCGAACAGGAAAACCTCGAACTGAAAGAACTGAAGCTCGAACAGCTCGAACAGCTCCTCGACGAACTGACGGAAAGCGAACGCCTTATTTTACTGATGCGATACCAGGACGACATGGCGGTGAAGGAAATCGCCGAAGCACTCGACATTGGCGAAAGTGCCGTCAAGATGCGCCTAAAACGCAGCCGAGACCACCTCGCTGAACTGTTCAAAACCATCCGACAATGAAAAAGGAAGATGACAAATACAATCAACAGGGACAGGAACTCCGCAGCCATCTAAAGGGAGCGTTCCAGAAAATGCAGCCCAAGGAGGCCGCCCCGGAGACGCTCAAAAAGCAGGTATTCGGTACGCTTGACACCATCCAGCTTGTAGCGGACATGGCCGATCTGTTCACCGTGAAGTTTACGCAAACAGAGTCGCAATTGGTGGAGTTGCTGGACGAAACGCAGCTGGACGAGCCTATTGAAAAGCCAGATGATGAGTCATCAAATAAGGAGGAAAAATAGGCGTTCCTACTGAATGCCCCTTCCCGCTAACTGTGACCAATCCCGAACTTGGCTGTCTATTTTATAAAGCTTGGCAGCGGTCAATGCTTCAATAAAGCTGCTGTATAAGTTCCTTTTTTATTAAAAAATAGGTTCTTTGATAAATTCCGTGGAAGCAAGAGCGTAGCCCTTTATTTTTCCATTCCACGGAATTTATCAAAGAACCAAAAAATAAAATCGTCAATCATGAAAAAGCAAATCATATTGCTCGCATTTATAACCCTTGCCTCCCTCACTTATGCACAGGAAGTGCTGACCGAAAAAGGCGGTGCGTCCATCGCTGTTGCTGCAAGATTGGAAGTGCAAGAAGTCTATCAAACCATGAGCAAAGGGCAGCACAATAGCTTCATCTTGCAGCTACCCGGCGATGCTGAAAAAACGGCCATATCCGTGTGGAAAGACCTCATGAAGGAGTACAAGGGCAGGGCCAAGAAAAAATCGGGCGAGTACGTGTCGGAGACGGAGAAAATGACCCAGTTGGGTGCTTTGGTTACAGTTTATGCCAAATTCGACAGGCAAGAAGTTTCGGTCTGGTTCGAACGGGATGGGAATTTCATTTCAACAGAAACCGACCCTGGCAGCTTTTCTTTCATCGAAGAACTGCTCAACGACTACAAGTTCAATCTCAAGAAAGAACTGACTATGCAGAACGTGGAAGACCAAGAGAAACAACTGAAGTCGCTGGAGAAAGATTTTTCCAAACTAGAAAGGGAGAACCAACGCCTGCACGATACCATTGAAAGGGCTAAAAAAGCCATTGCAGAAGCAGAACAGGGTATCGAGGTGAACCTGAAAAACCAAGAAGCCAAACAAGCCGAAATCGAGACCCAGAAGACGGTCGTGGAAGACGCCAAACTTTCACACGAATCCATCGTGAAATACAAGAAATCGAGGCAATAAAATATGCTGCAACAAAAGCGAATAATAACTGCCGGAAATGCCTAAATTGGCGCTTCCGGCAGTTGTTTTTTGTACTTCAAATAACAAAACGATGAACGAAATAACCACTTGGACAGAAGTCTTTTTCCACAGTTTCCAATCTTTTGGTCAAAAACTGCTCGGTACCATCCCCGGCATCTTGGGAGCCATCATCATCCTTTTGTTGGGGTGGCTGTTCGCCAAGTTTGTGGCAAAGGGCGTGGCCCGGCTGCTCAAGCTCATCAAGTTTGACAAGCTCGCCGACAAAATCAAGGCCACCGATTTTTTGAAAAAAGCCAACGTGGAACGCTCGCCCAGCGAGGTCATCGGTGTCTTCGTTTATTGGATTCTGCTGTTGCTCGTCATCATCTCCGCCTCCGATGCGCTGGGCTGGGCGGCAGTCTCCGGGGAAGTCTCCAAACTACTGAGCCTGCTGCCCAACGTGCTGGTCGGCATCGTGTTCTTCGTCATCGGCTACTACATTGCCAGCTTTGTGCGGGACGTGATACGGGGCGCCGCCAGTTCCATGAACATTGGCGCAGGCAAGCTCATCAGCAGCTTTGTGTTCTACCTGCTGCTCATCCTCATCACCCTCACGGCACTGAACCAAGCAGGCGTGGACACAAGCATCATCACGGGCAACCTCATGCTCATACTCGGCGCCATACTCGGTGCAGCAGCCATTTCGTATGGCTTTGCCTCCAAGGATGTGCTGTCAAACATCTTGGCGGGGTTTTTCAGCCGCCGCACGTTTAGCATTGGACAAACCATCGAGATAGAAGGCGTTCGGGGCAAAATCGTATCGGTGAGCAATATCTCCGTCATACTCCAAACAAGCGAAAACGAGCAGGTGGTGGTGCCAGCGCACCAATTGATTACGAACCGGGTGAAGATAATCGGGTAGGTGCATCCGCTCACACCTCTCCCCGCTTCCTATACTTTTTCAACGTCCTACACTAAAAACTTCAAATCATCAGGGTTCCTGCGATTGTCCCAAAAGTGCAGCAATTGGACATGGTTGATAGTAATTCGATAAAACAAGGAGGTCTGCTTAGTAATTACTGCCTTTCTGATAGATGGAACTTTGTTGGAAGCGGGGAAAAGTGCTGGATGCTCCGAAATGCCTTCAAGCACCTTATCGGTGGTTTCAAGCAATTTTAACGTTGCATCCAATCCAAAATTGACCTCGACATATTGGAGCAACTCGGCAAATTCGTCTTTTGAAGCAGGCGACCAGATGATGGGAAGACTCATTTTGCAAGGCGGTATTTTGACCTGAATTCTGTCATCACTGCTTCATGTGGTATTCCCTCGCCATTGTCCAATTGACGGATGGATTTTTCGATTCGCTGTTTTTGGCCCGTTGATAATTCATCCCAAAAGTCTTTATCGGCTTCTGTCTTGGATTGTTGGGAAGCAAATTCCAAAAGGCTTTTGAGTGTACTGATTAGCCGCTCATCCGTAATTTTTGCAATCTGGTCAATCAACCAAAGTTTCTCTGTTCGTACATCCATGTTTTGACTTTTTTCAAAGACAAATATAGGTTATTTCAGAAACAAAAAAACGGTCGGGTGTGGTAACACTTATCCTGATGGAAAGCTTGATAATTACCTCACACCTCCCGCCACCGCTCATACTTCCGCAACGTCTGCATCGCCAGCACCAAGCACAGCAGCGCCATCAAAAATGGCCCTCTCGCAAACTGCACCGGCGCCACCTCAATGATGGCAGGGCGTTTTAGGTTTTGTTCGCAATTGCCTATTTGCGATAAACCGCCTATCCCAATTCCCTTACCTTTGGGACAATAAAAGAACCAACCATGCCTAAGATTACCGACCAGCCACCTTCCGACATTGCCCAAGAACTAGCTGCTCTCAGCGACGTGCTCGACCAGCAGATACCGCCTAAAAAACTGGAACGCAACCTTCTCATCGCCACTTGGAACATACGTGCCTTTGGCGACCTGACCCGGGAGTGGGAAGCCCCCAGCGATGTCTCCCCCAAGCGTGACCTCCATTCTTTGCGCTGCATCGCCGAGATTATCTCCCGGTTTGATGTCATTGCGTTGCAGGAGGTGAAAGGGAACCTTCGGGCATTGCGGGATGCCTTGAAACTGCTCGGCAGGCATTGGAGCCTCGTGCTCACCGATGTGACGAAAGGCAGCCCTGGCAATGACGAGCGCATGGCCTACCTCTTTGATACCCGGCGGGTACAGATGTCCGGCCTCGCCTGCGAGTTGGTGGTGCCAGAAAAATGGACCTCCGATATTGGTGAAAATGCCCTGCAAAAGCAATTCGCACGGACGCCCTACGCCGTCAGCTTCCGGTCGGAGGACAAGACTTTTATCCTCGTCACGCTGCACATTTTCTATGGCTCCAATGCCAAGGACCGCATTGGAGAGCTAAAGGCCATTGCCCGGTGGATGTCCGATTGGGCAACCGACATCAACGCCTACGACCAGAACCTCATCGCCCTTGGCGACTTCAACATCGAAGCGCGGGGCAGCATACTCGGCCAGACCTTTTTCGCCGAAGGGCTTTCCACACCAAAAGCCATGCAGCAGACCACCCGCTCTATCTTCAGCGAGACCAAATACTACGACCACATCGCTTGGTTCAATGGCTCTAACAAAGCGCCCAAACTCAGCATGGAATTCCTCCAGGGCGGCAATTTTGACTTCGTGCCGCACGTGCTGAAAAACCGGGGGCTGACGCTCAGCCAACTCTCGTGGCGGATATCTGACCATTATCCGCTGTGGGTGGAATTTTCTTTGGAGTGAGGGGGAAGTGGAGTTTCCGCATTTAAAAGTTCGGAGGAGGAACTGAAAGGAGTCCGACACGAGCAATTGGTATTAGCTTACCCAGTTGTCCCATGTCTTGCGATACATGCTCACCAAAGTTCGGCAGCAAAATATTAGACTTGTTCATCTTTCAACTTTTGGTAGAGACGAAAGGTACAGTATTTCTACTGGCCTTACTTTTTACCTATAAAGTTGCACTTCAAACTTGAATCAAAGAACAATAAGTGAGTCAAATCGCCGCTTGCACCTGCCCCTACTTCAACCTTTCCTTCAGCGCCAACATCTCATCCCTAAACTGCGCCGCCGTGATAAAGTCCAACTCCTTCGCCGCACTTGCTTTTTCCGGTTCGATGTAGTATTCCCGTTTGCCACGGATGTCGAGGACGCTGCTGCGAGCGAGGATTTCCTCCCGACTCTTGGCCATGGTGGTTGGTGTGATGTTGTGCTCCTCGTTGTAGGCCATCTGGAAGGAGCGGCGGCGGTTGGTCTCTTCGATGGTGCGGTGCATGGAATCGGTGGTGACGTCGGCGTAGAAAATGACGAGGCCGTTCACGTTACGGGCGGCACGGCCCGCGGTCTGGGTGAGGGAGCGGTCATTGCGAAGGAAGCCCTCCTTGTAGGCGTCGAGGATGGCGATGAGGCTGACTTCGGGCAGGCCAAGGTGGTATTGAGCAATATCTTCGGTTTCGGCGGCCACAATGGTTCTGCGATTTTGAAGAAATACGAATGATTGTTAAATTGTTGGATTGTTAAATTGTTGGCACTCGTTATGCGAGCAACAATTTAACAATCCAACAATAAAGCAATCTACCTACCACTTCACCTTCTTCTTGCTCCCTTTTTTGTTGGAAGTCAGCGACAACATCTTTCGGTGAATCAATTTTTTTAGCGAAGTCGTTGGCGCTTTTTGCTGCGCAACCTGGTAGTAGCGGGCGCATTCCCGCAGGTTTTTTGCTTGTCGGTAAAAATCGCCCAGGAGGGCATTCGTGAGCCAGTCTTCGGGCAGGTGCTCCGCAAAGGTCGGTACGGCGAACAGGTGCTGGATGGCCATGTCCGGCTGCCCGTTTTTCGCCAAAGCATAAGCAAAACAAAGTTGGAAATGGTAAGTCGGGTGCACCTCCAGCATCAGTTCTAGGTGTTCCTGAATTCGCTCCCAATTCGTGAAGCGGGGGTGCGGCGCCAGCGTGTGCTCCATCAGTACCCGGGCCAGCAGGTGGTACTCGTCGGGGTCGTTGGGGTCGCCCGCCTTTTCGTAATAGGCCACGCCCTGGTCTATTAACTGGGGATTCCATTTCGCCCGGTTTTTTTCATCCAAAAACAGGAACGAAGGCGGCCTGCCCCGTCGTGGCTCGAACCGAGCGGCCAGCAGGCACAGCACCGACATCAGCGCTTGATTGATGGGCAGTTCGGTGCTTAAATGTGCCAGCAACAGGCAGCCCGCTTGAAACGCCGTATCGCAGAACGAGCGCCGGGCGAAGATGGTCAGTTCACTGTGTTCGTAACCCTCCATGAACAAGGCCCAGATGGTCTCCTGTACCGCCGTTAGCCTCACTTGAAGCTGCCCCGGCGTCGGCACACCGCTCTGGATGCCGTGCTGCAAGAGCAGTTCAGGGGCATTGTCAAGTTCTTTCAGCAGCGCCAAATCATCGGAATGCCGGAAATGCTGGGTGTCCTTTTCAGTGAAAGTGAAATTGGTCTTGAGCAACAGCGCCATTCGCAGCCGCAGCGGCAAAGCTGGGTGGCAGCAGGCAAACAGCAGCGCCAGCCGATTGTCTTCCAGCGTTTTTTCCTCAAAGATTTTATGAAAAATATCCTCCAGCGGCTGTCCTGTTTCCACCGAAAAATTCACCTCTCTGGACAGGCGGCCCGTCAGGTTTTGCACCCGCACGGCTTCCAGCGTTTTTTGCTGCGCAATGACCAGGAGGAAACTCATCGGGTTGGAAGGAAGTCGGAACCAGGGCTGCTTCGCTGCTTCCTCGAAAGTGATGCCCACCAAATCCAGGGCCAGTCCCAGTCGGTGCAGCCCGACGATGCGCACAAGCGCCGCCAGCAGTTGACGTGCTTCGTGCTGGCCCGTGAGGTGCGCCAGGGATGTGAAGGACAGATGGTGCTTTTTCAAGGAGAGATGGGCTTGGGCTGAATCCTGTTTTGTCGGACGAATGTAAGGGTATCTAAATTCAGTTGCAAACAGGGGGATGCAATAGCGGGTTGCCCGCCCGAATGAAACAGGCGACCCGCATAGGCGAACTACACCCCGTTCATGGCAGGTGCCAAGTGCTTTTGTTCCGAAGTTTCATTGCTACCAGCGTTGATGGCGCCAATAGCCGCTTGCAGCGCTTCCGTCGTGTAGGCAGCCACAGCCTCCTTGCTCACCATCGCCGCCGACTTGCTTTTCGGTTGTTCATGGCGGATGCCATCGGAATAGTTTCGGCGGGCATTGCTGTAAAGTTCAAAGAACGAAAGCTCGGAAAACGCCATCATCTTCATGCTGTTGTCTATCTTCTGGCGCAGCAGGTTATTGACATCGCCCACCTGCTTAAAAAGCAATTCACGGATAGTCTTACGGTCCACCTTCACTTCCCGCACCTTGGGGTTTAGCAGCGTGTAGTTATCCACCGCAGCGCTTAGCGCATTCAGGTCGGTAGCCTTGACGCCATAGTCGAGCAACTGGGCAGCCTTCCCATTGGCGAGGTCGTAAATGGCCTGGCCAGTCTCCTGCAACTCCAAATTGCGCATGCGAGGCGATGGGAAGGTGGTTGAGGATATTTTTTTGCGTTTTATACATGCTGGTCTTGTTTATGCACGTTGGAGACGTGGTGATACTGGTGTCCAGGCGGTCCAGATAGTTTCGGGAGTAACCAGCAATCCCGTTTTTTAATTTTGAGAGGAATACCCTGCGACAGCGGGATACTTGAAGGGACAATTGTTTTCCCTAATTCACCGCAAGTGCCACTTCGTTCAACATTTATCCCTTTGGGACTTGCTCAAACTTCTGCTGCATTGGTTGATATTAAAGCAGGGTTTGGAAGACGGGGTGGAAGACTTGGAACAACGGGTTTCTGTCGTGTTCATCAAAATAACGGTCAACGTAATCGTTCTCGATTTGACGGGTCTTGGCACTGCCCGGTATCCTTGTTAAAAGGATATTGACTAGTACCCAAGCGTATTCGTCATTGGTTCCCTGGCGGGTATTCTCCCCATTTTTCCCGATAAGCCTCCATATATTCCGTCTCAATCCGCTTGGCCTCTCTTCTACCGGGAATGCCTGTGAGGAGTATTCGGACGAGGAACCGAAGCCAACCAAAAGCACGGTTAAATTCTTTCGCTTGGGTTTTGCCCCGTGGCGAGGAACCATCCTTGTTCAAAGGGTCACCGCAGATACCATACTTGTAGGTGTTCGACCGCTCAAGGTCAAAGATTTCGTACAGGTGGTGGTCAGCATTGTTTTCGTTGGAATTTCCGTGCTTTTTCATGGTGGAGGTCAGCCGTTGCGGAGCCTTTCTTTCAATGGTACAATGCCATCCCAACCTTCGGGGTTGCTAAATGTCTCGTACCAAGTTTCTGGGAAATAATCGTAGTCGTCCCGCCCAGTCGTGCGCTCCCATGCCCTTTCGGGCAAGTAGAGCAGCGATTCGAAGGTAAACTCCTTGGGCATCCTTTTAGGGTTTTGTAAAACCGACTCGTAAAATGCACGGCCATTGGCGACCACGGCGCAGCGGGAGTACAGGAAGTCGTCCACCGAGAAATACTTCCCAGCTTGCGGGGCATACCGGTTGCTGCCCAACTGCACGGCGAAACGCTTACCGTCGAGGGCATACAGCTTTTCGTTTAGCAAATCATGGAACCTAAAAATATCGGCCTTGTCGAACTCGCTGAGGGCCAGTACGGCAGGTGCCAACACGTCTTCTCTATTTGGCTGTTCCCAGTCAAGCAAGGCAATGATGGCCCAAAATTGCGCCTCGTCCATGCCGCCCGCATGAAGGCCATTTTCGGCTTCAATGCGCAGCATGGCCTTGGGGTATTTGGCCTTCAAATCCTTCAAAAGAGAAGGCACGACATCATGTAGGGGCATTTCTAACAAGGTGGTCATGACTGTTATTTTAAGTTCAAAAGTGCTAAAATTTCAGGAGGGGCCCAAGGCAATTTATTTGTATTTACCCAACTGTTGATGCCAGAAAGGTACTTCACCGTAAGCCCCTCAACATGGCAGGGTTTGCGGCACTCAATGGAATTCGGACGGCGGTATTCATTGGTTGCGTTTTTTTACAAAGATAGGGGAATGGGGAAGATTTGACAAATTTTGTCCCGACCTCGGTCGGGATGTCAAATCTCCACTTTTTCAACCGCTTGCCGCTGAAGCTGAGTGGGGCCAGAAGTGGGTATTACCGCCGCTTTTCAATCTTTATCCGCTTCTTCTGCGGAAGGCTCTCAATCAATTCCTTCGCTTTTTCAGGCGTAATCGTACCGATTTCGGCCCTTATATCGGTAGGTTTGTTGCAGAGGCCATAGCTGGTGTTTTCTTCAACTTCCAACCCATCCATGCCTTCCGGCGACAGCGGTTTCATGTTCTTCCGCTTGCTGGAATGGGAGACACCAAAATGGAATTTCGTTCCATCTTCTGCGTATGCAATAATCACTGGCCTTATCTTTTCCCAAACCTTGGCCAATACGATGATTCCTCCAATACCGAGGGCAGCATTTTTTCCAGAAAGAATTACGGTAAGAAAGAAGAAGGCAATCATAGCACCTCCCATTTGAAAATGTTCTTGTCGAACAGCACCTTTTCGTTATCGTTGTCCAAGATATAGCGTTCGTCATTTTTGGCATCGTCATATACCCTGTAAACCTGCCCCGGCTCGATGCTCGGCAATACAGAGGATGACACCTTCACAATCAGCACCACCTCATCCCGCTCCTCCCACTTCAAGGAATTCTCATCCAAAAGCACCCGCTGCCCGTTCTTGTTGATGATGAACCATTTATCCTTTCGGTTCAATACCTTATAGACCTTGCCGGACGGCACATTGGCATCATTGGAGGACACAATGAAGATATTCTCTGAAATACCATTTCTCGGCTGTTTGCTTGCGGTCGCTGCCATGGTTGATTATTTTCTTCAAAGGTAGGGCATTTTACGGACAGTGGGAACGTGCTTAGTATATTATGGGCTATCCCGACGACGTTGTCAGGACGGCCTGCAGCCCTAACCCAAGGCCGTGTGCAAGCCCAGCTTGCAAAGAACAGTGCGAGCTAGTCCTCCATGCGCCTGCCTTATTCACCGCAAGTGCCACTTCGTTCAACATTTATCCCTTTGGGACTTGCTCAAACTTCTGCTGCATTGGTTGATATTAAAGCAGGGTTTGGAAGACGGGGTGGATGACTTGGAACAACTGGAGACTCGATGCCAATGGGAGATGTTACGTCAGTTGGACACATCTATATCAACAGCTTAAAAATTAGCAATTAATCCTCATCAGGCTCAACTAATTTATGGACTTGGTGAATTTGAGCATATTCTTCTAAACGTTCAACCTCTGTAATATCAATATACTCAAACCACTTTGTACTTCTTAAATTGTTCCAGATTTGATGCTGCTGCGGAAAAATTGCTTTCAAAGGCTCACGAGAAACGATAAAACGCTTAGAATCGGGTATTGCATCCCTCACAAAATTAAAGCTGGTAACGTCGTTGGCGATATAATTCTTCCTTCTTTCCAAATCTACTAATTTGACAAAAGTGGGAATTTCATTTTCACCAACAAGGTCTATCTTCACAGGCACAATCAAGTTTGGAAACAATTGTTGGGTTACTTCAACATCGTAGTTAAACCTTTCCTTCAAAATAGCGCTTTCCCTAATTTTACTAAATGAGCGCTGGGCAATTTTCTTAGCTATATAAACCCCTTGCTCATCAACGAGCTTTTTGAAAAGCCGCTCGAAAACTTCTTGCGTAGGCGCTATAGAAATGGAATTTGGCGCTGAAACACTAATTATGTTGTTCTTGTAGTTGCTTAGGTAGCCAAGGTATGACTCACTGAATATGGTTGCGTTTAGGTTTTCAACGACTGTCAGGTGGTTGGTAAACAATGTCCTATTCCCCTCGTTTTCAACTGCCACTTGTTGGAAATTTTTGACATTGAACCGCAAGCCTCGAAACACATCGGTTGGCAGCAATTGGCTGACCACTTCCAGTTTGTTCTTCGAAAAGCCCAAATACAGCTTGTCGTCGCCTATCAACAACAGACCAATAGAGACTTTTTCCTTTATCTCTGGGCGGATAACCGCCGATATGACTGACAAGTAAGAAGCCATTTTATGATGGATTTGTTGCTATTTGCAAGTATTCTATAAAATTGTTCCAAACTTCTTTCAACCATGATTCGTGAAAAATAGTCTGTCCTAAGTCTTCAACTAAACGCCCTGACTCGATTTGCCAATCTTCTGGCATTTCTTCCACAATGGCCTCAAGACTATCAAAGCACTTACGGACGCAAAAATAGAACTTATTTTTCACCGCCGCATTGCTCCCAAACTTGGAAACCTCCTTTCTTGAAAAAAGTTTCCTGAACACGGGTGTTCCGATAAGGGATTCATTTTCAGTCAATAAACTCAGTTTGCTACCTGGAATGCCATTATTGAAAAGGGCTTGGTGGTCTATTGGAATGAAGCGATACCCGCCGGAAATATCGTAAAGCAGGTTGTAATTGTTTTCATTCCTGTCCTCGTTGCCCAACCATAAATCAAACAGGGCGATTTCCAAAAATTCCTCTTTCTGTACAAGCTGACTTTTTTGGTAGTCAGACATGCCTTCCAACAGTTTTGTCACCTCGTCAAAATGACGCTCATATTTTAAAGCAAAACACGTTCCCTGAAAAAAATAAGGCTGTATCCTCGGATGAAGCCCCATGGGAACATGCGACATAGGCACATTCACGAACGCAAACTCGGGAATCGGTAAGCCCCATTCCCGAAGAAAAACAGCACCTAAATATTCTTTCACCAAGTCAAAATCCCGGTTCCGTTTTGGATATTTTACAACCCAATACTCCAAGTCATCGCACAACACAACGACAGGTGTGCTGCCATTGGTTGGAATAACATCTTCCGGTCTTAGGTTTGTGATGCTATGGAGCTTGGGAACTTTCAATGATTGGTTTTCGAATCGTTTTTATTGCTGAATAGTTGGGTTCAAAAATAAGAAAGACTTTTAGAACGAAGCTTGTTTTTTCTATTTCTTATTGGTGAACCTCTCAACCTCGAAAAACACCTTTGCATAAAGTCCTAGTGACTTAGATTGTGGGGAGCCGTGACTTTGCAACGCTGTGGCTAAGATGCAGTATTCTTCCCATTTACGCCCTTTCCTTCCCCCCAAATAAATCCCGCACCCCGTTCTTCCCCGTAATCATCACGATGACGAGAATAAGCCCATAAATGATTTGGCACCGCTGGAACAAGTCTCCCGACTTGTTCTCTATATCATTCCGTCTTCGACGGAAGCAAGTAGAATCATGCTTACGCCTGTCGGAGACCTTGGCGGGATGCCGCCGGGCTGCGTGATATAGTCGTCCATGAATATTTTGGCGTTTCACTGGAAGTCATCTGGGGAGTTGCCATTCGAGAACTGCCCGTACTCAAGGAACAAATACTGCGAATTCGGGAGGCGTTGGCACCACAGGAGGAATATTTTTGATGCTGATGGAAACAGCCTGGTGACTTTCACTTCCCAATATCCGGAAGTTCAAGCCAGTGTTGAGCGAAGCGGCACTGGCGGGCCTGTGCTATACAACCGCCAGTGCCGCTTCGCTCAACACTGGCTTGAACTTGTGCTTTTTTGTAAATTAGTTTGGTACTGCGGGCTGGGAGGGGAGAAGACTTGGCAGAACAGGTTTGGACACTTGCGCCAACGGGAACGTCTTGTCGGCAGGCGAAATATTCTTCGAGCTATTGCCAAAGAATGGCATCCGGGTGAGAGAAGTAACCAACCAATCTACCGGGTATTGCCCTTCGGTGCATTCCTGGCCCCATGTGGAGAAGGCTTTGTCGCAGCTCGGCATCGAATATCCAGACAGCTTCGACCCGTTTTTTGATTTTTCCTATTGCCGGGAATGTAAATCCCTCAAGGTGATAAAAGAAGATTTTCTGTTTTGCCACCGGTGCGGAAATGCGCTGCCGGATGGCGAGGAATTTCAAAGGCTCCGTAATGTTTTGCTTAATATTGACAAACTTTATTGAATCACCCTTGCCCATGTTTATTGACGAAATCGCAACCCTCTTTGGCAAACACGCCTTGCACCCTTCTTTTGAAGCTGCTTTTGGCGTGGACAGGAACCAGCCAGTGGATTTTGAAAAAGACATCCGGCCATGCTTTTCTTTGCCCGATGGCATCCTTAACCTCAACAGCGCAGGCATCCAACCCACACCTGCCTCGACGCTGGCGGCACTGCACCATTATAATCAATTGTGCAGCCAAGCACCTTCTTTTTATACTTGGGGATTGTTCGAGCAAGTCAAGAAACCCCTGCGACAGCACCTCGCCCGATTGGCCGGGGTGGATATAAAGGAACTGGCACTGACCCGCAACGCCACTGAAGCCCTGAACAACATCGTCTTTGGCATTCCGCTTTCCGAAAACGACGAGGTTGTGTTGTCGGAGTTTGATTACCCCAACATCCTCAATGCCTGGAAGCAACGAGCACAAAAAGACCGAATCCGGCTGGTGTGGGCAGACTTGCAGCTCCCTTCAGAAAACGAAGATGAACTTATCCATGCTTATGTCTCTAAGTTTTCCGACCGCACCAAAGTGGTTTACCTGACCCATATTATCAACTGGTGCGGGCAACGGCTGCCCGTCGAGAAGATATGCCAAGCGGCAAAGGCGCAGGGCATTGAAACCATCGTGGACGGCTCCCAATCCTTTGCACTGCTCGACTATCGAATCAGCGACCTTGGCTGCGACTACTTCGGCACGAGCCTGCACAAATGGCTGGCAGCGCCCATTGGCACGGGGTTGCTCTGGATGCGGCAGGAAAAAATCCCCGGCGTCTTACCGCTCTTGGGTAACAAAAAACCAGATGGCGGCGACATCCGCAAGTTTGAAAGCACGGGCATCCGAAGCCTTGCCCTCGAAATTGCGCTGGGCTATTCTCTCGATTTTCACAACTGGATAACGACCGCCCGCAAAGGCGAAAGGCTTTTTTACCTGAAAAACCGCTGGATGATGGCCTTGTCTGAAATCGACAGGGTGCAGTTTTTTACTTCTTTTAGCCGGGAATGGAGTTGCGCCATCGGGATGTTCGGCATCAAAGACATACCTCCCGCTGCCTTGAACAAGTTGCTTTTTGAAAAATATGGGATTCATGCGGCGGCCTTGCAGCGGGGGAATGTTGCTGGGGTTCGGGTTTCGCCAACGGTTTATGCTTCGGAGGAGGAGATGGATAGGTTAGTGGAGGCGGTGAGAGAGATTGTTACGGGTTGAATGTCAATCCTCCTTCCACTGCCCCGCAAAATAATCCTGCAACAACCGATGCCGGAAACGCCGTGAGACGCCACCCGATTGCGGTTGAGTGACAAGAACTTCTCCTATGGTAAGGTAAATAATGGTTTTTGGTCAAGGTTGAATCGATTTACTACATTTGACCGATATATCGGTAACGAACCCACGAAGGTTTGTCCCGGATTCAGCATTAAACAACCATTACCCGTTCATGAAAAAAATAACCCTATTCCTTGCCTCCTCCGCCGAGCTCAAACCTGAGCGTGAGCAGTTCGAAATCGAAATCTACCGTAAATCCAAAGCTTGGACTGACAAGGGCGTTTTTCTGCACCTCGACATTTGGGAGGACCTGTCGGCAAGAATGGGTGCTGAGGGTTCACAAAGCGAATACAATAAAAAAGTTGAGGAAGCTGACCTCTTTATCCTGCTTGCCTACACCAAGGTCGGCATGTACACCGGGGAGGAATTTGAAAAGGCGTTTGGGCAGTTCAAGTCCAAAGAAAAACCCTTCATCTTCACTTACTTCAAAACGCCCGATGGCATTGTCACTGACCCAAGCTTGGAAGAATTCCACCAGAAGCTGAAAGCGTTGAAGCATTTCTACAGCCCCTTCAAAGATTCCAGTGACCTATGGAACCAGTTCAACAGGGAATTGGATAGGCTTGTACTGGATGGGTTTACGGAGTTCAAGCATCCGGGTGATGGCAATATGGTCAATGTAAGCGGCGATGGCAACATCGTTGTGAGTGGCAACACGAACAGCACGGTATCCATCAATACCGGGAACACGACGAACCAGACCGCCGACAAGATTTACAACATTGATAAAATAGATACCGCCAACTTCTCTTGACCATGACAAACGAAACCAACCTGCAAGGCAACCAAAACATCGTCATCCAAGGGGTGACGGACAGCACCATCACGCTGAACGTCAACGGCGAAGTGCGAGAAATTTTCAACAAATTGGACGCACTGCAAGCCTTATTGGAAAAGCAGCAAGCCCAATCCTTCCAGACCGCCGACAAGATTTACAACATCGGCTCCATCACCAATGCTAATTTTGACTTCGTCGTCGGGCAACTCAACTTTGGCAAGGCTTTGCCGCCTGATTTGGCGCAAAATCTCATCACTGACGAAAACCGCTGGGTGCAGAGCTTGCGGCAGGAGTTGCTGAAAAAAGGAGTATCGGTAGGCAACACCGTACCTGCCATATTTCAGCACTACGGCTGGATTATAGAAGTCTTTTTGCTAAAAATGATGACCAAGCCCAAAAATGCGGATGCATATCCTCCGCAACAGCAGTTGTCGTATTTGGCAGAAGCCTTCCAAAGCACCCTGCGCTATTTGTGCTACGTGCAGGTCGCCCAACTGCTTAGACCTGTGAGCACTTCAAGTGCGAACAGGTCTGAAGACAAGCCCAACACTGCGATTTCCGGCTTCATTCAATTGGAAGAAAACCGCCACGCCGGGTTCGACTACCTCAGTCTGCTGCTGCTCTCGACGGAAATGCTGCCGCAGAACGAGGCGTTCATGCCGGAAATCGGGGACTTCGTGCAGGAACTTTCCCACACCGGCGGCGACTTGTACGCCACCGCTCTTTTCCTCGAAAAGCATCGCAACCTGCTGCTGGAAAACGCCATGCCGGAAGAAGAAAACCTGCCCCGGCTACTCGATGAATACCTCACCGGCTTGGTGTTTTGGCTGCGCAAACTTTCCTTTTTGGCGAAATACCGCCTCGTTTCCATCAAGGACATCAGCCTGAACTACCGCATGGGGACGCCCAAAAACTTCGTCCACCGCTACGGCGAACTGCACGGAATGTACGCCGAAACTTCCTCGGAAGCAGAGGATTACCCCTCCAAGTCCATCGAAGATTTTTTTACCTACAACCAAAGTGTACTGCTGTTCAAAGGTAGTAACGTGGCGAGCTGCCTCGACCACATCCACGACCCCTCGACCTATCTTTCCCTCTCGCCGCTCGTGATTGACCAAAGCGTTTTTGCAGAAAATCCAAAGCAGACGCCCGAAATTTTCTACTTCAGTGGGCAGGGCGTTGGAGGGCGGCAATACCATTTTGCCCTGTACAAAAACGAATTGGCGTTAGGCAAGCGTAGCCTCCCATCCAACAAGGAACTGCAAGTGAAAGCCCAAAACAACAGACAGCCCCGGCTCGACGAACTGTTCGAGCAATTGGAACAAGTTTTCAAACCCTTCAAAACCCCGGCGAAATGACTCGACCCACCTCCCCCTTCAAGTTCCTCGACGCCTACGCCCAGGAAGACGCCGACATCTTCTTCGGGCGGGAAAAGGAGACCGAAGCGCTGTACGATGCGCTGAGCGGCGTGAAGCACCTGCTGGTCTATGGTCCGTCGGGGGCGGGCAAGACCAGCCTCATCGAGTGCGGGCTGCGCAACCAGTTTTCCGACGCCGACTGGCATGCCCTCACCATTCGCCGGGGCGACGACATGACGGCGGCGGTGTTCGCCGGCATCAACGACGCCCTGCACCGGAAAATGGAGCTGAACCCGGAAACCGGGCTGCCCAACGACGAAAGCACCGACTTCGGGCAGGCCATAGAAAACCTCTTTGCCGAGCGCTACCAGCCGGTCTATCTGCTGTTCGACCAGTTCGAGGAACTGCTTATTTCGGGGCGGGAGGAGGAAAAGCGGGATTTTTTCATCCGCCTCCACCGGCTCATCCGCTACAAGGTGCCCTGCCGGGTGATGCTCGTCATGCGGGAGGAGTTCATCGGGCACCTGTCGGAGTTCGAGCCGCTCTGCTCCAGCATCTTCCAGCACCGTTTCCGGCTGGAAAAAATGCGGCGGACGCCCGTGCAGGCGGTCATCTTCAACATGCTGGAAGCGCCCCGCTACGCCGCCCATTTCCGGGTGGACGACCCCACCCGGCTCGCCGAAACCATCCTCTCCAAGCTGCCCGACCAGCGCCAGGAAATCGAGCTTGCCCATGTGCAGGTCTTCCTCGGCGAACTCTGGGAACGGGCAGCCGCCGCCGGGAAAAACGGCGCACTCCCGCTGTTGCACCAGGACTTGGTCCGGGAAAACGACAACCTCGAAAGCGTCCTCGACAGCTTCCTGAATAAACAACTCAAAGAACTTGAACCCGCCCACGGCGATAAAGCGCCACTCGAACTGCTCGCCTGCATGATTTCGGAGCGGCACACCAAGCTGCAGTTGAACGAAGCCGACATGCAACTCGACCTGCAAGCCAAAGGCATCGCCCTGAAAAGACCGCTGCCGGAACTGCTCCGGGAGCTGGAAACCCGCCGCATCGTCCGCCCGCTCAAAGCGGGGGAACGGACGCAGTACGAAATCAGTCACGATGTGCTGGCGCTGGTGGTGGGGCAAAATTTGACGGATGAGATGAAGTTGCGGGAGAAGGCGGCTGATATTTACCGGGTGTATGAGGAGCGGTTGGGGTTCTTTTCGCAGGAGGATTTGGATTTGATGCGACCGTATCGGGAATATAAGGAGTATCCGGTGGGGTTGGAGGGGCGGATACGGGAGAGTGAGGCTCATATTGTGGGGAGGCAGGCGGAGGAGTTGGAGCAAACACGTAAGCAGCTAAAAAGAGTAAGAAAGTTATTTTTTATGATTGGAACAGGGTTGATAGTAGCAGCTTATTTTGGGTGGATTGCAAAAAATGCCAATAAAAAAGCCAATAAATTAACCGATGCATATTTCTTCTATGATGATAAGTTTGCCTTAGCTTTTAAAGGTGCGAGTTTCTATTTTATGGATAGAAATGGCGATAGTTTCGCTAAACTTGGTAAATGGGATAACGCAGAACAGTTTGATATTTATACGGGTTATGCAAGGGTAATTAAAAGAGAATTAGATGAATATCGACCAGTTAATTACCTTTTGGACACACTGGGCAATACTTATAGAGTTGCATTTGACAGTAGAGATATTTCCAATAAAATCAGTGCAATTGATTTATCTAGGAAGGAAATAAGCACAGTTCCTGATGAAGTGTTTTCATGTACGCATTTAAGGCTATTGATTTTGAATGATAACCGCATCGACTCGATACCTTTTAAAATTAGTCGGTTAAAGCATCTGGAAAAATTAGTTTTCACTTCTAATAGTCATGAAAACCAGAGGAGTACAATTCAACTATTACTGCCAAACTGTGAAATAATAATTCCTAAATTTCCTTTTCCTATGCCACCTGGATACTATGAGGAGGAAGGAATATTAGCTCCTCCTGAAATGTAGATTCCTCGCTGGTGCGGTGTCTTCCCCTCTATCATTTCCACTCAAACTTTGCTAATGCCGGTTTGCAATCGGCATTAGCAAAAGGGAAACCGCAGGGCAGCGGCGTGCCAATCAGGCGGTCTGGAGGAAGGCGGCGACCTGAAAAAGCTCGGCGGCGGCATCTACCGCCTGTCGGTACATCCTTACGACGAGTGCCTTGAGATTGCCCGGAGGATTCCAGCCGGCGTGTTTTGCCTTTATTCCGCTTGTTTTTTGCACCAGTTGTCCGATTTTGTGCCTTCCAAACAGCACCTTGCTGTTCCCAAAAAATCACGTGTCGGACTACCCGCCCGTCAAGCTGTATTTCCGGGTAATGACTGCTTTTCAATTGGGGGTTTCCGATTTCCACTTGCGGCTACTGAGCGAATGAAGCTTGGAGATTTTTGAATATCTGCCATTTTTCGTTCGATTGCAATTGGGCCAGTGTTTCGGCAGTTAAGCCGGAAAACACCAACAATGGCTGCAAGGATGCTTCCCATGCGGGCATTTCATCCAGTATCCTTTGGTTCAGCCCGTCGAGGGTCAAACCGGGAGGTTTTTCAGCGAGGGACAACATCTCCAATTCATCCGCTGAGGGTTTGCGGTAAAGCCCCTGTTTCTCCCAAATCCAGTCGAGTTGCTCCCGCAACTCGCCGGAGGCGAGGTAGTATTCTATGAGTTCGGTGTTGAGTTTCATGATGCAATGACTCCCCTTTCTTTTAAAGCGTTGAAGATTGGTTCGTCCGATATTTGATAGCTTGTCAGGCGAAGGGATTTCAAGTTTATTAGCTTTTCCAAAAACTGCCAGTCCGTGATATTATTTAATCGAAGGTCAAGGCTTTCCAAATTGGTCAGGCTTTCCAAAATAGGTGCATCGGTGATTTGGTTGTAATAAAGGTTTAGGCTAATAAGTCCTGTCATGTTTTTTAGGAATCGTAAGTCTGAGATATAGTTGCAGCTAAGGTCAAGGTTTTTAAGATTGGCCAGGTGTTCACCGAAATACCTGCTCCCAGTGAAACTTACAAAAGAGAGCTGTAGGTCTTGTAAGCTTGTCAAGCTTTCAAAGGAATAATCATCGGAAAATTGGTAGGCCCGTATTTTCAAGACTTCCAAATGGTTCAATTTTTCAAGGAATTGCCAATTATTGATTTGTCCATATTTTAATTGGCACCATTCGTCCCTATCATCAACCCATTGGAGAGGGTCGCCGATGGTCAAAGATTTCAACCCTTTTGGCAGTGGATGAACTATCCTTGGTCTAACGGGGATTATTAAATCATCAGTGATGATAAGGGTTTCCAGCCAATGCAATTCAGAAAGGTCGGGAAAATTGGTCAATCCGCATTTCCCCAAGTTGAGGTGTCCGGTACGCTCAATTTTCTCTTCTTCGATGCGTTGCTTGGCGAGGTCTGACATGGTCAGTTACATTTTTGGTAAATCAAACAAATCATAAGTATGACAGAGATTGCCCAACTGAGATAAGAACCTTTGACAGTCGAATCTTTCTGCTCCTCTGCTTTTCGTCTGCGGTCTTTCTCTTCTCTGAGTTCTGCTTTCAATTCCTTGACCTGTATGAGGTTGTTTACCGTGCTTGTAAGCGTACTGGCAGCAGCAGTGCAAGCTTCGTTGATATTTACCCACTTTTCTAAAGGCTTGGTGCCACAGGGTAGGAGTTTGACGTTGCCTAATTCGGTATCCTTCCAGTTGCAACTTTGCACCAAGAGAGGGAAAACAAAAGGCACATCGAGGGCCGTATCCATTTTTTGACGTTTGATGGCACGAGCGACTGCTTCTTCCTTTAAAATGCCGGAAATGAGGAATTCAGCGCTGACAAGCAGAAGTATGATGTCCGCCCGGTCGAGGTTTTTCTTTATGGCGGCTTTTCCCAACACGCTGGGCGCTATTTTGGCGTAGTACCTGATTTTGGCTTTGCCATACTGTTCGAGGAGTGCGAGGTGGGGACGCAGTTCATCCATATAGGTGCTGTCCTTACTGGAATAAGCGATGAAAATTTGAAGGACTTCAGACATAGTAAGTGGCTGTTCGTTGTTTTGGCAAATGTAGCTTTTTCTCACAACTGAATGGGACATGGCGTCCGCTTATACACAGTTCTTCACCCCCCATCCCAATCACCCGTCCATACCCCGGATGAAACCGCTCATTATTCACCGTCAGCACCCAAAGCACCTCGTAAGGCATCGGCTGTGAGGGTATTCGATGAACCCACCCGTGATGAGGATAGCTTGCTTTTTAACCTTTCAACCCTTTTTAGCTTCCAGTTTTGTCACGGTCTCTCCCCAATCCACAACAGCATAGCTTCCCCCACTTTTTTCCAGCACCATTCTACCTCCGCTGGCGCAGGGTGTTCCTTTCAAAGTTAAAAAACGGGATTGCTGGTTACGGTCTCCGACCGGACACCAGTATTCACACGTCTCCGACGTAGCTAAGTCAAAAGCAAATAAAACCGAATCCATTAACATCTCAACCTTTCTCATTTACCTACCGCCTTTCCCTTCCAACCCCTAACGAATATTAAAAAACCTCCAAGTGAAGCCTTCCAACACGCCGACTTTTTTTATTTACCTACCGTCTTTGTCTTCCGACATCAAACGAAAATTAAAAAACCTCCAAGGGAAGCCTTTCAACACGCCAGTTTTTTTCATTTACATGCCGGCTTTGTCTTCCGACACGCAACGAATGGCAATAGATGTTTATTTGAGATAAGAAAACAAGGAATCCACCCCCTACTTCAACCTTTCCTTCAGCGCCAGCATCTCGTCCCTAAATTGCGCCGCCGTGATAAAGTCCAGGTCCTTCGCCGCTTTTTTCATCTTGCTTTCCGTCTCGGCGATGAACAGCATTTCAGAGGTGAAAATTTGCGAGGCTAATTATTAAATGGCCAGCAACACCTCTTTCAACTCCTCAATGGTCAGGCAAGCGATAGGTGGGAACCCGATGCTGGAAAGCACCCTGAAATGTCGGTCGTAGGTCACCAAATAGTCGGCGGCGGCAGCTACTGCACAGTCGGTGAATTTATTGTCGTCGGGGTCGGCGGCGATGAGGTTCCATTTGTAATAGACCTGGATATGGAGCACGTTTTCGAGGATGTCAAGTTGTTGGAGAACCCCAGCAGCAACGGCTGGAGCGTAGAAGTCAGACAATTGTTCTTCGTATTCGGCGAGAATTTCGGTGGTGACGGCGACTTCAAGTTCGCTATTTTTCACCATGTCAAACAACCATCGGTGGCGGGCAAAACGTGGGATGATTTGCAGCAGGCAATTGGTGTCAAGCACAATGGTCATGGCTGGTAGGGTCTGCGCTTGGGGTGGGTCTTTTGCAAGCGGTCGAGGTCGGCTTGGGTGACGGGCTTGGTCGCTTGCAGTTTTTCCAGCTCCATTTGAACCAGATTATCATAAAATTCCACCAGCAGTCGGTTCAATTCCTTGATGGCCTCTGGTGGCATCTCTCGTGAGAAGAGTTTGAGCAGCATCAATTGTGCTTCCGTCAATTTCTGCGGCATGGCTTGTGCTTCCATATCTTTCATTTTGATACAAAAATAGTTTTTCTCCAACAAAACCACAGGACAAGTTGGCCATTACCCTCACCCCTACTTCAACCTCTCCTTCAGCGCCAACATCTCATCCCTAAACTGCGCCGCCGTGATAAAGTCCAAGTCCTTCGCCGCTTTCTTCATCTTGCTCTCCGTCTCGGCGATGAGGCGCTCCACCTGGTCACGGGTCATGTGGCTCACGATGGGGTCGGCGGCGATGCTTGCCTTTTCCGGTTCGATATAATATTCCCGCTTGCCACGGATGTCGAGGACGCTGCTGCGGGCCATGATTTCCTCCCGGCTCTTGGCCATCGTGGTGGGGGTGATGCCGTGCTCCTCGTTGTAGGCCATCTGTATGGAGCGGCGGCGGTTGGTCTCCTCGATGGTGCGCTGCATGGAGTCGGTGACGACGTCGGCGTAGAAGATGACGAGGCCGTTCACGTTCCGGGCGGCACGGCCTGCGGTCTGCGTGAGCGAGCGGTCGTTGCGAAGAAAGCCCTCCTTGTCGGCATCGAGGATGGCCACGAGGCTGACTTCGGGTAGGTCGAGGCCTTCCCGCAAAAGGTTCACGCCGATGAGCACATCGAACTCGCCGAGGCGCAGGTCCCGCAGGATTTCCACCCGCTCCATCGTCTCCACTTCGGAGTGGATATAGCGCACTTTGATGTCCAGCTTCGCAAAATACTTGGCCAGCTCCTCGGCCATGCGCTTGGTGAGCGTCGTGACCAGTACCCGCTCGTTTTTCACCACCCGCTCGTGGATTTCGTTCATCAGGTCGTCCACTTGGTTCAGGCTGGGCCGCACCTCGATGGGCGGGTCAATCAGTCCCGTCGGGCGGATGAGCTGCTCGACGATGAGGCCGCCCGTTTGCTCCATCTCGAAGTCGCCGGGGGTGGCACTGACATAAACTATTTGATTTTGCAAACTCTCAAATTCCGTAAAACTGAGCGGTCGGTTGTCAATTGCCGAAGGCAACCGAAAACCCCAGTTGACGAGGTTGAGCTTGCGGGCACGGTCGCCGCCCCACATGCCCCGCACCTGTGGGATGGTGACGTGGCTCTCGTCAATCACCATCAGGTAGTCGTCGGGGAAATAGTCGAGCAGGCAGAACGGGCGGGTGCCGGGCACACGGCCATCGAAAAAGCGGGAGTAGTTCTCCACGCCGCTGCAATAGCCGAGTTCTTTTATCATTTCGAGGTCGAATTCGGTGCGCTCCTTGATGCGCTTGGCCTCCGAGTAGCGCTGTTCTTTTTCAAAATATTTTACTTGTTCCCAAAGCTCGTCCTGAATGTCACGGATGATGTCGCCCATGCGCTCTTTGGGCGGCACGTAAAGGTTGGCGGGGAAAATGGCGGCGGTGCTCAGCTTCTCGATGCGCTTTCCGCTCTCGATTTCGAGCCGCTCGATGGCCTCTATTTCATCCCCAAAAAAGATGACCCGGTAGCCGTACTCCACGTAGGGCAGGTTGATGTCCACGGTATCGCCCCGAACCCGGAAAGTGGCCCGCTTGAAGTCTATCTCGGTGCGAGCGTAGAGGCTTTCGACGAGTTTCAGGAGGAACATGTTCCTCGTCATTTTCATGCCTTCGGCAATGCGGATGATGCTGCTGCTGAGGTCTTCGGGGTTGCCCATACCGTAGATGCAGGAAACCGAGGCGACGATGATGATGTCCCGCCGACCACTGAGCAGCGACGAAGTGGCCCGCAGCCGCAGCTTGTCCACCTCCTCGTTGATGTTCATGTCCTTCTCGATGAACGTGTCGGTGACGGAGATGTAAGCCTCCGGCTGGTAATAGTCGTAGTAGCTCACGAAATACTCCACCGCATTGTCCGGAAAGAACTCCCGAAACTCGCCGTAGAGCTGTGCGGTCAGCGTTTTGTTGTGCGTGAGCACGAGCACGGGGCGGTCCAGCTGCGCAATGACGTTGGCGATGGTGAAGGTCTTGCCGGAGCCGGTGACACCGAGCAGCACCTGCGCACGTTCGTGGTTGTTCACACCGTCCACGAGTTGTCGGATGGCTTGCGGCTGGTCGCCGGTGGGTTTGTAGATGCTATCGAGGTGGAAGATGGACATTCTTGAGATGGCTAAAGTTCAAAGTCAAAAGGACAAAGATAGGGCGGGTAAAGTTTAAAGACCTGAACTTGATTTTGAAATGCATTGAATTTTTAGCGCCTGAATCTTACTTTTGTAAAGCAAACAATCCTGACTTCTATGAACTTAGACTCTATCGGAAACCTTTTTCCTTACGAAGCAACTGAAGCTTCTATGGAGAGTCCATGAAGGAAACGTTTGTATTGAAAAAATGCAGGTTCTACAACAAGGGAAAGGCTGTTTGACCAGTATTCGAAGTATGTTCAAGATTTCATAACGCAGATTTCCCCCGACACCTTGCACTTAATCAACGGGAGTATTGTCACCAAGAAGTTGAACCCAAACGATTTTGATTTAGTTGTTTTCATAGACTATCAAGTTTACGAAGTTAATGAAAGCAATATCGTGAAATTCAAAAGGGGGAGGCTCGTATCAAGGAATTGAAGCCTTCATTGAAAAGGCTTATCCGCTTGGACACCCATTTCGTATTCGATATGAATCTGGCCTGCTTTACTGGAACGATTTGTTTACAAAAGACCGGAGAGACCGTAAGAAAGGGTACGTAAAAATCCAATTTGGCCATACAAACAAATAATAAATTCAAAGAGATCACAGCGACGCTTCAACAGATAGAAAAGGTAAACAAAATGATTGCCTTCCACAAGGACTTTGAAAAGCCTGATACCAATGCTATCGAGAATTTTGAGTACCTGAAACATGATTTCCTTCGTCAATTAGCGGAATTGCTGAAAGACTTTGAAATCGAAGTTCGCCTTCCTGTCGCTGCTTAGTTTAGGGGTATGCTTTTTTGCTGCTACCTACGCCATTTTCATTCATTTATAAACCATAGGAACATACCTACTCCTCGCTCCGCATCCACCCATTCCGCAAGCACTAATATCAATTTAGCGGCAATGCCCGAATCCTAATTCTATGTGGTTCAATGATGACAATACACCAGTTTTCAATAGCGGCCAATACCTCTCCAACAATGTTTACCTTGAGAAGTGCTATTTGCTCAATCGGATGGAAGTGAGGAACGAATGGAAGGGCGAGGCGGTCGGCGAAGTATTGAAGGGGGGGCGTTTCCGGCAGGCAAGTGGTACAGGGGACGAGCGACGCCGGGCGCAACCTGTTGAAAGCGTTCGAGCTGTGCGGCCTGAGACACCTTCCGGACTGCAGCCATGCCTTCGCCGCCATCCTGGAGCGGCACCTGGGCAACGAGGAGCAGTTCAAGAGGCTCGGCACGCTGAACGGCCAGTTGCGCCAATACTGGGCAACAAGCCAGTATTCGAAATGGATGCCCCCGAAGCACCGGGGCTAGTCCCGTTTCATGAACGTGTTCCCGGTGGTGAAATGGGCCGAGAACATCCTTGAAAAGGAGCCGGGGCTGCCCCCGGCAGTGCGCCAAAAAGCAGGCTGGCTGTTTGAGCACAGGGAGTTTTTGCAGGATTTGGCCTGCTTGCGCCAAATGGTCACGCAGCTGCTTTCCATGCTGAAGCGCCAGGGCGCCAGCACCAAGTCGCTCAATGCAGCCCAGGGCTTTTTGTCAAAAAACATTGGAGGACGCCTCCGCCAGGGTGCAGTCCATTGGCAAGAAGATAGAGGAGTGCCTGCAAGTGTAGTGCTCAAAAATAACGGACGAAGAAACGGCTTATTTGTGCTGTTCGGACAGAATAGAAATCCTTTTTGGCAAGTTCAAATACGCCCTCAACCCCGCAAACCCATCAGGGATTACTGAACGCTCCCTCATCATCCCTTATTTTTGTGGGAGCCTGGATGCGAAAGAGGTGAAGATGGCTTTGGAAAATGTCACGAACGAACAGGTCAAAAACTGGAGAAAAGGGAGGGACAGGCCTGCTGCAACAAACTAAAAACCAAACAAAAAAATAGGGCAAGGTTTTAACAGCCCAGGTTAAGAGGTCTGAGGTATGGAGGACTCATACCTCAGACCTCCTAACCTCAGCCCTTTTTCTTCTTCCCTTCGGAAATGGCCAGTTTCAGTACCTCCTCCATCCGGTCCACGTAATGGAAGGACATGCCGGCAATGAAATCCTGGTTGATTTCCTCCACATTTTTCTGGTTCTCTTTGCAGAGGATGATTTCCTTGATGCCCGCCCGTTTGGCGGCGAGGATTTTCTCCTTGATGCCACCCACCGGCAGCACCTTGCCCCGCAGCGTGATTTCGCCCGTCATGGCGAGGAACGGCTTCACGGTTTTCTTCGTAAATGCCGAGGTTAGTGCCGTGAGCATCGTGATGCCCGCCGAAGGGCCGTCTTTCGGAATGGCGCCTTCCGGTACGTGGATGTGGATGTCGTGTTCTTCGATTTCCTTGGGGTCAACGCCCAAATCCTCCGCGTGTGCCTTGATATAGCTCAAGGCTGTGGAGGCCGATTCTTTCATCACCGAGCCGAGGTTTCCCGTCATGGTCAGGCCGCCCTTGCCTTTGTGCAGACTGGTTTCGATGAAAAGTATTTCACCGCCTACCGACGTCCAGGCCAAGCCAATGGCAACGCCTGCGGGCTGCGATTCTTTGTACATATCGTTGGAAAAGCGGGGAGGCCCCAGCATTTCCTTCAAATCTTCCTGTTTGACCTTCACATCGTAAGCTTCTTCCATGGCCACTTTTTTGGCCACAAAACGCATCACACCTGCTATTTGGCGGGAAAGGCTCCGAACGCCCGACTCACGGGTGTATGCCTGGATGAGATTGGTTAAAACCGCTTTGTTGAGGGTGACCTGATTGTTTTTTAAGCCATGTTCCTTGAGTTGCTCTGGTATCAGGTGGCGCTTCGCAATTTCGATTTTTTCTTCTGTGGAGTAGCCGTTGATGTAAATCATCTCCATCCGGTCGAGCAAGGCAGGCTGAATGCTGCTGGTCGAGTTGGCGGTGGCGATGAACATGACCTTCGAGAGGTCGTATTCCAGTTCGAGGTAGTTGTCGTAAAACGTCGAGTTTTGCTCTGGGTCGAGGACTTCAAGCAGGGCCGAGGAGGGGTCGCCACGGAAACTCTGACCCACCTTGTCAATCTCGTCGAGGATGAAAACCGGGTTGCCAGAACCTGCTTTTTTCAGCGATTGGATGATACGGCCCGGCATTGCGCCGATGTAGGTCTTGCGGTGGCCACGGATTTCCGCCTCATCGTGCAGGCCACCCAGCGACATTCGGATGAACTTGCGCTTGATGGCTGTGGCAATTGATTTCCCCAAAGAGGTTTTGCCCACGCCGGGAGGGCCAACAAGGCAGAGAATCGGCGCTTTCATGTCGCCTTTCAGCTTCAAAACTGCAAGGTGCTGGAGGATGCGGTCCTTTACTTTTTCCAGGCCGTAGTGGTCTTTGTCGAGCACTTTCAGCACTCGGTTCAGGTCAAAATTATCCTTTGTGAAATCCTCCCAGGGAAGTTCCAGCAGCACGTCCATGTAGTTCATCTGGATGGCGTACTCGGCCACTTGCGGGTTCATTCGGCGCAGCTTGTTGATTTCCTTTTCAAAGGTATCAGCGGCGTTTTTGGGCCATTTTTTCTTCTTGCCCCGCTCCACCAATGCCCGCAGTTCTTCTTCCTGAGGGTTGCCGCCCAGCTCCTCCTGAATGGTTTTAAGTTGCTGGCTGAGGTAGTAGTCCCGTTGCTGCTTCTCGATGTCCACCCGCACCTTGCTCTCGATGCGGTCTTTCAGCTCCAGCAGTTGAAGCTCGGTGTCCATCTGTTCCAACAGGCTTTCGGCCTTTTTTGCGAGGTTGTTCTCTTCGAGAAGCGCCTGTTTGGTAATCAATTTCACCCCCAAATTGGAGGCAATAAAATTGATGAGGAAGCTGGGGTTGTTGATATTTTTTATCATCACCACCGCCTCTGAAGGGATGTGCGGAGAAAGCTGGATGATATTGCGGGCCTTGTCCGTGATGGATGCCATGATGGCCTCGAATTCCAGCTTGTTCTTGGGCATGGTGTAGTTGATTTCCTCCACCGTGCCCTGCATGTAGGGGGTTTCGGACACCATTTTTGCCAACCTAAAACGGCGGCGACCTTGAAGGATGGCCGTCGTAGTGCCGTCCGGCATCCGTATCAGTTTGATGATACGGGCCAGCGTGCCCACGTCAAAGAGGTCGTCCACGGTTGGGTTTTCCACCTTGCTGTCACGTTGCGAAAGAACCGCCACGATGCGGTGGTGGTCGTAAGCTTTTTGCACCGCCCGGATGCTCTTGTCACGGCCCACGGTGATGGGGATGACCACGCCAGGAAAAAGCACGGTATTTTTGAGCGCCAACACGGGCAGCACTTCAGGGTAGGGGTCTTTGATGCTGAGTTCATCTTCCTCCTCAATCGTAATCAGGGGCATGAATTCGCCTTCTTCGTCAAATCCCTCCGGTGCGTATAATTCATCAATTAAAGGCATATACTGAATTGGGAAATTGAAAATTGGAAGATAGGAAAGCTTGCGTTGGGGTCAGTTCCTTATTCTCCAATGGCCAACTTAGGATGTTTGTGTAAAAATAAAACAAGTCCGCAAAAATACGACCTTCTGGTTGTCAAACTGTCAGGTGTTGGGAACTTTTGCAGGTTCTACGCAGGATGCCAAGTTTTGTGCCACGGGGTTTTTAAGTGAAATACCTGCAAGTATTGGCAGGTTTTGATGAAAATGGGCTGAAAGGGTGGCAGGTTTGGGGGTGGGTGGCAAAAAGGCAGAAGAGGATTCGCAGTTGGATTCAGATAATTTTGGATTCAGATTCCAATTTTATCGGATATTTTTGGAATGGCAATCCTTTTTTATTGAGCTGGATATTTCTTTTGACAATCTCTTTTGTAAAAACTAACCCACCCTTTTAAACACCCACCCCGTCCCGTCCGGCATCCTGCCCTGCTCGAACTGCCAGCCGTGGCGCTTGGCGATGTTGTTCGCCACCCGGTAGGGCGAGGACTTCGTGTTCCAATCCTTCGTCGCCACGACGAGCGCCTGCCCGACCTTCAACTGCTTCAGTTTTGCGGACACGAGCGTTTCCCGGCCCTTGGTCAGCGGGATGAGGTCCTTGGCTTCTTCTTCGTTGAGGATTTGCATGGGTCGTTTGTTTTTGACGGTTAATGGCCAACTGCTTCGTTGCGCCCCGACTTTGTTCCAAATT
>JAIPBL010000069.1 GCA_021739645.1 Saprospiraceae bacterium | reverse complement strand
TTGCGTGGTTCAACTTTTTCCGAAGATTGAGCCGTGACTACGAGAAAACAGTAGAATCTTCGGTTGCCTTTATCCAAATCACCTTCATCGATATCATTCTTGCAAGAATCTCGAATTAAATTTCAAAACATACTCTAAGAAAGCAGGATGGCCATTGCCGCTGCATGGTTAACAATCAAGACCGGGCATTCAATGAAAGAAATCACCCCCGCACATTGACAATTGTCATAAAACAGGGCCATCCTGTTGTCTTTTTTTGCGAATAAAAGATAAAAACATCTTTTTTTCTTGAACTTATTTTTTCACCAAACTCAACAAGTCATGCTATCGAAAAATCAGGCAAGGGCTTTTTTCTTAGGGGGGACAGTCGTGTTCTTCCTTATCTTTTTGGGGCTATCCTGGCATACCCTGGCCAGAGAAGTACCCAAACAAACCCACGAGGAGAACCTCACCGAAGCAGTGGTGAGGGGCAAAAAAATCTTCGACGAAAACAACTGCATGGGCTGCCACACCATCCTCGGCGAGGGTGCCTACTATGCCCCCGAACTCACCAAGGCTTACGAGCGCAAGGGTGAGGCTTACATCAAAACAGTACTCACGGTCAAAGAACCCTGGCAGCCACGGGGCAGGAAGATGGTGGCCTACGCAATGTCCGACGAGGATGCTTCCGATGTCGTCGCCTTTTTGAAATGGATAGGGGAAATAGACCTGAACGGTTTTCCGCCCAAGCCGGACTTGCAGAGCAAAGTGCCTGTCCCCGCCAAATAAATCATCATGACATCGTTCGATTCCTTTTTCAAATCTAAAATCAATTCAAAATGAAATATAAATCACAACAAGTTGCCTGGTGGTTTTTTGCGCTCAGCGGCATCCTGCTGCTTTTGCAAATCACCTACGGCTTCATCATGGCGTTTGCCCACCTGGGCTACGACGGGCTGCACGAAATTATCCCGTTCAACGCCGCCACCGCCACCCACAAAAACCTGCTGGTGGTCTGGATTCTGAGCGGCTTCATGGGCGCTGCCTATTTCATCATCCCCGACGAGGCGGAGCACGAACTGATTTCCGTGCCGTTGGTGAAGCTGCAATTCTGGAGCCTCGCTATCGTGGGTGTCACAGCCGTCATCGGCTTTCACCTCAACTGGTGGGAAGGCCGCAAATTCCTCGAAATACCCCGCCCGCTCGATTACCTCGTGGTGGTCAACGTGCTACTTTTTCTCTACATCATCATCATGACCCTTTGGAAGGGTAAAAAGCGCACCACCACTTCCCTCGTGCTGACGATGGGCCTGCTGTTTGCGGCACTGCTCTACCTGCCGGGCATGGTTTGGTTCGACAACCAAACAACGGATTCGTTCTTCCGCTGGTGGGTCGTTCACCTTTGGGTGGAGGGCGTCTGGGAACTCATCATGGGCGGCATCCTAGCCTATTTGCTCATAAAACTGACCGGCGTTGATCGGGAGGTCATCGAAAAATGGCTGTACGTCATCGTGGGCCTGACCTTTATTTCGGGCGTACTCGGCACTGGCCACCACTATTATTATATCGGTACGCCGAAATACTGGCTGCTCATCGGCGGTATTTTTTCCGCATTGGAGCCTCTGGCCTTCCTCGGCATGGCACTCTTTGCCGTCGCTATGTACCGTAAGGGCGAGAAGCGGCATCCCAACATCATGGCACTGAACTGGACGCTGGGCACCGCCATAGTGTCCTTCGTGGGCGCAGGATTGCTGGGGTTAGCGCACACTTTGCCAGCCGTCAACATGTACACGCACGGGACTTTCGTCACCGCCATGCACGGTCACTTGGCCTTCTGGGGCGCTTATGGCATGTTGGTGCTGGGCATGATTACTTACGCCACACCGCTTATGACGGGTCGGAAACTGTACACCGCACCAGGTGCCAGCTACGCCTTCTGGCTCTCCAACATCGGCATGATCGGCATGACCACTGCCTTTGCGGCGGCGGGCGTGACACAGGTCTATCTCGAACGGAAAGTGGGTATAGACTTTATTGACACCCAACAGGCAATGGAGGTGCACTTCCTCGTGCTCATCGCAGCGGCAACGCTTTTCACAACTGGCATCGTCATGTTCGTGATCAATTTTTTCAAATACGGCAGGCCTACGGACGAGGCATTGGCGCCTGCATAATCTCAAGCAAAAAGGGCGAGGCATACTTTGATTGATTGTTTTTCATGTTTAGTTAAGTGTCAATATTTGTGCATTTGCCTTGCCCTTTTTGCTTTTATTTTTTTGAAATGAGAATCAAAGAACAACCCTATTACCGACCATTTGGCAAGGAGGTCGAGGTCTTCACTCACTGCTACAAAAACAAGCTGGCCGTGCTGCTGAAAGGCCCGACCGGCACCGGCAAGACCCGCTTCGTGGAGTACATGGCGCACCAGCTGGACCTCCCGCTCATCACTGTCGCCTGCCACGAAGAGACCTCGGCTATTGACCTCACCGGGCGCTACATCCTCAAGGGCGCAGAAACCATCTGGCAGGATGGGCCGCTCACCACTGCCGTGCGCAATGGCTGCATCATCTACCTGGACGAAATCGCCGAAGCCCGGCCCGACGTGATCGTGGCCATCCACTCGCTGACCGACCACCGTCGGCATTTGTTTTTGGACAAACTGCCGGAGGAGGTAGCCGCTGCGGATTCGTTCTTGCTCGTTGCCTCGTTCAATCCCGGCTACCAGCGGGGCTTCAAGGAGCTGAAACCCTCTACCCGGCAGCGTTTCGTCTCGCTCGCTTTCAATTATCCCGACGAAAAAGTGGAGCAGGAAATAGTGGAAAACGAGTCGGGCGTGGAGCAAGCTGACGCCAAACGCCTCGTGAACATCGCCAACAAAATCAGGAACCTGAACGAACTGGGCTTGATGGAAACCGTCTCGACCCGCCTCGTGGTGGACTCCGCCAAGCTGATACAATCAGGGTTGCCCAAGCGCCTCTCCGTGGAAGTAGGCATGATTCAGCCCCTCACCGACGACGATGAAACATTGACGGCACTGAAGGATTTGTCGGATTTGATGATTTGAAATGGAACTCGACCAAATACTTTTCAAAAAAATAATCGGCTTTTACGGCAAATGGAAGTCCAACAACTCGCAAGAGGAGACTGCCAAAACCGTGAAACTGGATGCCCTCAGTCCACGGCTGACGCTGCTCGCCCGTGCGCTGACGGGGAAGAACATGGACGTGCTGCCCGCCGAGAACGAAGGCGGCTGGAAGGATGATATATTTTACCTGCCCATCGCTTTTTCAAGGCTTCCTACCGTCGAACAAAACCTGTATTTCTACCTTTTCAGGGTGGTGTATTTGAGCATTCAAAGCCGGGAGAACTTCAATTGGCACACCAAAAACTCCGCTCAAAGTCTCGAAGATTCCCGAAGGAAAGCTGAGGAAACTGGCCCCCAGGTTTTGCAAGTCATGGAAGATGAATTTCCCGCCGTGGCGCAGTTTTTTTACGAAGTAAAACCGAGATTCGAACCGCAAAACGACGACCCCAAAAGCCGCCCCGAACTCTTTTGGCTCTTCGGCAAATACATGGTCAACGAGGGCCTGAACGCCCCACCCGTCTCCGCCTCACCAGATGGCGACGCTACTGGAACAAACCCGCACAGTCCCACCACCGAAATTGCATCGAAGCCCGTGGAGGAGGTCGAGGTCATCGCCGTGGACAAGAAAGCGCAGGAGGATTACATGCTGACCCACAATTTTGAAAAAGTGGAAACCGCCGACGAGTTCAGCGGAATCTGGCGGGGCTTCGACGGCGACGACGAGCTGGCCGACCACGCCGATGCACTCAACGAACTCAACCTCAGGCACCTTGTGCGCACTGACGAGCAGGCCCACTCGGTCTATCGGGCGGAGTTCCGTGGCTCGGTGAAAATCGCTGAGAGCGAGGCGGGCGACGAGAGCATGGCCTGCGTGCCCTATCCGGAATGGGACTTCGGCAAGAAGCAGTACAAGCCCGATTATTGCAAGGTTTTTTTGAGCAAAATTAAGGGCGGCGACTTGGTTTATGCCCAGAAATGCCTTTCGGAAAACAAGCGGACACTGAACCAACTGCGCCGGAAATTTGCCCAAATACACCAACAACGCCGCATGGTCAAGAAGCTGCCCGACGGCGAAAGCATTGACATGGACGCCCTCGTGGACTGGTTTGCCGACCTGAAAAGTGGGCATACCCCTTCTGAGAACATCTATCTCTCAAGCCGTAAAAAAGACCCGAACCTTGCGATTTTGTTCCTGCTCGACCTGAGTCTTTCGACCGACAGCTACGCCGACGGCAACCGGGTGCTGGACGTGGAAAAACAAGCGGTCATCCTCTTCGGTGAAGCACTGAACGAGTACGGTGTTGACTTTGCCGTGGGCGGTTTTTTTTCCCAAACCCGCAACCGCTGCACGTTTCACTCGCTGAAAAACTTTGGAGAAGACTGGACGAAAGGCAAGCAACGACTCGGCAGTGTGCAGCCGCAGGGCTACACCCGCATCGGGCCTGCGCTCCGGCATTCTAAAACTTTGATTGAAAACCACCCTGCCTCCCAAAAATGGGTCGTGCTGCTTTCTGACGGCAAACCCAATGACTACGACCGCTACGAGGGCCAGTACGGCAGCCGATGTGCGGCAGGCGCTGCGGGAGATGCACGAGCGCCGCATCAGCACCTACGCCGTGGCGGTGGAGAGCGTGGCGAGGTACTACCTGCCGCAGATGTTCGGGCAAAACCACTACAATATCCTCTCGCACCCCGACCAACTGGTGCAGGCACTGGCGGTGCTTTACCGCCGCATCAATGAGCAATGAACATGGAGCAAATTGACCACAAAAAATTTTTCTACCCGCCGGGCGGCATCTTGATTTGGATGATAATCTTGGTGGAACTGGTGACGTTCACAGCGGGAATTGGGGCATTCGTCTGGCAGCGGAGTCTTGCGCCTGGCCTGTTTGCCGAATCGCAGCAGCACCTCAGTACTACCACGGGTTTGATAAACACGCTGGTCTTGTTAACGAGCGGCTACTTCATGGCGGAAGCCGTGCGGTTTTTGAAGTTGGGGGAAACGAGAGAAAGTCTTCGCCGGATGCTGGCGGCGCTGCTTTTGGGGATAGCTTTTTTGACCATAAAAGGCAATGAATACGCAGGAAAACTGGCGCAGGGACTGGATTTGACCCATGATACTTTTTTCACTTTTTACTGGTTGCTGACGGGGTTCCACTTCATGCATGTGCTGGCAGGCAGCGTCATTATATCGGTACTTGCACTGAAAACCCGCCGGGGCGCCTACCATCAAAACAACTATTTGGACATCGAAACCGGGGCGGCATTCTGGCACCTTTGCGACATCATTTGGTTGCTGCTGTTTCCGGTTTTATACCTAATGAAATGAAGCATTATGAAAAATACAACCGTTGGGCTTGGGCCCTGCTCGTGCTGCTGACTGCTGTTTCGGGTTTCGTTGCCTTTGGGCAAGAAGGAAAGACTGCATTGGTGCTGATACTGGGCATTTCCGCCTGTGCAAAGGTGCTGGTAGTGGTGTGCCAATTCATGGAGATGAAAAAAGCGCACGGTGCGTGGTTGGTGCTTATCGGGCTAATTTTATTGGCGTATTTGGCTTTGCTTTTCGTGCTCCGATGAGGGCATCGAAAACAAAAAGGCCACCGAGTATTCACCCGATGGCCTTTTTGTTTTGGCAAATTTATAGGGTCTATTTCATGGCTTCCAGCGAGCCACCAAACGACACCTTTGCGACTTTGGCCACCTTGTCAGCTACAAGCGATGGAATCGCAATATCGAAATCGGCCAGTGCAACCGTGAAATCAGTCTGCGCTGAAACTTTGCCACCTTTGACGGTGATGGTGGCGGGTGCGCTAATCGCCTTTGTTTGGCCGTGCATGGTCAGGTTGCCAGCCACGGTGGTCTTGTAAGTGCCATCCTTGGTGAAGTTCACTGCAGCGGCATCCAAGAATTTACCCTTAAAAACGGCCTTCGGGTACTTCGTACTTTCAGCATAGTTTTCGTTGAAGTGCTCCTGCATTAGCGCCTTTCTGAACTGGAAACTTTTCATCAAAACTTGTGCTACTACTTCGCCAGTTGCTGCATCAATAACGATAGTGCCTGTGCTGGTTTTAGCCTCCACTTCCTCCAAAGAAGCATTGGATGTAGCATCAAATGAGACATTGGCATTACGAGAAAAAATACGCTGTGCGGAAAGCAGGATAGGTGCTCCAATCAAGGCTGCCAAAATGGCTATCTTCAAGTTCTTCATGTTCAGTTATTTTTTTGGTGAAAACAACAGGGACTGATTCATTCCGCTGTTCCGGTTGTTTAATGACGCAATAATAACGCCCAAGGAACGCCCAGCTATCTTAACGAAATCCTAATGTCCCACCGAACGGGCAGATTGACCTCCCGAACAGGCAAATCCAGAAAAAATTCACTCTCAAATTGTAAACACCCTCGAAATATTAAAGCCCAACCGAATGCCGCCATCACCCCAATTGTCGGTGGTGCGGGTGAAAAACTGGTTTTCCGTCAGTCCGAATGAGTTGGTCAGGTGCATCTGGAAAACGTGGCCGCCCGTTTCGAGGTCCACGCCGATGCCGAAGCTGTCGTAGTATTTGGTATTGGTGTAATTGTTGACCCGCCAGCCATACTCGGCGGTTATCGCTAATCGCCGTGTCACCTTGTAGCGAGCGGCAGTGGCAATGATGACGACATCGTTTTTATCTTCCAATGCATCAGCGAGGTTCACGTGTACCAAAGTCGGCGCTATTTGCAGTGAAAAATGCTCGTTGAACTTGCGTGCCACTATGACCTGGTGGCAAAAACTCAGGCGGCTGCTGAATTTTTCGTACTTGTTCACGCCGATGAGGCGGTCGTCCTCGTCCCTGAGCGAGGTGGCGAAAATGCTGGAAAACAGGGTCACGCTCACGGGCGGGCTTGCGTGGTCGCCTTGCCGGAGAATGCGGTATTTTGCGAAGCCGTCGAAGGTCTTGTCCACGCTGGAGCGGCCCATACCGAGGCAAAGCCGACCATCGTAGCTGTACTCCAAGCTCAGGCGAATACTTGCCCCGCCATCCAATCCCCAAAAATTGTAGCCGCCATCGTTGAACGGCCCAAAGCGGTGGGCGATTCGGAAATCTAGCGTTCGCTCGCCTGGCACTTCGATGGTGTGGAAATTGATGAGCCGGGTACCTTTGAACGTTGCAATGGCAGGGGAATGAACAGCCGCTGGCTCACCCAACAAACTAAGCAGGTCGGTGGTGTCTGGTTGGGCCCAAGCCGTGGAACAAGTCAAAGCTAGGAAAGAAAAGAAAGTTATTATTTTCTTCATAAAAGGTTAATTCTGAATGATTTGAAAGGATGGGTTTAGTTGTTAGGAGCACCGTTGGCTATCCATCGGCTTATTTTGCCAATGGAGCAAGTGTCAATTTGGGCGGTGCTGCCCGAAGGCATAAAGGAGGCATTGCCATCCCAAGTGATGGAACTGAGCAACTTGGAATTGTCAACTTGTGCCTTTACGCCAGAATAGCTGTTTAGTGTAATCCCGCTGGTATTATTGCTGCCGTGGCAGGTGTTTCCTGTGCCGCAATTGCTTTTCAGGATGAGCACAATATCATTGGAATAGGACACAGTGGAAGTGGCGTCACACTGGGTTGGGTATAATTCGGCTAAGTTGTCATAATTGCATCCGCCCAAGCCTGCGAACAACAAAGCCAAAAGCAGCAGCTTAAAAATTCTATTCTTCAACATGATCAAGACAGCGTTTTTTTATGGTGTTTTTGAAAACTTAAAAATGGGTTTGGGCATTTGGAATCAGGCGAAGATAGCTGGGGTGGAAATAATTACCTGGTAATATACGGGAAAAATCCTCGATTGGTCTTCCAAACGTCGGAGAAAATGGCATTATCTTGGCGCAAAATTAATATTGAAATTTAAACGTCCAAACCAAACTTTAAGCGTACATTTGCGCCTCTTATTCTAAACGTTGTGAACAAAATTCTGTTTCATAGCTTTTTAGAACAAAAATGTTAACCGTTTAAAAGGTTTAGACGGGATTTGAAGGAGAAGAAAAGAAAGGAGCCTGCGGGCTTCTTTGATTGCGAGTGAATTGGCTGCCAAGAGATTGATATTCAGCGTGTTAGTCCGCCTCCATACTCGCCTGCCTGCCTACACGGAGTATGCTGGGACTATCTGCCTTCACGTTCTGAATTTTGGGTTTTGTACCACCAAAATTTGAGGTTGTTTGCTTTTTTATCGAGGTAATTTTTGACCCGTTGCCCATTGCAACCATCAGAATTGCTCGAACCATTTCAGACTATTTCAAACCGCCAACCCGGTTCAAGCCACCTCTTAAACATCAATTTCTTTTATGACTTCTGACTTAACGTTCGAGGAGTTGGGCCTTAGTGCCGACATCCTTGAGGGCCTTTTGAAAAAAGGCTTTGTGAACCCGACGCCCGTCCAGGCACAAACAATCCCTATGTTGCTCAGCGGCGAGCGGGACATCATTGCCCAGGCACAGACCGGCACTGGTAAAACAGCTGCTTTCGGCCTGCCCATCATCGAGCGTATCACACCCGGCTTGCGCAAGGTACAAGCCATCGTGCTGGCACCAACCCGTGAGTTGGCCAGCCAAGTGGCCGAAGAACTAGAAAGCCTCACTGGCAAAAGGGACATTCGCATACTGCCAGTCTATGGTGGTCAGGGCATGGACGTCCAGCTCCGCCAACTCAGGCAAGGTGTTGACATCATCGTGGCTACCCCAGGCAGGGCCATTGACCACCTGAAGCGCAAAACCCTCAAGCTTGACGATGTGAAGTTCGTGGTGCTCGACGAAGCTGACGAAATGCTCAACATGGGCTTTGTGGACGATATCGAAACCATCCTCACACACGTACCGGAGGAGCGCAGGATGCTTCTGTTTTCAGCTACCATGCCCACCGCCATCCAGCGGCTCGCCAAGAAGTTTATGGGCAAGTTTGACGAGGTAAAAATGGCAGCCAAACAAGAATCCGCTGCCAACGTAGAGCAGGTTTTTTATGAAATAGGCGAGAAGGACAAACTGCGTGCGCTGCACCGCCTCATCGAAACGGAAGCCGAGTTTTACGCGCTCGTATTCAGCCGCACCCGGCTCGGTGCTGACCGCTTGGCCCACAAGCTCAGCGACCTCGGCTTTGATGTGGAGGCACTTCACGGCGATGTAACTCAAGTGCAGCGGGAGCGCATCCTGGCCAAGTTCAAGAGTGGCCATGCAACCATCCTCGTGGCCACCGACGTTGCGGCTCGTGGTATTGACATCAACAACCTTTCGCATGTCATCAACTTCGACCTGCCGGACAGCCCAGAAGCTTACGTACACCGCATCGGCCGTACGGGCCGGGCTGGCAAGACAGGCAAGGCTATCAGTTTCGTGACCTCTGCCGAGTGGCGCAAGCTCCAGTTCATCATGCAGCACACCCGCACGACCATCGAGCGGGCTTACCTACCCTACGGCCAAGAAGTCGTTGACTTGAAAAAGAAGGCGATGAAGGAGCGTGTATTCGCTGTAGCCGAAATGGAAGTGCCACAAGATTACCACAACCTTGCACAGGAGATTTTGGCCTCCGGCAAACCAAAACAACTGCTGGCGTCACTGCTTCAGTTGCACTTCGGCGGCAACCTGAACCCACATTCTTTTCCAGAAATCAGGGAGCCTGAGCGCCCAGCCTTCAAGCAGCGCCACAGCCTCGAAAGGCATGGCGGCGGAGGCGGTGGCAGCAGGCCAAGAAGCTTCAGCGGCGGCGGTAGGCGGGAGCGCACCTCCTCCAACGGCCAGTTCAGCAGCAAGCCGTTTTTCAAGAAGAAAAAATTTGCTTCCTAAGGGCAAAAAAAATAGCAATCAAAAAAGGCAAAAGTGGGGTGACCCGCTCTTGCCTTTTTTATTTTTTCTCTACCGCACACTTTTTCTGGACTTTTGATATGATTTTTTTCAAAGAAACTAAACAACGAATGTCCTTTAGAAGCATGGATTATACATTGTTAAATTAATGATTTGGGGTTTTGGAAAAACTCCCTGTTTTCTCAAAACATCAAAAAATAATCTTCAAATGCGTTTTGGGTTAAAAATCAACAGTATATGCGAATTAGGGGTTGGAATCATGTCAAAAGTCCAGTAAAAGAAAAGGGGGCGCAAAAATAATCCGCCAAAACCCCATAGCTAGGAAGCAGCCCCAATGGACAGGTTCTGAACCCTCGCCAACGATGTACCCTGGAAATGATAGCTTTTTTTGGTCGTTACTAGGGCAAAACTAATAAGCAAGCCAATCATCTAAAGTCCCACCTCCAGCCGATACCCCACCCCGTGCACGTTCGCTATTTTCACCGTTGGGTCTTTTTGTAAAATCTTGCGCAAGCGGGAAACGAACACGTCCAAGCTCCGCCCCACGATGATGCCTTCATCCTCCCAAACGGCGGCGAGGATGGTGTCCCGCTCCAGCACTAGGTTTTGGTTTTGCACGAAAAAATGGAGCAGCTTGGCCTCCCGAAAGGTGAGCGGCTGGCGCAAGTCGCCGATTTGAACGAATTGATTTGCCGGGTCGAAGTTGCAATTGCCGAAGCCCAAAAATGAACTGCCCGGAGCTTCGCCCAATGCTCGACTGACCTGCAATGGCTTGTCTTTCAAGTTTTTATAATAATAGGCTGCCGCAAATCCAAGTAACAAAAACAACAACACCGCCCAAGCCCAACCGTTTCTCCCAGTTTTTTTAATCCTGTCGGGAAACACGACCGAGAGGTTGTAACAGCCCGCTTTCTGGTCTCTGCCCAAGCAGGCTGCTTCGCCTTCCTTCAGCGATTCCTGTGAGTAGCCGAGCAGCAGCAGGTTGTTCAGGCAGTCGTTGACGCTGACGTAGTATTTTTCCTCGATGCCGTATTGCGCCAGCGCCGCCTCCAGTAAATAGGGCAGGCTGTCGTACTTGAAATTGTTTTCCAGTCGCAGCAGGTACTCTCCCGACGACACCTGCTCAACGGGAGGTATGGTGCTGGTCGAATCCCCTGTGATATCGAACAGGCGGTCGGCAGCCTGGCGCATGGCGAGATTCACCTTTTGGGCGAACTGGCGGTCATCGGTCGGGTCGGGTTTTCCCATCCAGCCCATGCCCTGCACTGCCAGCAGCCCAGACAGCAGTACGACGAGCGGAAGCCCTATTTTCACAAAGTGATTTTTCATTGCCCAAAAATACGGCTTAAATGCTTGGTAAATAGGGTTTTACATTTCATTTACGTTGTTTTACAGGGTTTTTACGCTCTTCGGGCAAATGGGGCATAGCTTTGTAGCACATTCTTTCACAATATACTTTTCCAACATGAACTCCGTAAAAATGCTGCTTTGCTTGGCCATCTTCGCCACCACCATTTCCAGTGCTTTTGGGCAAAAACAGTTCTCGAATTGTGCCGCTGCCTTCGTGGACAGCAAGATGGTGGTGAACGATTATTCACCGACCGGCCACTGCGAAATCACGAAATCGGCCAGTGGCGAACTCTCCGTCCAAACCGCCAACTTATCATCCGACGGCGGCGTCCCCACCGGGAAGATTGGTTTCAGAATCGCCATCCGGGACGCCAACACGCAGACGCTGCTTTCCTTTTCCGACAAGACTTTCATGCAGGTGGACATCAAAACGGTGCTGGCAAAATGCAAGCCCGGCGATGCCATTGTGCTGCTGACCACTGACGACGAATTTTCGCTGCCACACAGTGAGATTTTGGTAAAATAATCATTCAAAAAAATCAAAAAAATATCAATCATGCTTCATAAATTATTGCCAATTCTCCTCCTCGCCTTCGCTGGTTGCACCGATGCACCCTCCAACGACCAAATCGTTTCAGCATCAACAGCCGACAAGGAAGTTGATGCGAACGGCGCTCAAACTGCCGATAAGCTAACCGTGCGGCCTGGTCGCCTCGCCTCCATGTTCCGCTCCGACGACAATGGGCGTTCTTGGACGCCAATAAGCGACGGCCTTCCCGAAAACTTGGCGGTGTCGCACATGGACACACTGGGCAGGCAAATCGTGCTCGGGTCCAACAATTTCGGCGTCTTCCTCAGCGACCCGGAACGGCAAAGTTGGCAGCAGCTCGACACCACTTCCCTGCCGAGCAACGGAATCACCAGCCTGTACGTGGACAGGGGAAATATTTATGCGGGGGTGTACAAGAACGGCATTTATGTCAGTAATAATGTCGGCAAAAGCTGGGTCTCGCTGAACCACAACCTAGGAGGCGAAAGGGTGAAGTCCATCCTGCGGACGGGCAAGGAGCTGTGGATTGGCACCGACAGCGGCATTTACGCCTTGCCAGACGGAGGGGAGGTTTGGCGGCAAATCTCCAATAAACCACAAATGAGGGGCCTGCTGAAAGTCGGTGATAATTTCGTGGCAGGCACCTACGAGGGCATCGCAGTGTCCAGCGACAACGGTAAAACCTGGAACGTGGTCAACCGGAAAATCAAGCCTTCCGAACTGTCGGTGGTGGATGGCAAAATCATCGCCATGGACACGGAAAAAGGGCTGGAATTTTCGGATGATATGGGTAAAACATGGAACCCTATCCAAGACGGCGTCGTGCATGATATTGCTGTGCTGGAAGTCGTCAAAACGGGAAATAACCTGTTGCGCACACAATGGGACGGCATCTATTTGTCCCAAGACTGGGGCAAAACCTGGAAGGATATTTACCATTTTTCCTACGGTGAGCCGTTTGGTGTCATGCTCTCGACTGGCAAGCAGTGGAACGAAGTTTATTCGAGGCCAGAAGTACCGTTCCTTCAGCTGATGGTGCTGGATGGCGTGGTTTATGGGGCGACTGGGCGGGGGTGCTGAGGGGGTTTGAGCCAAATAGGATGTTTAATCGGCTCAAATCATATTCTTACCTTCACCCCAAAATCTGTCCATGAAAATCTCACTCATCCTGTCCCTCCTCGCCGTCGGCCACTTCACCCACGCCCAATCCACCCACACCCTCTGGTACGACCGCCCCGCCGAGTTCTTTGAGGAAACCCTCGTGCTCGGCAATGGCCGCATCGGCGCTTCCGTCTTCGGCGGCGTGACCGTGGATTCCATGTTCCTCAACGACGCCACGCTCTGGTCGGGCGGGCCGGTGGACCGGGACATGAACCCCGATGCCCACACCTGGCTGCCCGCCATCCGGGAGGCACTGGCCAACGAGGACTACCCCGCCGCCGACTCCCTGAACAAGCACCTGCAAGGCGCCTTCTCGCAGAGCTTTGCCCCGCTTGGCACGATGTACTTGAATTTTCAGCATGAAAAAGGCGAGGTGAAAAACTACTACCGGGAACTAGACATCGAACAGGCGGTGAGCACGGTGCGGTACGAGGTGAACGGGGTGAAATTCCAGCGGGAATACTTCATTTCTGCGCCGGACTCGGTGATGGTCATCCGGCTGACGAGCAGCAAAAAGGGGGGGCTTAATTTTGATATTGGTTTCAAAAGCAAACTGCGCTACATCCTTTCGCCGACGGAAAACATACTCACCGTGAACGGCTATGCGCCCTACCGTGCCGAGCCGAGCTACCGGGGCGACATGCCCAATGCCGTTCAGTTTGAGGAAGGTCGGGGCACGAAGTTTACCAACCTTTTTACCATCAAAAATATGGGCGGCGAGGTGGTGAAAAATGGCAGCAACATCGGCTTGCGCAATGGCACGGAAGCCATCATCTTCGTTTCCATCGCCACCAGTTTCAATGGCTTCGACAAAGACCCCGTGACGGAAGGGAAGGACTGCGCCGCCATTGCGAAGCGAAACCTCAAAAATGCCAGCGGCAAAACCTACGCCGACCTCAGAAAAGCACACCTCAAAGATTACAATACTTTCTTCAAACGGGTATCCCTCGACCTCGGCCCCACCGATGCCCTCAATCCCGATGGATCGGGACAAGCTCTGCCTACCGACGAGCGCCTCAAGCGCTACGCTGAAGGCTACGAGGATAAAAACCTCGAAATCTTGTACTTCCAGTACGGGCGCTACCTACTCATCAGCAGCAGCCGGACGCCGGGCGTGCCTGCCAACCTCCAGGGCATCTGGAACCCGTACATCCGTCCGCCGTGGAGCAGCAACTACACCATCAACATCAACGCCGAGGAGAATTATTGGCTGGCTGAAACCTGCAACCTGAGCGAAATGCACGGCTCGTTGTTGACTTTCATCAAAAACGTGGCGACCACCGGGGCCGTCACTGCCAAGACTTTTTATGGCGTGGAAAAGGGCTGGGCAGCCTGCCACAATTCCGACATTTGGGCAATGAGCAACCCCGTTGGTGACTTCGGAAAGGGTGACCCCGTTTGGGCAAACTGGAACATGGGCGGCACTTGGCTCAGTACGCACCTGTGGGAGCATTTCACCTTCACGCAGGACACGGCTTGGCTTCGCAACGAGGGCTACCCGCTGATGAAGGGCGCTGCCGAATTTTGCCTGGGCTGGCTGATGACGGACAAGTCGGGGCAGTACCTCATCACCTCGCCCAGCACCTCGCCAGAAAACAAATATGTGACGCTGGAGGGCTACCACGGCGCCACTTTTTACGGTGGCACTGCCGACCTCGCCATGATTCGGGAGTGCTTTGCACAGAACATTGCGGCAGCAAAAAAACTGAACGTGGACGCCGATTTCATGCGGCAGTTACAGTCGGCGCTGGCGCAACTGTACCCCTACCAAATCAGCCGGACGGGCGGCCTCCAGGAGTGGTTCTACGACTGGCAGGATGAAGACCCGAAGCACCGCCACCAGTCGCATTTGTTCGGGCTGCACCCCGGCCACAGCATCACCCCTGAGGAGTCGCCCACACTGGCCGATGCTTGTCGCAAGACACTGGAAATCAAGGGCGACGAGACTACGGGCTGGTCGAAGGGCTGGCGCATCAACCTTTGGGCGAGGCTCCACGATGGCAACCGGGCCTACAAAATGTACCGGGAACTCCTCCGCTTCGTGCCACCAGATGGCAAAAAGACCGACATGAAACGAGGCGGCGGCACCTATCCCAACCTCTTCGATGCGCATCCGCCGTTCCAGATTGACGGCAATTTCGGTGGAGCAGCGGCGGTGGCGGAAATGCTGGTACAGTCTGACGACCGCCGGATTTACCTGCTGCCCGCCCTGCCCGATGCCTGGAAAAGTGGCTCCGTGAAGGGCCTCTGCGCCCGTGGCGGCTTCGTGATTGACATGGACTGGAAGGACGGGAAAGTGCTTAAAGTGAAAGTATTTTCGAGGGTGGGCGGTACAGTCAAATTGGTCAGCGGCGACGGCGGAAGCTGGGATGTGGAGGTGAAACAGGGTGAGAGTTTGGAGGTGGTTTGGTGAAAATTAGCGACATATTGCGACAAAAATTTGACAACAGACACCTTGCAGTGGGACTTTGTCCTACTGAAAACAGCCGTATAGGGGAAGGGTCGTGTCGTATGGGATGGTTACATAAATATGGCAATAAGCACAGCGTAAATTAAATTCCTTGACATTTTGCCCCTCTTCGCCGTCCCGAATAGCGGAAGCGGCTCATCGGGGGAGGGTTACATTTGGGGAGTTCCGCCCTAAACCCCTGTTTGCATTACCTGTCCCGTACCGACGGTCGGGAAAACCTATTTGCGCACATATAGCAAAACCAATATAGTGATTGGAGGTATCACGTACTACTCCGTTTTCACAATTTTATAGCCCTTGTTTCCGATTTTGAGCAGGCGCATTCCTTTTGGCAAACCCGCTAAATCTATCTCATGATTTTTTGAAACAATCAGTCCTTTCATCAAGCGCTCGCCTACCGGAGAGATGATGAAGTTGTTTAAAAATGATTTGTGTCAGATTTTACCGAAGCAAATGAAAAGTTGCAAAAGCATTAAGTTGTAGTTTTCACATCAACAACAAAATCTTTTGCAACCATGTATGTAAAGTTAACCAAGAAGTTCATCACGGAAAACCTTTTGCCCCATTTAAGCCAAACACACCTTGGCAGGAGAACAAAAGTCCCGCTGTGGCGCATTGTCAAGGCCATCATCCACAGGGCAAAAACAGGCACTCAATGGCGGGAACTGCCGGTCGGTCATTTTTGAAGCAGGATACTAACCTGCTGGCAATCAATATTTTACCATTTCAGCAAGTGGTCAAAAGATGGCTGATGGAAAAGGCTCTGGACAAAACTGTTGAGCATCAACAAATCCAGCCTTGACATGTCCAGCGTCCAATTTGACGGTAGCCATACCCCAGCCAAACGGGGCGGGGAAGACGTGGATTATCAGGGCAGGAAAAAGTGCGAAACGACGAACATGCTCTTTTTGTGCGACATGCAGGGCATACCGCTGACCGCTTCGGACCCGGTCGCCGGGAACCACCATGACCTGTACGAAATAAAAAAAGCACTGACAAAAATGGTCGCCGACCTGGAGCTCGCCGGCATTTCAACAAACGGATTGTTTTTAAATGCGGATGCGGGCTTTGACTGTGCGGCGTTCAGGGAACTGTGCGGCCTGTTCGGGATATTCGCAAACGTTGATATAAATAAACGGAATGCAAAAGAGCCAGATTATGACCATCTTTTGGATGAAGAACTGTACAAAGAACGTTTTGCCATAGAAAGGACGAACGCTTGGCTTGACGCTTTCAAGACCATTTTGACCCGGTTTGAAACCACATCTCGGAATTGGCTGAGCCTCCATTACATTGCTTTTTCAATGATTTTGCTGAGGAAGGTTAACCCAGAGTATTTTTAAAACAAATCATTTTTAAACGACTTCGATGTCAAATATTATTTCCACCCACGGTTCAGCCTTTCTTATGAATTGAGCTTTGGTGCAGCCATCAGTTTTATCAAAAACAGGCAAGACCGGTTCGAGCCGGGCATTGAAGGGCCAGCCGAACGGGAGTTCAATTACCGGCGAACCGAAATTTCTGGCAATTCTGATTACCTGAGATATTTCAATGTCAGCTATCACTTTTGACAAAAGGCCAGTGCTCAGATGTGAACCAAAAGCACAGTGGGACACAGCTTTTGAGAATGACTTTCGGAGAAATGTCCACTGACAGGTTGCCCAAAATGACGGACAACGGAAAAATGATTGCCCGCTTGGCGGTATCTTTGCGCCCCGATTTGCGTACCGGGAACTATCGTCAAAACAATTAAACTAGATTCTGCTGTGCCCATTACAACATCCCTCCCCGCCATCCAATCCGCCATTTCAGAAGGAAAGACCACCTGCGTGCAGCTCGTCGAGCACTACCTCGAACGCATCGAGCTGACCCGGCACCTCAACATCTACATCGAAGTTTTCACCGATGAAGCCCGGCAGCGGGCGAAGGAATTGGATGAAAAATTCCAGCAAAAACCCAATTCCGTGGGCAAACTGTTCGGCGCAGTCATTTCCCTGAAAGACGTCATCTGCTACGCCGGACACGAGGTCACAGCAGGTTCCAAAATTCTGAAAGGCTTCAAATCGCTGTTCAGTGCCACGGCGGTGGAGCGGCTACTGGCCGAGGATGCCATCATCATCGGGCGGGTGAACTGCGACGAGTTTGCCATGGGTAGCACCAATGAAACCTCCTGCTACGGCCCCACCCGCAATGCCGCCGACCCCACGAAGGTGCCGGGCGGCAGTAGCGGCGCCTCGGCGGTAGCGGTGCAGGCGGGCACTTGCCTGGCCTCCATCGGCAGCGACACGGGCGGGTCGGTGCGACAGCCAGCGGCCTTCTGTGGCGTGGTCGGGTTCAAGCCGACCTACGGTCGAATTTCGAGGCACGGGCTGCTGGCCTACGCTTCCAGTTTTGACCAGATTGGCATTTTGGCAAATGAGGTGGCGGATGTGGCGGCGCTGTTGGAAGTGATGGCTGGGTCGGATGAGTTTGATGCGACTTGCGACCAAAGTGCGAAGCCTTTTCACTCCGCCGAACTGGAGTTCGGCGGCTCGAAGAGGATTGCTTATTTTGATGAAGCCCTCAATCACCCCGGCATGGACGAAGAAGTGAAAAAGCTGACTTTTGATTTTATTGAAAAACTGAAAAATGCGGGCCACACGGTCGAACCTGTGAGCTTCGACTACCTCGATTTCATCATTCCGGCATATTATGTGCTAACCACCGCCGAGGCTTCGAGCAACCTGAGCAGGTATGACGGTATCCGCTTTGGCCACCGGACAGCGGGGGCGAAGAACATCCACGAAGTGTATAAAAAATCGAGGACGGAGGGCTTCGGCACGGAGGTGAAACGCCGAATCATGCTGGGCACTTTCGTGCTGAGTGCGGGGTACTACGATGCCTATTTCGCCAAGGCACAGCAAGTTCGGCGGCTGATTTTGGAGCGCACGGAGGCAATTTTAGAAAACTTTAACTTTATCCTAATGCCCGCCTCTCCGACGCCAGCCTGGAGCATCGGCGAGATGGCGGATGACCCCGTGGCGATGTACCTCGCCGATATTTTTACCGTACAAGCAAACATGGTCGGAATGCCTGCTATCGCATTGCCGATAGGCCAGCATCCATGCGGGTTGCCGGTGGGTGTGCAGCTGATGGCGGGCAAGTTTCGGGAAGCCGAGTTGCTGGGTTTTACTGCCAAATTGTGAAATAGCCAAAACAGCATTTTTTATGCTGACTTTTAATGCAAACCAACTATTTTTTTTGCACCGCAATAGGCTTGTTCAAAACGGGTGTGGAAAACTTATAATGGGCAGTGCTTGTTGGAACGAAACCTTTGGCTATTTTTGCGGCTTCGCTCGGTCTATGAGTATTGAAAATAAGGCTTACCAGCTTCAACAAAATATCCTCGCTGAACATCTAAATGAAAGCTACAGAGGAACCGGACATGCACAAGTCTGACTTGGAATAAACACCTATTCAAATTGATGTGCCACCGGGATTTGTTAATTAATCAGACTATTATATGGAATCTTCCTGTTTACGCCAATTGTTGGCATCGCTGTTTTTACTTTTATTGTTCTCTCCTCTTACAAAAGCAAATACCACCTTCAATTCCGATGAAATCAGGCCTCGCTTCGAAGCGATGGACTGCATGATAGCTCCCCGCTATACCTCCGAGGTGGAGAGTTACATCAAAAGATACCTCGCCTACAACGGCTCCCAAGCCAGCAGGGTCATGGCGAGGGCGGCGGTTTACTTCCCTATCTATGAAAGATACCTCAAGGAGCACGATCTTCCGCAAGACTTGAAGTACTTGTCCATCGTGGAATCTGCGCTAAACCCAAATGCTGTGTCGCCTGTTGGCGCCAAGGGCCTTTGGCAGTTTATGTCGCAAACAGGCCGGAACTACGACCTCACCATTGACAAGAACGTGGACGAACGCTCCTGTCCCTACAACTCCACCGAGGCGGCCATGCAGTACCTTGCCAAGCAATTCGACCGCTTTGGTAATTGGGAGCTTGCAATTGCCTCCTACAACTGCGGCGCTGGCACCATCATGAAAGCCATGAAAAGGGGCAGAAGCGACAACTACTGGAAGATTTCAAAATACCTCCCAAGGGAAACGAGGAACTTTGTACCTGCGTTTTTGGGCGCTGCCTACATCGCCAATTTCTACCACCTGCACGATATTGAACCAGAGTACCCTAGCCTCGACTTGCAAGTAACAGAGGCACTGAAAGTGTATGAAAAACTTGATTTCTCAACCATTGCTGCCATTACGGGCCTGCCAATAGATATTGTCGAGGAGATGAATCCGGCCTACAAAAAGGATTTCATTCCTGAAAAAAAGGAGGGTTACGACCTCATCCTGCCCAGCCGGGTATCATCGGCCATAGTGGAATACCTCGAAGCTCGGCGCCCTGATAACGCTCGAAATACCGAGATTCCGCCGATACCCGATTTAGTGGACATGGCCACCTACAACCCAGATGAGCTGTACTTCTATTCCACCTACGTGGTTGCCGAAGGCGATAAAATCGGTGAACTGGCCGATATTTTCAACGTAGCACCTTACAACTTGAAAGTTTGGAATAAGCTGACCACCTACCAACTTAAGAAGGGGCAGGAATTGATTATTTGGTTCCCGAACGAGTTCCACCATTTTTTACCGAAGGAAGAAAGAATCGATGTTCAGCCTGTGATAGAGATGGTGAACGACATGATGATTGAAGCTGCTCCAGAGGAAGTAATACTGCGCGACGACCGACCAGTGCCGGATGGGATGCCTTTTACAACGCCACACCTAAAGCTTAAGTCGGTGTCAACACAAAACATGAAGATGCTGACGGTATCTCCTGTTACTGCTCAAGCACCCAAGGCAACTTTTGGGGACAAGGTTTCTAGAATGGTGGCGCCGTTGAGGAACTTCAAAATTAAGTTGCCAAAACTTAAACCTGCTGCCACTCCCGCTCCAAAAAAAGCACCCATTGCACCAAAGCGGGCAACCGAATTAAACGGGCATGGCATCATTTGATGCACACTGAACCTATAAGACAAACGGGCAGCTTTTCACAAAAAGCTGCCCGTTTGTCTTTAATGCAACTTTGGTTTGGTTTTGAAAAAAGGATTCCCGAACATTGGTTTTCTAAAAGTAGATTCACTCAAAACTAAATACCCACCATGTCAAAATCTAAGCATTTCAACTTATCAAACTTGGGTCGCCGCCAATTTGTCAAAACATCTACCATGGCTGCCGGGGGCGTTCTCTTGGTACCCTCCTTGCTGGCTGCCAAAGCACATATTGACGGTGACGACGGCATCAAAGTAGCGCTCGTCGGCTGTGGCGGACGTGGCACCGGTGCTGCCGTGCAGGCACTTTCTACCAAACAAAACGTAAAGCTCGTGGCCATGGCCGACGCTTTCCGGGACCGGCTCGATGAGTCTTACAACGTGCTCACTGCCGACGACATCTCCGATTGGTCAGGGTCAGAAGGCAGCGTGAAGGGCCGGATACAAGTGCCCGAGGAACACAAATTCGTAGGCTTCGATGGCTACAAAAAGGCCATCGCACTGGCCGATGTGGTCATTTTGACGACACCCCCTGGCTTCCGGCCCATCCACTTCGAAGAGGCAGTACGGCAGGGCAAGCATATTTTTACAGAAAAGCCCATGGCCGTTGATGCACCGGGAATTCGCCGGGTGCTGGAGGCCGCTGAAATTGCGAAGCAGAAAAAATTGAACGTGGTGGTGGGCTTGCAACGCCATTACCAGACTGTGTACCGGGGTTGGGTGGAGATGATGCAGGCTGGTGCCATCGGCGAGATTGTCACCTCGCACGTTTACTGGAACAACGATGGTGTGTGGGTACGTGGCAGGGAGGAGTTTTCAAAAAAAGCAGGGCGACCGCTCACCGAAATGGAGTACCAGATGCGCAATTGGTACTATTTCAACTGGCTTTGTGGCGACCACATCACGGAGCAGCACATCCACAACCTCGACGTGAGCAACTGGGTGAAAAACGCCTATCCCGTGCGGGCGCAGGGCATGGGTGGCCGCCAAGTGCGGGTCGGCAAGGATTTTGGGGAAATTTTTGACCACCACTTCGTGGAATACGAGTACGAGGACGGTAGCCGGATGTTCAGCCAGTGCCGCCACCAGCCGGGCACGATGAGCCGGGTGACGGAGGTGTTTCAGGGCACGAACGGCTCGGCGCCGCAGCCCGGTGTACTGCTTACCCGCAGCGGACACGAACTGTTCAAGCATGACGGCCGCAACGACCCGAACCCATATCAGGTAGAGCACGACGAGCTGTTCGAGGCCATTGCAAAAGGCGAGTACCGCTACGCCGATGCCGAGAACGGGGCGAAGGCCACCATGACCTCCATCCTTGGCCGCATGGCCACCTACTCCGGTCAGGTAATTGAGTGGAAAGACGCCATGGCCAGCAACCTCAGCCTTGCGCCATCAAAATACGATTGGAACGCACTGCCGCAAGTACTGCCCGGCGCTGATGGCATGTACGCTTGTGCCATTCCAGGTGTGACGAAGGTTTTGTGATAAAAAAATCGACTTTTGCCCAGTTAGCGACTACAACGTTAACTGGGCATTTTCATTCAAGAAATCAACAACATGCGAACCCTGTTTTCACTGCCCATTTTCTTTTTTCTTTCCCAGTTTTTGCTGGCGCAAAGCAGTGATATCCTACTCGAAAACCCCTCGTTTGACGGCGTACCTGAAAAAGGGTTGGTGTACGGCAATTTGCCGGATGGCTGGTATGACTGCGGTTTTCAGGACGAGCCAGCAGTTGATTTGCTTCCCATTCCGGGCGGTGGCTCATCTCAAGTGACGCAAACACCTTTGGACGGGCTGACCTACCTAGGTATGGTGGTTCGTGAAGACGGTTCATGGCAAATGATAGGACAGCAACTTTCAAGGCCCTTGGAGGCTGGCGGTGTTTACAGTTTCAGTGTTTTTATGTGCCGTTCAAAAGCTTACTCCAATCTTCGCTGGCCATCAATGCAAATGGTCAATTATTCGACACCTACTACCCTCCGCATTTGGGGCGGCAAGGAAGCCTGCAACCGGCAGGAACTTTTGGCCACCAGCGAAGTGGTCAAAAACTCGGACTGGGAGGAGTTCAAATTCACACTATCGCCTTCGCAAAATTACACCCACCTCATTTTGGAGGCATTTTATGATGCGCAGGCAAAGTCAGTTTACAATGGACATTTGCTATTGGACAAAGCAAGTGCGATTAAGGTCGTAAAACCGGCCTACGTCCTCACCGAAAACGACCGCCACGAATTCACCCAACCGCTCATGGGCACGGATTTCCGCATCGTGGCTTATTACCCTGACAGCTTCAAGTTGTTTGAGGCAGTGGAAAAAGCCTTTTCACGGGTAGCAGTGCTCGAAAAAGTTTTTAGCGACTACGATGAAAACAGCGAGGTCAGCTGGCTGTCGGATGAGAGAAAAGGGGAAGTAAGCAACGAACTCTGGGAGGTGCTGGACTACTCGCTGGAAGTTTCCAGGCGGTCGGAAGGGGCTTTCGATGTGAGTGTGGGGGCATTGACCAAGCTTTGGCGAAAAGCATTCCGGCAAAAGGAGTTTCCTTCGGAAAACGACATTGCGGCAGCAAAAAAAACCGTTGGCTACGAAGCCATCAGAACCAACCAGCGCGCTAACCAAGTCAGGTTGAAAAAGAAGGGAATGCGCCTCGATTTTGGGGGCATCGCCAAAGGGTACGCCGTGGACGAGGCGATGGCTTGGCTAAAATCGTATGGCATCTACGTTGCCCTTGTGGACGGCGGGGGAGATTTGGCCTTGGGCTTTGCCCCGCCCGGAAAAGAAGGCTGGGAAATCGAGGTGCCAGACCAGCTATCGAACGGCGAGTTGACCTGCCAAAAAACTTTCCTCACCAACACCGCCATCGCCACCTCCGGCGACACCTACCGCTACCTCGAACACGAGGGCAAGCGTTTCTCCCATATTATTGACTCACGAACGGGCTATGGGCTGACGGACAGGCGGGTTGTGACCGTCACAGCCGCCACCTGCATGGCTGCCGATGCTTGGGCAACTGCCGCCAGCGTGGGCATCAGCAAACTTTTGACGGTGGATTTGAAGTTGGATGGCATCCAAATCAGCGTTTTGGAAGAATGATTTTCCGAAGGAAAACAACTACGCAACGGGCAGTGTAAAGCCGAACGTGCTACCCTTCCCCACTTTGCTTTTTACCCAAATATGCCCGCCCTGAGCTTCCACGAACTCTTTGGAAATGGCGAGGCCGAGGCCCGTGCCCTTGGTCTTGTCGCCCGCAGCCCGGCGGTACGGCTGAAATAGTTTGCGCTGCTCCTCCTCGGTGATGCCGGGGCCTTTGTCCTTTATGGAGAACTGCACCAAATCGTTCAGCCGTTCCACTTTGATGACGATGGCTTCGTTTTCTGGCGAGTATCGGACGGCGTTGGTCAACAGGTTGACCAACACGGCGGTGGTCTTGTGTAGGTCAACGTTCAGGGCTGGCAAATCTGGGGCTATTTGCTGAATAACGCCGACGTTTTTCTCAGCGATAAAAGTCTTCACATTGTCCAACGAGCGCATCACGATGGTATCCGGGGTGACCGTCTCCAACTCCAAATGAAGCTGCCCCGTTTCGATGCGGCTGATGTCGAGTATCTCGTTCACCATTTTCAGGATGCGGGAGGTGTTGAGGCGGATGGTGCCCGTGAGGTCCCACTGCTCTGGGTTCATTGAGCCGATTCGCTCGTCTTCGAGCAGGTTCACGCTCATGTCAATAGCGGCGATGGGTGTTTTCAACTCATGGGAAAGCGTGGCCATGAAATTGGTTTTGGCCAAATCTTGCTCCTTCAACTCTGTCACATTTTTGAGGATAATCACGTAGCCCACGCTGGTCGGGGTGTCTGGGTCGTCGCTATGGCTTTCAATCCGCAGCACATCTTTGTCATAATAATGCCGCTTCCCGTTCTTGTCAACGCTGATAGCGGGAAAGGTTCGGCTGGCTTTCACTTCGTTGTTCAGCACTTCTTTTAGCAAGCCTTGGAGGAGCGGGTGCTGGCGAGCAAGTTGGCGGGCATTCTGACCGATTAGGTTTTCGGAGAGTAAACCAATCAGACCAAGTGCAGGGGGGTTAGCGAAGAGGATGTTCTTGCGGTCGTCGAGGCCGATGATGGCTTCGTTCATGCGGCTGACGATGGTTTCCGTGCGCTTTTTTTCGCTCAGTACCTGCGACATGTTGATGTTTTCATATTCCTCCAACTTTTCAGCCATGAGGTTGAACGACTTGGCCATCTCGCCGAACTCATCATTGGATTCAATGGGGATGCGCAGGCTATAGTTTTTGCGGGCGATTTGCCGGATGCTCTCCGTCATGGATTGGATGGGGTCGGCCAAGTAGCTTGGAAAATAGAACATGGCAATGACGGCAAATAGGAAAAACAATGCCCCCAAAATGACCATGCCGAGCGTGACTTGGTTTGCAATTTTATTGGCTTCCTGTGTCCGCTGCTGTATCATTTTTTCGTTCAAATCGTGTACAGATTTGAGCATCTCATCAATGTACGTTTTCTGCATGAAGATGTTGATGGTTACTTCTTTCGTAGCTGCTACTCGTTTGAGTGTGTCCCTAAACCGTTCAAAATCCTGCTTTAAATGCGCTGTAAGTTCTTGCTCTTCCTTGGCGGTAATTTTGTTGAGCTGCATATTTAAGTTGCGCTCAAAATCGTCGGAAGCCATCCTAAATTGTTGGTTGCGGTAGGCTGGGGCCGTGTTTTCAAGGGTGAGTATGACGAGCATATCGTTTACGGCCTTGGACATGCCACGGGTGTACTTGATAGCTTGGTAGTTCTCCTGCAGCATCAGCAGGGAGTTGGTGGAGGTGCGCTGCACATAGTAGCCGCCGAGCATTCCGAGCAACGTGACGACCATAAACAAGGCGAGGAGCACCAGTATTATCTTTGTTTTGAGGCGGAGGCTTCGCAATCGTTCACGTGCCTCCGTTCGGGTCATGCTCCTCAGTGCCCTGAATGAATGCCCAATTTTTCGCCTAAACAGCCTTGCAAATTGGGGGAGTTTATCCTTCAATGCCGCCATATTTCCTTGCTCGTCGGACACTTCGTTTTTGGACAAAACATCACCCCTCTTCCCCTCGCCGGGCGCGGGGTTTGGCTTTTTTTTCTTAAAAAAATTGGGTCGTAAAATTTGTTTCATCAAAAACAAAAAAGCGATGTGAAGTGCTGATTTGGAGATTCAAATGTATGAATCTATTCCAAATTCGTTGCACCGCACATCGCCGGGTGGAAAATTGGTAAATTGGGGCTGCGGGGAGGATGAGGTTTTGGGGGCTTATGGGAAAACTCGGTTTGGAGCTGGTATAGTCCCCCGCATAGTCGGTTTTAATTTAACATGGTCGTATCGTAGGCATAGCTGAAGTTGATGGTTTCCTTCAATTTTTGCCGGGCGAAGAATATGCGGCTTTTCACCGTGCCAATTGGCAGGTTCATGTTTTCAGCAATTTCTTCGTACTTGTAACCTTCAAAGAAAAGCTGGAATGGCGTACGATAAATATTGTCGAGCGTGTGCATGATGCCATCAAGCTCCACCATGGTCATATTGGAGGGGGCATTGTTGTCCACAGCGAATTTGTCATTGACGAAAATATAGCTGTCCGAAGGTTCGGAGCTGGTGGCCCTGTTCTTTTTCTTGCGGTAAATGTTGATAAAAGTATTCCGCATGATGGTGGTGACCCACGCCTTAAAGTTGGTGCCTGATTCGAACTTTTCTTTGTTGTTGTAGGCACGCATGGCGGTTTCCTGAATCAGGTCCTTTGCGTCCTCAACGTTATTGGTCAGCCTGTAGGCAAAGGGCAACAGCTTGTGTTGCAGGATGTTGAATTGGCAATTAAACTCGATGGTTGTCATAATCTGAATTTAGGAATTATAAATCTGTTTTTGAGATGGCCTTTCGTCTGGGGTGGTGCGTTCAAGCTTTCTGGTCGCCGATAGTCGTGATGGCCATGAGTACCAAAAAAGCCAAAAACATGGTCAAAAAAAAGATAGCAACTGTCATTTTGGATTGATTTAGTTTTCTCTATTTCGCTGTTGTACCGCTCATTTGCGATTCTTAAACCCTGTATGCCAAATGCTGTACCCCAAGAAAAATTATTTTTGAAAAAAAACACAAAACGCTGATAGCCAATTATTTATGGTCAATATAATTTTTATCCTAAATTCATAAAAAAGAAAAACCCTCTCAAAATGAGAGGGTCAGATTTCATTATGAGAGAGTGTCGAGCCTTCCAATCACTTTCTCCTTTCCACTTGTATTCAAACCATCCCCGTTTTTTGTAATATCGGCAACTGTCCGCCATAAGCTTTGGCGATGTTTTCCTGTGTGAACGTCGTTTCCGTGTCGCCGCAAGCTATCAAGCGTTGGTTGATGAGGATGACCTTGTCAAAATAGGAGCGCACGGTGGAGAGGTCGTGGTGCACTACCAGCATTACCTTTCCCTCATCGGCAAGTTTGCGCAAGATGCCGATGATTTTCTCCTCCGTGGTGATGTCCACGCCCACGAAAGGTTCGTCGAGCATGAGGATGCCGGCTCCCTGGCACAGCGCCCGTGCGAGGAATACCCGTTGCTGTTGCCCTCCCGAAAGCTCGCCAATCTGTCGGTCTTTCAAATGCTCGATACCTACTTCCCGAAGCGCATCCATCGCCACAGCTTCGTCCTTTTTGTCGAGCCATTGGAGTAGTTTTTTGTGCGGGTAGCGCCCCATCAGCACGATGTCCATCACCGTGGCCGGAAAGTCCCAATCCACGTCGTCCTTTTGCGGTACGTACACAATGTTTTTGCGTTGGCTAACAGGGGGTTCTCCGTTCACCAGAATATGGCCTGAGTTCAGGTCAACCAGTCCCAGTATTGCCTTGAAAAGTGTGGATTTGCCCGCCCCATTCGGCCCAATAACGCCGTAAACGTTGCCCGGCTGGAGGTCGAGGAAGATGTTCGTCAGCACGATTTTTTTATCATAAGAAACTGACAAGCCTTTGATGGATATGGAGTTCATTGCTTTATTATTGAAACGTTTGACGGACTTATCATCAAGCCATGAGGCTATCAACCATTCATCTTTTTTATCACAAAGAAAAAGCCACCCACGAGCAAAAGGCCAAGCACAGCCCATGCTATCCAGCCCGTTTTGCTGGACTTGCTAACTGGGTTGGAATTTGCACTATCGGCAGCGGCAAGGGCTTTCACGATGGTATCCGTGTTGTATTTCAGCATCTGGTAGTAGGAGGGAGCATCGCTGTTTTTGTCGCCAATGGAGTCGGAAAAAAGTTTGCCGCCAATACTTGCCTTGTTATCGATAGCAATCTGCTGGAGCAGTTTTGGGTTCACGGTGGTTTCGATGAAAACGGCAGGTACGCCGTTTTCCCGAATAACGTTTGCAAGGCGCACCATGTCGGAAGTTTGCGCCTCTGCATCGGTGGAGATGCCGAGCACGGACTCCAGCCGCAGCCCATAGCGCCTACCATAGTATTCGAACGCATCGTGAGAGGTGATGAGGATGCGGCGCTTTTCGGGTATCTTTTTTATTTGCTCCGCAATGTAGGCATCCAGTTCCTCTAGCTGTTTTCGATAAACCCCATAGTTGAACTCATACACTTCCCGGTTGGCAGGGTCAAATTCCACGAGTGCATTTTTGATGTTTTCAATATAAATAAGGCCGTTGGCCGCTGACATCCAAGCGTGGGGGTCACTGGAGTTTTTGTGTTTGGAGTAAATAGCATCAATCCCTATCGTGATGGTCACCACCTTAGCTTTTGTATTGGCACTGGCAATGAGGCCATCGAGCCAGCCTTCGAACGTTAGGGCGTTTTTAAGAATCAAGTCGGCAGAGGCTATCAGTCGGGAGTCGCCGGGCGTAGGCTCATAGATATGCGGGTCGCCACCAACGGGTACGATGGTTCTAACCTCCAAATGCCCACCAGCGATGTTCTCGGCCATGTCGGCAAAGATGGATGCCGTTGCCACCACTACTTTCTGGGGTGCTTGTGCATTTGCTCCTGAAAAGCAGAATAGAATGACCACAAAACTACTGACAAGGGTTCTCATGCTTCATGTTGTAAAAGTGTAAGAAAATATTCCACAATCGTTTGACATCCAATGTATTACGAGAACCAAAAGCAGCCTACCACTAGACTAGGCCCAATGGCGGCTGCTTCCTTCATTTGGTTTTCTGCACAAATAGATTCTCGCAAACTTTATGTGAGATGGTAATTTCCTCGCCTCCGGTTAACATAATTTTCACCGAGCCGTCGTATTCGAAGCGTTCGATTATCTTCAATTGTGTTCCAAGTGAAAGTCGCATCTTGTCGAGGTACTGAAGAAACGTGGCGGCGGATTCTTGGACGCCCACCAGCACAGCTTCGTTGTTTGGGGCAAGTGTTGACAATAAAATTTGCTTGCGCATGGTCATTTTACCATCGGCGTCTGGTATCGGATCGCCATGTGGATCGAATTGGGGCCGGTCCAGGAACAAATCGAGGCGCTCCACTAACTCGTCTGACTGCACGTGTTCTAGTTGTTCGGCGATGTCGTGTACTTTGTCCCAGGAGAAGTCAAGCATTTTTACCAAAAAAACCTCCCAAAGCCGGTGCTTGCGGACGAGGTTCGTAGCTAACACATTTCCGTGCTCGCTCAGGTTGACTCCCCGGTGTTTTTCATAGTTCAAAAAGCCTTTGCCCGCCAAACGTTTCAGCATGTCCGTTACGGATGCTGGCGAGGTGTTCATCAAGGCTGCAATGGCGTTGGTGCTGGCTACCTTTTCGTCATTTTCGGTTATTTTGAATACCGCTTTCAGGTAGTTTTCTTCCGTTTGGGTGAGAATATCCATCTGTCCAATCAAATTTTTGAACAAATGTATCTAAATTTTAGGCCAGTCTAAAAATAATTTTTTACAATTCTTGTTTCCGCTTGCAAAACCCTAGGCTTTAAAGTTCCAAAAACAAAAACGGCAACGAGGCGGATGCTTCGTTGCCGTTTTTGTTTTTGGCAAGCTGTAAATAGGAGATTATTAAACTTCCATGTCACCGTCCATCGGTCCATCATCTTTATCATCTCCATCATCATCTACCACTTTCAACGTCTGTATTTTATTGAGCAACTGCTGTGCCCGCACTAGGAAGTCGGCACGGTGCTCGTAAAATTCGTTGTGAATCATCAGCAACCGGGCAGCATCCCAAGCTGCAGACTTTGGATGAAGCTGCTTGGCGGCGATAGGGTGCAACCAGTACTCCAAGTTGTTGGAGCGCAGGTAGGAACCGTCCATGTCGAAGCCTGAGATGACGGAAAGCTTGTTCAAGGAGAAAAGGTAGTCCGTTTCTTTGTTGAGTTCCTTCTGGAGGTCAACGATTTCGATGCGTCCGAAGCGTACGCCAGCTCTCTCGCAAAGGAAAATATCGCGGCGGCCATCAAAAGTGATGATGGTGTCTATCTGGTACTTGCGCATCGAGTCGAACATGAATTTCTTCACCCGCATGTGTACTGGCCGGAGTTGCTTGAAGGAGAACTGCAGAGCCCGTTTGTCCACGTGGAACTCTTCGAGGAAGGGCCTGGTGCGGCCAGTGCGCATGTTTACCACAACTTTGTTGCGACCTACGGTGTGTCCAAGTTCGTTGGTCTTGGAGTAAACGCTCACGTAGTCCACATCGGCGTTGTTGACAAAAGTGTCCAGGAAGATTTTTTTGGAACGGCCTTCGTACACCAGAAGTGCCACCTCCGCAATGGCAAAGAAGTTGGGGAACCCTCCGTAGATGTTGCCGTATTTTAGCTCTAGAAATGCAATGTTTTGATCCACGTTAATAGTGTTGTTTTGGGAAAATGGTTTTAGAAATAAATTACTTGTTTGGTTTTTTTAAAAGCACGGCCAAATTTATGAAAAATGCAAACAAACAAGCCTTTTTTTGTATTACAAATTTTAATTGCCTGATTAATTTGCCTTTGTTACTACTTTGTTTTCAAAGGAGAAACTTCCCTCCTTCGTAAATTTTTTCACCGTCAGCGAAAATCTGGCCACCGTTCTTCATGTCAGCTATCATATCCCAATGGATGGACGACTGATTCTTGCCGCCCGTCTGCAAATATGATTGCCCAATGGCCATGTGTACCGAACCTCCGATTTTTTCATCGAACAGGATGTTCTTCGTAAAACGGTCAATTTTGTAATTTGTTCCAATGGCAGCTTCGCCAAAATGCCTTGACCCCGCCACGTTCTGAAACACATCGTCCAACAATTCTTTTCCCCGCTTGGCCTCCCATTTCTCCACCCTGCCATCCTTTACCCAGAGCGTCACGCCCTCTACTTCGTGGCCAGCGTGTACAATGGGGTAGTTGAAATGCACCGTGCCGTTCACGCTGTCCTCCACGGGCGAGGTATAGACTTCGCCACTGGGCATGTTCGTTTGGCCGTCGGAGTTGATCCAGGTGCGGCCTTTGGTCGAAAAGCTGATGTCAATGCCGTCGCCCTGGTATTGCACCGATTCTTTTTGGTTCAAAAAATCAACGATATGCTGCTGCGAGCGGCGCACTTCGAGCCAAGCGGCAGTCGGGTCATCCTCGTAAAGGCGGCACGCATTGAACACAAACTGCTCGTATTCCTCCAGCGACATGCCCGCCTGCTGTGCATTTGCTAACGTCGGGTACTGGCAAAGGTTTCGCTTTAGGGAGCGCGTTGCAGTGCGTTCGAAATAGGTTTTGTTCAAGTCCTTTGTGGCCTCCCGCCGGACGCCCACCTTGCCAGCATCCACATGTTGGTCTTCCCGCAGGTTGAACGGCGCCATGATGTTGAGGTAGCAGTCGAACTCCTCCATCGCCTGCCTATAGACCGGAGATACGTGCTTTAGTTGCGCATCACTTGCCTCTGCGTACATGATCCGGTTCTTTTCCCGGAAGGAGAGGTCCACCTCCACGATGGCGCCAGCTCGCAGTGCTTCCCGCCAAACTTCCCGCACCAGCGGCTCGGCCAGCGTGGTAGAGGAGACGTACAGCTTCTCGCCCTCCTTGACACTAAGGCAGTATTGTACAAGTAGGCGGGCATATTTTGCAAGCATTGAATCCATGAAGTGCTGATTTGCGGGCGGTTATTGAGTTGATTTATGGCTGATTGAGTGGGGCGCAAATATCAAAAAAAATGGTTCACGAAAAAATTTGCAGCGAAAAATCATTTGCCCAGCCGCCAATGTTAACGACTTATTCATCTTCTCTATCAAAGTATCGCCAAAATATCTAGCTATGAGATCTTTAAACACCCAGCGTCGGCCTGTGGCCGAGGTGAACGCCAGTTCCATGGCTGACATCGCCTTTCTCTTGCTCGTCTTCTTTCTTGTAACTACGGTGATTGAAACGGAAAAGGGCATAGGCGTAAAGCTCCCGCCGTGGGAAAATATCCCGCCGCCGCCCATTAACAGCAGGAATATTTTCAGTGTAAAAATCAATTACGCCAACCAATTGCTCATCGAGGATGAGCTTTTTCCTGTGGAAAAATTGCGGCAGCGCACCAAGGAGTTCATCATGAACCCCACCAAACGCCTCGACCTTGCTTCCATCCCAAATGCTGCCGTGGTCTCTTTGCAAAATGACCGCAGCACCAACTACCTTACCTATGTTTCAGTTTACAACGAACTCAAAGGAGCATACAACGACCTCTGGAATGAGGAGGCTCTTCGCTTGCACCAGCAGCCTTTCTCAAAACTTAGCCGCAGCAAGCAACAGTCCATTCGGCAGCGCATTCCGCTGGTGATTTCAGAGATTGATTTGGTGGATTTTGCTGTAAACAAGTAGTTATGCAGCCATCAAGCAACCGATGCCAACAGCATTTCATCGGCCCGCTCCTCTTCCAAATGAGCAAAACGGTAGCCTTGCGAAGCAAAATGCTTGAGCACTTTTGGCAACACAAACTGCAATTTATCCCAAGCCTTCAGGCTGTCATGAAAAACGACGATGGAACCCTGCCTCGCATTGTTGAGCACGTTGTCGAGGCATTGCTCTGCGCTGATTTCTGGGTCAAAATCGCCACTGAGCACGTCCCACATCACAATGCGGTAATGCCTTTGCAGAAAGTCGCCTTGCCTTGGTTTTAGCCTGCCATAAGGTGGTCGGAACAGGCTCGAACGGAGTGCATGAGCGCAGCGGCGTACGTTGAGAAAGTACTGCACATTGTCCGTCAGCCAGCCGTTGAGGTGGTTGAATGTGTGGTTTCCAATGGCGTGGCCCGCTTTTTTCACCATTTCTAGCACATCGTGGTGTTTTTGCACATTGTCGCCAACGCAGAAGAAGGTGGCTTTGGCGTTGTGCTGTGCAAGTTGTTCGAGCACCCAAGGTGTCACCTCAGGTATCGGCCCGTCATCGAAAGTTAGGTGGATTACTTTTTCGTCCGTGGGGATTCTCCAAGTAAAGTTTGGGAAGAGCTTTTGGATGAATTGAGGTGTTTTTACCAAGTACATAAGTGTTTCAGATTTTTGGATATGTTCAATCGGTTCGGTGCTTTGACCTGATTTTGGAAAAAAGTAACCGCCGATGGCTTAGTTTTGCAGCCCATTTTTGGGACTCGTGGAAGCTGTTGGTCGATTATTTTGTTTTGTAAATCAACGATTTACGAAGAAAAAATGCTGCCAATAGGCGGTTGTTTGGCTATGTTTTTCATAAAAAATTAAAACAGCCCAAACATTGCCTTAAGCTGGTTTCCCACTTTTTACTTTTACCTTTTTTATTTTCACCTTAAATCAATGAGCAACATTCGGGTACGTTTTGCACCAAGCCCAACGGGGGCGCTACACATCGGCGGCGTTCGCACGGCGCTGTACAATTATCTTTTTGCGAAAAAACACGGTGGCACTTTTGTCCTCCGAATCGAAGACACCGACCAGGGGCGCTACGTGCCGGGGGCCGAGGATTACATACTCGAATCACTGGCCTGGTGCGGCATCATGCCCGATGAGGGGCAGGGCATCGGCGGCAAGTTTGCGCCGTATCGCCAGTCGGAGCGAAAGGATATTTACCAAAAATATGCCCTCGAACTGGTGGCCAACGGCAATGCTTACTACGCCTTCGACACACCGGAGGAACTGGACGCAAAGCGCCAAGCCGAGGCTGCCGCTGGTAACCACAATTTCAAGTACGACACCGTCAGCCGCAAAGTGATGAAGACCAGCCTGAGCCTGCCTGCTGACGAGGTGCAGCGCCGCCTCGGCGCTGGCGAAGATTACGTCATTCGCCTGAAAATGCCTGAAAATGAGACGATTACGTTCACCGATTTGATTCGGGGAGAGGTGAGCTTTCATACCAGCGAGCTGGACGACAAGGTACTGATGAAGTCGGACGGGATGCCGACCTACCACCTTGCGAACATCGTGGATGACCATTTGATGGAGATAACGCACGTCATTCGGGGAGAAGAATGGCTGCCGAGCACAGGCCACCACGTGCTGCTGTACCGGGCCTTCGGCTGGGCGGCGACGATGCCGGATTTTTCGCACCTGCCGCTAATTTTGAAGCCGGACGGCAAGGGCAAGTTAAGCAAGCGGGACGGTGCCAAGTTCGGGATGCCCGTGTTCCCGCTGGGCTGGGATGCCGAGACGGAGGAGGACAGTTTTCGGGGCTTTCGGGAATTTGGCTTTTTGCCGCAGGCGGTCATCAACTTCCTCGCTTTCCTCGGCTGGAACCCCGGCACGGAGCAGGAGATTTTCAGTTTGGCGGAACTTTGCGAAGCATTTTCCATCGAAAAAATAAGCAAGAGCGGCGCCCGCTTCGACTACGACAAGGCCAAATGGTACAACCAGCAGTACCTCCACACCGCTGATGATGCTGAGTTGGCAACACTCGTCCGGCCATTGTCGGAAGCCAAAGGATACCACGTTTCGGATAAATATTTGGCACAAGTTTGCCACCTGATGAAAGGTCGAGCGACCTTCCTGCCCGACCTCGTGGAGCAGGCCAGCTATCTCTTTGGCGATGTGCAAACATTTGACAATGAGGTGGTTGCGAAGCGATGGAAGCCAGAAAGCCGCCCCGTGTTTGAAGCACTTGCCGACCATCTGAAGGCACAGCCAGCGTTCGTGGCAGCACCGTTGGAGGAGGCTGTCAAAGCATTTATGACCGACCGTGGACTGAAACCGGGCGAGGTGATGCCGATTTTGCGCCTTTCACTGGCTGGCACAATGCAGGGGCCGGGGGTGTACGAGATGATGGAATTGCTGGGCAATGAGCGGACAATCGACAGGCTGGCGAAGGCGTTCGATTATTTTGATGCGCACCTAGCATAAAGTTTGTGGTCGCCCAATTTATTGGGCTGACCGAAATAATTTTACAAAAAAACGGTCAGCCCAAT
>JAIPBL010000068.1 GCA_021739645.1 Saprospiraceae bacterium | reverse complement strand
AATGCGATGGAATTTAGAGCCCGTTGAACATATGCTTTTGCTCAGAGGGCTTATTTGCACAACTGGGCGGTGGGAGCAATTCTGGAAACATTTCGATAAAAATGGGCTATAAAAGTACATCAAATTGGAGCCGCACCCGGTAGGATAATACCGCTCTGTGCTTATTTTTTAGGATAAACCAATCGGGTGGTTTAGACGTTTTTTCAAAATAAAAATCCCGACTTTCGCCCATCAAAATCACAACCTGAATTTGGAAACCTACCATCCCGTACCCGCCCACGGCATTTTCGCCGAAGTGATACTGCCACTGGCCGTGCCCAAGCCCTACACCTACGCTGTGCCGGAGGAGTTGGTGGCTGCCGTATGCCCTGGCTTGCGGGTGGAGGTGGAGTTTGGGGGTAACAAGCGTTACGCAGGGCTGGTGTCGAGGCTGCACCATGAAGTGCCTGCGCACAAGTTCAAGAGCATCCTCTCCGTCATTGACGAGGAACCGGTGCTGAACGAAAAGACGCTCCAGTTTTGGCATTGGCTCGCCGAATACTACTGCTGTTCCCTCGGCGAAGTGATGGAAGCTGCCTTGCCCGCCAACCTCAAGCTGGCCAGCGAGCGCCGATTGGTGCTTAGCCCGCTTTATGATGGCAGTTTCACTGGTCTGAACGACAAGGAGTACCTCATTGCGGAAGCACTCAGCATCCAGGAGACCATCACGATTGATGATGTGCGCAAGATTTTGAACCAAAAAACCATTTACCAGGTCATCAAGGGCCTGTTGGACAAAAAGGTGATTTACCTCTACGAGGAAATGGAGGAAAAATACGCCCCAAAAAAGGTTTCTTGCGTCCGCCTTGCCGAGCCTTACCGCTCCGAACCGAAGCAGTTGGCGCAAGCTTTTAACCTCGTGGCCAAGGCACAGCGGCAGACCGAGGCGCTGATGGCCTTCATCCAATTGACCCGAGAGCAGCCTTCCAAGGACGGCGGCATCCTGCGCTCAGAATTGTACAAAAAAGCCAGCGTGGACTCCTCGGTACTCAATTCGCTGGCGAAAAAAGGCATCTTCGAACTGTACGAACGGGAGGTCAGCCGCCTCGGTGGCTACGAGGACGAGGTGACGGAAGCCGATGAACTTGCTCCGCAACAAACAAGGGCTTTGGAGGAAATTGGCAACCATTTTACCGAAGAGAAAAACACCGTGCTGCTGCATGGCGTAACGGGCAGCGGCAAGACCCGGGTCTATCTCGAACTCATGCAGAAGGCCATGGCTCGTGGTGAACAGGTGCTGTACCTGCTGCCAGAAGTGGCACTTACCACGCAGATTATCAGCCGTTTGCAAAAAACACTGGGCGATGCGGTGACGGTTTACCACCATCGGATTACGAACAATGAACGGGTGGAGATTTGGAATAAAGTTCGACAGTTCGACAGTGGGGAAAATAGTTCGACAGTTCGACAGTTGGCAGTTGGCAGTCAGACAGTGGCAGCAGCCACCGACTGCCAACTGCCAACTGAGGAAGAGCTGCCAACTTGCATCCTCGGCGCTCGGTCTGCACTTTTTCTCCCTTTTACCAACCTCGGCCTGGTCATCGTGGACGAGGAACACGATACTTCCTACAAGCAAAACGACCCGGCTCCCCGCTACCAGGGGCGGGATGCAGCCATTTATTTGGCGCACCTGCACGGCGCAAAAGTGGTGCTCGGTACGGCCACGCCTTCCCTCGAAACCTACCACAATGCCCGCAGTGGCAAGTACGGTTTGGTGGAAATGACGGAGCGGTTCGGCGGCATCCAGATGCCAGAAATCGTGGTGGTGGATGCGAAGCTGGAGGCTAAGCAGCGAAAATTACAGGGTCATTTCACCAGTGTTTTGGTGGAGGAACTGAAGACGGCGCTGGCCAAGGGCGAGCAGGCCATTTTGTTCCAAAACCGCCGTGGTTATGCGCCCACCCTGCGCTGCAACACCTGTGGCTGGCACTCGGAGTGCATCCATTGCGACGTGAGTCTGACTTACCACAAGTTCCGAAACAACCTCCAGTGCCACTACTGCGGCTACCAGCAAGAACTCGCCAAAACCTGCCCAGCTTGCGGCAGCCACGAGCTGAATTTGCAGGGCTTTGGTACGCAAAAAATCGAGGACGAACTAAAAATCTACCTGCCCGACGCCAACATCGGCCGCATGGACTACGACACCGTGCGCACGAAAGACGCCCATGCCCGCATCATCAACGACTTTGAGGAGCGGCGGCTCGACATTTTGGTGGGCACACAGATGGTGACGAAAGGCTTGGACTTCGAGAACGTGAGCATAGTTGGGGTAGTTAGTGCCGACCAATTGTTGCAGTTCCCCGATTTTCGGTCGGGGGAGCGGGGCTTCCAACTCATCACACAGGTGGCTGGGCGGGCTGGTCGCCGGGATAAGCGGGGTAAGGTCATCGTGCAGGCAATGAACACATCGCACCCGGTCATCAAGGAAGTGATTGACAACGATTTTCAGGAATTTTACGAACGGGAAATCATGGAGCGCAAGGCGTTCGAGTACCCGCCGTTCAGCCGTTTGATAAAAATAACCTTGAAGCACAAAAAGCCGGATGTGCTGAACCGGGGCTCTAAATATTTTGTGCAGGTGCTGAAAAGCAAGCTCGGCAAGCGGCTGCTCGGGCCGACAGTTCCCTCCGTGGGCAGGGTTCGGGAGTATTATTTGTTGGATATTTTGATAAAAATGGAGCGAAATCCCAATCTTTGGAAACTCACGAAAGACTTAATTGGTGAAGCGACGAGGGTAATGCAGCAGACGGAAGGATTTTCGACGGTGCGGGTGAACGTGGATGTGGATCCGGGGTAAAATAGTTGGCAGTTTGACAGTGTGCAGTCGGTATCTGCTTTTGGCCATTTTTTCCAAAATCAAAAGACTGTGGGGCAAATCCTAAGCGTTCGATTTTGGGCATGAAAAAATCCTTTGCCGAATTACTGACAAAGGATTTTCTATAGAAAACTCGCTAAAAATTAAAGATTATCTTTTGCTGATGCGCTGCGTAGTGACGATTTTCTTGTTGTTGTCAATCACTTGCACAAGATACATGCCGTTGGGCAGGTCACTCACATCGTAATGCTCGTCTTTTTCAATTTCCTCAAAAGTCTTCAGTTTCCTGCCGACGAGGTTGTAAATGGAAATTTCCTTCAAGTTCTCGTCCTTGTTTACACTAATATAATTGGTGGCAGGGTTCGGGTAAATGGAAATTTTCACAGGTAGGGTTCCTGTTGGCTCACTGTTGCTCTGCCCATAAAGGGCAAATGATGAAAAAGCGAGAAAAACTACGAGTAAAGTTTGCTTCATGCAGGTTAAAGGTTTTCTAAAATTAGATTTGGCTGCAAAATACGTGCAAAAGAGTTAAGATTCAAGTTGAGGAACTGATGTTTATCAAAAAATTAACAACCTGCCACAATAAATTGAACATCCTGTCCTGCAAAAAAACAGTTTGCCTTAGAAATTTACCTTTAAGCCAGCTGTAAATGTCCGTGGCAAATTTGGTCGCAAGCCGGCAGGGCTACGAGAGATGACAGCCACTTCATCGGTAAGGTTTGCCACACTGCCAAACAGCGTCACCTTCGGGTGAAGGCGGTAGCTCATATTCGCATCCAAAATAAAATAGGCATCGGTGCTTTCGCTGGTTGGCACCTCCCCTTGACTTGCTACTGTCCGCATAGCGTCTTGATAGCGCCCACTGAGATTAAAGCCAATTTTGTCAAAGTTTAGGCCGAGTACCAAAGCCAATTGATTAGGAGCAAGATAGGCCAATTTATCGCCTGCTTCGACCTCACCCCATCCTTCAAATTCACTTTTGAAGCTGCTTTGAAAGGTTGCGTCTGTATAGGAGTAAACTACCGAAACAGGCAAACTCCAGTCTTGGTTTTTAGTCGCTAAAAAATCCCAGGTCAATTGGAATTCGACGCCTTTGGTCTCCACCTTCCCACCATTGAATAAGTCTGCGGAACCTGTGCCTCCTGCTGCGGCAAGGTCGGCGCCAAGCAGGTTCTCGTAATCATTGAAAAACAGGACGACCGAACCAGATAGCACCCCCTTCTGGTAGCGGCTGCCCAGTTCGTAGTTGATGCTCGACTCTGGCTTGCTGCCTTCCCTGACTCCAGGCGGAGAAAAGCCCTTATGAACCCCTGCAAAAAAATTCAGGTTCGAGTTTACTTTGAAATCCAGGCCAGCACCGGGGATGAATACATTCACTTTGTTTTCCGAAATTTTCACTTCGGTGCCAAGGCGCTCAGTATCAGCTTTTCCATAGTCTTTTTGTTCCATGCGGATGTTTTCATGTCGAAGGCCAGGAATGAAGGTCAATTTGCCCCACTGCATTTTAAGCTGTGCAAAAGAGGCGATGGCTTTGCCAGTTTCGACCCGGTTGCTTTCAGTACCGGGATCGCCGTGGCGAGTGAGCATCATAACGCCATCCAGCATTTTGTAGTCATCTGTCCATTGGAAACGGTCTGCTTCATCAAAATGGTAGCGGATGCCGAGGTCAAGTGTATGCCGGATAGCCCCGGTTTGATATCGCCAACTCAATGCGGACTGTACCCCCAGCGAACGGTAATCCCGATTATTGGCCTTCACGGCCAGTGCCTGGTCTATTGGACTAGCTGTACCCGTGAGCGTGGCAAATGCTTCTGGGAAAGCAGACGGGTCAGCCAGCAATGCTGCAATGCCAGCCGCAGCGCCATTGCTTTGACTCACTTTGTCGAGCTTGTACCAATTGCGGTGAAATTTTTGGGAATAAGCAGTGGTGATAAGGTCAACGGACGGCGAGAACTGCACCAAGTGCCGGACGGAATATTGCTCATGTTGGGTGACCATCCTGTCTTTTTGCGAAGCAGCGTAACGGCGATAAGGCGTTTTTTCAAAATCTTCCTGCGTAAGACCGAGGTAGGTCTCGTCGGAACGCTCCGTAGTTTGGGCCACTTTGAACTGGAGTGATTGGTAAATCGTTGCCTTTGGCCCAGTATTCAGGTTAAACTTTGCGAGGAAATCTTTTTTGTCAAAACCTGTTTCCCCACCTCCGTCAAGGTCTTTGAACCCGTCGGATTTGTATTGGAAAGTCTCGACGAGGTAGCCAAAATTGCGATGCGAATCCCCTGCATAAGCATGAATGTTGCGGTTGCCAAAACTGCCGCCGAGCAGATTGAGCCTGCCCGAAAAATTTAATGGAATAGGCGTTGAAATAAGATTGATTGCCCCACCTGTCGTGTAAGGTCCAAAGCGTATCTGGCTGCTTCCTTTCAAGATTTCAACCGCCTGCATCCTACCTATTGTAGGGAAATAATACGCAGCCGGAGCTGCGTAGGGCGCTGGGGCCGCCAGTACACCATCTTCCATGACCGTAATTTTGGCGCTGCGCTCGGAGCCAGAACCTCGCAACCCAATGTTTGGCCGGAGGCCAAAACCGTCCTCTTCCTGCAAATTGACACCGGGCACGGCTCTCAAGGTGCGATTGATGTCGGTGTAGCTGAATTTCTCCATTTCCTGTGGAGAAATATAGTGGGCAGAACCCGGTGTATTTTTCAAGCCCCGAAGGCCACCAGTGAGCGAAACACCTTGTACAACTACCGCTGGAAGCCCCATGACTGCTTCTTCGATTTCTATGATCACATGGGCAATCTCGCCTGTCTTTACCAATACCATTTGCGAAGTGTTGGCAAAACCTACCCCGGACGTTTGAAGTTCGTATTCACCGGGAGCTAGGTTTTCAAACTTGAATTTCCCATCGGTATTGGTGACATCACCTTTTTCGAGGCCATTGATGAAAACTGAAATTCCGGGTTGTGGCAGTTGTTCTCCTTTCAGCAATATTTGGCCAGAGATAATGCTGGTTTGGGCAAAAAGGTTGCTAAAAGTCAAAAAAGCGACCATCGCTATGGTACAGGAAATTAGGTGCTTGTGCATCTTTTTTAATTTAGATTTAATAAAAATAGCACCGCAAAAGTAGCCCTCCCCGAAGGCTCCGACAATACCGAAAGGTTAGTTTCAGACCAACCCAAAATATTAGGTAGCCCATACCGAAAGCTAGGTACATGAAATGCGATTAGGTAGGTTTGCCAATGCTTGCTAGGTAGGTCAAATCAAAAATTTGCAGGCCCTTGTATCAACAAGAACCCATTTTGTCCAAATTCCTATCTTTGCGCCGCTTTTTAAAATTCCCTAACTATTTCACCTACATCATTTAATCTTTTAAATCGCAACTATGCCATACCTTTTCACTTCTGAAAGTGTATCAGAAGGACATCCCGACAAAGTAGCCGACCAGATTTCTGACGCGCTCGTTGACCATTTTCTTGCCTTTGACCCAAGCTCCAAAGTAGCTTGCGAGACCCTCGTGACCACTGGCCAAGTGGTGTTGGCTGGCGAGGTAAAAACGTCCACCTACCTCGACGTGCAGTCCATTGCCCGTAACGTGATTGGGCGCATTGGCTACACGAAGAGCGAGTACATGTTCGAGGCACATTCCTGTGGGGTGCTTTCGGCCATCCACGAACAGTCGCCCGACATCAACCGGGGCGTGGAACGCACAAATCCCGAAGACCAAGGCGCTGGTGACCAGGGCATGATGTTCGGTTACGCTACCGACGAGACGGACAACTACATGCCATTGGCACTCGACCTTTCCCACAAAATATTGATGGAAATGGCCGACATCCGGCGGGAAGGCAAGCGGATGAAGTACCTCCGCCCCGATGCCAAGTCGCAGGTGACCATCGAATATTCTGACAAAAACGTGCCGATGCGCATTGATACCATCGTGGTTTCGACGCAGCACGACGACTTCGACGAGGAGACCGTCATGTTGGAGCGTATCAAGCAGGACGTTATCAGCTACGTGATTCCTCGTGTGAAAAAGAAATGTTCACAGAAAGTGCAGCGGCTGTTCAAGGAGGGTATCACCTTCCACGTGAACCCGACAGGTAAGTTCGTCATCGGTGGCCCGCACGGTGACACGGGACTTACTGGCCGCAAAATCATCGTGGACACCTACGGCGGCAAAGGTGCGCACGGTGGCGGTGCTTTCAGCGGCAAAGACCCCTCGAAGGTAGACCGTTCTGCTGCTTACGCAACTCGCCACATTGCCAAGAACCTTGTAGCTGCTGGTGTTTGCAGCGAAATACTGGTCCAGGTAAGCTACGCCATCGGCGTTGCGAAGCCAACCAATATCTACGTGAACACTTACGGTTCCAGCAAAGTGAAAATGAAGGACAGTGAAATTGCCAATATTGTGGACGGCTTGTTCGATATGCGCCCATACGCCATCGAAAATCGGTTCAAGCTGCGCAACCCGATATACTCCGAAACGGCTGCTTATGGACACATGGGCCGTACTCCAGAGGTGAAAAAAGTAACACTGACCAATGGCTCCGGCGAAACCATCACGAAGGAAGTTGAAACCTTCACTTGGGAGAAACTGGACTACGTGGACAAGGTGAAAAAAGCCTTCGGAATCGCTTAAAACTTGCCGAAAACATGAAGGGCCGTGCAGGTAATCTCCCGCACGGCCTTTTCTTTTTGCCCTTCGGGAACGTTTTGCGAAGCAAAAGATTTATAACTTGCCGCTTGGGGGAGATGTTAGACAATAGACTTTAGACAACCTCTGCTAATTTCTAAAGTTTGATGTACTGCCCATGCCGATGAAACAGACATTAGCTCGTACCCACAAACCCATCTAAAGTCTATCATCTAAAAGTTTAATAAAAAATGGCCGAAATTCGCCAAAAACAGGTAGGGGAAATGATAAAGCGGCACTTCAGCGTGCTGCTGCAACAGGAGGGGTCGTACATCTACGGCACGGAAGCGTTCGTGACGGTGACCAATGTAAAAATGACGCCGGACTTCAATACTGCCAAGATTTACCTCAGCATTTTCAACACCGAAAACAAACAGGAAGTCATCCTGGAAATGGAGAACCAATATACCCGATTGAAGCAAGCGCTTGTACACCGGATAGGGAAGCAGATGCGGCGGATGCCCGAACTCCAATTCTATATTGACGACACCCTCGACGAAATGTACCGGGTGGACACCCTCTTCCAACGCCTCGAAGCCGACAACCAGATGGGACGGGGACGGGAGGAGGAAGAATGATGCAGTTGGCAGTTCGACAGTTGGCAGTGGGCAGCCAGGGCCTTCTACCTTTCCACTGCCTCCCCACTCCCAACTGTCGAACTGCCAACTAAAATGCCATGAATAACTTACCCACATTTTGCTTCGCAATGGCCATGTTGACCTTGTTTGCTGCCTGCAAGTCCGAACCCATTGGCGGAAAACTCGAAGGCAGCTACTGGACGCTCTCAGCGGCTAAACTCTCAGGCGAGGCCGCAAATCTCGCCAAGGACAGCGAAATCACCCTCGTTTTTTCCGAAGGAAAACTCAACGGCACGGCGCCCTGCAACAGTTATTTTGCTGGATATGCCACCAATGGCAGCACCATCAACTTGAGCGAACTGGGCGCTACCAAACGCTTTTGCGATGAAATGGAACAGGAAAACACCTATCTATCCCTGCTCTCCAAGGCCCAAGCCTACTCCGTGAACGGCGACAAGCTCGATGTCTTTTCCCCCAATGGCCAACTCAGCTTTGTCCGCATGAAAAATGACAAGGCGGAGGCCACCCGTTTCTCCCAGGGTGTGGGCAAGTTGGCCACCCAATTTCCGATGCTGGATGCTGGTGACGTGCTGCACCTACACCCCATCCTGCGGGTGGACAGCCCCGGCAACTACCCCTACAAAGGCACATTGATTGATACCAGTTTTTACAAATATTTCAGCACTGACGTACGGGACGTGTGGATGGGGAGCGGCGGTGAGGTGATGGCTGTTGGGCAATACGGCGGCTTTTTCATCTGCCGAGTGCCTGGTCGATATGTTTCCAGCGACATAGCCATTTTCTGGATTAAAGACAGCGAAATGCAACACGTCGAAACAGTAGCGTGGGCTTGGTGCGACGAGGGCTGGTGCAACCAGCAGGACGCTTGGCTCACGGATACCGATAAGGACGGCCGCACCGACGTCGTACAGCACTATACCCTCACCGATGACCGTGGGAAGATAAAAGAAGAGCGCCTTACGCTCCTTCGCCAAACAGAAGATGGAGAACTCCTTCCCGACAATACCGCCAAACCCGAAAAGGACAAATTCAAGATGGCTAAGATTTGAGAAACAATGTCGAAATAGACATTGATAACTGAAATTTTTTCTATCAAAAAAGGCTGCACCACTTCTGGCGCAGCCTTTTTTATCCTAAAACAAAACCGCTAACGGATTACGCAGCGCTCTTGTCTTTCCTAATCTTGTTCAGCGCAGAACCCGCTTTTACCCAGGCAATCTGCGCCTTATTGTAAGTGTGCTTCACCTCGAAGCTCTCCTCTGTCCCGTCGGCGTGTTTCAGCACCACGGTCAGGTTCTTGCCCGGCGACAGCGTTCCTTTGATGTCAATTTTGTCGTCCTGCCGCACCTTGTCGTAGTCGGCGTTGTTCACAAAAGTGAGCGCCAACATGCCCTGCTTTTTCAGGTTCGTCTCGTGGATGCGGGCGAATGATTTTACAATAACCGCCTTCACGCCGAGGAACCTTGGCTCCATCGCTGCGTGTTCCCGGCTGCTGCCCTCGCCGTAGTTTTCTTCACCGAAAACAATCGTTCCAACGCCAGCCGCTTTGTATGCACGGCCACTGTCCGGCACAGGCATGAACTTGGCGTTCCTTCCAAGTTTGCCAAAGTTTGCCACGCTGTTCACCTGCTCGTTGAAAGCGTTCAAAGCACCAATCAGGCAGTTGTTGGAGATGTTCTCCAAGTGCCCCCGGTATTGGAGCCACGGTCCGGCCATAGAGATGTGGTCGGTGGTACACTTGCCCTTCGCCTTGATGAGCACCCGCATGTTGCGGAGCTGCTTGGTCGTGATTGGTTCGAACGGCGTCAGCAATTGCAGGCGGTTCGAAGTTGGGCTGACGTGCACTTTCACCTTGCTGCCGTCCTTGGCGGGTGCCTGGAAGCCAGCGTCCTTCACGTCGAAGCCTTTTGGAGGTAGCTCCACGCCGGTCGGCGGGTCAAGCCGCACCGCCACACCATCTTCGTTGATGAGGCTGTCCGTTAGTGGGTTGAAGCCGAGGTCGCCAGCGATGGCCAGCGCTGTCACGATTTCGGGACTTGCCACGAAGCTGTGCGTGTTCGGGTTGCCGTCGTTCCGCTTCGAGAAGTTGCGGTTGAACGACGTGATGATGCTATTTTTCTTGTTCGGGTCGTTCGTGTGCCGAGCCCACTGTCCGATGCAGGGGCCGCAGGCATTGGCCAGCACCACGCCGCCCATTTGCTCGAAAGCCTCCAATTGCCCGTCACGGGCCACGGTGTAGCGGATTTGCTCGGAGCCGGGCGTCACCGTGAACTCCGATTTTACTTTCAGTTTCTTCGCAACGGCCTGACGTGCCAGCGAGGCAGCCCGGTCGAGGTCCTCGTAGCTGGAGTTGGTGCAGGAGCCGATGAGGCCGACTTCGAGTTTTTGCGGGTAGCCGTTGTCTTTTACTGCTTGCGCAAACTTGGAAATTGGCCAAGCCAAATCCGGCGTGTATGGGCCGTTCACGTGTGGCTCCAGGGTGTTCAGGTCAATCTCGATGACCTGGTCGAAGTATTTTTCTGGGTTTGCGTAGCACTCTGGATCGCCAGTGAGGTCCTTCGCAATTTTGTCCGCCAAATCAGCCACTTCCTTGCGGCCCGTGATGCGCAGGTAGCGCCCCATTGCCTCGTCGTAGCCGAAAGTGGAGGTCGTGGCGCCGATTTCAGCGCCCATGTTGCAGATGGTGCCTTTGCCCGTGCAGGACAGCGATTTTGCGCCCTCGCCAAAGTATTCCACGATGGCACCGGTTCCACCTTTCACGGTCAGGATGCCAGCCACTTTCAGAATCACGTCTTTGGACGAAGTCCAGCCGCTCAGTTTGCCGGTCAGCTTCACGCCAATGAGCTTGGGCATTTTCAGTTCCCAAGGCATGCCCACCATCACGTCCACGGCATCCGCACCACCGACGCCGATGGCGACCATGCCGAGGCCGCCCGCATTGGGGGTGTGGGAGTCTGTTCCAATCATCATCGCACCGGGGAAGGCGTAGTTTTCCAGCACAATCTGGTGTATGATGCCAGCGCCCGGCTTCCAGAAGCCGATGCCGTATTTGTTGGAAATGGAGGCTAGGAAGTCGAACACCTCCTTGTTTTTGTCGAGCGAGTCGGCGAGGTCGGTTTTTGCGCCGTCTTTCGCCAGAATGAGGTGATCGCAGTGCACGGTGCTCGGCACAGCGGTTTTTGCACTGCCGCACATGTCGAACTGGAGCAGCGCCATTTGCGCCGTGGCATCCTGCATGGCCACCCGGTCGGGGGCGAAGGAAACGTAGTCCACGCCACGGGTGTACTCCTTCAGCGGCGATTCCTTATGGAGGTGCGAGTAGAGGATTTTTTCGGCCAGGGGCATCGGGCGGCCCAGTTTTTTGCGGGCTTTTTTGAGCTTGGCAGGTAGCTCTGCGTAGAGCTTTTGTATCAAATCGAGGTCGAAAACCATATTGAGAGTTTATATTTTGGTGAGAAAATGCTGTTTAACGGTGTTTTTTGGCTTGCAAAGGTAGCTTTTTAACAGCTAAAAGATGTGATAGTTGAGCATAAAATACAGCATACCAGTTATCTGAAAATTCAATTTTTACCCCAAAAGATTTTCCCTAATTTGGCGCTCTCCAAAATTCCACCGAACCAGCATTTTTCAACAAAAAATAAAACATCAATGAAAAACATCAAAGGCCCTGCCATCTTCCTGGCGCAGTTCATGGGCGACAAAGCACCGTTCGATTCTTTAGAAAATGTATGCACCTGGGCAGCTGGCCACGGCTACCTTGGCGTGCAAATCCCGACCTGGGACAGCCGCCTGATTGACCTCGAAAAAGCCGCCAACAGCAAGACCTACTGCGACGACCTCAAGGGCCGTGCGAATGCTTGCGGCGTTGAAATCACCGAGCTTTCCACGCACCTGCAAGGCCAACTCGTGGCCGTTCATCCGGCGTATGACATTGGCTTCGACGTGTTTGCGCCGGAGGCGCACCGCAACAACCCCGCTGCCCGCACCGAGTGGGCCGTGCAGCAACTGAAATGGGCCGCCAAGGCCAGCCGCAACCTTGGCATTGACGTGCATGCTACGTTCAGCGGGGCGCTGCTCTGGCCGACCGTGTACCCGTGGCCGCAGCGTCCGCAGGGTTTGGTGGAAACGGGTTTCCGGGAACTGGCCAAGCGCTGGATGCCCATCCTGAACGCTTTCGACGAGGTCGGCGTGGACGTCTGCTACGAAATACACCCCGGCGAGGACCTGCACGACGGCATCACCTTCGAGCTGTTCCGCAAGGCCACCGGCAACCACCAACGGGTGAACATCCTCTACGACCCCAGCCATTTCGTGCTCCAGCAGTTGGACTACCTGGCGTACATTGACATTTACCACGAGTTCATCAAGATGTTCCATGTGAAGGATGCCGAGTTCAACGCCACTGGCCGCAGTGGCGTGTACGGCGGCTACCAAGGTTGGGTGGACCGCCCTGGCCGCTTCCGTTCGCTCGGCGATGGGCAGGTGGATTTCATCTCCATTTTCAGCAAACTGGCGCAGTACGACTACGACGGCTGGGCAGTGCTGGAATGGGAATGCTGCATCAAGGACTCGGAGCAAGGTGCCGCCGAAGGTGCGCCGTTCATCGAAAACCACATCATCAAAGTGACGGAGCGGGCGTTCGACGACTTCGCCGGTGGAGAGGCGGATGAGGCGATGAACCGGAAGATATTGGGGTTGTAGAAATAACGATAAGAGTGCGTAACAAAAAAAAAGGGAAGGGTCGGTCCGGGGTCCACTTTTTACCTCCTTCCTTCCTCTCTTTCAAGTCTTCTATATTTGAATCCAAGTTTATGAAAAAATACAACTACGCAATATTGCTTATTTGCCTCGCCTTTTCAGCTTGCACTGACAACAAAGGCAAGTCCACGACGGATGATGCAGTGACGACAGCACCTTCAGATGAGTCAGAAGCAACCGCAGCACCCGATACGGAATCAAATACCGCAGCGCCCGATGCGGAGAAGGCACCCTTTCAAGACAAAATCCAAACGCCAAAAGGCTATGAAGTGATGGGAGATGCCAAGGGCGATTTGGACAAGGACAACGTGGAAGAAAAAGTCGTGGTCTTTAACACTGACCGCCAGTCGGACTTTGGCACAGAGCGGGAACTCCATATTTACAAGCAAAAAGACGGTGGTTGGGAGCTGTGGCACAAGTCGTTGGGGGCTGTGTTGCCGAGCGAGCAGGGCGGCGTGATGGGTGACCCCTTTGAGGCGGTAGCAATTGAAAATGGCAGCTTGGTACTCCAGCATTTCGGCGGGAGCCGTCAGAAGTGGCATTACACCCACCGCTTCCGTTACCAGAACAATGCCTGGCAACTAATCGGCGCTACCGTCAACAACGGCGCACCTTGCGACTACTTCGAAGACTTCGATTACAATCTTTCCACGGGGAAAATCAACTACAAAAAGACCACGGAAGATTGCGAGAAAAGCGAAGAAAATCCGGTCACCAAAACAGAGAAAAAAGACTTTGTGGTAAAGCTGGCCAGCCCGCCGAATATGGCCAGCTTTCGCCCTGGGGAAAACGAAGTCAAACTGCCCAAGTCGGATATTGTGTTTTATTACTAATGGCACACGGATTGGAACGGATGTTACGAATTTGCACTGATTTAATCCGTAACACCCGTCCCAATCCGTGCGCTATCAAGCCTCAGTTCTTCAACCGAATCAAATCCACCTCCATCTCCCGCACCATCCGATTAAAGGCGGGCAAATCCTGCTCCTTCACGGTTTTGAGTTGCGCCAGCCAGCCATCTATGGCAGCAGACAACTCCCGCTGCACCTCCACGGCTTGGTCTGTGGGCGGAAAGTCGCCGTAGGTCAGGGCCGCCACGTGGCCCAGTTTGTTAGTCAGGCGGATGGGGAAGTTGAGCGGGTCTTGGCCGCTGCGGTTTTTTGTTTGGTAAAGCTGTTCCTCCACCACGGTCATGGTGCTGTCCATTTGCTTCGCAAGGTCGAGCAAGGGTTTTAGTTCGGTGCTGTCCTTGTCGAGGCGGCTGGTGAAAGCCTTCAGTTGGCCCCGCACATCCCGAATGTCGAGGATGGCCTGGTGCGCCTCCGTCATCTTGTCCCGCACACCCATCAGGAACTCGAACTGCCGCTGAAAATCGGCGTCGGTGCTGGTGGAGCGGGGGTCTTTCAGGATGCGGAACGGTTGCTCCATCGGCGCATCGTCGCCCACCGTTAGGCGCACCCGATATTCACCCGGCATGGCCCTTGGTCCGCTGGTTTGGGCCCACCAAAGTATCATGCCGTCCACGGTTTTGGCATCGGGGTAGCGAATGTTCCAGTTGAAAGTTTGGGCGCTGTCCTTCACCACCAGTTTGTCCTTTTTGTCCTTTGGTTTGGTGGAAAACTCCCGAATCACATCGCCGTCTTTTTCCAAAAAAGCCAGTTTCACCACTGTTTTTGCCGTATCCAATTTTGGCAAAATAAAATGCACCGTCACGCCGCCGGGGTGGTTCGTTCCCTCACCGTTTGGCCTTCTGGACTGATAGCCGTCCGTGCGGTAGCTGTCCATCGGGCGGTAGAGGTGCGTGGTTTTCTTCCCAACATCGTCGTTGAGCTGGTGCAGCACGGTCAGGTCGTCAATCATCCAGATGCTGCGGCCCTGTGTGGCTGCAATGAGGTTGTCGTTCTTCACCGCCAGGTCGGTGATGGGCACGATGGGCAGGTTCAGTTGGAACGGCTGCCAGTTTGCCCCGTCATCAAAACTCAGGTACATGCCGCTCTCCGTGCCGGCATAGAGGAGGCCACGGCGCTTGGGGTCGCAGCGCACCACCCTTGTGAAATGGTCGTTAGCGATGCCGTTCGTGATTTTCACCCAAGTTTTACCGTAATCATTTGTCTTAAAAAGAAGCGGTTGGTAATCGCCCGACTTGTAAGAAGTGGCAGCAAAGTAGCAGCCGCCATCTTCGAAAGGGCTGGGTTCGATGGCGTTCACCATCGTCCATTCGGGTAGGGTGGGGGGCGTCACGTTTTGCCAACTGGCACCACCGTCACGGCTGATGTTCACCAGGCCATCATCGCTACCGACCCAAAGCAAATCCTTCACCCGTGGGCTTTCCGCCGCTGCGAAAATGGTGCAATAAACCTCCACGCCTGTGTTGTCCTTCGTAATGGGGCCGCCAGATGCCTGCTGCTTCGACTTGTCGTTGCGGGTCAGGTCGGGGCTGATGGTGCGCCAGCTTTGCCCCTCGTTGGTGGTCACGTGCAGGTGCTGGGAGCAGGCATAAAGTTTCTTCGGGTCGTGCGGCGAGAAGAACAGCGGGAAGTTCCACTGGAAACGGTACTTGCTGTCCTCGGCACCGTGGCCGATGGGGTCGTCCGGCCAAACGTCGATGGAGCGCTGGATGCGGGTGCGGTGGTCCATGCGCTCCAGCAGGCCGCTGTAGCTGCCGCCGTACACGATGTCGTTGTTCAGCGGGTCCACAGCGATGTGGCCGCTTTCGCCGCCCGCCGTGGATTCCCAGTCGTCTTCGCCAATGCTGCCGCCACCCGTTCGATGCAGGATGCGCAGGGTGCTATTGTCTTGCTGCGCAACATAGATGCGGTAGGGGAAATGGTTGTCCGTGGTTACTCGGTAGAACTGGGCAGTGGGCTGGTTGTGGTAGCTGCTCCAGGTTTCGCCGCCGTCGTAGCTGATGCAGGCGCCGCCGTCGTCGGCCATGACGATGCGGTTGGGGTCTTCCGGGGCAATCCACATGTCGTGGTGGTCGCCGTGGGCGGCATTGGAGGCGGTAAAAGTCCTGCCGCCATCCTTCGACTTGTGGTAACTCACGTTCACGACATACACCACATCCACATCTTTTGGGTCAGCGTAAATGCGGGTGTAGTACCAGGCCCGCTGTCGGAGGTTGCGGTCTTCGTTGATTTTCTGCCATTTTTTGCCGCCATCGTCGGAGCGGAAGATGCCGCCCGTTTTGCTTTCGATGATGGCCCAAACCCGGTCAGAGTTGGCGGGCGAAACGGTGACGCCGATGATGCCGAGCGTATCCTTCGGCAAGCCCTCGCTGCGGGAGATATCGGCCCAGGTCTTGCCGCTGTCGGTACTTTTCCAGAGGCCGGAGCCATCGCCGCCGCTGCTGAGGCTGTGCGGGCTGCGGCGCACCCGCCAGGAAGAGGCGAAAAGGATGCGGGGGTTGTTGGGGTCGAAAGTGAGGTCAACGGCGCCTACTTCGTCGTTGACGAAAAGGGTGCGCTCCCAGGTTTTTCCGCCGTCCATGGAGCGATAGACACCCCGCTCGCTGCTGTTGGTGAAAATATCGCCCAGCACGGCAGCGTAAACCACATCGGGGTTGTTGGGGTGAATGCGGATTCGGGGGATGTGCCGGCTGTTTTTCAGGCCCATTGACTTCCATGTTTTGCCAGCATCTTCCGATTTCCAGACGCCGTAGCCGTAGCTGACGTTGCCCCGCAAGGTAACCTCGCCGCCGCCCACGTAGATGACGTTCGGGTCGCTATCACTGACGGCCACTGCCCCCACAGAGCCGCCAAAGAAACCATCGGAGAGGTTCTCCCAGCTGCGCCCGCCATCGGTCGTTCGCCAAACGCCACCACCCGTGCTGCCAAAGTAGAACAGGTTGGGTTTGCCCGGCACCCCGGTCACCGCCGCCGAGCGTCCGCCCCGGTATGGGCCGATGTTTCGCCATTGGAGGGAGCGGTACAGTTTCTCCTCGAACTTCACCGCTGGTGGTGCAGGAGTGGCTTTCTTTTTTTGTGCAAAAAGGCTGGGACTCAACAGGATGAGGATGCCTACAAGGGCAAGTGCGATGCGATGGCGCATGGTTGGTAAGTTTTGTTTTGTAATTCAAGTTGCGGTAAATGTTCCGTAGGAACAAAATCTTTGTAGCCCTTAGAAACAGCACTGATTTGCCGTTCCATCGGAACGGTATTTCGGCAAAAAGATGCCGTTCCGATGGAACGGGTACCTGCATTCTTTCAATTTCTACAAAGATGCCGTCCCCATGGGACGCTATCCGCAACTTGAGCTTTTTAAAAAAGCAAGCACCTGCCTGCCAATTGCGAAGGTAAAAAAGATGGGTAATCTGGGGAGTTTCAAAAATCAGCTTTGCCAGTTTCGTGTGTTTGGTTTTTTATTCGATTTTGGGGTTTAAATGTGCCGTTAGGCACAAAATGTCGGTAGCAAATGATTTAAACACGACAATGTGTGCCGTAAGTACACTTGATATGGCGTACCTACGGCACGCTGTCGCACAATGTTCGGTTGATTGCTGCCAACATTTCGTGCCTAGCGGCACGGGATACTAAATTCAGTCCTCTAATTTTTATGATAATTTTTTTGGATGAAAGGCTTTCCAAAGACGAGACACAAAGCGGGCGTAAGCCTTTATTTCGCTCCATAAACCCCGCCCCCAATGGTATCCTCCCTCGCTCCCGTCACGCTCGCCATGCAATTTGGTGCACCCTCCAGGCGCATCACGCCGAGCAGTGCCATGAGCAGCGCCTCTTTGAACTTCACGACGTTTTCCGAAGGAATGACCACCTCCACGCTGGGGAGGTGCCGCTGGATGCAGTGCATCAGGTAGCCGTTGAACACGCCACCGCCCGTGGCCAGCATCCGGTATTTTTCTTTTGCAAAATGCTCGCAATCAAGCACTTGCTTCACGGACTGCGCCAATTGGTAGCCCACGTGCTGGCAGACGGTGTGCAGCCGGTCTGCGATGGGCGAGGTGGCAGCCAAGCAGGGTTGCGTCAGGTGCTGCTGCACCCACTGGTTCGAGAGCGACTTGGGGTAGGGCTGTGCAAAAAAGCCTTGTCCGTTGATTTGCTCCCAAAGCTGGGGGTCGAGCTGACCGCTGGCGGCGAGCTGGCCGTCGGCGTCGTAGGACTGGCCGACGAGGTTGGCGAGGGCGTTCAGCGCTTGGTTTGCTCCGCAAACATCGAATGCGACGAACTGGTCGGACGGGGTGCGGCAGGTGATATTGGCGATGCCACCGAGGTTGAGGTAAAAATCATAGCCGGGGAAAAGCATTTTATCGGCCATCGGAGCGAGGGGTGCGCCCTGCCCGCCGAGCGCCACGTCGGCAGTGCGGAAGTCGCAGACCACGGCACATCCGGTGGCCGCCGCCAGTGCAGCGCCATCCCCGATTTGGACGGTAAAGCCCTGAGCTGGTTCGTGGAAAATGGTGTGGCCGTGCGAGGCGATGAGGTCAACCGCTGCTGGGTCGAGCTTTTTTTCAATAAAAAAGCGATTGACCAACTCACCCAAATAATGCCCCAAAGCCGCATGGGCGTAGCAAAAATCCAGCGCCGAGGCCGAGGGGAGTTGCCTCAGTCGGTCTTGCCATTCTGGTGTAAATGGCAAGGTATCGACAAGGAGCAGTTCCCAGTTTTTTACCAAAAAAACGGCTCCGTCCCATGCTGTGTCGAGGCGGCAGTAGGCAACATCTAGGCCATCGAGCGAGCTGCCCGACATGAGGCCGATGGTGTGGTAGGTTTTAGTTGGTGCGATGATGTTTGCGATTGTATGGTGATGGCCTGGAAGTTTTGAGTTGTCCTCATAAAGTTCAGGCCAGTTCTACTACTTTTTCAGCGTCAGGGTGTACTCTGCCACTGCCTTTATTTTTTCTTCGGATAGGGTTGTGTTAAATGGCGTCATGCCTTTGCGTCCGTTGGTGATGACATTGATGCGCTCTTCGATAGGCAATTCGGATATCTGGAGGTTGAAAGCACCAGCAGCGCCCATTGTTCCATCAAGGCCGTGGCACATGATGCAGTAGGTTTTGTAAACTTTTTCACCGTTCACTGCTGGTGCTGCTGCGGTGGATTCGCTGGCCCCTTTGTCACTATTGGATTGGCTGCAAGCATAAACCATGCTGGCAAGCACTGCCAAAATGAGTAATTTCTTCATGTGCGAAAAGTGTTTTTATTGGCGGCGAAGTTAACTGCTCGGCCTGAATTTTAGCTCAAAACTTACTTTCAAGTGCAAACCTTTAAGTATTCGATCAATTTTATGGAAAGTGGGTTACATTTGCGGCACCCAAAGTATAGCCACATATTTATTTTTTAGATTTTAGACCTGAGACAAAAAGCCTTGGACGTTGGCTCATAATCGCCATTTTTACAATCGTCCCTTGATTTTCAATGCTTAACTAATTACAACCCTACCTTTTATTTACCGTCTGTTGGCTGATGTCCAAAGTATAAGTTAGTTAAAACTATGGCAAAAAAATATGGAGTTACGTGGTGGGGGCAACAGTGGCTTCAATCGCTCACCTTGATAGATTACAACTCCCGCCTACCACGAGGCAGAGCACTGGCCAGCACTGGCAAGGTGCGTTCGATAGACATTAAGGGGAATCAAATCATCGCACGAGTGCAGGGCGCACAAACGGAGGTTGTCCGCGTTAGCATCAGTGTGCCGCTTTTCAACGAAAATGAAAAAGAAAAATTCATAGAGGCATTGGCCAAGGAGAATGCGCTGATACTGCGGCTCATCAAGCTGGAGCTGCCAAACGAGCTGAAGCCAATTGCCGATAAGCAGGGCATCCGACTGTTCCCGGAGTCATGGAAAGATTTTTCCATGCAATGTTCATGTGGCGATTTTTCCACGCCCTGCGAGCACCTTGCCGCTGTGATTTTTGAGATAGCCGAGGAGATTGACAAAAACCAGTTCATGGTGTTCGAGATGCACGAAATGAACTTGATGAAGGAACTGGAGGCGTATCACCAGCGGCTGGAAACCAAGAAATCGGAAGAAGTGGCCAAGGTCGTCAACCTGCTGGATATCCCAGCATCGAAGGGGGAATTCATGAGTGTGACAAGCGGCCGGGCGTCGAAGCCGCTGAAGCCCCAGGCACTTGATTTTACGACGATACCGGAAGCGGGCACACAGATTCTGATGCTCTACCGCGCCAATGAATTTTTCAATGGCGTTGAGATAAAAGAGGTGCTGCACCAGTGCTACGCCGATGCCTCCGATACTGCCGATGAGCTGTTGGGCGGCGACGTGGAGACTCAAATCCTCCCTTTCCGCATCTTCCCGGAAGACCATTTGCAACTGGTCTTTGACGAAAACCTCCGCTTCAAACAATTGCTGATCAGTGACATCAGCGGTCGGCAACACCCGCTCCCTGACTTCCGTCCAGAGGACCTTGTGCAATTGCTCTACACCTACAACTTCGGTACGCTGAACCGTACCCACCCGAACACCGAAGTGCTGCTCCACGTGTTTTCGTTTGCATTGAACATGGCGAAAAATGGGGCTATCATGCCGCAGCTTCTCGAATGTGCCCCGGGTAAATACCGTGCCCGGTGGGTACCCGCCCAAGCAGTGGTGGAGGTGCGGGAGTTCTTCGAAAAACTGGCCCCGAGCCTGGCGCCCGACCTGATGTTTATAGAAAAAAGGAGTACTCGGCGTACCCAACCTGCAGCTGAAATGCTCAATTCCATCTGTTCGTTTTTCATCGGCTACTGCGTGGCGGCGAAAGCCGAGCACGACGAGCGCCCACTGGTGCAGCTTTTTCAAAACACCGCCGAAAATTCTCTACAAGTTTTTGACAACCAGGAGGTTGTACAACAAATACACCGTTGGCTCAACAATTTTTACACCACCAAAAAAGACTATGTGCCGGTGGTGAAAGTGGATGAAACAAATGGGCTTTATTCCGTTGACCTCGTGGTGGAGTACCGACCCACACCGCTGATGCCACCCATACCGCTGAACGTTTTTTTGAACCAAAAAAAATACGAAGTGGTGAAGGAAGACGTGATGAAGGACATGGCCTTGCTCCTCGAATTCTTCCCGCAACTCGACAAAGTACTAGAATCGGAAGGCCGAAAGCAGCTCATCTACAACCCCACACGCTTCATGGAGGTATTGTTGAAAAACCTGCCTGCCATCGAAATATTTGGCATAAAAACACTGCTGCCAGCTGGCATGAAGGAGTCCGTACGTCCCCAGCTTTCATTGAACGTGGACAAACTTGCCCGCAAAAAAAGCGACCTCGCCCTGCCATTTGAACAGCAGTTTTCATTCGACTGGCAAGTCGCCCTTGGGGATGTGCTCATTTCCATCGATGAGTTTGAAAAATTGGTGAGCAGCGAAAACGGTGTGGTGAAGCTGGACAAGCGGTACGTCTTGGTGGATGAGGACCAGCTCATTTCCCTGTTTGATAAACTAGAAGAACCGCCAAAGCTCGACTATGTGGAGGCGCTGCATGTACTGTTCACGAAACGGTATCGCGGGGCAAAAATTGGCCTCACCAATGACGCCGAGGACCACCTGCAAAGCTTCCTGGCACCAAGAGAGGTGATGCTGCCAAAGCGCCTGAACGCCGAGCTGTTGGACCACCAACTCACAGGCTACGACTGGCTGATGAAAAACGCCCGCCACGGCTTCGGTAGCCTGCTAGCCGACGAGGTAGGGCTTGGCAAAACCGTGCAAGTCATCGCTGCCCTGCTCAAGTTCAAGGAGGAGGGTCTGCTGGAAATGGACAAGGTGCTCATCGTTTCACCAGCATCGATGTTGGCTAGTTGGCAAATCAAGTTGCGCCAATTCGCCCCGACACTCGTCACCGCCGTTTACCATGGAAAGAAGCGACCGCTCGGCGTCACTGAGCCAGATGTCATCGTCACTTCATATGAAACGGCCAACACGGAGGCGGAGCTGCTGGAGAAAATGCCGTGGTATTGCATCGTGGCGGACGAGGCGCAATGGGTCAGCGATGCTGGGATGGAAGACGACGGCTTGAAATCATTGCCTGCAACCGTGCGCATCGGCATTATCGGGCGGTTTATCGAGCACCGTTTGGGCGAGCTTTGGAGCATCATGGATTTTCTCAACCACGATTACCTCGGCTCACGGAAGCAGTTCATGAACCAGTACGAGCACCCCATCCTGAGGGAGCACGACCAAAGGCGGGCAGTGTTGTTGAGTAAAATAGTTGCTCCGTTCATGCTGCGCCGACTGAAGAACGACAAGGAGGTAGCGCCAACACTTCCGCCGCAGCTCCAAAGCGATGCGTATGCCATGCTTTCAACAGAACAGGAGGAGATGTACCGCCGCCTTGTGCAGCGTGACATGAAGTTGATGTTGGAGGAAAAAGAGGTTCAGCGTCGGCAAACGATTGTATTGGCTTTCGTAAAGGATTTGCGAAAAATATGCAACCACCCCTACCAGTTTTCGAGGACGGGCGCTAAAGTGCCACGGCTTTCGGGAAAGGCCCAACTCCTGCTCAGCCTACTGGAAAACAACTACGAAAACGGGGAAAAGACCTTGATTTTGACCCAATTCCCCGAAACGGGCGAAATCCTCACGAAGGCCATCAAAGACGCCTTCGGCAAAGAGCCGCTCTTTATCCATGATGCCCTGAGCATGGTACAGCGCGACGAAGTGGTTTTTGCCTTTCAAAAAAATCCTGTTTTTGATACCCTGGTTATGGTAGCGACGCCCACGCACGCCGGGCAGAGCCTCACTGCTGCCACCAGCGTCATCCTCTTCGACCGATGGTGGAATCCTGCCTTGGAGTCGCAGTTGGTGGAGCGGGCCAGTCGCATCAGCCAATCAAAAACAGCACTGCTTTGGCGGCTCACCACTGCTTTCACCTTCGAGGAGCGGCTGGACGAATTGTTGCGAAGCAACAAGGAACTACAACAACTCACCCTGGCTGCCGGAGAAAACTGGATTGGCGAACTGACCGTGGCGGAATTGGAGTGGGTGTTTGGGTGAGTGGATACACTCTTGTTTGACCATTGACTTTGTTTTGTCTCAGAATCATGCTTATTTTGTGGTAAATTCATCACATGATAGCCTATCCCAACATCTACGATAGCCTCGCCGAATTCATGGCAAAACTTGACCCGGAAAAGGTACTTCAATTCCATGCACCTACGACCATGCAAAAGCGTGTTGACGGGCTATTAATAAAAAAACAAGAGGCTGGCCTGTCGGCAGCTGAGCAAGAAGAGCTAGACCATTACCTTATTTTGGAACACATTGTTCGCCTTGCTAAATCCCGTGCAAGGCTGCACCTTTCGCAAGCCAGGGCATGAGCCGCAGCATTCCAGAAATACTACGAGCTGAAGTTGCCAAACGGGCAGGTCATCGTTGTGAATACTGTCGTCGTCCTGAATCAGATTCTTTCATTAGGTTCCAATCAGACCATATTCTCAGTCGAAAACATGGTGGAAAAACCACACTTCAAAACCTTGCTTTTGCCTGTCCAGCTTGCAACAACTGCAAAGGGACAGATTTTGGGACTGTCCTTCGGGATGAAGAAATAATAATACGGATTTTCAATCCGAGAAAACAAGGTTGGTTCGAGCATTTCGAAGTATTGGAGGGCGAAATTATCGCAAAATCCGAAGTGGGTGAGGCCACAATAAAAATCCTCAAGCTCAACGAAATCAGTCGAATACTTGAGCGGTTGGACTTAATTGCCGCTGGCATTTATCCTTAAAATACTTCCTACTTCTTGGGCTTGTACTTCGATTTATCCATGATAAACTGCGCATCCGATATTGTCATCAACTGCTCCATCGTGGTCTTCGGATTTTTTTCCATAAACGCTTTGACAATTTGCCAGCCGAGCCAGTTGGCAGTGCGGCCGGGCGCTTCTTCCGGCATGCCGGGCGATTCGGGGCTGGGCTCCACGAACTTGCGGTAGGTGTTGTAATCGGTGGAGTACAGCAGTTTTTCGGAGAAAAAATAAGCCCAGATGTTTGCCTCGTTTTGTTGGCACCAATCCACTTGTTTTTGTGAAAACTCCAGCCGCACACTGTCCGGGGCATTGGGCAGCAGGTGGTCAAGGATGTAGAGCTTTTTGCCATTGTGCATCATGTGGTCGAGCATTCGGCTGCCTCTTGCAGGTCCGAGCAGGTCTTGCATGAGCAGCTGCATGGATTTGGAGACGATGTGGTCACGGTTGAACGTGCGGGTGAGGTATTGCGAAAAATTGGGGTTTTCGGGGTTGATGGACTGGTAAGGGTGTTTTTCGCCAAGGTAAAAATCGAGACCCACGCCGATGGAATTTTCACCGTACAGAAACCCGCCGATGGTGTACTCGGACGCATAGGTGACGACCTCGCCGGACAGCGGCTGCGTGGGGAAATAGTATTTGAACAAGCGAAGTGCCTGCTGAAAATCCTTTTCCAGCCATTTCAAATCGGGGTAAACGACCTGGCAGGTATCGTACAACTTGCGCACGGCGGGGTGCGAGACAAAGCCCCGGATGTATTGCAGGTGCCCCTCTGGGGCAATGGTCGAGTCGTTGGAACCGAGCACCTGTCCGAAGAAAATGGGCGCAAATTCGGGGTATTTTTCTTCCAACGCCGCTAACCCTGAGGCTATATCGTTGGTATCAAGGGCAAAAAGGTCTTGGTCGAAGCGCTTGATTTTGACGTCCACCTTGATGTCTGAAACATCTGGAATATCTTTACCTTTGCCACATTCGCAGGCATTTACACAGAGAAAAATTGCGAAGAGAAGAAAAAGGCCGTTTCTAACGTTCATAAAATATCCGGTTTCAGGTTTTCGGTTTCAGGTTTCACGATAAGCCTGAAACCAAAAACTTTAAACCGTTTTAAAGCTAACCAAAAACAAAAGTAGATGAAAAAAATTGTTGCAATCGCCGCCTTTTTTGCGCTCTTGTCGAGTGCAGCCCTCGCCCAGCAAACCGACCTCCGGTTGGGCTTTCAAGTTAGTCCAACGTTTTCTTGGATGACGACCGACGACACCGAAGTGAACAACAACGGTACGAACCTTGGGCTGAAACTCGGCGCTCGGGGCGAAGTTTTTTTTCGGGACAACTACGCTTTCCTCATCGGTTTGGGCTTCGCCTTCAACACGGGCGGGCAGTTGCTGCACAGTAAGTCCTCCGATGCATGGCAGCGGTCGGATATCCCGAATGGTGTTTTTGTGCCGTTCCCTACGGGAACTGACCTGCGCTATAACCTTCAATACGTGGAGATTCCGTTTGGCCTGAAATTCCGGACCAATGAAATCGGGTACCTGCGCTATTATGCCGAATTGCCCATCATTACGCTTGGATTCAAGTCGCAGGCACGTGGGCAAGTAAGCTATACCAGTATCCAGAAGGATAAAATTGACATCAAAAAAGAAGTAACGCCACTTGCGCTCTCTTGGGGCGTGGGCGGTGGCATCGAGTACAGCGTAAGCGATGGCACGTCGTTGATTGGTGGAGTCAGCTTTCAGCGTGGCTTTACGGATGTTACCAAAGATTACAGTGGCGTGGATGAGAAAGCCACCATCAGCTCCGTCATCATCCACTTGGGTGTGATGTTTTAACACAAAAGACCTTTGAAAAGGCCCTTGTCATTGGTTGGCAAGGGCCTTTCTTCATTAAAAAGCAATGGAAAAACTGCTATGAACGAGGAAAAACTCAACCTGTACTACGACAAGATAATCGACTTCGCCGTGACGTTTGCGCCCAAATTGGCGGGCGCAATCATTGCCATCGCCGTTGGGTTTTGGTTGATAAAAAAGCTGATGAAGCTTTTTACCCTGTCGCTCGAAAAGGCGAATTTCAGCAAGGAAGTAGCGCCGTTCTTGGTTTCTTTCACAGGCATAGCTATGAAAATATTCGTCTTGTTGGCAGCGGCAGGTATCGTGGGTATTGAGACGACCTCCATCTTTGGCATACTTGCAGCGGCTGGCTTTGCCGTGGGTTTTGCGTTGCAGGGCAGCCTCAGCAATTTTGCCGCAGGTATCCTCATCATGGTGTTCAAGCCGTATCGAGTGGACGACATGGTGGAGGTGAACGGCAAGTTCGGCAAGGTGGACGAAATCCATATTTTCAATACCATCCTCACCACGCCGGGCCTGAAAACCCTGATAATCCCGAACGGAAAGGTCATTGACGACACCATCACCAACTTCTCCGCCAAAGGCGCCATCCGCATCGAACTGAACGTGTCCATGCCGTATATCGAGAGTTTTCCGAAGGTGAAAAAAGTGGTGATGGAGGCCTTGGACACCGTGCCGCTGGTGCTAAAAACCCCAGCGCCCGAAATAGGAATCGAACGTTTCGACAGTCACAATATCCTCTTGGCGGTGCGGCCTTATGTGAAGCCCGACGATTACTGGGAGGGTATTTTTGAGGTGCATAAGGCAGTCAAGTCGGCCTTCCATGGCCATAATATCCATGTGGCCTATTCAGAGGGAATTGAGATGGGGACGATTGGGGAGTAAAGCAGCTTTAAGAAGGGTTATTTCTTAGGTCGAATAATCCAATTTTCTAGTTGAATATTTTCAATTCGGGAAAGTTCAGTAACATTGTCTGAAACGATAATGAATTTGTGTAGAACAGCAGTTGTGCCGATAAGGAGGTCGAAGTCACTGATTGGAGTGCCTGCTTTTCTAAGCCTTGAACGGTTCTTGGCGTAAAGGTTAAAAGCTTCTCGAATTGGTAAAATTCTACCTGTAAACACTTCGATGAAGTTGTCAAGTGCCACCCTTTGACGTTCCTGCCAAGATGGTTCGCTGTTTTCAACACCATATTCCAATTCCAATAAGGTTATTTCTGAAACAAAACAGTTTTGGATGCCAACTTCCCGCACTTTCTCATCCAAGCGGTAAGCGCCTCGAAGAAAATGCACGACGATATTGGTGTCAAGCAGGTATTTCACAGGCTGATTTCACGAGTTTGGGTTACCCTTGCATCATAAATTGACTTGACCAGTTCATCACTTGTTTTATCGGAGGAGAAACTTCCAAACAATTTTGAAACAGCATCGGAAGGTGGGCTATTTTTCTTTTGGTTGGGGATATTGGTGTCTTCTTTCCATTCAAAACGGATATTGAGCCGCTTGAGCAGTTCGAGGAGGAAATGCCATTCTCCAGTATTTTCGAATTTTATGGTGATGACTTTCATCGAAATCGTTTTTTTGAAAAGATTCAACAAAAATAGTGGTTTCATTTTCAAATTACCACCAAAGGCAATTATTTACAAACTAACCAGCTTCAAACTCCAAACAATGACCCAGTTTTACTCAAAAAGCTGGTCGTACTCGCCGCTCTTCGCTTGTTTTTTCAATTGTGGTAGTTCGAGTGGTTTTTCCCGACTGGGCTTGCTTTCAATTTCTTCGAAATCAACCAACTCGCCTTGGGTCTGGTTCTCGTACTGCTGCCGGGCTTGCTTGAACTTCTTTTTCAAAATCGCCTTGCCGAACAGGAAAGGAAACACCAGTGTGTAGCCAAATATCGTGAACAGAATAGCACCAATGCCCAACAATGGGTTGCTTTTCAGGGTGCTGCCAATCCATTTTACATAGTTGAAAATGACCGAACGGTCAATGATGAGGGTGGCGATGAGCATTAGCGGAGCCACCACCGTGAGCGCAATCAGTGTGTATTTTACGATAAAATACATGGCCACCAAAAAGCCAATTAAAATTAAAATGCCCGTGATGCCATCCAATCTGAACCCCGAAGTCTTGCGATAAGTCATGCTTTGTTATTTGATTTACAGTTGCTTTCTTGACGTTAACAACTGCGAAAAGTATTGACTTGTTCTCCAAAAACTATTGAAAATAGCAGTGCGCAGGTGTTTTCAGGGATATTTCTACGCAAAAAATAGACTAATTGTCGGCCAGCAGTTCCAGCAGTTCGTTGAGCATCATTGCCGTAGCCCCCCAAAGTACCCGGCCATGCAGGTCGAAATAAGGCACATTCTTCAACGTGATTTGTGAGTTGATGGGAATATCGGTGACCTGCCTCGTCCCCTGTTGCGAGAAATGCGACAGCGGCGCCTCCAGCACGGCGTTCACCTCTTCGACCTGCACCCGATAAGTCGGGGTGGCCTCCAGGTAGCCCAAGAACGGATGCACCTGAAAATTGCTCACCGGAATGTACAGCTCCGTCAGCCCGCCCAGTATTTTTACTTGGTGCTGCGCAATGCCGACTTCCTCTTCTGCCTCCCGCAGCGCCGTGTTCAGCATGGTGCCATCCGACGGCTCGGCCTTACCGCCGGGGAAGCTGATTTGCCCACCGTGGTGGTCACGGTCGTTGGCGTTTCGCTCGATGAGCACGATGTTCCATTCCCCGTTTTTTGGGAACAAAGTCATCAGTACACCTGCTTGCCTTGCCATAGTTGGCGCCTCCACGTAATGGCGTCGGGTGGCATGCGCCATCCGCAGTTGAGCCGTTCGCCCCGGCAGCGGCGCTTGCATCCGCTGTTCGATTCTTTGTATGGTCTCAATCATAGCTCTCCACAACGAATTTTCGCAGGTCTGGTTTATGCTTCCGCTTCCGTTTTTTCTCAAAGTCGTAAACCACTTGGCCGAGGTTGCTGAAAAACGGAAGCCCTACCGACTCATACTCGTAATTGTCGTCGTTGTAAACACCGTCAGCGTTCACATGGATGGTGGCCGCCAGAAAAAACTCTACGCCAGCATCAAAGTCCACGATGTACGACACGTCCGTCAGGAAGCCGTAGGCCCATCCCACTTTGTTGAAAATGCGGACGTTGGGCGGCATCCGCTCGTCTTCCTTTCTGTCTCCGTAGATGAAAAACTTGCAGTGTTGGTCGGCCTCGTGGTCATATTTTGGGTACAGGCTCTCCCGTGGCCGCTCCGACATCACTTGGTAAAGCAGGCGGTAATCGTCCTCCGTCAAATCGAAGCGATGGGCTGGCGGCACGGCCTCTGGGAACATCACAGCTTGCAGCATATCGTGGAAGCACTGGAGCGAGACGTAGTTTTTTTCAGAGAAATCAAAAGGACGGTTCACTAGCGAGTCACCTTCGTAAAAACCCTTGCCCCTCAGTGTTTTTTTAAGGTTAAAATCTTTGTCGGCACGGCTGTCCACCTCGCCTTGGTAGTACAGCATTTTTTCACCTTCGTAAAAACCGACGGGGTTCGTGTGGCGGTTGGCCTCCGCATCGTAGCCGCCTACGCCGAGGCGGTGAACGATGCGCAGGTCTTCGTAACCCTTTGCCCAAAGTCTTTCGTTTATCGCCTGCTGACCGAGAAATTCGTACAACCGGTTATTGGCGTCGTTGTCACTGACGAGGAAGATTTTTTTTACGTAATGTGCCAAAGAGGGCAGACCGTTTTCAGCAGTGGAGTCCGTTTCGGCGGCGGTTTGAGGTGGACTGGCAGCCCCGTTTTTCATCACCGAATTTTTATCCAAACCAATGATTTTCAACTGGTTCAGTTTTTCCAATGCCAAAAAGGCCGTTGGCATCTTTACCGTGCTGGCGGGATAGTAGTACAGGTTTTTATCTAACTGAAAACTGTGCTGCTTGAAGTGCGGGAAGTTGTGCTCGTCCCGGTCAATTTGGGTGTAAATGATTTGAATATCGTACTGCTCCGGGTGGTCGAGCAGGGTTTGGAAGGCGGCGGGGCGGGCCTTCATCAGCTTGTGCAGCAGGTTTTTTTGTGCCGTTATCGGCAAAAGAAAGGCAGTTAAAAGAAGCAGGGTGAAACAAATACGGTCCATCTTGTTTTTGCCACAAGGTAAAACGCACGAAGGAAATTGAAAACGAAAACAACCACATGACTTGTTTTTAGGTTAAATTCATTCTCTTTGTCCTTTCTTTTAAAACATGCTGAAATTTGTAGCGATTAGATTTTGAAACATGGCAAGAAAGCATAAAAAACCAATCATCGTTCAAAACGTGGAGATAACCGGCATGGCCGACAAGGGCCGGGGCATTGGCCGGGACGCCAGTGGCCGGGTGATTTTCAGTGAGCACGTGGCACCCGGCGACGTGGTGGATGTGCACGTTACGAAGAAAAAACCGGAATACGTGGATGGCTACGCCATCCATTACCACCGCCGCTCGCCCGACCGGGTGGAGCCGTTTTGCGAACATTTCACGCTGTGCGGCGGCTGCCGCTGGCAACACCTGAGCTACGAGGCGCAGGTGCGCCACAAGGAGCAAGTGGTCGTGGATGCCATCCGCCGTATTGGCAAGGTGAAGGAGGGCGAGTTCCTGCCAATCGTGCCTTGCGAGGAAAGCACCTACTACCGCAACAAGCTGGAATACGCTTTTTCCAATAAAACCTGGATACCCAAAGAGCAACTGGATGCGGGTATCTCCAACCGCCAGAACGTGCTGGGCTTCCACCGCCCCGGCGCTTTCGACAAAATCGTGGACATCAAACACTGTTACCTACAGGCCGACCCCTCCAACGAACTCCGCTTGACCGTGAAGGCCGTGGCCGATGAGCATGGCCTCAGCTTTTACGACCTCATGGCCAACGAGGGCTTCATGCGCCACATCATGATTCGCCTGACGACCCTCGGCGAGCTGATGCTCATCGTGAGTTTTCATTCAAACAGCCCGAAGAAAATCAAGCGCTTCCTCGATGAGGTCATCCGGCGGATGCCGCAGCTCACGACGGTTTTGTACTGCATCAACCCCAAGCTGAACGACTATATCGGCGACCTCGAAATGGTGAACTACCACGGGAAAGGCTACATCGAGGAGCAGCTCGGCCATGTGCGCTTCAAGATTGGCCCGAAGTCTTTTTTCCAGACCAACTCCATGCAGGCAAAGGTGCTCTACGACAAAGTGGTGGAATTCGCCGGGCTGACGGGCAACGAAAACGTCTATGACCTGTACACGGGCGTGGGCAGCATAGCGCTCTACGTCGCCAAATACTGCAAGCAGGTGGTGGGCATCGAGGAGGTGAAGGAGGCCATTGTGGATGCGGGCGAAAACGCCAAGATGAACGGCACGGAGAACTGTATTTTCTATGCGGGCGACGTGAAGAACATCCTCACCGCCGAGTTTGCGGAGCAGCACGGCAAGCCCGACCTCGTCATCACCGACCCGCCCCGTGCGGGCATGCACGCCGATGTGGTAAAGATGTTCCTGGAACTGGAAGCCCCGAAAATCGTGTACGTGAGCTGCAACCCCAGCACACAAGCCCGAGACCTAAACCTGCTGAGCGAAAAATATCGGATGGTGAAAATACAGCCGGTGGATATGTTCCCGCACACGCACCATGTGGAGACGGTGGCGTTGTTGGAGTTGCGGTAGGGGGATAATATAGGGCGCACGCCACTTTTTGGAAATTTATCGCTTTTCAAGATAAACCAATAGTGTTAGGTCTAAAGCTATATTTGAAAGTCTTGTATCGGATTCAAAACCTTTTTCAGGGCTTGAAAACACTAATACTCCGAAATCATCCCTTTGCATAGTTTTTACTTCAAATGTTTCAAAAATATACCCCAATCCTTGAGTATAGGATGCTGAAGCTCTCAAATAAGCTTGCTTATTAATAGGCCAAATAGCGGTCACGCCACCGACAATGGAATAGTAGGGGCTATTATACTCAGGACGTTGGTTGTAGGCTTCGACATACCTTCGCTCACCGCTAACGCTGTTTGGCAGGTAATAAACGGTTTTTATGAGCGGTGGCTCTATCATTTCAGGCTTAGCCTCAGGTAATTGGTTCCAAGGAAAAGATTCACCCCAATAGGGCCTGTAGCCCCATATATTCATTTTTCCACCCAGAAATACACCTAACTGTGTAGATTTTACCTTAAATGGAAATGAACCTTCTGCTCTATCATAAGTGAACCATGTATTTAAAGAGGAATTGCTAATTTTTTTCGTTCTTTGACAAATAGTGTGGATTAGGAAGCAGCGAGCAGTATTCGAATCCTCATATGCTCGAAATTTGGCAGACCGAAAGAAATCCTCTTGAAGTACCTCGGGTAGTTGTTCAGGCCCTCGGTAGCAGCATTGGCAATGCCAGTTGATGCAAAAGCCGCAATTTCTGACTTCCAGTTCTTGAGGGTTTTTACAAACCGGTCCAGGGGCTTGTTGCCCAAGGCCGCCGCATGGGCCAACCAGTGGTCCAACTGCCCCATCAATTGGTTTTTATCGGTGGAGATGTCGAACATGGAGTTGAAGGCATTGCGCATTTCGTAGACCTCGCCGAGCACCCAGGATTTTTCCACCGCAACCTAGAGGAGGTCCAGTTCGGCCCTGTCACATTTTTCGGGCCGTTTGAACAACTTCCATTTGATGCCCTTGAAACAGGGAGCGTCCTTGAATTCCCGCCGCAGGCCCTTGCGGATATCGTCCAGCACCCCGTTGAGCGCCTTCACCACATGGAAGCGGTCTATGACCACCTCCGCATTGGGGAAGCACTCCTTGGCAACATGGATGTAGGTGCGCCAAATGTCACAGGAGACCACCTCTAGCTGTTCGCAGAAACCTTCCCCAAGTGCCTGAAAATGAGCACGTAAGGTCTCCTTCTTCCGGTCTTTGAGGACATCCAACTGGGTGCCCCTCTCAAGGTCGGTCAGCACACAGACATAATCGTTCTTGCCCTTGCGGTTGGCAATCTCGTCGATGCCCATTTTCCTGACCTTGGCATAGCGGGCGGGCAGGTCTATCTGCTGCACGGCCTGTTCGTAGAACAGCCGCTCGACGGTCCTGTGGCACATGTTGAGCAGGGCGCCGACCTCCGTGAACGGCTGTTTGGCGCACATCTCGAACACCCATTTTGCCTGCCGCTTGGTGTAGCTCTTGCCGGGCATTATCCACTCGGGCGATTCGTTGAAACAACGGTTGCACACATGGCAGACGAACTGTCGGGTACGGAGGTGCAGCCATACTTCCTTGCCCGAGATGTCAAGGTCACGGACCCGTCGTGAGTCATATTGGTTTACAATACCGGTCGGCTCACCGCATTGCGGACAAATGCCGTTACCGACCTGCGTCTCGCAGTGAAGGATTATTTTGCGGGGAAACTGCTCGATAGCGTTGATTTTAAGGCCCGGAAGACCCAAAAGTTCTTCATAGAATTCTAAATGTGTCATCCCACAATGTACCTATTCCACACTATTTGTCAAAGAACGATTAATTCTTTTGCATTAATAGCTGCTGACGTACCCAGTTTTTGCAGCAATTGGACACTGGCGCATCGTTAACAATTACCCTTTAAATTTATTTAATCCACAGAAGGTAAAGGCCATAGTTAAACACTCCTAGCCCAATCCAATTGGTCGCGGTAAGGATAAAATCCAATGAGTCCTTGGTCATGCTCTTGTTCGTAGTTTTTATTCCTGTTTTAATTTCTCTTATCAAGTCTTTAATTCTAGCAAGCATCCATGAGATTAGTCCTATTACCAAGTAAATATTACCATAATAATAGAGAATCACCAACAGAAAAATACTAAAAACAAATGAGCCCAACGAAAGAATTTTCCCATAAGTTGGGCTAATAGAATAATATTCTGCCTCGTGATTTCCGTGAGTTGGTTTTGTTCTGGGTTGTAATATACCTCGAACAATTATACCAATTAAGGTTGACGATACAATCACCAACAAAATATTGGCAACAATGAATTTCAATACTATCCAAAGTATTTCCATAGTTTAAGTTTTTTCTTTTTAATTCTGACTAACAGCTTATAACCAATTGTCAAACAATCAGTTAAAAACCAAATTTTCAGGTGATATATTGAGCCTCCTGAGTTTGCGTTGGATATTTTTGATGGCCTGCACCTTGAGTCTTTCGGTATACGCCTTATCCTCCGTGGGCTGATATTGTTGTTTTTTTGAAAGCATGTTCCAAATGATGACCGCAAGTTTCCGGGCAGTTGCCACGATTGCCTCCATATAGCCCTTTTTTACCTTGATGCGCACAAAAAACTGGTGCAGCGCACCTTTTTTGAGGTTGTTCCCAATCACGTTGGCGGCACGCTGCAGGGCCAGGGCCAGACGGTTTTTCCGCTTGGGCGTGTGGCTTGATATCACCTTCCCTCCCGTCTTTTTGTTGTTCGGCGCCAGCCGCAGCCAGGCCGCAAATTGCTTCGCACTTTGGAACTTGTCCACATTTGCCCCCACCTCTGAAATGACGGTCAACAGCGTTTGGCCGCTCACGCCGTCTATCTTTGCCAAATCAACCCCGCCCGTGAGTTGAAAAGCCAATTTTTCAATGTCCATTTTAGGCCGGTTTTTGTTCTCTTTCTTGCGTTCCTTGCGTTCCAAATGGGGGCGCTGCACCCCGTCTTCCCGCTCGTTGTCCTCGATTTGTTTTTCTAAAAGTGCTTCTATGGCCACGTCGCACTCGCCAGCTTTGGCATGGAAGAACTCGTACAATTCTAAACTGTGCTTCAGTTCCAAAACATATTCTTCCTTCCAAATGCCCGTCAGCGCACGTTCCAGTTCCTCCTTGCTCTTTCGTATTTTGGAATTTGCCAGGCCCGCCAGGTGCCTTGGGTCCGTCTGGCCTTCGATTATCGCCTTGACAATGGCTTTCCCGCTCTGGCCCGTCACGTCCGAGATGGCAATGTCCAACCGGATGTTCATCAAGCGCAGTGCTTTTTGCACCTTTTTGATGTAGTCCGCCCCGCTTTCCAACAGGCTTTGGCGGTGCCGGACATACTGCCTCAGCTTTTCCGTCCCGGTGGAGGGCTGGAAACTGCTGGGCAACAGGCCCATCGTGTGCATTTTTTGGATGTACTGGCAATCCTGCACGTCGGTCTTTTTCCCCTGCACGTTCTTCGTGAACTTCCCGCTCACCAAGATGGGGTTCAGGCCGTGGTCGCCCAGCATGACGAACAGGTTCTGCCAATACGTGCCCGTGCTTTCCAGGGCCACCGCCGTCACCCCTTCTGCTTTCAGCCATTTGCACAAGGCCTCAAGGTCGTCGGAATAGACCCCGAACTCACGGACGTCCTCTGCCCGCTGGCCAACGGCAACGTAATGGCTGCGGCTGCCCACGTCTATGCCTGCGGCCTGTGGGTTGACAATCGGCATGGTTGCTTCTTTCTTTTTCCGTCCCATTTTTCCGCTTTTTTGGATTGTGAACAAAAACTTAGACTTTGGACAATTTTTAGCTGCCCGACAAAAAGTTCTTTGAAAAAAGACAGACTGGTTGCAATTTGATGGTATGAAAAATCAAAAAAAAGCTACCAGTTCTGCCTCGATCTTCTTCAATTGGGGTTGCGCAACAA
>JAIPBL010000067.1 GCA_021739645.1 Saprospiraceae bacterium | reverse complement strand
AAGACAGAATGGATTTATCCATTTTTACCATTGGCAAAAAGTTGGTCCAATACTGCCTTAAACACGCAATTGAAATTGTTTTTTCATTTTCAAAGAACTGCTTTATTTCTACGGTTTAAAAAAGTGTACGGTAGAGAAAAATGGAAAGGCAATGGCAGAGCCAAACACTTATTACAAGGGCTTTCTTATAAAAATTCCCTTGTTACTATTGGCGCCCCATCGGGGCGAGATGTCGGTAGCAATTTCATTATCAAGGGGACTCCGTGCCGTATCCCGATAGCTACCGGGAGGGACATTCGGCGGAAATATACCGTACCTACGGCACGGAAAGCAATGGTTCGGGGCAATAGCTACCGACATTTCGCCCCGATGGGGCCTTAAGCGGGCATGCACGATTTTTATAAGAAAGCCCAACATGGCGACTTTCCGGGAGCAGTTACCATACAATATTTCATTACCTTGGCGTTGGCATGAAAATAGACATTTCCAGTGGTTATTAGGGCACAGCTGCGTGCTTGCGAAAAGTTAGTCTCAATTACGATTTACCCCCTTTTTACTGTTTGAAAGTATGGTTAATCTACCCAGTTTTCTGAATGTTGGAAATGCTCACATTTTAAAATAATCTGGTGGCAGCCCTCTTGAACAAAATCGAAAACTCAATCTCATTGTAATGAGGAACAAGTATTTGAGTCGTTTTGCTTTTCCTATTTTGCTGTTGTGCCGGGCTTCTTTCATCAACAGCACCCTACTTATCCTTGCCAATTTATTCAAACGATCGGCTGGACTGTCTGGCTTCCATCTCATTGCCTGGGGTATTTGCCTGAATATTTCATTTCCTGTTTTTTCGCAAAATCACAGCGCTGAGATACAGCACTACGGCCTTGAAAAAGGCTTGTCCCATCGGGAGGTGCAATGCATATTCCAGGACAGGGATGGCGCCATTTGGGTTGGTGCTCGCTTCGGGTTGAATCGTTTTGACGGGTATCAGTTCAAGAAGTGGCAGGCAGAAAGCCATGGTCAAGGCGTCAATTTCATCAGCCGGATAGGTCAGGACGATGAGGGCATGCTTTGGCTGTGGAACCATAAGGGCATCCTGTTTCTCGACCCCGTCACGGAGAAGTTTTATACACCCAAAGAACGGTTTGGCCAAGATTTGCCTTTTGACCCAAAACTGATTGCGCAGCGGTCTTGGAAATATTGGGATGTCCGCTCCATTCCTTCCGACGCAGCGGGGCGCCTGTACCTGTCCAACACCAGCGGTGCGTTTTTCACCTTTCACTCGAAAGAAGGGTTCAAAAAACATGTGGTGGAAGGTGCCAAACTTGTTGAGATAGCAGACATTGACAAAACCGGCCATGTTTGGGGATACGATGGAAGAACGATGATTTTGAAGATGGATGAAAAAGGTAGGGTGATTGAGCGCATGAAGGTGCCTATCCCCATGCCAAACCCTAAAGACCTGCTGTTGACAAAGCGCTATTTGGCCAACTTTTTTGAAAAAGGAATGCCAGAATTTTCGGTGCCTGGTCAAAATGAGGATAGGAATAACCTCAAAGAACCAGTTACCTTGGAATTTATCAACCCTGTATTAAAACAACTTTGGATAAATAGAGCGGATGGATATGAGGTTTGGTCAGAACCCGGTGAGCTGTTGCTGACATTGAGTTCAAAAGACCTGCCCGGCAAATTGGACAATGGCTTCAACCACATCTTCACGGACAAGTCCGGTCTGATTTGGATAGGCTCCGATTTCGGGCTAATAAGCATAGACGTCAGGCCCACCAAATTCCAACGGCATTTTTATTTTAACGATGAAAACCAAAGGCCCTTCAACAACTCAGCCCGTGGGATGGTAGTGGATGGGGATGAACTTTCGGTGAACTTTGAAATGGGGGGCTTGGTGAGTATTTCTGCCAATAGGCCCACGAATGATTTCCAATTGCTCAACCGTAGCCTTGGCATCTACGAGGGTGAACCACCCACCAACGGCCGTTACAAATACTGGAGCCGGCCACTGTTGGCAGCCGGGCATGGAGCTTTTTGGATAGGTGGACGGAATTTTTTGCGCCTTTTTGACAGAAATACCGGGAAAATCGAACAGTTCGGCTACCTGCCGTCGGAAGGCACGGAAACCCCGATAGACTTGTGGTCGCTTTATTCTGGGCCTGCCGGGGTACTATGGATAGGCACGGGCAACGGGCTGGTTTACAAAAAAGCCGGAGAACCGGGCATGCGGGTGTTTCGGGACTATGGCCGGTTTGCCTCTTTAGCCAATGCTTTTGTCCTGTACCTGCATGAAGCGCCAAACGGGCGGATATGGCTCTGTACCAATCAGGGGCTTTATCTTTTCGACCCCTTGGCACGCAAGGTGCTCGAAGGGTACGGAATGGATTTCGAGGGCTCACATTTTCTTCCGTCCAATAGCTTTCAGCATATTTATCACGATTCTGACGGCACACTCTGGCTTGCCACCACCGAAGGATTGATTCACTGGGACTATCAGGCTAAGAAATTCGAACAGTTCACCACGCAGAACGGGCTATCGGACAACAACATTTATGCGGTGTACCCTGACGGCCACAAATATCTTTGGATGAGCAGCGACCACGGGATCATGCGGTTCGACCAGGTTGCACATACCGTCCAAACCTACCTGCCTGGGGACGGAACAACTGCCTTGGAGTTCAACCGGATTTCGCATTACCAAGCTCCGGACAGCACCATCTATTTTGGCAGCATGAACGGCGTCACCAGTTTTCGGCCTACTGATTTTTTGGTGGCCGACAGCGTTCCACAGTTCTCTAAAATGTTCATCTCGGACTTCCGTATTTTCAATGAGAAAAGCGGGAAGTGGGAAGACCGCACCGGAGAGCTGCGCCAAAGCAGAACCATCGTCATGCTTCCTAACAATCCTTTCCTGACATTGGATGTGGCCGTATTGGACTATGGCCGAACCGATTTGATTAGCTATGCTTATCGGGTGCAGGATTTTTCAGAAAATTGGTTCGTCCAACGAAGCCGGAATCTCCTCCTCAACCGTATGCCTTATGGCCATCACGTCCTCCAGGTACAGGGTCGTTTGACCGGCTCCAACCAAGTGTTAGCACAACTCGACCTGGACATTTTTGTTGAAAAACCTTTTTACCTCGCCAACTGGTTCTTAGTGACAACGGCAGCGTTGTTCCTCGGTTTTATCTTCGGCATTTACAAACTGCGGCTTCGCAACCTGAAAGCGCACAAGGCCGAACTGGAAAGCCAGGTGAAATTGGCCACCGATAAGATAGGGCAGGACAAACTCCTCATCGAACAACAATTGACAGAACTCACCAGCCTCAATAAGCTCAAAGACCGACTTTTTACCATCCTCGGTCACGACCTACGCAAGCCTGCGCTGGCCTTTCGGGGACTGTCCAAAAAACTAGCCTACCTCATCGAGAAGCAAGACCTGAGCTTGCTGCAAAAAATCGCCGTTTACCTCGAACGCGACGCCAACTCCCTCTACAGCCTGACCGAGAACATCTTCAACTGGGCATTGGCGCAAAAAGGGGAGCTTACCCCACACCCTACCAGCTTAGATATTAGCGATACAATAGCCGATGTGCTCGACATCTTCCAGGGACCCATCGCCGTCAAGGAAATCCAACTTTTGAACGAGGTGGAAGAAAACACCATTCTCTTCGCCGACCCTTATGCCGTTTCCACCATCGTGCGCAATTTGGTGGACAATGCGGTTAAATTCACGCCGACATCCGGCACCATCAGCCTTTCTGCCGAGCGAAAGGGTAGCAGTATTGGCATCCGGGTAAAGAATACAGGAGAGGGCATTCCCGAAGAAAAAATGAACGAAATCTGCCAGCTTGGCATAGCGAAAAGCGAAAAGGGCACGGCAGGAGAAAAGGGCACTGGCCTGGGACTATACCTCGCTCAAGAATTGTTGCTCGCCAACGGCGGGCGTTTGGAAATTGAGAGTAAACTGGGTGAAGGAGCTATCTTTACCGCTTGGCTTCCTGCCGCTTGATGTGCGTCTGTCCATCGCAAGAATGAGGCACTTCACCGCAAAATACCGGATGGCGGATCAGTTTTGGCCAGCTTTGCCTGTTAGGCTGGAATACGCCTGACTGTAACGGATGGAAGTGATGGCTGCCCCGTAGAGGGCGAGATGTCGGTAGAAATGCAAATCATCCCTTGGACTCCGTGCCGTAGGTACGGGATGTGTTTCCCGTACCTACGGCACGGAAGCGGAGTTTCGGGCAATACCACTACCGACATAATGCCCCTACGGGGCAATAAGGCAACTCGTCACTACCATCCATTACACTCAGGAATACGTAAATTCAACTAAGTTTGTCCAACACTTTTTGACCAAACAACTATGGCAAATTTTTCGCTCAAAATACTCATTGTCGAAGATGACCCGCTCTTCGGGGTGGAACTGGAAATGCTCGTCAAAGAAACCGGCTATCAAGTCATTGACGTGGTGGACAACTCCGCTGAGGCGCTCGAAGCTATTTTTTCTGAAAACCCCGACCTCATCCTGATGGACGTTGACATCAAAGGCAAGATGACCGGGCTGGAAATAGGCCAACAAATCAAGCACTTAGCAATTCCCATCCTCTACATTACCAGCTACGACGACCAGGCCAGTTACGCCCTGGCCGAGGCCACACACTTAATCGGCTATTTAGTGAAACCATTGAGCAGGTTCACCCTGAAGTCCTCCATTACCCTTGCCATCAAAAGCTTGCAAAGCGGGGCGTCGGCAGTTGCCGAAACCGCCGCCCATGAAGACGATAATGCCGCAGCTATCAAGTTCTTTTCCAAAGACTCCCTTTTTTTCAAGCAGAAAAACGTTTTCCAGAAAATAAAAGTGAATGACATACTTTATCTCGAAGCAGACGGAGACTATGTACTGACTTACCTCGATGAAAATGAAAAATTCATATCCCGCTGCAGCCTCTCCCAAATGGAAGAACTCTTGCCCGGCGATACCTTCATGCGGATACACCGCAGCTTCATCGTGAACTTGAAAAAAATTCAAAGCATTGATTTTCAGGAAGCTGCCCTCATCATGGCTGGCCGCACCTTGCCAATGAACAAACAAAAAGGGCTGCAACTGAAAGAGAGCATTCGGAAGGTGAGCTAAGAAGCTCACACCCACCCACCGCAAATTCCGGCACATTCACCGCATCATTCTTTCCATTCACCGCATTTCTTGAAATGGGCCTGGCTTGGCAGGTAATTTTGACCCGAAAAGTTATCTGAAAGTACTGGCAGAACGGACAATCATCCTTACCGGTTTGGTTCCCTGCCAACACTTGAATTAATTATTTATCTCCTCAAGTCGACGAGGTTGGCGAGAGCCAGTCCGGCGGTATTCGATTCATTTTTTTACACAAATAAAATCTCATCAAAATGAAAAGGCTTATTTACACTTTATTCCTTTGTTCGTTTGCACTTAGTGCCAACCTCATCGCCCAGGGAGCTACGCTTTCCGTGCAGGGCGTCATCAAAAACTCCGACGGCTCCGCCGTGGATAATGGCAAGTACGACCTCACCTTCAAACTCTACACCGCTACATCCGGTGGCACCGCCCTCTGGACGGAAGACCAAAGCCAACTGCCCGTCACAGGCGGTATATACAGCGCCTTGCTCGGCTCAGTCGAGCCACTTACCGTTGGCTTCAACACGACCTACTACCTCGGTGTGGCAGTGGACGGCGGTACAGAAATGACGCCCCGCGCCCGCCTGACTTCCGCACCGTATGCACTTTCGTTGATAGGGCAGGACAATATTTTCCCTTCAAGCGGGACGGTCGGCATAGGCACGGCCACCCCCTCGGCCAGTTACAAATTGGACGTGAACGGCTCGGCACGAGTGATCGGCGCACTGACCGCCACTTACCTGACCGTGAGCAACACAATCAATGGTAGCATTACAGGTAATGCCAATTATGCGAACTCAGCCGGCTCAGCCAACTCAGCAAGCTACGCAAGCTCAGCCAGCTCAGCAAATTACGCCTCCTCAGCAGGTGGCTTGTCCTCCGGTTTTTCATCATCGGGCGGCACTTTCCAAGGGACGGTATATGGTAATGGGAGTAGTGGTGTTTACTACGGTAGTTTTGGGTGGCTTAACTCAAACGGTGGTACAGGTACCGGTGGCGGCACCAACAACTATTCGTTTGCGGCTGCAAGTCGAGTGAGTGGCACGGAATTCAATGCTCACTCCGACCGCCGCATCAAAAAAGACTTTCGCCTTACCGACAATCACAGCGACCTCGATATTTTGAAAAAACTCCGCGTGACCGACTACCGCCACGTGGACGAAATCGCCAACGGCGCTGACTATAAAAAAGGCTTCATCGCGCAGGAAGTAGAAGAAGTATTCCCCGAAGCCGTGACAAAATCGGCCGGATTTATCCCCGATATTTATGAAAAAACTACCTCGTGCAGCCTTGCGGGTGAAAACCTGACGGTTGTTTTGTCCAAAAATCATGGCTTGAAAGCAGGCGACGAAGTGCGCCTGATGCTCGCCTCTGGACAAAAAGAACTGAAAGTGGCTGCTGTTTCCGATGAAAACACCTTCACAGTAGAAGGCTGGAAAGATGCACAACCCGAATGGGTCTTTGCCTACGGCAAAAAAGTGGACGATTTCCGGCAGGTGGATTACGACCGCATCCACACCCTGAACGTGTCGGCCACGCAGGAACTCGCCAGCCGGGTGGAGCAACTTGAAAAGGAGAATGCTGCCCTCCGCCAGGAAAATGGTGGGCTGCGCAGCGATTTGAACGGCATCGAAAGCCGGCTTTTGAAATTGGAGAACCTGGCAACGGGCACTGCGCAGAAGTAGTCGCACTAAGCCCGCCCACCCGCCCCTGCCCCCCTGAAAGGGAACCTAATTTGCAAACACCCAAAAATGTGGCAGGTTAGGTCCCCCTTCAGGGGGTCAGGGGCGGGGTGGGTGCCGTCCTTTTCCTTCACCTTTTCAATTGCAATTCAATATGAAAAATATCAACCAACACCTCATATTGCCGGTGTTGTTTCTTCTCCTGACAGGTAGTTTGCATAGCCAAAACACCTCCCCCAACTGTGCCGCCGTCAGCGACGAGAACTACTTCACCGGCGAAGTATTCTTCAACTATGGAAGCATGTCCAATGCTTTCAATTCCATTACCCGCACCAGTTTTACTGTCGGCCAACCCCTCGTCGGCACCAACTTCGGGCAGGACTTCACCGGCGGCTTCGGCTTCTGGACCCGCTTCCTGCTGCCACCAAACGCTCCGGTCGTCACCGCCTCAGAGGGCGACCTCGAAGACCGTGTTCAGGTGGACTGGAGGCCCGACCCGCTTTCGCCCCCTGCTTCCGGCGGTTTTAACATCTATCGCAACGAGGCGCTGCTGGCGCACGTGGACCCCGATACCCGTTCGTTCATTGACTTCAACGTACTGGCGGGCAAGTTCTACACCTACGAAGTGGCAGGCGTGAACAACTTTGGCGAAGGCTACAAAGGCGCGGTGCTCGGCTTCCTCAACCCCAACGGCGTCGTTACCGGGCAGGTGAAAACCTTCAGCGGCAACCCCGTGCCGGGCGCATCGGTCACGCTGTCACCCACCATCGGCAGGGCGATTGAATTCGATGGCAACAGCATGTTGTTTACACCCTACGTTCCCTCGCTTTCACCCAGCCAGTTCACCGTGAGCTGTTGGGTAAAACTGGGCGACGGCAACGACGACTCGGGCATCCTCGACCTCGGCAGCAGCATCGGAAAAAACTGGTGGCTGCATACCACCGGGGCAGGTACGAAGGGCGTGGCGTTCAGCATGGGCAACGGCGTGGGCAGCACCACCACCCTCAGCCACGAGTTTGCGGCAGCCACTGCCAATGATTGGCATTATGTCGCTGCCACTTACAATGGCGCTTCACTACTGCTCTACGTGGACGGCGAACTTATCACAACGGCGGTCGGCTCGATGCAGACAGACGCCATGACTTTTTTTATGGGAAGACGGGGCGACGGGCTTGGCAACCTCACCGGTAAGATTGACGAAGTGCGCGTCTATGACCGACAACTGGCACAGACTGAACTACAAATGTTCATGAACCGCACCGTACCAGCCAATGCCGAAGGGTTGCAGGTTTACTGGAAATTTGACGAGGGCGTTGGCTCGAAGGGCTTTGACCAGACCGCCAACAAAACCAAAAGCTACCTCTGCGGCGCTGCCTGGACGAGCGACAAACCTAACGTCGTCAACGCAGGCATCACCAACGAAACGGGTTTTTATGAAATCGCTGGCATCAACTACGGCGGTGGCACGACTTTCACTGCCACACCATCGAAGAATTTTTACTTCAACCAATCGCTCGAATTCAATGGCGTAAACCAGACTTACGCCGACCTCACCGACTTCGATTTGCCCGACACTTCGTCCGTTACGGTCACTGTCAAAGCATTTGATTTCAGTGGGAACCAGGCGATTTTGAGCAAGTCGAACGGCACCGACAACGTCTTCGTGCTTTGTCTCAACAATGGCAACCTCGACCTCATCGCAGGCGGCACGACGCACACCTTTGGGGCGCTCGGCATGGGCTTCCATTACTTGGCGCTGACGATGTTGCAAAATGGCGGCTCGCTCGAAACCACGCTTTATGTGGATGGAACGCTCGCTGGTAGCCACACTTTTGCTGGCATGCCTGCCGACTGGTCGGGGCTACCCTGGAAGCTGGGGGCAAAAGCGGACGGCGGCGGTCACACTGGCTACTTAACCGGGTTGGTGGATGAAGCGGCATTTTTTAACGCCTTGCTACCACTATCCGACATTCAAGCCTTTGCCAATATTGGCACCAATGCCAGCCATATTGCGCTGACCAATTATTTCAACCTGAACGAAGGCCAGGGCACGGAACTGCACGACATGGGCACCAGCCTCTCCGGCAACGGCACTACACATGGTACTGGCTGGAGCACTGAGGCCGATGTCTCACAAGTGTTGCCACATGAATTTTTGCCTTCTTCGAGGTTGCTGACGCTGAACCCCAGCAGCACGAGTGTTGACCAATTGGACTTTACCGACCAAAGCACCATCCCCGTCAGCGGTTATGTAAGGTTTGACGGAACGAGCTGTTACCAACGGAAAGTAGAGATTTTAGTAAACGGCGTATCTCACTCCCCGGCCATTTACACCAATGTGGACGGAAAATTTACCGCCGACTTCGAACCGGGCAAGGATGTTGTCCTGACCCCAAAGTTCGAGAACCATACTTTTTATCCGGCCTTCTGGGAGCTGCCTTCCTTGTCAACACCCGTCGCTGGCATCCTTTTCCGGAACCAGACCACGCGCAGTGTTTCTGGTCAGGTAGCGGGAGGTTTTTGCCGCAAGTCTATCATACCTACCGGAGCTATTGTAAAAGTGAAGGTGGCCACCCTGAATGGGTGCTATGAGCAAGTACAAGAGTTGACAGGCAACGGTAAATTTGTTTTCAACGGTGTGCCGCCCGATTCAGTTACAGTGGCGATCATTGAACACTCCAACCCTGTGATTTACACTTATTTCCAAAATCTCGGCGGTGCCACGCTCGACCTTCGTTTCCAAAGCGATTCGACCGATTTCATCTATTTCGCTCCGCCAGTGGTAGAAATGACGCAGCTCGACACGAACCTTTGTGGCTACCCCATGCTCAGTCAGGCTGGCTCTTACAAAACGACCATCAAAGTCTATGAGCAATACGATGGAGGCAAGTGCTATTTAGATACGGCACTGCTGACGATTAACAACGTAATAGCTGACCTCGACCAGTTCGACACCTTGATGACGGAGGGCACCCTTGTCCACCGTTTCAAAGCAGGCGGCCCGAACATTGTTTCTCCTTATGAAAAGATACTCCAGGTAACAGCCGAGGCACACGACGAACAGGCCACAATTGACCAGAGTGCTGTGGTATTGGGAAAACGGGCGAGACAGACCACATTTGCCACCACCGCACCGGAAATACCTAGCCTAATACTGCGTGACCCACCTGGCGACGGCAGTTATGCCTATATGGAAGCGGGGGCGACGAATTGCCAAACGTGGTCCTTCTCAGCAGGCATCGGCGCAACTTTCGAGGAGTCCGCTACGGTATCTTTGGCGCCAGACTTCACGACCAGTGTCGGGGTAGGTGCCGAAGTAGAAGTTGAGGTTGACAATACGAGCGATTTGGGTTTTGAAATGAGCTTGGGTTTCAACCTCCTCACCACCAACGAATCTGAGACCTGTATCACCACTACCCAGGTTATTTCTACCGGCGACAATGATGTCGTTGTTGGAAGCGGCATGGGGGGCGATGTCTTTATGGGAGGAGCCATGAACTATATCTTTGGAATCACGGATGAGTTGAAGTTCGATACATCAATGTGTGATTTTTTCTTAGACAAAGGACTCACCGTTTTCCCGAAAGGTTTTGCCACTACTTTTGTTTACTCTGAGAAACATATCAATTCAGTAGTGATACCTAACCTTATTACGATTGGCGACTTGGCAAGCGCTCAAAGGTGGGAGGAAATTATTGCCTACAACAATCAACTAAAGTCAGCTGCCGTCTTTGAAAAAAATATTTCCTTCGACGCTGGCATTACCTACGAGCAGTCTTCGACCACTGAAACCTCCGAGTCTTTCAACTTTGAGGCGACCCTTGATGTCAGTGCTGCCTTCAGTTCAGCGTTTGGTGTGACTGCCAACGGGGTGGGTGTAGTGGGCGGTATCAAGATAGGCCTCTCAACCTCCGTTTCGACCGCGGTAGGCAATTCAGAAAATAGGTCCCGAACGGTCGGCTACGTCTTTTCAGATGATGACATCTACGATAATTTTTCTGTCAACGTCAAAAAAGACCAAGTTTACGGGACACCGGTTTTTGACCTGGTAAGCGGTCAATCTTCCTGCCCGCACGAACCCAATACCCAACCTCGCGAAGAGGTGTCTATTGTGTCTGACAAATTAGTCGCGGTGAATGTAGGCGAAAACGATGCAGCAATTTTCAACCTGACACTCGGAAATATTGCCCCATCTGGTGACATCGGATTTTACACGCTTGAACTAGTGCCAGAAAGCAATCAGTTTGGAGCGCTCGTAACTGTCAATGGGGATGCATTGGCAGCTCCGCTGGGTTATCAGGTGAACGCAAACGAAGGGCTTGACATTCAAATAGCTGTATTTCGGGGGGCTGCCGAATATTCGTATGAAAACCTCCGCTTAGCCTGGTACTCCAGTTGCGAATTCAACCATGCAGCTGCACTGGGCATCCCCCGCTCCGGCATAGATCCAAAATTTTACAAAGAGCTTGAGTTCGACGTCCATTTCCTTGAGCCTTGCAGTTCAATTGACATTGGGTTTCCATTACAAGATTGGGTGCTTACGCCTGCTGGTGGTAACATTCTGAATATTACTACGAATTCTTACGACATAAGTGACCCGGACCTTGAACTCATCCGCGTCCAATACCGCCGTACCCAGGGCGACGGCGCCTGGATAAACATTGCAGAAATCCAAAAAGCCGACCTCGGCCCTGTTTTCACCATCACTGGCTGGGACACACAAGGCCTGCAGGACGGTCTGTACGAAATCAGGGCAGTGACGCAGTGCTTCAGCGGGGCGCTCAACCCGGGCATCTCGCATGTCATCAAAGGCAAAATCGAGCGCACAGCTCCGGAAATCTTCGGCACCCCCGAACCGGCGGACGGCGTGCTCAATGCAGGCGATGAAATCAGCATCACCTTCACCGAACCGATACGGTGCGACCTGCTCATCCAAGCTGATTTTTTCGACAACAACAACGTGGGCTTATACGACACGCAGACCGGCGACTTGGTGGATGCCATCGTCACCTGTAATGGCGACAAAATCGTCATCGTGCCCAATGTGCCCAACCAGTACATCGAAAACAGAATCCTGCGGGTGGAAATTGACAACATCCAGGACCTGGCTGGCAACACCTTTGTCCATGCACAATGGGAGTTTTTCGTGGACAGAAACCCACTCCGCTGGCAAGCCTCCGAGATTGAAGATTTCAAATACGAAGACCAGTTCAAGGCCGTTTACAAGACCATTGTCAACACGGGCGGCAACGCTGAATTTTACAACATAACGGGCGTACCAACTTGGGTAGAGGTCTATCCGAAAACGGGGATACTCGCACCGGGTCAGCAGCAAGCCATCACCTTCGAGTTCGACAGCAGCATGGTCATCGGGGCCTTCGTTGACACCATCTTCATGGAGGGTGCGCTGGGCGACGAGCCGCTGCCCATTGACTTCCGCAACCTCTGCCGCTCGCCGCAGTGGGAAGTAAACCCTGCTGCCTGGACATACAGCATGAACTTTACGGTCGAACTGGACATCGAGGGCGACCTGTCGGAAGACAAGCAGGACATCGTGGCTGCCTTCGTTGACGGCGAGCTTCGAGGTAAGGCTTATATACAACACGTTCCCGGAGTGAACACTTTCGAGGCATTCCTCACTGTTTACAGCAATGATTTCACAGGCGGCACGGTCACGTTCCAGATTTGGGACGCTTCCGAGTGCCTGCTCTACGGTGAGGTACTCGAATCCTACACCTTCACTTCCGACGAATTGGTGGGAACGCCCAACGTGCCAGTTACCTTGCACACGAACAACCTGTTGCTCCGCAAAATCGCCTTGAAGAGCGGTTGGAACTGGATTTCGTTCAATCTCGGCTTCCCCGACCCTGCCCTGAATGCAGCGCTTTCAAGTCTTGACCACCCGCAGAATGATTTGATGAAAGACCAAACATCTTTTGCCAGCTTCTCTGCCGCACCGGTCAACAGTTGGATTGGCTCATTGGCGAACTTGGGCAACACCAGCATGTACCAGTACAGGGCCGACGTGCCCGATACCATTTCCCTGCTTGGAAACCCCATTGATGTGGAGGCGACCGACATCCCCGTGGTGGCGGGCTGGAACTGGATCAGTTACTTGCCGCAAAACCCGCAGTTGGTCAATGATGCTTTGAGTTCGTTGACACCGCTCAATGGCGACGTCATCAAGAACCAAACCGCCTTTGCCCAGTTCGTGGCGGGCTTCGGCTGGTTGGGCAACCTCCAATACATGCAGGCCCCCGAAGGCTACTTGCTGAAAATGGCCAATCCCGGTACGCTGACTTATCCGGCCAATTTCACTGGCACAATTCCGCTCGAAGACCGCAACGCTGGTGGCGTGAACTTCTCGCCCTGGATGGTGAACCCAGCCCAGTTCGAACACACGATGATAATGGTGGGAATGCTTGCTGAAAATGGCGAAAATGTCACAAAGGAAGGGATGACGCTCGGCGCTTTCGCCAATGGCGAGGTGCGTGGCGTGAGCCCGGCCATCTATGTCGAGCCGCTCGACGAATGGCTGTTCTTCCTCACCGCCTATTCCAACGGATCGGGCGAGCCGCTGCAGTTCAAGCTGCACGACGAGGCCACCGGAGAAATCAGCGACCTGCAAGAAGGGACGCTGTTCACCATTGACGGACAAGAAGGCTCGGTGGAAGCACCGATGCCGCTCACCCTGCCTGTCAACGCTTCGACGGAATCATTCGCATCACCAAACCGCCTGCTGGTGCAGCCGAATCCGTTCAACCAAAGCACGACGATTCGCTTCAAGACAGTAATTGCCGGGGAAATTTCCATCACGGTTATTGACGCCTTTGGCAGACTGGCAGAATACTTTAAGTTGGACGCCACCTCCGGGTGGAACAGCATCAAGTGGGACGCAGCCGGTTTGCCATCTGGCGTGTATTTCGTGAAGGTGGAAACAGCCGGAGCTACACTGACGGAAAAAGTGGTTTTGGAACGATAACCATTGTCTCCTTTGTCATGCCCGTTAGTAATCTGCAACGTCATCTGACGCTTCGTAAATTCCTTTCGGGCATGACGAAGGAGAAAATCACGGCTTATGAGAGGTTAACGTGATTAATAGGGGGTTGGGGCGGCTGTGCCGCCCCAAAATTTCCCTCCCCCGAAGCGCTCTGCCCAAGGCGCCAAAGAGGGGGAAATAATTATTTCGACTGTCTAAAAATTGGCGGGTTTCATTGTACCCCGCCATAAGCCACAATTACAAATGCTGATGACCATGCACAAAAATTATATTACGGCCTTGATTATTCTGTTCGTGAGCTGTGCAAAAATAGCTGCCCAAGCTCCCGCTTGGACAGTAAACCCGGCGGCTTTTTCCAACAGCATCAACATCACCGCCCAGATTTATTTGGATGGGAGTGAAGAAAACAGCGGGGCAAACTTGCTCGGTGCATTTGCTGGAAACGAGCTACGGGGCGTTGCTTCTCCCATGCTCATCCTCGGCAAAGCGTATTATTTTCTAAACGTTTATTCAAACGTCGTCTCTGGAGAAACCATCAGTTTCAAGGTTTACCTCGCCGCTTCGGACGAAATTTATCCGGCACTTGAACAAACGCCTTTTGTGAAAAATGCCCAATTGGGAAGCTATCCCGGCGGCTTCGGCGTCAACATTTCAGCGACAAACGACTTCCCGATTTCTCTGTTACCCATCGCTGGGGCAACGACGCTGGCAGGCTACCCAATTCCGGAAACAGCCCTCGACGACTATTTGGTTTCGCAGGACAATGACCCCGTTTCGTGGTCGGTCAGTGGCGGCACCAACCTGACCGGAACAATCGGAGCAGGCAATATACTCCAGGTCAGTGCCATCAATCCTTCTTGGACAGGCACAGAAAACCTGCTGGTCACCGCCACGGAGACCGGCACACCAAATGGTTTTTCCGCTTCGCAAAACGTGAGTTTTACCATAAATCCTGATTACGCAGCGCCATCTTTCGAAGATTTCCCAGTGGAGTTTTTGCAGAGCAACATTCCGCTCCCAAGCGGTAACCTCAACGACCGGCTGACCTTCGGCGGCAATTGTCTGGAATATGCGGTCGAACTCGCATTGCCCGAAGGCACCGCACCAATGCCTGTGTGGCAGCAGCCGAACAGCAATTCTGGCTCCATGAGCTTGGTGGTACAGGCAGAATTCGGTGGCGACCTTGTAACAGGTGCTGCGAACAAGCTGGCAGGTTTCGTCGGGGGGCAATTGGCTGGCGTGGCAACCCCACAGATGGTGGCAGGCAAGGAACTTTACTTCCTGACCTTGGCAAACGTCGGCTCCGGCGAAATCACCATGAAATTTTACGACGCCACCCGGCAGTACTTACATGAAAAAGAGACAGGCATGAGTTTCCTCCCCGCAGGGTCGGCAGGAAGCTTCGGCCAACCGGTGGCAGTTGATTTTGCGCCCATTCTCGTCAATGTTTCGCCAACTGGCGAATGGACGACCACCGTTCTGAAGGATGACTGGACGGGCGAACAGCGGGGATTGTTTTCTGCTACCGACTGCCAGCACACTGACAAGCAAGACATTGCGGAAGTCATTTTTTTAATTGAACAATGTGCCCCAGAAATGCTCGAACTGCAACCCGGTGGCAGCTTGTGCCTACGAGCCGATGGTGGCGTTTCTTCGGTCATTTGGTTTTTGAACAATGTGGAAGTTGGCACGGGTGAAACATTCGGCGCTGCGGTGGAAGGCGTTTATCACTATGAAGGCTTGAACGCCATCGGTTGCCCCATCCTCAAGGGCTGCCCCGTCGTTATAGAAGCGGCAAGTGCAATCAAACCGGACAATAAGTTATCCAATTCCATAGATTCAACCCCACCTGTCTGGCTCAGCCAGGCAGAAAATTCAAAAAGTTTACCCCCTTGCGGAGGTATCATTTTGGTAAGCACCACGGTGGACCCCTCGCCGCCAACTGCCATTTGCAAAACCGCCACGCTGAACTTGGATGCAATCGGGAATGCCACGCTCGTACCAGCCAACGTGGACAACGGTAGCCATGCTCCCTGCGGCATTGAATCCTTTTCGCTTTCGCAAACGGCTTTCAACTGCTCACACCTCGGCAGCAACACGGTGACGCTGACCGCCGAAGACGCCGACGGGAAAACCGGCGAATGCACCGCTACTGTCACCGTGAATGATGCTATCTCGCCGGTGATTATTTGTAAAAACATTAGCATCTCGTTGAGTGCTACTGGTGATTTTGACCTGACTCCTGCGCAGGTTCTGCAAAGTGGCAGCGACAACTGCGGTACGGTCAACCTCCTCAGCGTTTACCCGAATTCGTTTACTTGCTCCGACTTAGGAGCAAAACAGGTAACGCTCATAGCAACGGACGGGCACAACAATTTTTCGATTTGCACCCCCACGGTCACCGTGGAGGACAACGAAAACCCGTCAATCACCTGCCCTGCCAACATCACCGTCATCAACGACCCTGGCCAGTGCAGCGCCGTGGTGAACTACACCGCGGTGACACATACCGACAACTGTTCATCCATATTGTCGAATACGGGCGGGTTGCCCTCCGGGGAACCGTTCCCCGTGGGGATTACCACCAATAATTGGAAGGCCACCGACCCATCAAGCAATATAGCGACCTGTTCCTTCACCGTCACCGTGAACAAGACGGGTGACCCTGGACTGCTGTATGCATACACCGTCATCGGCTTCGAAGATGTGAAAATGAAAAAGAGCAAGGTACTGAGCGGCGGTGTGGGGGTGGTGAGTGCCGGTAAAAAGGCAACCCTGGAGCAAGTAACACTAGTCACGGCGGCGAACACTTTCGTCAAAGCCCCCATCCTCGACCTCAAGACCGGCAGTCAGGTAACGACCTACTACGCCGGGAAGGTCGCATCTGGCATCCTGCCAGTTTTCCAGCCGAACACTGCGCCGTGCAACAATGACGTGGACATCCCAGACAACAGTGCTCCTGTTACCCTGAGCCTGGCCTGTTATGGTAAGATTGAGGTAGGCAAGAACACCACTGTTACGTTCTCTGGCAATGCTAGCGTTAAGTTGAAAGAACTGAAGCTAAAGGAAAATTCGACGGTATTATTTGCGCAAAGCACCAACTTACTGATTGACAAGAAACTGGATTGCGACAAAAAAGTAACTATCTCCAACAACGGGCACACCGTATGGCTCTTCGTGGAGGATGATGTAAAAATCGGCGAGGGTAGCAGCATCGCCATCAATATCTACTCGGAAAAGAATCTCCAGGTGGAGAAGGGGGCAGTGAATACTCCTACTTCCATGACTGGCCTCTTTATCGCCAACAAGGTGGACTCGAAAGAATACGTGTACTGGAACTGGGTCGCTTCGGAATGCCCCTTCCTGCCGCCACTGACCAACATGGTCGGAACGGAGGACAACGCCACCACCTCCGACCCAGACGTGGACGAACGAGATGAGCATTCTCCTGTGGGAAGTATAAGGGACGGGTTACAGTGGGAAATGTCAGGTAAATATGCCGTGTTTCCGAACCCCGCCCGGGATAGAGTGAACGTGCTGTTACCGTCCGAAACTGGCAAAAACGCAACCTTTCAGATTGTGAATGGGCAGGGCGTGGTAGTCGAACAGCGCCGGATTGATTCATTGCCAATGGAACCGGTGACGTTTGAACTGAACAGGTACCCGGATGGCATCTACTGGCTGAATATCCAAGTGCAAGACAAGCGCCGTGCTTTGAAGTTTGTAGTTTTGGATGCAGCAGGATACACGCACTGACACTAAGGATTGGTACTATTCGGCAAGCATTGATGGCATGGGCTGTACAAATACACGGATAAATGCCGTCGCGTTTTGTACAGGCCATGTCAGCTTTTTTTGGCCTGTTAAAGATAGTCTAGTGGTGGGCAGGTTCAATCTGCGGCGGGTGAAGCGGTTTAGTAATGAGTGAATGATAAGTTGTCACCGCCAAGAATGCACATCGAAAAAGGCATGTCTCCCGACATTGGACCGCTATAATTGGGCGCATTTAGGTAGCTAGTACAACACATTCAGCAGGTGCTGGAGTACCGGGTTCTTCTCCCAAAAACTAACTTTCTTTTAAGGCATCTGCTACAGAAATTAGCTTCAACCCTTTGATTCCAGCATAGTCCTTGATGTTGTCCGTAAAAAGCGGCAAGTTGTTGGCAAGGGCTGTGGCAGCCAATATGGAATCTGCTAGCGACATTGGCTTCCGCTGCCGCAATTCAATGGCCTTTTCAGCAACTGCGGTATCAAGTTGTAGAATGGGTATTGAATAAAAAAAATTGTTCAGGAACTCCTTTTCCACCTGCTTCAATTGGTGATAACCCAAGACTTCGATTTTTGATACGATGGACACACAAAGGTCGCCTTCATGTGTCCTCAAATAATTCAAGACCCCAATATTGGTCAGCTTGGAACGATAATGATAATATTGCTGTCAATCAGCATGGTGGGTTATCTTGAAAGTTGGCGGTCTTGGCGTAGCTGTTGCTGCCATTCCACGGGGTTTTCGATGTCGGCAAAGGCACCTGATTTGGCAAGTTGCTCCAGCCAGTAAGTAGGTGATTTTAATGCTTGAGGCTTCTTCTTTGCCTGCTTTTCTTTACTAACCAGATTCGTCAAAAAGGCATCCAATACAGGCATGTCTTGGGGCGTAATCTGCCCAAGTTTCTGCAAAACGGATTGATACAACGCAATTTCTGTCATGCTCGAAGTTTTCACAAAAATAGTCACTTTTTTCAACTAATCCTCCCCCAATGCCGCCCCCGCTTCGTATCCTTCTCCAACTGCTCCCGCATCATCCCGTTCAGCGGGTGTTCAAACGGCTTCTTAGAGAATGGCATGAAGATAATCTGCTGTATCCCTTAGTCCATTTTTCCGCAAACGTTCCAACACCTGAAATTCATCCAAATCAGGGTTCCTTCGGTATAAAACAAGTTCCCTGAAAGCGCTTGCGGCAATCTCATGGTTAAGGTCAATAATATCGGTCAAAAAATCATCTGGACTTTTTGCCGACAAGCCATAAGTTTCCAGTAATTCGGATGGGAAGTCTTTCAGGTTGTTCGTAACGATAATATTGGCGTTGGACTTTATGGCGGCGGCAAGCACATGTTTGTCCTTCGGGTCTGGCAAGTCCAAAAAATCAATGAGGACTTCATAGTCAGTGACCAATGCATCGGGGAACGCCTTGTTCGGCGCTTGAATGCGTTTGGCTATCACATCTTCAGGTACGTTATGCCTCCTCATCACATCCTCCCATTCATCGAAAATGTGCTTGCTCCACTTCGGTGTGAACAGCTCGTAGTGCGCAAACCAGAGCAGCATATCCCGGACTTCGAACGGATAGATGACGTTCGTATCCAGTACGCAGGTAAACCTTATGCTATGAATCATACAGCCCGTATTCTTCGTCTCCTTGCATCATTTCGACCAGGATTGCCTTCCGGTTCTGGCGCAGTTTCGCCTTATAGTTTTTCACGTCCTCAAACCTGACCCTTCTGTGCTTTCCAACTTTTGTGAATGGGATTTCACCGGATTCGAGTAGGGCGACGAGGTGTGGCCTTGAACAGCCGAGCATTTCCGCCGCAGCCTGCGTGGTAAGTTCCGTAGCTATCGGGACAATTGATATGGGCTGGCCCTTGCTTGTTGCTTCCAGTATCTTGGCAAGCAGCTTCAGCGCCCGCAAGGGGATTTTTATCTTTTGTCCGGTCTCCTCAATTTCAATCTCCGGCGCATCAATGTCCAGTTCATTGAGCATGGCATTGAGGGCATCGTAGGAGGCCAAGGCGGTCTCCTGTTCTTGCTTGGTGGGCCTTTCGATATTTTCGAATGTCTTCATGATAAACAAGTTTGAAGTTCAAAAATAAGGAAATAAACGAAATAAACGAAAAATTGTTGCCGAAAATGAAGCCTGAAATTGCAAACAGAAATGTCAAAAAACTCCGCTAACTGGGTTTGGTTCCTCCAAACCTGGCCTTTTCGAGGATTCAACAGAGGTACTATCATTTTTTCCGCAACTTAACCTGCTTCTCCAACTCCTCCAAATCTTCTTTGTCGGCGGTGGAGGCTTCCAACGCTTTTCGCCGGGCATCGAACTGGCCGTAAATCTCCAGCACTTTTTCTTCCATCGCTAAATGGCTGATGGAACCAGCCCTAGTAAGGATTTTCTTATCGTTGAATGCCAAAATCCCATCCACGTTTTCTCGCCAGAACGACATGGGTATGTCCTGCCTGTTTTTCGCCCGAAGTTCCGCCGTTTCAAGGAAGATGACCACCAAGCGGTTCAGCGTGTCAATTTCATCTTCCGTCAGGTAATTCTTGGCGGTAAAAATATCCTGTTTGCGCACGATGGAGCCTTTCCAAGAAGTCAAGGCCATATTGGGTTTTTCGGCGTCTGCTCGGGATATAATGATTTCAGCGGCAGTCTGGCCGGAAACGGCGAACAGGAGCTTGTTCTGCGTTTCGGCAAAGAACATTTGCGTGGCTTTGTCGGTGGGGTCGTAGTCGCTGCTGAGGGAAAACAGGTCACGTACTTTCTGGTAGAAGCGTTTCTCGGAAGCACGGATGTCCCGGATGCGTTCGAGCAGCTCGTCAAAATAGTCGAGCCTGCCGTCTGGGTTTTTCAGACGCTCGTCGTCCATCACGAAGCCCTTCACCATGTACTCCTTCAAATTCCGGTTTGCCCAAATCCTGAACTGTGTGCCCCGCTTGCTCCGCACCCGGAATCCGATGGCGAGAATCATGTCGAGTGCATAAAATTTGACCTTGTATTCCTTGCCGTCTGCGGCAGTTATTAAGTAATCCTTAATAACTGAATCTACACCTAACTCTTTCTCTTTCAGGATATTGGAGATATGGATGTTGATGTTTGGGACTGAGGTGTCAAAAAGTTCGGCCAACTGGCTTTGGTTCATCCAGACCTGCCCGTCCTTGGCAAGTAAGGACACGGAAGCCTTGCCGTCGGCGGTGTTGTAGATGATGAGGTTGGGTGGGTTTTGGTCTTGCATTTTAGCTTTTCTGGCTTGAGTGTTTGTGCTTGATGGTTTTGATATTGGCTCAACTAAAAATGGCTAACCTCAAAACTGAACGCTTGATTACCATCTACCTTCTATTTGGTTGAATTCATTTTCCATGCCTCTAACAAAATCTTCAGCTTCTTCTTCGGTCATAGGTTCTACGGAAGCATCAAGGTGTCTGGCTTGACCAAGCAAATCTTCATAGGCAAGGCAGGCTAGCACATCCTCCCGCTTGAGCTGCGGGTAATTTTCAAGGATGTACTCAATGTCATGCCCAGCAGCCAAGAAGTCCAAAATAAGAGACACCCAGATGCGATGGCCTTTGATGCAAGGCTTCCCGAAGCAGATTTTCGGGTTGACGGAAATGCGTTCAAGCAGTGGATTCATGGCGGAATTTTTTACAAATATAGGAAGGAGGGGCGAGGTTGGAAAGTTCCTGGGTTTGTCGAGTCTGATGAAGAATTGAAAAGTCGCAAGTGGCGTTTCGCTTGATACTTGCGACGACAGATAGTTCAAACTGACCACAACTGAGATAAATCCAATTTCGACCAAACTTGTTTTACCAGAATTCATTAATTTGCTCCCTCAATGGATTTCAAAAAGCAACAACAAAACGAGAAACAGTTCAAAAACTGGGATGAAACGCCAACCGGCGGCAGAATCTATTGGTTTGAGATTGCGGGAAAACATGGCTGGAAAGCCCGGTACGTGAAAGAAGTGGATGCTGCCGAGGAAACCCTGATTTTCCGACAGGAGATTTACGATGAAAATGACGTGCTCGTTGAAATCCATCAGAAATATCCAGTGGACACTGGGCATCAAAAATTGAAAGAATCATGACGGTAACAAAGAAAATCGCCGCACAGAAAATATTCGCCTATCTCAACCACAAGCTGTCGCTTGAAAAACTGGTGGACTGGTCGGAGAACGCCATCATGGAAGGAAACCTTGCCGAAAAAGATATGGATGTACTGATGGATGTGCTGGGCAGGTTGGGCGTTGCTGACGTGCGCAGCTTTGGCTTGACTTGGGAGGATTGCCAGTCTTTGATGAAGCAGTTGGGGTATTCGTTGCAGGTGGAGATGGCGGAGGCAGCGTGAGGGTGTGGGGCGCAAGTTACGCTGCGCTAAACTTGCTTGAGCTTTGGGGCAGTGGGAGACTTGGAAGGACTGGTTATTGGAAGGGCTTTCTTTTTTCCAGCAAGTCAAAAAACTCAGCAAGTGAAATCACCTTTACGTTCCGCACAAAGCCAAGTCCGAGCAATAGCTTATCCTCTGTTACCAGATAGGTGGCACTTGCGGAAATGGCAAGGTCAAACAAAAAATCGTCTTTCGGGTCTGGACAGCCACGAAAAGCATACATCACAGGGGAAACAACGGCAAGATTTCGATGAAAGTGAACATACTCGCTGGCAGGCAGGGTCAAACGGCTGGCAATTTCCGGGTATTTCAGTACATCTTCCAATTCTGCGATAAAGCGCTCAGAGGAATAAACGGTCAAGTCATTTTCCAAAATGAGCAAGGTGAGTTTCTCCAATTGCGATTTGAGAATGTACCTAAGCCAGATATTGGTATCGAGTACGACTTCAAGCGGCTGCATCGGAGTGGAATTGGCGGACTTTGCGAACCACCTCCACTATCTTCTCCATCTCCAATTGGTTCGGTTTCACGGATTCATCAAGGCGACGGGCTTGTAAAAGCAGCACCTGTGCTTTTAGCGCTTTGAGCAGCGCCGCTTGGTCGGCTTCGGAAAGCTGGGAGACCAAGTTGCTGATTTCTTTTATGGTTGGGTTGGGTTGCATTTCTGAAACTTTGTTTTAGCAAAAGTAAGGGAAAAAGGGATAGTTCATGTGGACTGCGGTGGTCAGTTGCAAACTGGCCACAACGGGTTCCTTTATTATTCAATTGTTTGTACTAGTAAGTCTTCGATTTCGAAAAATTGAAGTTCTTGTTCTGAATTAACAATGTAGATTTTTTTGTCGTGATAAACAGGCCCACCTTGATTTTTCATAAACTCTGTCCGTAATGGCTTCATTGTTTCTTCCGCATCGTAATAGGCGGAAATGTCCAATGTTTCTGTATCGAAGATGCCAACGCCGTGATGTGAATAGAAATAAAAGTAGTTGTTTTCCACCGCAAAACCTTGATACACAAAATAGTTTTTCGGCGCCCATTCATTCGTTTTGTCTACGACTTTTGAAACAATCCCGGAGTAAACATTTATCTCAACATAATAACAACCTATCAGGCTCATCAATTTTTTACCATCCGGACTAATATGAAGGTAACCATGAGATAATCCGTCGCTAATTTTGACATATCTCCCTTCTTTCGTGGCCGGGTAAGCAGATAGGACAGGGTCAGATTCTGTATCAATATGCCAGATAAGCTGGCCTGTATTTACATCTAAAGCTATGATGGTTCCATTGAGTGTGTCGGCTAAAATTATGTTGTCAACTCTTTCAAATATTAAACAGTGTCCCGGTCTTTCTTGATTTCTAACAATTTTATCGAACTGTGAAAGTTCAAACTCCCAAAGACGATGTTGTGTTTTTTCATCATATCTTTCAATATAGTTCCGCCCCTCAACTTTCTTATTTCTATAAATAATACCTTGATGAACCCTGTAGGGAATATCCTTAAAGTACAAGTTCTTTGTTTCAAAATCATAGAATGCGAACTTGCAGTCGTAATGATTTGGTAGTGAAACTTGGGCTATCCATATTCCATTAAACAAGATAGGCTGGCGGAAACTGACTTCATCGTCAAACTCAACCGCGTGATAATCATGAGCATCGATAATGGTTATGCCTGCCTTTTGATGCCTTATCACCAAATTGTCATCCATTTTTGTGATGTCATAAGATACTGGGATAGAAATGTTTCCTATTTCTTGGTAGGACACAGTATCAATTAAAAGCAAATTCGCATAAGTTTCATTGTTAGAAATGACACATAAGGTTTCGTTATAAATTAATAAGAAATTGCACCCAGGCAGTCGAAAATCTACTGGTTTGATTGAAATGTCCATCGCTTGGCTTTTAAAGCAATTAAGAGTATCATTTGTGATTAAGAATTTCAATTTGTACGAGATTGGTACATTGCTACTCATTTGCCCCTCAACTTATCCTCCCCCAATGCTTCCCCCGTTTCGTATCCTTCTCCAACTGCTCCCGCATCATCCCGTTCAGCGGATGCAGCAATTCCGGGTCCTTCTCCAAAATCCGCAGGGCCAGTTCCCGAGCCGTTTTCAGGATTTCCCCATCCCGCCCCAGGTCGGCGATGTGCAGGTTGAGCAGGCCGCTTTGTTGGGTGCCCTCGATATTGCCGGGGCCACGCAGGCGCAGGTCGGCCTCAGCGATTTCGAAGCCGTCGGTGGTGTGCACCATCGTGGCGATGCGCTCCCGGGCGTCGGTGCTCAGTTTGAAATCGGTTAGGAGGATGCAGTAGCTCTGGTCGGCACCCCGGCCCACCCGGCCCCGTAGCTGGTGCAGTTGCGAGAGTCCGAAGCGGTCGGTGTTTTCGATGACCATCACGCTGGCGTTCGGCACGTTCACCCCCACCTCGATGACGGTGGTCGCAATCATGATCTGCGTCTCGCCCCGCACGAAGCGCTGCATCTCGAAGTCCTTGTCCTTCGGCTTCATCTTGCCGTGCACGATGCTGATTTGGTAGTGCTCGATGGGGAATTCCCGGCTCAGCACCTCGTAGCCTTCCATCAGGTTTTTCAGGTCCATCTTCTCGCTCTCCTCGATGAGCGGGAACACGACGTAAATCTGGCGGCCCTTCGCAATCTCCTCCTTCATAAAACCGAAGACCCGCATCCGGTGGTTCTCCGTGCGGTGGGTGGTGGTGATGGGCTTGCGGCCCGGCGGCAGCTCGTCAATCACCGAAACGTCGAGGTCGCCGTAGAGCGTCATGGCGAGGGTGCGGGGGATGGGCGTGGCCGTCATCACGAGCACGTGCGGGGGCAGTGGCTTGCTTTTTTTCCAAAGGGAAGCCCGTTGTGCCACCCCGAATCGGTGCTGCTCGTCGGTGATGGCGAGGCCGAGGTTTTGGAACTCCACCCAGTCCTCGATGAGGGCGTGCGTGCCGATGAGGATGTGGATTTCGCCATTTTTGAGGTCGGCCAGTATTTTTTCTCGCTTCTTCCCCTTGATGCTCCCGCTGAGGTAGTCCACCCGGATGCCCAGCCCCTCCACCAGCTCGCTGATGCCGATGAGGTGTTGCTGCGCAAGGATTTCGGTGGGCGCCATGAGGCAGGCCTGGTAGCCATTGTCGAGCGCCAGCAGCATGGAGAGCAGCGCCACAACGGTCTTTCCGCTGCCCACGTCGCCCTGCACGAGGCGGTTCATCTGGATGCCAGCGCCAAGGTCGGCACGAATTTCCTTGACGACCCGTTTCTGTGCGCCGGTGAGTTCGAACGGCAGTTTTTCCTTGTAAAATTGGTTGAAATGCTCGCCGACTTTTCCGAAGACATAGCCCTTGATGGCGGCCTTGCGGCGGTGTTTGCTCTGCAACAGGCGCATTTGGAGGAAAAAAAGCTCCTCGAATTTCAGGCGGTTGGTGGCGGCGTCCAGTTCTTTTTGGCTGGGGGGAAAATGAATCCAGCGCAGCGCATCGTAGCGGCTGGGCAAGTGCATTTTTTGGAGCAGATAATCGGGCAGGTTTTCGGGTAAAAATGCTGGGGTCAGCTTCTCGAAGAGCGCCTCGGTGAGCCGACGGCGGCCCTTGGCTTCCAGGCCCTTGGCGTTCAGTTTGTCCGTGCTGCGATAGACCGGGGCGAAGGTCAGGTCGGCCGCTTTGTTTTCCTCGTTCACCTCCTCCAGTTCGGGGTGGGTGATATTGATGAACCCGTTGAAGCTGTTGATTTTGCCGAAGGCAACATACGGCGCACCGACTTTCAGGTTCTTTTCCAGCCAGTAAACTCCTTGAAACCAGACCAGCTCGACGACGCCCGTCTCGTCCCGCAGCCGCCCGACGAGCCGCCGCTTTCCGCCCTCGCCGAGGATGTCCAGTTTGCGGAGGATGCCCTTGAGTTGCACCTCGCCGCTTTCCTCACTTAACTCATTGATTTTGTGGAACTTGGTCTTGTCCACGTATCGGTACGGGAACGCATGTAGCAAGTCGCCGAAGGTGTGGATGGCGAGTTCTTTTTTGAGCATGTCGGCCTTCACGGTACCGACGCCCCGGAGGTATTCGATGGCGGTGTCGAGCATTTTGAGTTTGTAGTTCGACAGTTGGCAGTCGGCAGTCGGGGATTGTGTTTGCCATCAAAGTCGAGGTAGGGCAAAGATAGGACAGGTGAGAATTATTTTTGCCGCTTCATGTCATCGAGTGGCAGTTCGAAGCCCGGCATGATGGCCTCGCCGGAGAGTTTTTCGCCAGAAAAGCCCGTGATGATTTCCGGTTCTGGCTGCCCCGTGCGGTAAATATGCACCTTCTCTTCGTAAGGGTCAATCAGCCAAGCGAGGCGGACGCCATTCTTCATCCAGGTGTTTTTCATTTTGCGCTGCAACTTGGCCAAACGGTCAGTACCGGAGCGCACTTCGGCCACAAAATCGGGGACGATTTGCACGAATTTTTCCTCGTCGTTGTCATTTGATGCGGCAAGCCGCTCAGGAGAAATCCAAGCCACATCAGGCATCTTGATAGCGCCGTCAGGCAAATCAAAAGTGCCGGACGAGCCGTGTAGTTCGCCCAACTTGGTTTGGTAGTGCCACATAAAAAAATGGCCGCTCAAGTTGAATTCTCGTTTGCTGGAGCCTCTTTTTACTGGGGACATAATGGTGACATAGCCGTCCGTTTCACGTTCCATGCGGAAGTCGGGATGACGCTCGGCCAACGCCATAAACTCCTCCTTGCTCAATGGACTTTGCAGCTCGATAGGCCCATAGTTGAGCACCATTTCTTCAAATGTCAAATCTTTTCTGCGTTGCAACGTGGCTGCGGACATGGATGTTTTTTTACAAAAATACCAATTTTTTCTGCTTTGGGTTAACTTTGTTGGGTTCGATTAATCCTTCATTAAAAACTAACAATTATGAAAACGTTTACCCTCCTTTCCCTTTCCCTCCTCCCACTTTTTTCGCTTGCGCAAACCCCCGACTCCACCGTGATAAAGCAGGTGGACAGCCTTATCCAAATCTCCAGAACCCTTACTGGACAAGGCGACTTTGACAAAGCCCTCGAAGTCAATGCCGCTGCGGAGAAACTGGCTCTGGAAAAACTGGGGCGGGAGTCGGCGGGGTATGGGAGTTGCTGTTTTAACCACGGAAGAGTATTGTATTTCAAAAGGGACTACCCAGAAGCAGAAAAATGGTACCTCGAATCCAAAGCCATCCGGGAAAAAGCCGTGGGCAAGTATCATTCTGATTATGCCTGGAGCCTGAACAATCTGGCGATTCTGTATAGGGACATAGGCCAATACGATAAAGCCGAAACACTCTACCTCGAATCCAAAGCCATCAGAGAAAAAGCATTGGGAAAGGAACATCCCGATTATGCAGGAAGCCTGCTCAACCTAGCGAATCTGTATTCGGACATGGGCCAATACGAAAAAACCGAAACACTCTATCTCGAAGCCAAAGCCATCCGGGAAAAAACGGTAGGGAACGAACACCCCCTTTATGCAGCAAGCCTGAACAGCCTGGCGAGTCTGTATTGGCACATGGGCCAATACGATAAAGCCGAAACACTCCACCTCGAAGCCAAAGCCATCCGGGAAAAAGCATTGGGAAAGGAACATCCCGATTATGCCCAAAGCCTGAACAACCTGGCGAACCTGTATGAGAACATGGGCCAATATGAAAAAGCCGAACCGCTCTACCTCGAAGCCAAAGCCATACGGGAAAAAGCATTGGGAAAGGAACATCCCCTTTATGCAGCAAGCCTGAACAACCTGGCGAGTCTGTATTGGTACATGGGCCAATACGATAAAGCCGAAACACCCCACCTCGAAGCCAAAACCATCCTGGAAAAAGCATTGGGAAAGGAACATCCCGATTACGCAGCAAGCCTGCACAACCTGGCGAATCTGTATCAGGACATGGGCCAATACGAAAAAGCCGAAACACTCTTCCTCGAAGCCAAAGCCATCCGGGAAAAAGCATTGGGAAAGGAACATCTCGATTATGCCAGAAACCTGAGCGCCTTGGCGAATCTGTATTCGGACATGGGTAACTACGAAAAAGCTGAACCGCTCTACCTCGAAGACAAAACCATCCGGGAAAAAGCATTGGGAAAGGAACATCCACATTATGCCCAAAGCCTGAACAACCTGGCGGTTCTGCATCATAACATGGGCCAATACGAAAAAGCTGAACCGCTCTACCTCGAAGCTATAGTCATCCTAGAAAAAGCATTGGGAAAGGAACATCCCGAATATGCCCAAAGCCTGCATAACCTGGCGAGCCTGTATCATAACATGGGCCAATACGGAAAAGCCGAAACACGCTACCTCGAAGCCAAAGCCATACGGGAAAAAGCATTGGGAAAGGAACATCCCCTTTATGCAGGAAGCCTGAACAACCTGGCGGTTCTGTACTCGAACATGGGCCAATACGGAAAAGCTGAACCATTATTTTTCGAGTCCAAAGCCATCCGTGAAAAAGCCTTGGGAAAGGAACATCCCGATTATGCAGTAAGCCTGAACGGCTTGGCGAATCTGTATGGGGCAATGGGCCAATACGAAAAAGGCAAACCTTACTATTTGGAGCTATCCACTGTCAATCAAACCCTGATAGCAAAGGCCCTGCTCCACTTATCGGAACAGGAATTGAACAATTACCTGAACACCTTTTCAGAAGACCAGCACCATACACTTTCTTTTAACCAACTATCCGGCAGGGGAATGCTAACCGCTGCGTGTTTTGACAACAGCCTTTTTTACAAAGGGTTCCTGCTCAATGCCTCCAATCATCTGAGAAATTTGGCAAATTCAAGTCCGGAAGCTACCGAATCATTCAATCAACTGAAAGGCTACGGACGCCGACTTGCCGCTCAGTATTCCCTGCCCGTCTCCGACAGGGACAACAGTTTAATAGCAGGCCTCGAAGAGAAAGCCGATCAGCTCGAAAAAGACCTTACCCGTACCGTGGCGGGTTTCGGCGAGGCCCGGCGACAGGTAAACTGGCAAGAGGTGCAGGCTACCCTAAAAACGGGTGAGGCGGCCATTGAATTTGTTCATTATCGTTACTGGGATAAAAAACAAACCGACAGCACGATGTACGCTGCCCTGCTGCTGCGACCGGGAGAGGTACAACCATTGTTCATCCCGCTCTTTGAGGAAAAACAACTGACCGCAGTGCTTACACCTGACAACAAAGAGCAACGCAGCGAACTGTTCGCCCAAATCTACAGCCGGGGTGCCCAGCCGCTAAAAACGACTCAGCTTACAGGTTTATATGAACTCATCTGGCAGCCATTGGATAGCTTGCTTAAAAATGTAAAAACAGTTTATTTCTCACCTTCCGGCTTGCTGCACCGCATAAACTTCGATGCGGTTCCAATACCTTCCCTTAAAGAGGGAAAAAGGGTTGGTATCCTTTCAGACCAATTCCAACTCGTTCGGCTTGGCAGCACCCGTTCATTGGTCGTACCGGATTTGACCAAATCTGATGCAACCAACGAGGCATTACTTTTCGGCGGCATCCAATATGAAATGGACACAACCTTTTTTGTGCAGAATTCGACATCGCAAGATATGTTGACGGCACATTCAGAACTTTCATTCACCTACGCCGACCGCAGTTTACCGCAACGAGGAGAAAGTTGGGGCTACCTGCCGGGCACGGAAAAAGAAGTTTCAAGCATCCATTCGCTCCTCCAAAAGTCGAAATTTTCATCGCAAATGTTTTCAAGCGATGCGGCCTCAGAAGAATCCTTCAAAACCATCGGGAAAGACAAGCCATCCCCACGCATCCTGCACCTTGCCACCCACGGCTTCTTCTTCCCCGACCCGCAATCCGCAATCCGAAATCCGCAATCGGATGAGTCTGTTTTCAAAATCTCCGACCACCCCATGATACGCTCCGGCCTTATCCTCACCGGGGGCAACCACGCCTGGCAAACCGGAAAGCCGCTCAAGCCGGGCATGGACGATGGCATCCTCACCGCCTACGAAATCAGCCAGATGAACCTCTCGAATACGGAACTGGTGGTGCTCTCCGCCTGTGAGACTGGGCTTGGCGACATCCAAGGAAACGAAGGCGTGTACGGCCTCCAACGGGCCTTCAAGATTGCCGGGGCGAAGTACCTCGTCATGTCGCTGTGGCAAGTGCCCGACCAGGAGACTTCGGTGTTTATGACCACTTTTTACAAAAACTGGTTGGAAGGGAAAATGAGCATTCCCGATGCCTTCCGCACTACGCAGCAGGAGATGCGGGAGCGGTTCATTAATCCGTACCAGTGGGCGGGGTTTGTGCTAGTGGAGTGATGCGCCTGCCCCCTCTGGAATGAAGCTTTGTACAGGCGCAGCGATTTCTTACCTTTGAAAATCACAAGACCCTCAAACCCAAAGGAATATGAAAACAAACTATGCCCTTCTGTTGTTTTTGGCCCTCTCGTTCTCGACCGGTTTTGCCCAGCAAAAGCTGGATGATGTAGCGGCCTTGGTAAAAGAAAAAAAGTACGAGGAAGCCGGGCAAGTCCTGAACACCTTGCTGCCTGCCATCCTGCCGGCAGACACATCCGCCTTTGCCGAAGCCCACCTGTTGGTGTCCCGCATCCATTATTACCAAGGAAAATACCCTGAATGCATCGCATCGTATGAATCACTGGCGGCGTACCTGCCTGCCGGACATCCTGATTTGGGAGATTGTTATTTCGAGTGTGGCAACGCTTATATGAGGTCGCAAAACATGGAGAAGTTTGTGGAATGCAACAAACATGCTGCGGCGGCCTATGCAGCCTCGCAGGGAGCGCAGTCCATCGAATACACCAAAGCGCTCAACTCGCTCGGCTTCGGCTACCAGTTTTCGGGTGAATACAAGGAAGCAGAAAAAGTGCTGCTGGAAGCCCGGCGCATTAAGGAAAAAAACGGGGTTTTCGACGTGCAATACGGGCGCATCCTGAACCAGTTGGGAAATGGCTACACCCGCCTCAACAAGTTCCAGGAGGCGGAAGAATGCATTGCCGCTGCTTTGAAAGTGAAGGAATCTACCCGTGGAAAAAACAACGATTATGCGAAAGGGCTGTTCAATTATTCAATGCTCTTGCAAGCTATGGGGCGAGACCAAAATGCCCTGGAAAAAATTGACGAAGCCATTGCCATTGGACTGAAAGACGATGCGAGAACAGAAGAACTTGATGGTTACAGGCAAATAAAAGCTTCTCTGCTGAAGGATATGAACAAGCAGCAGAAAGCTACCTCCCTTTACGAGGAAATCCTCCAAAACAAGCTGACCTACGAAGAGGAAAAAAGCTCCAACTATGCCAAGGTGCTGTTAGCCCTCAGCAATCTGTACGCTGAATCGGACAACCTGCCAAAAGCCCTTGAATTGTGTGCCGAGGCAGTAGATATTTTTAAAAAAATCCACGGAGAGAAGCATCCATATTATGCATTAGCCCTCATCGAAAAGGCAGACCTTCTTTTAAAAAAAGGGGAAACCACCGGATTGGAAGCCATGTACAAAACGGCAAGTGCCATTATTTCCCAGAAATATTCCCGGAACCACATCGAGTATTTCAAATCGGAATACGCTTATTTCCTGTTTCTCAAAAAAACCAAAGAATACAGCCAGGCCATCGAGAAAATCCAGCAGATAGACAACATCATCACCAAGCATATCGTGGATGCCGCCAAGTACCTTTCTATCCGGGAGCTTGTCGAAATCACGGCCTTGTACCACGATTATTTCCAGCAAATACTCTCGTTGACCAGCCTGAACCCCGGCAACCAGGTGCTCACCTCAAAGGCCTTGGATTGCTCTCTTTTTTACAAGGGGTTCGTACTTGAGTCCATGCTGAAAATCAAAAAGGCGATCAAGCAGTCCAAAGAAATCACCGATTATTCGGAACAGTTGACCGAACAGAAACTCAATCTATCAGAAGAGTTGGACAAGGAGGAGAAGGATAATGTCAGGATAGCCGCTTTACAGGACAAAATTGCCTCCGTCGAAGTTGAAATGTCCCGGAGTCTCGGCAGGCTTCGGCAGGAAGACGAGCAACTCAGTTGGGACCTTGTCCGGTTCGAGTTGTCGGACTCGGAGGCGGCCATTGATTTCGTCCGTTTTCAGTCCGAAAGCGGGGCGGATTTTTTGTACGCCGCCATGCTCATTTTGTCCAATGCTGAAGCGCCTGTCTTTGTTCCACTGTTCTTGGAATCTGACCTGACGAAGTACTTCGATAAGAAACTCACCACCAGTGACGGCCTCATACAGCGGCTTTACTCCTGGCCGAAACGGAGCGCCACTCCACTCGACACGCTGCTCCCGGTTTCACTCTACGACCTAATTTTGAAACCTTTAGCGCCGCATTTGGACGGCATCGGGCGCATCTATTACGTGAGCGACGGCATCCTGCACAACCTCGCCCTACACGCCATTCCGACCGCCTTGGATTCGGTGGTGTCTGACAAAATCCAGTTTTTGCAGATGACTTCTTTCCGAAACCTCATTTTGAAAAAGAAAATTGATTACTCCCAAAAGAAGAAAAAAGCCCTGCTGATGGGCGGCTTGAAATACGGCAGCGATAGCGGGGGCACCCGCGGCGACCGCAACAACCGCCGCGCATGGAACGACCTGCCCTGGACGGAAAAGGAAGTGGACGAAATTTCGGGCATTCTTCAAAAAACAGGCTACTCCACCCTGCTTCTGAAAGGCGAAGCCCCGCAAAAACACAGCCTGCAAGAGCATGTCAGCCAGAATCCGGACCTGCAACTCATCCATTTTGCCACGCACGGCTTTTTTACGACGGAAGACCTCTTGCAGGTGAAATCCAAAATTGACGTGGACAAAACGAACCTCGAACTTACCCAAAGCGGACTGGTACTGGCCAACGCCAATGCCGCAGAAAGTGGGGATGCGCTCATCACCGCTTTTGAAATCAGCGAGATGGAACTGTCCCAAACAGATTTGGTGGTGCTGTCGGCCTGCGACACCGGGCTTGGGCAGGTCTATGAAAACGAGGGCGTTTACGGAATGCAACGGGCCTTTAAAATCGCAGGGGCGGAGTACATCATCATGAGTCTCTGGAAAGTGGACGACCGGGACACCAAGGTTTTTATGACGGATTTTTACCGAAACTATCTCGAAAAGGGCATGACCATTGAAAACGCCTTCTACGCCACGCAGAAAATGATGAAAGAAAGCGTATTTTACCCTGTGAAATGGGCGGGGTTTGTTTTGTTGAAATGAGCGTAACTCAAGTGAATACCCTAATTATTACTAACCTTTTGCAAATTGGGGTTGAAATGTGCCGTGTCCCAATAGGTATTGGGATACGGCACTACCAACTGCATGTCAACCCTTAATTCACACAACCTTCTTGTTATGAAGAACTTCCAATTATTTTTTATCGCCCTCTCCATTTTCGTAGGGAAAAATTCTCTTCTTGCTAATCCCACATCCCCAGCCTGCGCCTGTAATCCAGTAGCGGATAGCCTTGAATTGGTGACTTTCTATCAGAATTTTGAAGGAGACAATTGGACGAACAATACCCATTGGCTGGAGCCGGGGATGCCGGTCGGTTCGTGGTACGGGATTACAGTTAATGCGGAGGGTTGCGTAGTTGATATCACGCTTAGTTCCAATCAATTAAAGGGAGCGGTGCTTGATTTCAACCTGCAAAATTTAGGCAGTTTAAACCTCGCCTCCAATCAGCTTAGCGGCGAAATACCGGACTTCTCCAACTTGCCGAATTTAACATACTTAAGGCTGTCGGAAAATCAACTCAGCGGCGAAATACCGGATTTCTCCAACTCGCCGAATTTAGAAACCTTATGGCTTACGCAAAATCAGCTCAATGGCGAAATACCCGATTTCTCCAATTTGCCGAACTTGGCAATCTTATATCTTCAGAACAACAATATCAGTGGCGAAATACCGGATTTTTCGAACTTGCCGAAGTTAAATTCATTGTACCTTAACTTCAATCAACTGGTCGGCCAGGTTCCTGATTTTTCGAACTTGCCGAATTTAGGACAATTAATCTTACCCAACAATAATCTCGATGGCGAGATACCCGATTTTTCGAATTTACCCAAGCTAGCAGGCTTAGGCCTTAATAGTAATCAAATTATTGGTGAAATACCTGATTTCTCAAACTTGCCAAATTTATTGGGTTTATACCTTTACTCTAACGGACTCATTGGTGAAATACCCGATTTCTCAAACTTGCCGAAGCTAAGTGCCTTAAACCTTGCATCGAATCAACTCACGGGCGGAATACCGGATTTCACAAGCTCGCCAAACCTGTATTGGTTAGAGCTTTCCAACAACAAGCTTGACGGCGAAATACCGGATTTTTCAAACCTGCCGAATTTAGAATGGCTTTGGCTCAACGGCAATCAGTGCAACAGCGAAATACCTGATTTTTCGAACCTGCCGAAGTTAAAACATCTATACCTTTCCGATAATCAGCTCACGGGTCAAATACCTTCGTTCTCCAATTTACCAAATTTGGAAAAATTAAGGCTCGACAAGAACAAACTTATTGGTGAAATACCCGACTTCTTTGGCTTGCCTAAATTAAATGAACTATTACTTTATTCCAATCTGCTTACAGGCCAAATACCTCCGTTTTCAAGCTTGCAGGATTTAGAAATCTTAGTGCTTTACTATAATCAACTTAGCGGCGAAATACCTGGCTTTTTAAACTCGCCCAAGCTAAAAACACTATACCTCAACTCCAATCAGCTTATTGGGGAAATACCAGATTTCTCCAACTTGCCGAATTTAGAGTCGTTATGGCTCAACAACAACCAACTCAGCGGCGAAATTCCTGGCTTTTTAAACTCGCCCAAGCTAAAAACACTATACCTCTACTCCAATCAGCTTATTGGGGAAATACCAGATTTCTCCAGCTCGCCGAATTTAGAGTCGTTATGGCTTCACAATAATTACCTCAGCGGCGAAATTCCTGTTTTCTCCAATTCGCCGAATTTAAAAATTCTGCTTTTGTCAAATAATCAACTCAGCGGCGAAATTCCTGTTTTATCAAACCTTATTAATTTCAAGATTCCCAACAACTTCTTCACTTTTTCTGACCTCATTTCCTCTGGAAACTTAGGGTTTGCGCAAAAATAACTTCCTACTTATATTTTTGATTTGGGGCGATACTATAGTTCCATTCCCCATGAAATTTAGCTTCTGTCAAATTCACCTTTTCAAGCGCTTCGTCCGACACTACAATTCCTTTTATG
>JAIPBL010000066.1 GCA_021739645.1 Saprospiraceae bacterium | reverse complement strand
TCCAGTTCGGCGGAGGTATGACCGCCGAACTGGAGTTCGGCGGCACGATTCATTACTCGTCCCACAAATTCTCCAAAGTATAAGGCCCGCCAGGCACCACCCAAAACGTTCCATCCACATACCGAAAATGACGGTCGAGGCCGTTCAAAGCTGTCATGTCCGCCGTCGTGAGCGCCACGTTTTGCGAAGCCAAGTTTTCTTGAATCCGCTTAGGCGTCACCGACTTTGGAATCGGCGAAGTGCCCCGCTCCATCGCCCAGGCCAGCACGACTTGCGCTGGTGTGCAGTTTCGTTGCTCCGCAATGGCCGTTACCACAGGGTTGTTCAGCAGCTCAGGGGCGTTGGCGGGGCGGTCGGCAGCGGCCGGTCTGCCCAGCGGTGTGTAGGCCGTGACGTGTATTTTTTCCGCTCCGCAAAATGCGACCAACTCGTTTTGCGCCAGCAGCGGGTGCATTTCCACTTGGTTCATCTCTGGGTGGTGGCGAGTGGTTTCCAATAGTTTCGCCAGCTTTTTTATGCTAAAATTCGAGACGCCGATGTGTCGTGTCAGGCCAGCTTCGAGGCAGTCCTCCATGCCCAGCCAAGTATCGGCGATGGGCTGCTGCTCCAACGGTACAAAGCTGGGGGGCTGCGTACTGCCATCCTGCACGACAGGCCAATGGATGAGGTAAAGGTCGAGGTAGCCGAGTTGGAGGTCGGCCAGTGTTTTTTCGAGGGCGGGTCGCACGTTGGCGTGGCCGTGGCGGGTGTTCCACAGTTTGGAGGTAATCCAAAGCTCCTCCCTTCGTACCTCGCCAGCCTCGAAGGTGGCGTGCAACGCCTCACCGATTTCCATTTCGTTGCCGTAAATGGCGGCACAGTCGATGTGTCGATAGCCGCAGCGAATGGCTTCCCGCACTGCCTGTCCGACCTCGCCACGAGGTGCCTGCCAAGTGCCGAGGCCGAGGGCGGGCATCGTGTCTCCGTTTTTGAAAATTAGTTTTTTCATGAATTTGATTTTTGAAAAGTCAACCAATCGGCTTCCGGGGCGTTTTGGCAAATGTAGCACGTCTCGCTACTTTTGACTTTTTCCTTTCACCTTTTTACTTAAAAACGACATGCAGAACATCACTGGAAAAACAGCCCTCATCACCGGGGGCAGCAAGGGCATTGGCTACGGCATCGCTGAGAGCCTGCTGAAAGAAGGCTTGAATGTGGCCATTACTGGCCGAAACGCAGCGACTATTGAAGCCGCTGCCGCTGAACTGTCCAAGTTTGGTAAAGTACTCGCCATCACCGCCGATGTTCGAGATTTTGAGAGTCAAAAAGCAGCGGTAGCAAAGACGCTGGCAGCCTTCGGTAGCCTCGATGTGATGGTCGCCAATGCGGGTGTCGGCCACTTCGCCAACATCGCCGACCTGACGCCGGAGCAGTGGCACGAGACCATCGACACCAATCTGACGGGCGTTTTTTACAGCGTTAAAGCTTCATTGGAAGCACTGACGGCCACGAAGGGCTACCTCATCACTATCGCCAGTTTGGCGGGCACCAACTTTTTCCCGACGGCATCGGCGTACAATGCCAGCAAGTTTGGCCTTGTGGGTTTCACCCAAGCCGTCATGCTCGATGTGCGTGACCGGGGCATCAAAGTCACGACCATCATGCCTGGCTCCGTCGCCACTCACTTCAACAACCACACACCGAACGCCGCCGATGCCTGGAAAATCCAGCCGGAAGACCTCGGCCAGATGACGGTTGACCTGCTGAAAATGAACCCGAGGACGCTGCCGAGCAAGGTGGAGGTGCGGCCTGCTCAGGTGGCGGGGAAGTGATTTTTTTGGTGATTTTTTCTAATAGGAATCATTAGTTGGGGTTTTTCGTTGAAATTTGCGTCTTGCTGTCGTTCCCCACGACAGCAAGCCGCAAACCCGGTTTCACTTGAAAATACCTGACACATACAAACTCAATTTTCATCCCCTTGACCTCGAAGTGGTGGAAGTGCTTGATTTTCAGGGCGTACCCGTGCTGACGGTGGAGCAGAACCATGCTGGTTTTAAATACCTCAGTTACCTCTTGCAGTATGCCGAGGGTGGCTTGGAGCAGCGGTTAGTGCTCCCCATAACCGAAGCCCGATTGGAAGGAGTGAAATCAGGTCAAATCTCCGTGCGTGACGCCTTCAATACATCAGAACTGGAGCAGGTCTTTTGTTTGCTTTATGACGAGGCTACGGGCGAGGCGCTGGAAAGCTGGATGTTGCCTTCGGAGGTGTTTGGGGGGGTGAATCCGGTGAAGGAAGATTATAATTTGGCTGTTATTGCCTAAGAAAATTGCCTCCAGATGTAAACCCATTCCAATGAAAGAATACATCGAAAACATCATTCCTCGTCTCAAGGAATTTAGTCAAAGCCTTGACCGAAAAGAGACTTTTGTGGATGTGCCTTGGGTGTTGATTGATTCAGAAGGTGGCTTCCAAAAGTATATTTTCAAGCGTGATGGTGAATTGGTGATGTCATTGAATGGAGTAGTCACGATTGGTAAATGGGAATATTTAGCGCCAGCAAAAAGCCTATTGATTGACAGGTTGAAAGACAAAATATTGTTGAATCAAAATTTCGTTGATTCTGCGGTAATGGTATTGAATCAAGATGGTTTAAAAAATGGGAATTTCGTTTTGGCTAATGAGGTCTTAATTCCAGATTTAGATGTAAGCTCTTATATCAAGAAACTATTTTACGCTAAAAATAATATTTTCCAAAGAGAACTCCCGGATGGAATGAATTTAGAGTTTCACAACTATCCTAACGTCATTGGTTCTAAGGTGACAATTGAAATGAAACCTATTGAGAATGCTACGATAAAAAGCTTTGGAAAAAGATATGTAGTGGAAAATGGAGTATTAATAGGAATACTTGTTACTTCAAATTTTACAACGGATAGAGGTGATATTGCAATAGAATATTATGATGGCTCTACTGTAGTGAAAAAAGGAAATAATGTTATTCAGGGTGTTGAGTTGGCACCAGACGGAAAATACCGACTTGGATTTATGAACTATATCACAGTTCAAAACGGACGAATCATCAAGACATCAATTTTTTAGAATGACAACCGACAACATCAAAGAAGAAACCCAGTCCCTCAATTTCCTCGAAGAAATCATCGAGCAAGACATCGCCGCTGGCAAAAACGGAGGCCGGGTGCATACCCGCTTCCCGCCGGAACCAAACGGCTACCTGCACGTGGGACATGCCACCAGCATCTGCCTAAACTTCGGGCTGGCGGTGAAGTATGGCGGCAAGTGCAACCTCCGCTTCGACGATACCAACCCGGTGACGGAGGAGACGGAGTATGTGGACAGCATCATCAACGACGTGCGCTGGCTGGGCTTTGAGCCAGCCAATATCTTCTATGCATCCGATTACTTTCCAAAGCTGTACGACTTCGCCGTTGACCTCATCAAAAAGGGCTTCGCTTACGTGGATGACAGCACGGCCGAGGAAATCGCAGCGCTGAAAGGCACGCCGACCGAGCCGGGTAAACCCAGCCCGTACCGTGACCGCAGCGTGGAAGAAAACCTCGACCTGTTCGAGCGGATGCGCAAGGGCGAGTTTGCCGAAGGCACAAAAACCCTGCGTGCGAAGGCCGACATGACCTCCCCAAACATGATTATGCGGGACCCGCTGCTGTACCGCATCAAGTTCGCACACCACCACCGCACCGGCGACGACTGGTGCATCTACCCGATGTACGACATGGCGCACGGCCAAAGCGACAGCATCGAGCATATCACACACTCGATTTGTACGCTGGAATTCGTGCCGCACCGGGAGATTTATGACTGGTGCATTGAGAAGCTGGGCATTTTCCCTTCGAAGCAATATGAGTTCGCTCGGCGCAACCTGAGCTACACCATTGTTTCGAAAAGAAAACTGCTGAAACTGGTGAACGAAGGCCATGTGAATGGATGGGACGACCCCCGCATGCCCACCATTTCCGCTATGCGGCGCAGGGGGTACACGGCAACAGCCATTCGGGAATGGGCCAAGCGCATCGGCATTGCGAAGCGGGAAAACCTCGTGGACCTGAGCCTGATGGAGTTCTTCGTGCGGGAGGATTTGAACAAAATCGCCCTGCGGGCAATGGCCGTGCTCGACCCACTGAAAGTGGTCATCACGAATTATCCAGAAGGAAAAACGGAGTTCCTCGAAACCGAGAACAACCCCGAGGACCCGAACGGCGGGACTCGTCAAATGCCATTTGGCCGGGAACTTTGGATAGAACAGGATGATTTCATGGAAAACCCGCCACCGAAATTTTTCCGCCTCTCACCCGGCACGTTGGCCAGGTTGAAAAGCGCCTACATCATCCAATGCGACGAGGTAGTGAAGGATGCAGACGGCAAGCCCACAGAACTGCGCTGCACCTATTTTCCGGAATCCAGAAGCGGCAGCGATACCAGCGGCCTCAAGCCGAAGACGACCATCCACTGGGTGAGCGCCCCTCATGCCATTCCGGCTGAAGTGCGGCTCTACGACCGCCTTTTTACGGTTGAAGACCCCGCCAACGATGAGCGTGACTTCCTCGAACTCATTAATCCTGATTCGTTGAAAGTAGTGACGAAAGCCATGTTGGAGCCGAGTCTGGCGTCGGGAACCCCCGGCGATAAATACCAGTTCCTGCGTCTCGGCTATTTCACCGTGGACACCGACTCGACGACCGAAAAACTGGTCATCAACCGCACCGTGACGCTGCGAGATGCCTGGTCGAAGGCGAAGGGGTAGGGCGATTTACGATTGGACGATTTACGATTTACGATTTACGAATGAAAAAAGCGTGGCCGATTGCTCGACCACGCTTTTCTTTTTTGGAAATTTTGAAGAAAAATTGGTTTCATGTTACCAAGTCCGGCGTACTTCGATGATTAGCGAAGCGCCATTTGGCAAGGTCAAAGTACCGAATTTGTCGCAGTTGCCATTGCCGTAATCAAGCTGCAGCGTCTTGCCTGCCACGTCCAGTTGGATGATGCCAGATACGAGCCACGGACAAAGTTTGTGCTTCACCAGCGGGGTGATGGTTTCGACCGTGAATGCCTGGCCGTTGCGGTTGATGCCGCTGGAAATGGACGTGAATTCAAAAACATTGTCGAGTAAAATGAGCGGCGTGCCTCCGCCTTCGATTTGGGTGAGCTGCTGCTGCGTTTCCCAAGTGGTCACATCATCGTTTGGAAAAGTAATTTTGGCACCGGCTACCGTCCGAGTGAGGGTGATGTTGCCGTTGGCATCGTAGCCCTGGTTTACGAGGGTGGCTGTGCCTTCGAGTTGTGCGCCGTCAACGGAGAATCCAATGAAAGTGGTAGTGCGCTCGGCATCTGGTACCCACCATTCAGCCGTTTGTACCACGACAATCTGGCCCTTTCGGATGCGGCCATCCGGGCCTGTGCAGCCATCTGTGCCGAAATCAATGGTGACCGTCCGAGGGAACATGTCCCAGCTTGGGTCAACCGTCACAGTGGGGCAAGCGCCGCCGCCACCGCCACGGGCTTCGACAACTACGTCCACTTGGTCGTCCACGTTTTGGTAGAGGTCTTCAGCGGTGGAGTTGTCCTCGCTCGCCGCAACCATCTGTTGGGTGGCTGCTTGGTCGGTCGTTGATTCGTCTTTTGTGCAGTTGGTGAAAACAAAGCCCATCACAAGGGCGGAGCTAAAAATCAATTTGGTCATCTTCATTTCAGTAGATTTTTTTTGTTAAAAATGATGCTTCAATTTGGAGCAGCCTTTCGGTGCGCACCGGTAAAAACTGTCGAGTATTCTTGCTTACATAGCAGCTGATTTTTTCTGGTGAAGCTATTGACACTTTTTGGTCAGTGCCGTTTAATCAAAGACGATTCTTTTTCCAAAAACCCTACCTTGCAAACCGCTAAAATTATTTTTCATGCTAAAAAAACTCCTTTCCAACAGCCGCTACCTCGTCATTGTGCCCGTGTTTGGCCTGTTGGTTTCGAGCATTGCGCTCATGGGTACTGGCGGTTACAAGATTGTGAAGATTGTGATAGGGATTGTCAACGGCGAGTTGGACACGAAGCTTTCGATGCTTGGTTTTCTGGAAACAGCCGACCTTTTTCTACTTGCCGTGGCGCTTTACTTGATTGCGCTCGGGCTATACGACCTGTTCATTGACCCTGACATTGAGATGCCGGAATGGCTGACCATTCGAGATTTAACAGACCTCAAGAAAAAACTATTGGAAGTAGTGGTAATGATTTTGGCAGTGGTCTTTCTTGGCAAGGTCGTGAACTGGGAGGGCGGCATGGATGTGTTCTACCTCGGGGCGGGCATTGCGCTGGTGATTGCAGCACTTACGATTTTCAACAAGAAGTAGGGTAGTAGGAATTGGGAATTAGGTATTGTATAAAATACCCAATTCCCAAACCCATTACCCAATTTCGAACTCCACCACTATGGGAAGATGCCCAAGTTCTGGTAATCGTCGCCTATCAATTTGATGGCGTAAGCGAACGAAGCTGTGCGCATATCAATATTGTGTTTTTTCTGGAACTCATGAATGAACCCGTAAGAACGGCTCATGGTTTCCTCTAAGCCAGAACGAACAAGGTCCACCTCATCGGCACCACGTGCCACTTTGCGCAGCAAATCTGGGTCTATTTTCCGACCAGTGAGGTCTTCCATGGCGTGCAAGAGGCGCTCTTGCGAAGTCTGGTTAAAGCGTTTCTCCATCCGGCCAAATCGCATGTGTGACAGGTTTTTCAGCCACTCGAAGTAAGAAACGGTTACACCGCCAGCGTTCAAGTAAACATCGGGCACGATGAGGATGCCTTTTTTTAGCAACACCTCCTCAGCCGATGAGCTGATAGGGCCGTTGGCCGCTTCACCAATGATTTTTGCTTTTATTTTGCTGGCATTATCCGTAGTGATTTGGTTCTCCAACGCTGCTGGAACGAGTATGTCGCAAGGCATTTCAAGAATCTTGTTGCGGTCCTCTTTTGAATATACCTTTGCACCCGGGTAATTGGTGATAGAGCCAGTCTCATCCCGTACTTTCAGCAGTTTTTCAACATTGATACCGCTTTCCAGATAGATAGCGCCATCCCACTCACCGACACCAACGACTTTCACGTCGCCTTCTTCCTGTGAAATGGTTCCGGTAAAGGACCCCACATTACCCATCCCTTGGATAATCATCGTTTTGCCCGCCAAGCCAGTGGTTAAGCCCGCTTTTTTCATGTCGTGCTCATCCGCACAAGCCTCCCGGAGGCCATAATAAACGCCTCGTCCGGTGGCTTCGGTGCGGCCTTGGATGCCATAAACGGCAACAGGCTTACCGGTTACACAACCAGCGGCGTCAATTTCATTTTCCTTGAGGGTACGATACGTGTCATAAATCCAGGCCATTTCACGGCCGCCAGTTCCGTAATCGGGGGCAGGCACGTCAATGGATGGGCCGATGAAATTGCGGCGCACCAGCTCGTAGGTGTAACGGCGGGTGATGCGCTCCAATTCCTCTTCGGTGTAATCCCTCGGATTGATTTTCACGCCGCCCTTTGCACCGCCAAACGGTACGTGAACGATGGCGCATTTGTACGACATCAACGTGGCCAGCGCCATTACTTCGTGCTGGTCAACATTGTTGGAGTAGCGAATACCTCCCTTGGTTGGCAAGCGGTGGTGACTGTGCTGCACCCGGTATGCCTCGATTACTTTTACCTCCATTTTGCCAGTCACTTTGTTTTGGATTTCGACTGGGAATTGGATGGCGTAGATGGAGTTGCAGACCCTGATTTGGGCCAGCAAGCCTGCATCGAGGCCTGTGTACGGCGCTGCTTTTTCGAAAAAGTTTTCTACGGTCGTGTAGAAATTTGGTACTTGAATTTGTTTAGCCATGATTTTTAATTTGGTCCTCCAATTTGGTAAGCTTGCGGTCCAGGCGAATCAGATAAATAACAATCCCAAGAAAAATAGCAGCAATCACAGCCACTACCACATACATTTTCCCCATGCTGCGCATGAAGTCCGTGTCTTGCTGTGCCAATAGAAAAGTGAGGGGGAGAACAAACAACAAGCAAGTAGAAAGCGCTTTTTTTGAAGCTATCAACATGGTTTTGATATTTAACTTTTTATCCTGTCCTTAAAACGGGCGCTAAGGTCTGTGAAATTTTCTGCACGGGCAAATAAAAAGGTCTGAGGTATGGAGGTATGTTTCCCAAACCCCTAGACCTCATACTTCAATACCTCATACCTCAGACCTCCATCAACCTGTCCCGAAGCCGTGTGGTGCGTAGGATGATTTGGCCAATCCAAAGCCCGATGAGTGTCCAGCCGATGATGGCCGGGTAGAACACCATTCGCATGGTGCTGTCCAGGTCTTCGCTGCCGAAGGCAATGTTGCCGCCAGCGCCGGGATGCAGGCTATCTGTGAGTTTCGGGATGATGTAGAGTAGCGGCACCAAACTGGCGTAGGCGAAAATATTGAAGACCGCCCCGACTCGTGCTTTTTTCTCCGGGTCTTCAAACGAGGCCCGAAGCACGAAATAGGCGCCATAAATCAGCAGGGCGATGGCCGTCATGTTCTGTTTTACGTCCCAGCTCCAGAATTTGCCCCAAGTGTACTTCGCCCAAATTGCCCCGGTGATGATGCCAAGGATGCCCAGCAGCAGCCCTACGTTGGAAAGCGCCATTGCCTTACGGTCTGCATCGGCGTCGTTTTTTATGAGGTAAATAACACTGAAGACCATGCCTCCCGTCAGGATGATAAACATGGCCATCCAAAGCGGCACATGGTAGTAGGTATTACGGATGGTTTCGCCCAAAATATTGCGGAACGGAAACGTAATCGTCTCTTTCTCATGGAGTTGTGAAATCTCGGCATTTGGCCAAAGTGCATCGGCGAGAGCCAGATTCACCGTGTCCTGTGTCACTGCAATACCGCCGGGCAGTACGCTCGCCCCATCCACCGGGCTGTCAATCAGCAGGGTGAAATCTTTCACTTTCGTGTCAATGGGCAGGTAGGATGGCAGGTCGAAGGTGAGCTTGGCCACCCGGTCGTCCACCACGTCAATTCGTTTGGCAGCCAGTGCTTTGCCGTTCGGCAGTTTCAGCCAGGCACGCAGTTTTTCTTTTTCCTTCGTAAAAAAGGAGTTGTAGCCCACTACGGTCACGGTCTCGCTCCGACCTGCATGGAGGCTCATCGGACTGGCCTCCGAGATGCCCGTTTTCAGCGGCGTCAGCAGCCCCATGAAAAAAGTGTAGAGCAGGATGAGGACGCCGAGTATTTTCCACCAGTATTTTTTCATGATTGTTGGATTGCTTTATTGTTGAATTGTTTTTGGGTTCTGCCAATTTAGCAGCCCTTGACTGCCCACTGCCCACTGACGAACTGCCAACTTCTTTGCTCAATCCCGCCACAAAAACGGAAACAAAACCAGCCCCATCGCCACCAGAATCAAGTCCACGGCGCCGAGTAGCATGGTTTTGTCGGCAATATCCGTGCTGCCGAGTAGGCCAATGCTGTGCGCCGAGAGGTTGACCAGCAGCAGCAAAATCGGGATGACCACCGGAAAACTCAGGATGGCCATCAGGGTGCTGCTGTTGTCCGCCTTGGCGGCAATGGCCGACACGAAGGTGAACGTAATCGAAAACCCCGTGCTGCCGAGGAACAAGGTCAGTGCGAAAATGCCAGCGTCCTGCACGGGATTGCCAGCGATGAAGGCCAAAGCTACAAAAGTCAACCCGCCCAGCAGGAGCAGCAGCAGCGAGTTATAAATCATTTTTGACAGCAAAATAGCGATGGGGTGCAGCAATTGGAAGTAATAAAGTTGCCGATAACCGCTCTCCTGCACGAAACTTTTCATCACCGCATTCACCGAAGCGAAGAGCATGATGACCCAAAAAAGCACGTTCCAAACCTGTGGGCCGATGTTTTGGAACGAGATGTACACGATGAAAACAGTACTAAGCACGTAAAGCAAAATACCGCTGAGGGCATATTTCTGCCGCCATTCCAGCGTGATTTCCTTTCGGAGCAGGTAAAATATCTGAGTGAAAATATTCATCGGCGGCAAAGATACACGGGGCCATGAAAAGCGAAGGGGCACTGCTGTTTTATATAGCCATGCCCCTTTCAGTTGGTACTTTTTTTTTTTAGGCTTGCTGCTGCCAGTTTACCAAAGCATAAATCTCACGCAGCGAGACCTCTTCACCGCCGATGGGAATGCCAGCGTCAAGGTTGTTGGCGTAGGTGTAAATCCAGCGGGAAGATCCGTCCTCCATCCGGGTGTAGTATTCCACAGACGGCTCGTGCTGTGACACGAGGAAAAATTGTTGCAGCGATTTGATTTCACGGTAGCAGGGCCATTTCCCGTTGCGGTCATGTTCTTCCGTGCTATCCGAAAGCACTTCTACGAGGATGGTTGGGTTCAAGGTGGCCCGCATGTTTCCCTTGTACTGGTAAAACTCCGGCTGGCCTTTTACGACCACGATGTCGGGATAATAGATTTCATTGCAGAAGGGGGAGAAGACCATGCGGTCACCTGCGTAAACCCGCCCATCATGTTTTTTGAAAATTTGCCTGATTTCAGCACTAAAATTAGTGGCAATCAACCCGTGGTTGTCGGATGTGTAGGCCATAGGTGTTATTTGTCCGTTGATGAATTCGTGTTTTGACTCGGACGCCAGTTCATGTTCGAAGTATTCTTCGAGGGTGGCCCGACGGGCTTCTGGCAGGATGGAAGTAGCAATCATGACTTTTATTTTCCTCAAAGTTAAGCGTTTGTTCCTAAAAAACATAGTCTTGGCAAACGTTCAGGCAAGCGTCATTTGACGGTCATTTGCCGAGCCAAATCAAATCCTCCGGCATATCAATGTCTTTTTCCCCTTCGGGAAAATCAACCAATTCCAACTGCTCTCGGTATTTCTCCATCAACTTTTTTGCCCCTTTTTGCCCGTGCAATTCGGCGAGTTCAGGGAACAGTTGTTGGTCAAAAATGGCAGGAGGGCCGAAGCTGCCCCCATACGCCGAGGCGACGATGAGGCATTCGGAAGTGCGCCATTTTTCCAATAATTTTTCCAAAAAAACCGTCGTAACAAACGGCTGGTCGCAGAGCAAAAGCAGCACGCCGTCCGTGTTTTTGGGCAAATGAGCCATGCCGCAGGCGATGCTGCCGCCCATGCCCTCGCTCCATTTTTCGTTGAAAACGATTTCGACTGGAAGCTGTTCGATGGCAGGTTTTATCGCTTCGCAATGAGCGCCCAATACCACCACAACTCGCTGATTTTCAATGGAAAGTGCCGTTTCGCAGATTTGCGCAAGCAAGGTTTTATCCCCCATGCGCAGCAGCTGCTTCGGCTGCCCCAGCCGGGTGGAAGCACCCGCAGCCAATATGATGATGGCCAAATTGGTTGCCCGCTCAGGCATTTTCGGTGACGGTTTTTCGGTCGTAAATGGGAGCTGTGCGATGGCGAAGCGGGCCACCCTTGCGCCGCCCAAACACCGATTGGATTTCAGCGGCAATGCTCAGGGCGATGGCCTCCGGGGTCCTCGCCCCGATGTCCAATCCGGCGGGGCCGTGCAGGGCTTCGAGTTGAGCAGGGGAGAGGTGGATGCCCTCGTTTTTTAGCTCAACGAGGATGCGCTCGGTGCGCTTGCGGGGTCCGAGCAAGCCGATGAATGGTAGGCCGTGCGGCAGGATTTTTTTCAAATTCAGGAAGTCCGTTTTGTAATCGTGCGACATGAGCACAGTGGCGGTGTGGTCGTCGGGTGGCACTGGCACCTGCTCGAACTCGGCCACCACCGTCGCCAGTTCGAAGATGGGCTTGCCGATTTTCCGAAGGTTGCCAACGACGCTCATTTGCCAACCGAGCGTTCGCCCGATTTCGAGCAGCGGGAGCAAGTCGTAGTTGCTGCCGAGGGCCACGAGGTGGATGGGCGGGGGCAGCATTTCCACGAAAAACTTCACCGGTTGGCCGTCCGTCCAGGTCATTTCCAATTGGCGGGAAGCGCCATTTTCCAATGTTTCCAACACTTCCTCCGTCAGTCGTTCCCAACCTGCCAGCGGTGTCATGTTCAACACCAATTCGTTTTTTGTTTTTAAAATGCGTAGCCCAACTGGCACTTCCGGGCTTTCGGAAGCGGTCACGACGCCGAGCGCAGCGTCACCCCGTTGCCCTGCCACGCTGCGCAGCAGCTCCACAGGGTTGAAGGGGTCGGAAGCATCTACTGGTTCAATCAGCACGTCAATGATGCCCTTGCAGCCCAGCCCAACGCCGATTTGGAAGGGGTCGTCCTGCGTGGTATCGTAGCGAACCACCCTCGGTTTTTGCTGAAAAATAGCCATGTTGGCCTTGCGGATGGCGTCGTCTTCGAGGCAGCCGCCGCTGATGCCGCCCGTCCAGTGGCCGTCGTCCACGATGAGCATCCGGGCGCCTTCCCGGCGGTAGCTTGAACCAGCTACGTGTACCACCGTGGCCAGTGCGGCCTTGCGCTCCGCAAAGTCGAGACGGTCGTAGGCGGCGAGTATGTTTGTGATTTCTTTCATTTTATAAAGTCAATTTAGTTGCCTCTCATCCGGTTACCTCGGCCACCCCACGGCCTTATTTCTTTGGCGGTGAACTCGTCTATTGATTCCATTTTTCCAATCAGTTTTACAGTCTCGCCTTCTTCCAATCGAACCACTGGCGCTATAAAAGCCGAATCATAATGGATTTTCCAGGACTTGTTGTTGAAGTCTTTTAGAACAAAAAAATCAGGATTGACCGCTTCAATTTGTCCCGACAAATATCCATCTTTTGGCATTGACCAGAGCTTGGTTTTCTTTTGTTGAATGCTTTCGTAGAGGTCAACGTTTACTGCAAAGGCATGCTCCAACTGATGGCCACCACCGCCGATGAAAAACAGAGTGCCCAATAAAATGCTCAACAGTGCACTGAAGCCCACCAGTTTTGCTGCCGTAAATTTGTAGCCTTTTTTTGAAAACTGGATACTGTAAAATGCAATGGCCAAGGCTGCAATCAAGAAAACAATCCAGATGAAAGGCAAAAGTCCGAGGAACATTTCCAGCCGGGAATGTGACAAGTGGCTGACCAAGTTGAAGTCGGTCTGTTGGATGGCAAACAGGATGACGGAAAAAGCCATGGCCCCCAGCACCACGGCTGCAAGGAACCCGGCCCAAGCCAACCCGTTTTTCATGGAAAATTGCCATTTGGGCGCAGGTTGGATGTCCTGCTGCCGAATGATTTCGATTAGTTTTTCTGAACCTTTCATGGCACTGAATTTAATGTTCGAAACTTATGTGTTGTGCTTCTGCCAAATGTTTGAATGCTTTTTTAGCACGGTTGATGCGGGTGGCCACCGTACCTTCCGGTATTTTCAATACGTCCGAGATTTCTTCGTAGCCCATATTTTCCAAAAACTTCAGCATCAGCACTTCTTTGTAGGGCAGTGGCAATTGCTCCAAAACCTCGTGCAGAGACAGGTCAATGTTTTGCATTTCTCCTGCATCCGTCAGCGTTGTGTCGTCTGGGAGATTGGCATTGAGCGAATCGTCCCACGCTACTTTGTTATCCTTGCCGTATGATTTTTTCTTGCGAAAAGCGGAAAGTGCTTGGTTGTGAACAATGCGGTAAATCCAACTGGACAGCTTTAGGCTTTGGTCAAAGGCATGTAGGTTTTTCCAAATGCTGATGAACGATTCCTGCAAAATGTCTTCGGCCTCCGTGTCCGTCACAAGCGCCAATCGTTTGATGTACCGCATCAGCCGGGCTTCATATCGCTCATACAGGCAAGAGAAATAATCCACCTCCGACAGCGATTTCTGGATGATTTCCAGTTCGCTGAACCTGTCGCATATTTCTTTTGGAACTACCATGTTTGTCGTTTCTCAGGAAGGAAGAAAACCAAAGAATGGGGAAATTTCGGCCAAATAAAAACAAGAAAAACAGATAAAAGTCACTTGACGCAAAACAACTGCCCCGCCTTTGTAGGCAGGGCAGTTGATGGCGAATTATCATTGCGACTTATGAAAGCCGTGAAGGGTTAGTTGCCACCGCCGCCGTTGCCACCGCCGCCGTTGCCACCGCCGCCGTTGCCACCGCCGCCGTTACCGCCGCCTCCATTGCCGCCGCCTCCATTGCCGCCGCCATTACCGTTTCCGCCGTTGCCACCACCGGTATTTCCGTTAGGGCAAGTTCCTGTACCGTCGCCGTTACCGCCGCCACCAGTATTTCCGTTAGGGCAAGTTCCGGTGCCGTTACCGCCATTGTTCCCGTGAGGGCCAGTGCCGTCGCAAGTGCCCGTTCCGTTCCCGGGCCCATTTCCACTACCTGTGCCCAAGCAAATGCCACAGATGGCACCGCCGGTTTCTTTGGGTGAGCTGATGATTTCATCGAAAAGTGCTTGGTTGATGTATTGCGGTACGTACACTTCTCCCACATTCACCAAGTTGCGGTTAAAGGCGCGCAGGTGGTTGCGGGAGCCTTTCGTCAGTTCTGTAAAGACAGCAACAATGTCTTCATTTCCCATGTCGGGCATCCTTGCAAGCAGGTCGGAGATGTCGAGGTCTTCGATGGTCGCACCTACTTTGAGGGCTGCCGCCAAGGAAGTCGAGCCTTGATCCATCAGGTTGTTGTAGAGGAGTTGCAGGTCAGCGTTGACGAAAACACCTGCTGCATTCTCGCCAACTGGGTCGCCCAAACCATATTTGTCAATGAGGCAAAGAACGGCATCCATGTGGCGCTGTTCTGATTTGGCGATGTTGGAGAATATCCTGACATCCCATTTTTCATTTAGGCCGGTATATACGTCTCGAGCCAATTTTTCCTCTTCCCGCATAAAGAGCAAGGCAGCTGTTTCCGTTGCCGTCAATGCTTCATAAGGGAAATTGGTCAGCAGACAGTCGCAAACCTGCGCTGCATCATAAGCGACCGTAGTTGCAGCAGCTACGTCGTTGACGGTGGCCGTTGCTTTCATACTGTCAATCGGTACGATTTCGTTTGCATCGGATTCGCACCTTGTAAATAGCATGGCGAAACTTATGAGCATGGCCACGCTGGCGATCAATTTGAACATTTGCTTTTTCATGACGATAATTTTAAGTTAACAATAGTTTCTGAATCACTTTCAACTATTGCTACGCAGTAGGGTTTTGGTTCTTTCACTTGCCTCCGTTTTTCATGGTTGATTAAAATCAGCGGGTGGGTGCAAAAAGTCAATATTGTGGCTTCAACCTTGAAGGAGTAAGGTCTTGGTTTTATGCATTTGTGTGGTTGGATTTTTCAGTTCTTCACCTTGGAACGGGGAAGAAATGCAGGGTGATAGGCTACCCTAATGTTTTTTTGAAAACGATTCGAAATTCGTTCTTGAACAACACTAAAAACTGGGACAAATTTTTATTTCACCAAATACATCCCCAGCTTCCCCTTGTTCTTCACCTCCAGCTCGCCCCGATACTCGCACGTAAACGATTGGTTTACAAGCTTGTAGGTAGCTTCGGAAATATTAATCTCCCCAGCAGGGCCGTTGCTTTCCATGCGGCTGGCGGTGTTCACGGTGTCGCCCCAGATGTCGTAGGCGAACTTCTTGCTGCCCACCACCCCGGCCACCACCTCGCCCGTGTGGATGCCGATGCGGATGCGCCAATGCGGCTTTCCGTTGGCGGCGTTTTTGGTGTTTTGCTGTTCCACAAAGCGCAGCATTTCACGGGCGGCAGCCACGGCATCCTGCGGGTGGCTGCGGTTCTCGACGGGCAGCCCCCCGGCGGCCATGTAGCTGTCGCCGATGGTCTTGATTTTTTCGAGGTTGTGCCGCTCGACGATTTCATCGAAACCAAGGAAAAACTTGTTCAACTCTTGCACCACCTCGCCCGGTGGCAGCATGGCAGAAATCTTGGTGAAGCCCACAAAATCGGTGAATAGCACCGAGGCAGAATCGTAGTGCCGGGGAGTTGCAACGCCCTGTGCCTTCAATTCCGCCGCCACTTCGTCGGGCAAGATGTTGAGCAGGAGGCCCTCGGCACGGCTGCGTTCGGCGTCAATTTCCGTTTTTTGTGCCTCAATTTGCTGGTTTTGGGCGGCGAGCCGCTTGTTCAATCGGCGACCGTAGTACCAACTGCCACCAATCAGCAACAAAAGCACAGCTCCCAACAACCCAATAAAAGAAGCGGTTTTGCGAAAACTCTCCTGCTTCTCAATTCTTAATTTGTCCAACTGTTTTTGGCTTTCAAGCATGGCGATTTGCTGCTGCTGCTCTGCTTTCTGGCTGGCCGCCTCCAGACTGTCGAGCTTGTTTTGCTGCGCAAGGCTGGCGATTTCACGACCCTGTTTTTCTGCCAAAAGCTGTTGGGTGGCCAATTTGAGTGCCTGGCGGTTCCGCTCGGATTCCAGTTTTGCGGAGCGAAGGTTAGCCTCCTTGATTTCTTGGTCACGGCGAAGCAGCGTTATTTCCTTTTCCTTTCGGTCGGCATCGAGGCGCTCGTTGGTGGCTTCGAGCTTGAATCGCTCGTTGTCGGCCTGAAGTTTGGCAAGGGCCAGTTGGCGCAGTTCTTCCTCGCTCAGGTTTTGGATGGTCTCGTTTTCGGTGCGTTCGAGGAGGGAATGCAGTGCTTCCATATTTTGCTGCTGCAAGCGTTCCTCCCGAAGCAGGCTGTCCTTTAGGCTGAGGTGTTTTTTGTAAAAATCGAGGGCCTTGTCGTACTCGAAAAGCTGCGTGTAAATTTGCGAAGCAGCTTCAAAGGCGTCGCATTCCACCTGCATGTTCTTCGATTTTTTGGCGGAGCCAATGGCCAGCTCGTTGTATTTCAGGGAGTTGTAAATGTCCTTGTTTTTGAGGTAAATGGAAGCTATCAGATGCTGCACATAGCTTTTGTCGTCCAGTCCATTGTCGGCTTTTTGCAGGTTTTCCAAAGACCGCCGAGACTCGCCAATGTTGTTCCAGGCGATGCCCAGATTTGCGTAAACATAATTGGTTTTGATATTCGGGTTGGCGGTGTAGATGACTTCGGCCTGAGTGAAATAGTCCACCGCTGCCTGGAAGTCGTGCTGTCGGTTGGCAGCAAAGCCGAGGTTGTTCAGGGCGGTGGCGGCAGTGACGGGGTCATTGTTCCGCTGTGCTAACTGATTGGTTTTCAAGTAGTAAACATTTGCCTTCGGGAAATTGGAAATGGCAAGGCAGGTTTGCGACAATTTTTCCAACGTGCGCACTTGGTCTTCGTAGCGGTTGGCTGCTTCGTGTTTTTCGAGTATTATTATGAATGCGGCATGGGCTTCGTTGAACCTTTCATCTTCAAGAAGGGCATTGGCCGTTAGCCATTGGATGTCGAGGAGGGCAGGCTCGTCGCCCAGTTTCTGCGCCAGCAGCTCCGCTAGTTGGAAGTATTTGACGGCTTTTGAAAAATACAGCTCCCGGTTGTAAATATGGCCGATGCGGAGGCAATGCTCCAATTGGTCTTCCGTGCGCTGCTCCCTTTCTGCAAGCCTGAAATCGTAAAGTGCCAGGCGCAGGTCCTCCACGGCAGGGTTGGCGGCCAGGATGCTTTCACTGAGCGTTTTGATGGTGTCCAGTTCGACCGTTGCTAAAGCGGCAAATGGCAGCATCGTCAGCAGGAATATGTAAATTGTGTTTCTCATTCGATGTTGTAGTTCATGCCGAGGCGAAGAAAGAACCCGGACTGTGGGTTGTATCGGAGTAGGTCCATTGGGTCGGCCTCGGGCTGTATGCCTGAATATTCTTTGTTGAAAAGGTTGATGATTTTTAGGTAGCAATCGAAGCGGTTCGTAAAAGCGTAGCGCCAAACGATGTCCCAGGTCCAAAACTTGGATTTGGTTTTAGGAAAATATGCCGTCGCTATGTCTTTGTATCGTATGATGTCCACGATGATGGTGGATTCTTTGAACAAGGTAAAACTGTTGCGGAACTGCAAGGTGCTGCCGTGGGGAGGGCTCAGGAAGAAGCCTTCGTCGAGGCCCGACACCCCAGATTTTACGTTCAACCATGAATAACTCAACAGCCCGTCGCTGTATTTTTTATCATTAAAGACAGTTTCAAAAAACAAGGATGCTTGCCCACCGGTGTATTTTACGAAGGAATTTTCAAAATTGGTGTAGCCAAGGTGCCCAGTAAAAATAGTAGAATCTGGGTCGCTGAAACCCCCATCGTAGCGATAGCGCAGCAGCCGTGAGGTGCGGTTGACAAACAGGGTGAGGTCGGCTCCTACGTTGCCTCCTTCTCTTTTCCACCGGATGCCGCTTTCCCAAGAGGTCGTTTTTTCGGGCATAATATTCAACTTGCTTCGAAAGAGTGGTTTTCCCTCTTGTGAATTGACCACATAAGAATTGCTCCGATAGGCGATGTTTTGCGTCCGATAGGAAATGCCCCAAGCAGTACGGATGTTCACATTATCAACGATATTGTACAAGCCTGCAAGGCGTGGGGAAGTGCCCGAAAAATTGCCGTTGATTTCATCTCCCAACGATAACCCAACATTGGTGTAATTGAATCCAGCTGCCAGTTTCAGTTTATTGCCGTTGTAAAACAACTGGCTGAAAGCATTGGATTCGCTAAACCCGCCCGAAAAAGCGGAAACCGGGAAGACATTTTCATCATTCAGGTACTCGCTGCCTGAGCTGAATAGCTGGTTCCTGTTGTCAAGGGTCGGCCTGGCCAGCAGGCTCGTAAGGGGATACCCATCCACGAATTTTACGTTGGTGCCCACCGTCAGCGTTATGTACTGAAACAGCCGGTAGTTGCGAACATGCTCCACCCTGAACTCGCTCGACTCGCCGAACATGTAGCGGAGGCCGTTGAGGTACTTGTTATAGGATTGGGTGAAATATTGGAGAGTGCTGTCGTTGCCATTCAGGTTTGCCTTCGCCGTGGCTGCATCCAGCAGCATGAGGGACAAGCGATTCTGCACGGGCAGGATGGACGAGCGGCTGTCCAATTTATAACGGACGTAGGTAAAGTCGGTCTTGCGGTTTTTTTTCTCTTTTTCCTTGTAAATATTGAGGTTGAACTTCAAAATGGACTCCCCGGTGTAGGTCTGCGGGTTGCGGTAGGAGTAGGCCACGGGGTTGAGTCCGAGCGAGCTGTGGTCACGGCGGTACATCGTTTCTGCCGAGAGCGTAAGGCGCTTGTACTTGAGGTTGAAGCCGAATTTTCGGCTCAGGTGGCCCGTGTTGGTGAGGATGGGGTTTGCCGCCGTTCCGCCATAATTTGGCAACAGGGCAAAAGCTGTGTCGCTGGGCGAATCCACATAGGTCAGCGGGTCAAAGTTGTTTTTGTTGTTGAAAATATTGCGGCGCTCGAACAGCACGTTGGAGCCGTAGGCGAGGTAATTGAAAATGCGCTTGTCCCTGCCCAGTCGGCCACCAAACATCACGTTCACGCTGCTATAAACACCCGTGCCCACCGCCAAGTCGGCCTGCATGAAAACAGGCTTGTCCGATTCCCTCGTGATGATGTTGATGACGCCAGCCCCCGCATCGGAACCGTACAGCGCCGCCCCGGCGCCAAAGATGATTTCGATGCGCTCCGCCTCCTTGATGGGCAACTGCGCCCCGATGGGCATGGAGGCCAGCATGGACGGCTTCACTGGCACGTCGTTGATGAGGATTTTGGTGTAGGTGTTGCCGAGCAGGCCCCGCATCAGGAAAGTCTCGCCCTCCGTGGCCGAGCCGGGCTGGCTCACCCGGATGCCGGGCACCATTTTCAGGGCATCCACGAGGGTTTCGTAGCCGTTGCGCCGGATTTCTTCCCGGGTGATGACGTGGACACTGAACGGCAAATCCCCAGCAGCTATGGGAAAGTGGCTGCCGGAGATGATTTTTATGTTCTTTTTTTGCGTTTCCATCGGGATGTAAATATCCTTTTCGGCGAGCTTCTCGGGGTGGAGCAGCAGGGAGTCCTGCTGGGCTTGGGCGACACCAATCCAAAAAAGGAAAGCGAAAAACAGTGTGTATTTATTGAAAAACATAAGCCCATAATTTTAGCCGAAGGTATAAACAAGTGTCAAAATGGCGTTAATTTTTTAAAATGGTTGAGCCATGCAAGCCTTGAAACTGTTTCATTTCCAACGCTTCCAAAATCTTTTACCTTTGAAAATTTATTGGAGGATTTTACAAAAAACAAAGATTCAAACCATGCGGAAATACATTCTGAAAGCCTTAATTTTTATCATTTTTTTCTCCTTCGGTAAACATTTGGCGACAGCCCAAACCGACGCTCCTGCGAAGCTCACCTGGGGCCCTGATAACAACGAACCCGGCAACACCGTGGCCACCAAGGTCATCGGCATCACCCCAGATGGCTTTTACGTGCTTCGCCAAAAAGTGCAGAAAAGCGTGAACGCCAAACCCAAAGTCTGGATCGAATATTTTTCGAAGGAAATGAAACTCGTGCGCTCCGAGGAGATGGACCTGAAGTACAAGCGCAAGCAGCGTGACTTCGAAAACGTACTCTACTTCGGCGGCAAACTCTACCTGCTCACTTCGTTCAACAACACAGCGAAGAAGCGCAATTACCTCTTCAAACAGGAGGTGAGCACCAAGTCGCTGGTGGCGAGCAAGAGCCTCGAAATGGTCTGTGAGACGGAAGCTCGCAATAAGGAAGTGGAAGGCAGTTTTGCGTACAGCATTTCGAAAGACAGTTCCAATTTGTTGATTTACAACGAGTTGCCCTACGAGCGAAAAAGCCCGGAACGCTTCGGGTTCCGGGTTTTTGACCAAAATTTTGACCTCCTATGGGAGAAGAACATCGTGCTGCCGTACAATGATGATAAATTCACCGTCGAGGATTATCGCATCGACAACGACGGCAATGTTTACCTGCTTGGCGTGCTTTACGAAGACAACGCAAAATACCGCCGCCGGGGCAATCCGACCTACCGCTACGTCGTGCTGGCCTACATGGACAACGGCACAGCTTTCGAGGAGTATCGTATTGATTTGGAGGACAAATTCATCACCGACTTGACTTTTCGAATTGGTAACGACGGGAACCTGGTCTTTGCTGGATTTTACTCTGAGCGTGGGACGTACAGCGTGAAAGGCACGTATTTTTTCCAACTTGACCCCCACGAACGGGCAGTTAAGAATCGGAAGTCTTCGGAGTTTCCCTTTGATTTCCGCACAGCCTTCATGTCCGACCGCAGCCGCCAAAAGGCTGCCGAGGCGGAAAACAAGGGCGATACTCGCAAAGCGCCCGAATTGTTCGACTACTCCCTCGACGAGCTGGTTTTGCGCAGCGATGGCGGGGCAGTGCTTGTGGCAGAGCAATACTTTGTGGAGCAGGATTACAACAACAATTATGGGCTTTACAACCCCTACTACTCGCCGTTTTACGACCCGTTCTACTACAACCGCTACAACAACCGCCAGACTGATTATTACTACCACTACAACGACATTATCGTGGTGAACATCAGCCCCGACGGGCAGATAGAGTGGTCGTCGAGGATACCCAAGCGACAGGAAACCCGCAACGACGGCGGCTACTACTCCAGTTACGCCATGACGACGACCCGTGACGGCTTCTTTTTCCTTTTCAACGACGATGGCCGTAATTTTGGCCGTAACGATGGCAAACTGTACACTTACACTGGTGGCAACAACAGCGTGGTGGCGCTGGCGCAAGTCAGCATCAAGGGTGATGTCAGCGTCTATCCCCTCACTTCAAACCGGGATGCAGGTGTGGTGACCCGGCCGAAAATGTGCAAGCAAATCGGCAAGCGGGAGATGGCCGTGCTGGGCGAGCGGGGTAGGGGGTATCGGTTTGGGAGCTTGACCTTCGAATGAAAAAAGTTGTGAATCAGGCGTGATGCGGTAGTAGGCAAATGGTGAACGCATCACGCCTAATTCATAACTTTGTGCCATGCACACCTTCTACTACCATTCTCCATTTGGCTGCTTCAAAATCGAGGCAAACGACCACGCCATCACTGGGGTGCAACTGCTTCAAAACCAGGCAATTCCGCCGGAAGATTGGCACGATGGGCCAGAGCATGTACTGGAAGCGGCTCGGCAGTTGAGCGAGTATTTCTATCGCCAGCGCACCGAGTTCGACCTGCTGTTGGACTTCTCGGCGGGCACGGCTTTTAACCAAAGTGTTTGGCGGCAGCTACTGAAAATCCCTTATGCCCACACCACCAGCTACTCGGCCATTGCGAAGCAAATCAATAACCCCGAAGCCGTGCGGGCCGTGGGCCTCGCCAACCGTTCCAATCCCATTGCTATCGTCATCCCATGCCACCGGGTCATTGCCAAGGACGGCGACCTGCAAGGCTATTTTTACGGCCTCGACATGAAGCGGAAACTGCTCGAATTGGAAAACCCGATGAGCTACGGGGAGCAGGGGAGCTTGTTTTGATTGACGATTGACGATTTTGGATTTACGATTGCGGCCTGCCCGTAGTTTGTGGGGCGGGAGGAAAGGTGTAAATTGCGGCGATTTATTTGAATACAATGATTTCCAAGGAAAACATATTGAGCTATTTGACTGACATCAAACCGATGCTAGAAAAGCAGTTTCATGTCAGCAAAATTGGGCTTTTCGGTTCATTTGCTCGGAATGAACAAAGTGATGTTAGCGATATTGACTTGATTATTGAATTTGCGCCGCAAACAGATAATTTATCTGAAAAAAAAGAAGCCATTCGGCAAATGGTCGGTGCTCGTTTTCATCGAAAAGTGGACTTGTGCAGGGAGAAATATTTGAAACCATATTTCAAAACTCAGATACTTCAATCTGCCATTTATGCTTGAAAAAGATAGGACAAACTTGCTTGCCATTCTTGCCATTAAAAATACTGTTTATGAAAGCTGCATTTAAATTCAACGCGATCATTGAACCCACAGAAGAAGGCGGTTTCATGGCATTTGTCGAAGAGATGCCGAACGTCTGTACTCAAGGTGAAACTTTGGAGGAGGTAAAAGAAAACCTCATGGATGCACTTGAAATGGTGCTTGAGGCACAGCGTGAACTATCACGTAGAAAAGGGTATCACCAAAACGTGATACGGGAAGAACTAGAACTTGCCTGATAATGAAGCGCAAAGAATTTCTCCAACACTTGAACAAACATGGATGCCAACTATTCAGAGAGGGTAGCCGTCATTCCATTTTTATCAATATTGACAACCCCGATGCACCGCCAGTTGCTGTGCCAAGGCATCCTACGATTAACCGAATCCTCTGTATCCATATTTGCAAACAGCTAAGAATACCTAGCCCATTTTGACGAACTTTCAACCCACTTTCGCCCACGCCCAAGAACTCGACAAAGCCGACACGCTGCGCCCCTACCGCCAGCGGTTTTTCTTTCCAAAACACAACGGCAAGAACGTACTTTATTTCACTGGCAACTCGCTCGGCCTGCAGCCGCACGGCGTCGAAAAGGCGCTTCGCAAAGAGCTGAAACACTGGCGGGAGTACGGCGTGGAAGGCCACTTCAAAGGTGATATGCCCTGGATGCACTACCACAAATTCCTGCAACCGCAGAGCGCCCGGCTGGTGGGGGCGCTGGAGTCAGAGGTGGTGGTGGCGAATACCCTCACGACCAACCTGCACCTGCTCATGGCATCTTTTTACCGGCCCACGAAGCAGCGTTTTAAAATCATCATGGAAGCCGGGGCTTTCCCTTCCGACATGTACGCCATGGAAACACAGGCTCGGTGGCACGGCCTTGACCCCAACGAAGCGGTGATTGAAGTGACACCAAGAACTGGCGAGGAGACCCTCCGCACCGAAGATATTCTGGCGACCATTGCGCAGCACGGCGACAGCGTGGCCGTGGTCATGTTCAGCGGCGTGAACTACTACACTGGACAGTTTTTTGACCTGAAAAAAATAACGGAAAAGGCGCACGAAGTGGGTGCCTTCGCTGGCTTCGACCTGGCCCACACCGCCGGAAACCTGCCGCTCCAACTCCACGACTGGAACGTGGACTTCGCTTGTTGGTGCAGCTACAAATACCTGAACAGCGGCCCCGGCGGCCCCAGCGGCCTTTTTGTTCATGAAAAACATGGGAATGACCCCAACTTCCCTCGCTTCGCTGGCTGGTGGGGCCACGATGAGGAGAGCCGTTTTTTGATGAAAAAAGGCTTCAAACCCATGCTCGGCGCTGCGGGCTGGCAACTGAGCAACGCCCAAGTCCTGAGCATGGCCGCCCACAAGGTCAGCCTCGATATGTTCGATGAAGTCGGCATGGAGGCACTGCGGGAAAAGAGCTTGCAAATGACGGCCTACTTGGAATATTTGATAGAAAATTTGAATGAAAAATCGGGACATCGCCGCTTCCACATCATCACCCCGAAGAACCCTGAAGAGCGGGGCGCTCAACTCTCCATTTTGACGGGCGATGAGGGCAAAAAGCTCTTCGATTACCTCACGGAAAACGGTGTTATCGCCGACTGGCGGGAGCCGAACGTGATTCGGGTAGCGCCCGTGCCGATGTACAATAGTTTTAAGGATTGCTGGCGGTTGGTGGATTTGTTGGGGCGTTCGTAACACAGACTGGCAGTTCGTGTTAAAGCCGCTTGATTCGAATATTCCGCCACCGCACCTTAATCCCCCCGCCATCATGAATCTGCAGCGCAATCTGCCCCTTCGCCTGCCCGATTTTTTCGTCTTTCAACGTAATCATTTCGATGCCGTTCAGGTAGGTCGTCACCTCGTCGCCGACACAGCGGATGCGCATCGTGTTCCACTCGTCTTCTTTCAGCACCTCGTCCAGTGAGGGAATCGGCTTGATGAGCCAGCCCCGGCCGTAGCTCTCGTAGATGCCACCCGTGGAGTGGCCTTTCGGGGCAACTTCGGCCTGCCAGCCGGAGACCTTCGTGCCCTCAATGCTGGAGCGGAAAAACACGCCGCTGTTGCCGTTTGCTTCTTGCTTGAATTCCAGCGTCAGGTCGAAGTCCTTGAATTTTTGCTCGGTGCCGAGATAGCCGTACTCTTTGTACTGACCGCTTTCGCAGATGAGCAGGCCGTCTTCCACGTACCATTTTTCACGGCCGTAATTTATCCAGCCGTCGAGGTTTTTTCCGTTGAAAAGGGAGATGGATTTGTCGGTAGCGGTTGCTTTTTTAGAAGTATCGCAAGCCGTGAAGAGGCAAGCAAAAAGCAGCAAAGGAAGGAGGATGCGTCGCATTTTGTTTTGTTTTTGATGAACTGCAAAGCTAACAGCGAGAGGCAATTGACGCTAATTGGAAATTGGAAATTTAGAAATTATGCGAATTAGGGATTGAAATGTGCCGTTAGGCACAAAATGTCGGTAGAAATCGAATGAAAATGGGTCTGCGTGCCGTAGGTACGCAACAATTCCCACGAGAAGTAGCGTACCTAACGGCACGCAGACCGATGTTTGGGCATATTGCTACCAATATTTCGTGCCTAACGGCACGTTTAGCCGCATTTCAACCCCTAATTCGCATAAATTAAAAACTTCCAACAGCCGTGAAGTCAACGCTACCCAATACCCAATACCCAATACCCAATTTTTCACCCCCCGCTCGCAAGCAAATTGATGCTCACCGTCGCCAAATCTGAGTTCGGGAATTTGCTGAAATACTGCTCCACCACGTTCAATCCCGCCTCCTTCGCCACCTTGTGAAACACCTCGATTTCGACGATGTACTGGTCGCTGAAACCGTGCGTGGCATCGTAGGCAGTCACGGCGGTTTTGCCGATGTTTTGCGCAGCAAGCACCGGGTCAATCGTGTGCAGCTCGATGGCCAGCAGCCCGAACTTGCCCACGTAGGGCGTCCATTTACGGAAATGCTCGGCCAGGTTGTCCTCCACGAGGTTGTTGGAAATCCGCTGGCCCCGATGCGCAAAAGCGCCGGTGGACTCGCTCACCCTGCCCGGCGTAATTTGGGACGGCTGCGACCAAATCCGGTTGTGGTCGAGGAAGGTGCGCACGTTCAGCAGGTCGCCGAGGTGGATGCCGTAGTCATCCAGCAGGTCGGTGGCCAGCAGTTCCGGCCTGCCGATGTCGCCAAAGACGATTTTCGCCCAGATGTCCGCCTGAATCAAGTTGTTGCGGGTCACCCGCAGCGCCGCCTTGTTGTAGTCGGCCCCGACGAGGAAGAGCGGGTTCTCGGCCAGCATCTCGCCCCGCAGCGTCCGCTGTTCGATGACTTCGTAGATGTGCTTGAGGAACGCCCCGTTGCCGCAGCCCATGTCGAGGATGCCTTTTGGTTGCTCCGCAATGGGCCGGTTGAACAGCCCGATGATGACTTCGTCCACTTTTTTGAAATAGGCAGCATGAGCGCCACCGCTGCCCCAGACGTTCATTTCCCGGTCCACGTGCAGCTCCGGCGCACCTTCGGGGATGTCCCGCAGCAGGTTCGGGTTGCCAAAAATCAGCTCGTCCAGCTTGCGGAGCATCGGAATGTACGAAACCGTCACACCGTAGGCACTGGCCCGCCGTGCCAAAAACAAGCCCTTTTCCGTGAAACGGTACGTCTCGTTTTTTTCCAAAAACCATCCGAGGTGCGCAAACATATCGAGCAGTTCCTTGAAGCTTTCCGGGTCTTTGTGGTACTCGTCCGGCCGGAACGAAGCCTCCATGAAGTACTTGTGAAACATGCCGCCCATGCCCAAATGCACCACCGTTGGCCCCACCAAAATGCCCTCGATGTGCTTCAAAACCTGGTGCTGCACGGCACGGATTTTTTCATCTTCGGAAAGGTGGAGGCCGTAGTCGTTGCGGTATTTTTCGAAGATGGACTTGAGCACCCGGAACGGCTCCACTTCGAAGCGGCGGTTGTGGTATTTCTCGCTGAGTTTGAGCAGATGAACCACTTCGGCGTAAAGCGGCACGAGTGCAAAAGCCGTTTCGCTCGTCTCCGTCGTTGCGTAGCGAATCGTATCTTTTTGGTTGTCAAGTTGTTGCGTGAGCCAGCCTTGCGAGCAGAGCACCCGCAGCGCCACGTTGAGGTAGCCCTCGTTGGCCTTGAATTTGGCGGTCAAATCTTGCAGGTCGGCCTCTTTTTCTTGGAGCAAATGGGCCAGCACGCCTTTTTCGTGCAGGGCAAAAGCAGTCGGGGCAGTCACGATGCCATCTAGGTGGCGGAAAATTTCCTCTCGGAGGAGGTAGTTGTCTTTTTTTTGCATTTGATAAAATGGTTTGGGAGGTTGGTCAAGGATAGTCATTGAAAAACGGGAGGCAATGCCCGCTTGTTTCAGATTGCCAAAATATGGCTGCAAAATAGAATTTAATGGCCTGAAAACTAAACTGCCCGCAGCATCTTGGTTTTGCATTCGAAAGTAAGGCTGAAAATCAAGTCCAAATCTTTCTAATTTTACCCCATGCTAAAAAAAATCCTCCAACAACTCGCACCCACCCACACCAAGCTCATCGCCGTGTCAAAGACCCATCCGCCTGAGCGGGTACTGGAACTCTACCACCAGGGCCAGCGTATTTTTGGGGAAAACCGGGTGCAGGAGCTTACCGCCAAGTACGAAGCCCTGCCCAAAGATATCGAGTGGCACCTCATCGGGCACCTCCAGACCAACAAGGTCAAGTACATCGCCCCGTTCGTGGCCTGCATTGAGTCGGTGGACAGCGGGAAGCTGCTGGAAGAGATTAACAAGCAGGCCGCCAAGCACGAACGGGTGATTGACTGCCTGCTCCAGTTTCATGTTGCCGAGGAGGAAACCAAGTTCGGGTTGGACGAAGCGGAGGCCGCCGAATTGCTCCAATCGCCTGATTTTCAAGCTTTGAAAAACGTCCGCATCACGGGCGTGATGGGCATGGCCACTTTCACCGACAATCAAGTGCAGGTTCGGCGGGAGTTCCGGCATTTGAAGCAAATATTTGAGGATTTGAAGGCCCGGTTTTTCCAAAATCAACCCAGTTTCAAAGAAATCTCGATAGGCATGAGCGGCGATTATGAAATGGCCGTGGAGGAGGGGAGTACGATGGTGCGGGTGGGGACGCTGCTTTTTGGGGCGAGGTAGGGGCTATTCGATAAATTCACGCCATTTTGTGGAATGTGTTCGATGAATTCACGCCATTTTGTGGAATTGGGACTTTTCCTTGTTTGCAACCCGCCCAACATACTTGCTATTCGGACACCATTTATCCCCATCAAAACGGTACTTTTGCGCTAGCAAACCATCAAGCCCACAAATCTTTTTTTATGAAAAAATTATCGCTCCTAGCCTTTTTTGTCACCTTGCTTGGCTTCGCCAATGCCCAGGTTTTCAACCGAATCTATGCCCCCGTTACCGAAAACGACACTCCACTTGCCAACCCCTGGGTAGGCGGCTTCAATGCCCCACAGTGGTCGGCTGTTGACTTCAACAATGATGGCAAACAGGACCTCTACGCTTTCGACCGCAACGGTGACAAGCACGTTTGCTTCCTCAACGTGGGTGGCCCCGGCGAAACGAAATACCAGTTTGCACCGCAATACGCCGCCAACTTCCCGTCATGCCGCTTTTTTACCCTACTCCGTGATTACAACCGGGATGGTGTGATGGACCTTTTTGTGAGTTCACTGGACGAAGGCATTGCTGGCCTGAAAGTCTATACGGGCAGTTACGAAAACAACCATCTTGTATTCAATCGGGTCTCTTTCCCTTGGCTTTTTGATGTGCTTTTGATAGAAGCTGGAGGCGCACCTACCCAGCTTCCCGTCAATGCTGGGGATTATCCCGCCATTGACGACGTAGATGGGGACGGCGACCTTGATGTACTGGCACTTGGGGTCACAGGTTCTAAGGTCTATTTCTACAAAAATATTGCGCTGGAGTCAGGGTTCACGGACGATACGCTGATTTTTACCATTATGGACGACTGCTGGGGCAAGTTCTACATTCCGGCCTTTGCGCAGTCCATGCTGCTGAGCACCGACCCAAACATGTGCGTTTTTTTCCAAGATCCAGACGGCGAGATTGAGGAGCGGGGCGGGGTGCACGGCGGCGCTACGCTCTGCACATTGGACGAAGACAACGATGGTGACCTGGAGGTGCTTTACGGCGACCTGATTTATCCCCACCTAATCCGTGGAAAAAACTGTGGGTCGGCACAGGCTGCTTGGATTTGTGAGCAGGACACCATGTACCCGAGCTATGGTGCTCCGACGGACATCATCGATTTCCCGGGGGCTTTTCACCTCGATGTGGACAATGACGGCTTGAAAGACCTGATTACATCGCCAAACATCTCGCAGGGCGGGTTCGATGAAAACGTTGTTTGGTTTTACAAAAACACCCAAAGCAACGAGTTTCCTGTTTTTAACTTTCAGAAAGACCGCTTTTTGGAGGATGAAACCATTGACCTCGGCACGGGTGCAAACCCAGCATTTATTGACTACAACGCCGATGGTTTGCTCGATTTTGTGGTGGGCAACGAGTCTGCCTACAAGCCCAATTTCGTCAAGGACTCCCGCTTGTTTTTGTATAAAAACGTGGGGACGCTTACCGAGCCAGCCTTTGAACTCGTGAACAGCGATTGGCTGAACTTTAGCCAGTTCGTTGACCCCAATTCACAACCTTACGCCTATGCGCCCACCTTTGGCGACGTGGACGGCGATGGCGACTTGGACCTCGTGGTGGGCGAGCGCCAAGGCCGGCTTTTTTATGGTCAAAACCTCGCAGGGCCGGGCAATCCGCTCAGTTTTGCGCCCATTATCCCGTATTGGAAAGGCATCTCGGTCGGTCAGTTTTCCACGCCTTGCGTCCATGACATCAACCACGATGGGCTTGGCGACCTTGTGATTGGCGAGTATAAAGGCACCATCAATTACATGCCCAATATCGGCACGGTCGGTAATCCCGACTTCCATTCAAACCCCGATGAAGCACCCAACAACTGGAGTTTTGGTGCCATCAGCACCCAGCAGCCGGGCTACACGACAGGCTACAGTGCGCCAGTCGTTATTGAAACCATGGACAGCACCATGTTCCTCGTGACGGGCACAGAACTGGGCTACTTGAAATATTACAAAATCAATCCTGACAGCATTGATGATAGGCCAATTTTCCAAGGCGACCTTGGTGGGCGTTTCGAACTGATTGATGCACAGCTTGGTGCTGGCATGAGGGAGGGCAAAATCACCCGACCCAGCTTCGGCGACCTCAATGGCGATGATTTTATTGATTGCCTCGTCGGCAACCATCGAGGCGGCTTGGCGCTGTACAGCTCACCCATCATCATGGATGGTAGCGTTGCGGCGCACGAGGTGAAGCCCACGGTCGGCGTTGACATTTATCCAAATCCCACGGGCGATTTCCTTTTTGTAAATATCAAAACGGAAGGCAATCCGGTCTGTAGATATCGCATTTTCAGTGCGCTAGGCCAGTTCGTTGGCAGCGGCAGTTTGGACGTTGCGAGCAAAAAAATGGATGTTTCCAACCTGAGTTCAGGACTCTATTTCTTGGAATTGCAGGTAGGTGGAATGCAGGTGACGAAGCGCTTTGTGAAGAAGTGACGGATTGTTATATTGTTGGATTGTTAAACGCCATACGAGCAACAATCCAACAATATAGCAATTCAACAATCCATTAAAAACGCCATCACATCCACCCCGTCGGGGTAGTCAGTGAGACCCGGCTCCTGCGATTTTCCGAAGGGGATGGTAGGTATGCTGAGCAGCTCCGGCTTGGCAACGATGCACTGGATTTCCTCGCTGCGGCTTGCCAGTTCCGCTTCTAGCGCCGTTTTATCTTCGTAAAATTCATAGTGCAACGTAGCGATTCGGCTGGCGATGTCCCGGTTTTCCGCCACGATGATGCAGCCGTTGTTGAAGTACGGCACCTGGTTCAGCATCAGCAGGGCGAGGTTGTAGTCGAAATTATTGCGGTACTTGCCGTGGTTGGCGATTTCCCGATAGTCGTGCAGCCGTTCCATCAGCGCCGCAAAATGGTAGCCTTTCGGCAAATACAGTTTGGAAACATTGCGGCAGCCCAAACCAAAAAACCGGAACACATCCTTGCCGATTGCATGAAGGTCGTCTTCGGTTTCAGTGCCGTCGAGTACGGCCACGGCGTTGCGGTTTTTGCGGATGATGTGCGGGTATTTTCCGAAATATGTCTCGAAGTAGCGAGCCGAGTTGTTGCTGCCTGTGGCGATGACCGCATCCACGCCATTTATTTGCTCCGCAATTTCAAAAAAACTACCTGTGCCGGGAGCGTATTTTTCCAGCAATTGCAGCAGGTACGGCAGCAGAAACTTGTCCTTGTCCGATAGTTTTATCTTCGCTTGATGCCCCGCCACAAAAGTGCAGACAAGGTCGTGAAAGCCCACCAGCGGCAGGTTTCCGGCCATCACCATTCCCACGGTTTTCAACGGCGGCTCGTCCGAAATCGGATAGCCCGCCGCCCAGTTTTCCAGCTTGTTTTTATCCAAAAACTCCGTCGCAATAGCCCGAATGGCCAACGCTTGGTTTTCCTTCGTAAACCAATTATTGTTGTAATGGGTGCGGTGGATGACCGCATCGAGGTAGTCGTCCGGCTGCAACAGGTGTTCACCGAGGCGGGCGAGGGCGGATATGCGAAGGCTTAAATGCATTTACGATTTACGATTTACGAATGACGATTGGAGTCCGTGGGTTGCGATGTTACGATGGACTTGGAATGAAGCATCGTCCCCAATCGTAAATCCAAAATCGTAAATCGTAAATCCCTTCATTCCTGGTCCAAAGTCAGCTTCTGCTTCCTATCTGTCACATATGTGCGCCAGCGGGCCAGGCAGTCCTGCATCGGCATGGGCAGTTCGGAGTCGAACTTCATGTGTTCTCCGGTGCGGGGATGGACGAATCCGATTTCCTTGGCATGGAGCGCTTGCCGTGGCAAAATCTCGAAGCAATTTTCCACAAACGACTTGTATTTGCTGAACACCGTTCCTTTCATGATGCGGTTGCCACCGTAGCGTTCGTCGTTGAAAAGTGGGTGGCCGAGGTGCGACATGTGTACCCGGATTTGATGGGTGCGCCCCGTTTCAAGTTGAAGTTCCATGTAGCTGACATAGTAAAGCCGCTCCAGCACCTTCCAGTGCGTGATGGCGAGTTTGCCTTCGCCATCTTCCATCACGGCCATTTTCTTGCGGAACCGGGGGTGTCGACCCAGGTAGTTTTCGATGGTACCCTCCTCTAACTCCTCGTCCATTTCGCCCCAAATAATGGCATGGTAGCGGCGGTGGATGGTGTGGTCGTGGAACTGTTTGGCGAGGGAAAACATCGCAAATTCCGATTTCGCTACCACCATCAGGCCGGAGGTGTCCTTGTCGATACGGTGCACGAGGCCGGGGCGGTTGTCGGGGTTTCCCTCCATCACGGGCAGGTCCTGAAAGTAGTAGGCCAGGGCGTTCACGAGGGTACGGCGGTAGTTGCCCACGCCGGGATGCACCACCATGCCAGCAGGTTTGTTCAGCACCAGAAGGTCGTCGTCTTCGTAAATGATGTTGAGCGGAATCTTGTCTGGCTGCACCTTCACGGAATCCTCCATGGGCTTGGGCATCAGCATCTCCACCACGTCGTTCGGGCGCATTTTGTAGTTGGCTTTCTCCTCCTCGTCGTTCACCTTCACCAGTCCCGCCTTGATGGCGTTCTGAACTCGGCTTCTCGAAATGCCAAAAATCCGCTCAGCAAGGAATTTGTCGAGGCGCATCACACCTTGGCCTTTGTCCGCCACGTATTTGTGCGGTTCGTAATAATCTTCGCTCAATGACAGTCTATCGGGTACTCCTCGCATATTCACGGTTTCAATGGTTTCAGGTTTCAGAAGTTTCAGGTTTCAAGGGGCGGCTGGTTGAAACCTGAAACCCTTCTGAAACCTGAAACCCCGAACCTGAAACCGTTTATTTTTCGGGGAAAAGATTGCAAAATAACGCAACTTTCCCGCAACCAGCGTGGCAGTTTTTCATTTTCCGCTTTGAAATTGGTTTTGCTTGCGCAATTTTGCACCTCAAATTCAAATCTTCAGTCCCTCAATCCTTCAATCCTTCAGCATGTCTCACATCGAATCCATCTGCGCCAAAGAAACCCACGACCCCCGCACCACCAAGCCGCACATCTTGCCGCTGTACGCCACCTCGTCGTTCGCATTCGAGAACATTGACGAAGGCATGGAAATTTTTTCCAACAAAAAAGAAGGCCATGTTTACGGCCGCTACGGCAATCCCACGGTGGACGCCGTGGCTGCCAAAATCGCCGCCCTCGAAGCTGCCGGAACGGGCGTCGAGGCTGCGGGGATGCTGTTTTCCAGCGGACAGTCCGCCGTCAGCACGATGGTGATGGGCCTACTGAAATCAGGCGACAAAATCCTCACGCAGGGCAACCTCTACGGCGGCACGACGGAACTTTTTGTCAAAATTTTCCAACCGTTCGGCATTGAGACCATCCTCACCGACCTGCACGATTTGGACAAGGTGGAGGACTTGGTAAAAAATGACCCCGATATCAAACTGCTCTATTTTGAAACGCCCGCCAACCCGACACTCGCTTGCGTGGACATCGCTGCGCTGGCCGACATTGCGAAGCGGCATGGCAGATTCAGCGCCGTGGACAATACCTTCGCCACGCCGTATCTCCAACAGCCACTGCGTCACGGCGTTGATTTCATCGTACACAGCACCACCAAATTCCTCAACGGCCACGGCAACTCCATCGCCGGGGCGCTCGTCACTTCCCACACCTCGCAGATGCGCATGGGCGGCAGCATCTGGCAGGCGATGAAATTGGCAGGTACAAATTGCTCGCCGTGGGAGGCCTGGCTGGTGCACAATGGCATGAAAACCCTCGCTGTGCGGATGGACCGCCATTGCGACAACGCCCTGCGCATTGCCAGTTTTTTACAGAATGACAAAGCTGTGGAGCGGGTAAACTACTGCGGCTTGCCCTCGCACCCCGACCATGAAACTGCGAAGCGCCAAATGAGCGCCTTCGGCGGGATGTTGAGCTTCGAACTGGCGGGCGGCTTGGAGGCTGGCGTGAAATTCATGAACAACATCAAGTTCTGCACCCTCGCTCCCACGCTCGGCGACGTGGACACGCTCATCCTGCACCCGGCCAGTATGTCGCACCTGAACATTCCGAAGGAAATCCGCCTCGCCAACGGCATCACGGACGGGCTGATTCGCCTCTCCGTCGGCATTGAGCATGTGGATGATATCATCGGGGATTTGGTGCAGGCGATGAAGAATTAGGATATTGAGTTATTGGGATATTGTGGCTGATGGGTTAGCTTTGGCTTTTAAAAAAATATTGCCGCTGCGCATTACTGCCCCCAATCACCGTTCACCAATCACCGTTCACCATTCACCGCAAACCATTCAACATGAAAAACTTCTTCGACGCCATCGCCAACTTCTTTTCTTCGCTTTTTGGTAAAAAAACAACGCCAGCTCCGGCGCCACAGCCTTCTACCCAACCAAAATCCCCGAACGACCGGAAGCCCGGCGAGGTAGAGGACAGCTCCGACGTGCCTGCGGACAGCATCCACACCGTGCCGGTGATTGAGGTGATACCCGATGCGCCTGGCCCATTTGCCGACGACGACAAGGGAAATGCCGTGGACAGCGAAGAACCCACGACGCCTACTCCACCGACCCCACCGACCCCGCCGACACCTCCGCCGACCCCTACACCGCCAACCCCCACGCCACCGACCACCCCAACCACCCCCACTGCGCCAAAACCTCGCTACCTGTGGTGCCTCGACAATGGCCACGGTAAGTTGCAAGCGGGCAAGCGTTCCCCACTCTTCGACGACGGAACGACCCGTTTTTTCGAGTACGAGTTCAACCGGGACGTGGTGGAGAAAATCATCAAGGAGTTGAAAAAACACGGCATAAAATACTACGACGTGGTGCCAGACTTCAACGATGTGGGCAGCTTTTTGGAGGAGCGGGTGGACCGGGCAAACAAGAAACAATCGGACTTGCCGAAGCTTTTTGTTTCCGTCCACTCCAACGCTGGCCCTGCTGCCACCGCCAATGATTGGATAGCAGACAGCATCAACGGCTCGGAAACCTGGTACGCCCAGAACAGCACGAAGGGCAAAAAACTCGCCGCTGTGTTCCAGAAACACATGATTTTGAAAACGGGCTTCAAAAACCGTAACCTAAAATCCACCGCCGAAAAGCCGCTGTACGTGCTGGAAAAGACGGTGATGCCCGCCATCCTGACCGAAAACGGTTTTTACAACAACAAAATAGAAGTGATGGAACTGATGAAGGATTCCGTCCGCCAGAAAATCGCCGATGCCCACGTGGAGGCGATTCTGGAGATTGAAAAGAACGGCATTTTGTAGTTGGCAGTTCGACAGTGGGGAGTTGGCAGTCAGGTGGTGCTACCACGTTCTTGTCTGCCAACT
>JAIPBL010000065.1 GCA_021739645.1 Saprospiraceae bacterium | reverse complement strand
GTAAAACAATCTTTAGATTGTTTCCATCTCCAACAACCGCCTAAAGGCGATTGAACGGACGCCGCCTAAAGGCGACGCTACGTTATTCGCCGCCTAAAGGCGACGCTACGCATATGTCACTACTAAAAAAACTCGCCGGAGAAACCGCCATTTACGGCCTGAGCAGCATCGTCGGACGCTTGCTTAACTACCTGCTGATGCCGCTCTACACCCGGATTTTCCTGCAAGCTGAGTACGGCATCGTCAACGAGCTGTACGCCTACACCGGCTTCCTGATGGTGCTGTACATCTTCCGGATGGAGACCGCTTTTTTTAGGTTCGGAACCCCAGCGGAAGCCCGGAACGAAACGTTTTCTACCTCCTTTTGGTCGGTGCTGGGCAGTGCAGGTTTGTTTTCGCTGCTGATAATTTGCTTCGCAAACCCCATCACCAACTGGCTGGAATATGTGCCGGAACAAAGCGTTTTCGTCACCATGTTCGGCCTCATTTTGGCCTTCGACACGCTGGCCGAGATACCGCTGGCAAGGCTGCGGCTGGAGCACCGGGCCAAGCGTTTCGCACTCGTCCGGCTTACGGGCATTGGCCTCAACATCGGCTTCAACCTGTTTTTTCTGCTGCTCTGCCCGTGGTTGTTGAAGCAGGGCATCGCCACCGATTTTATCGAAAAAATCTACAACCGGGAGTTCGGCGTCGGATATATTTTCCTCTCCAACCTCATCGCCAGCACGACCGTTTTGCTGCTGCTAATCCCAGAGCTTCGCAAGGTCGAGTGGCGGTTTGTCCCAAAGCTTTGGAAAACCATGTTCTTCTACGCTGCCCCGCTCATCCTGGCTAGCATGGCCGGCATCGTCAACGAGATGCTCGACCGAGTGCTGCTCAAGCACCTGCTCCCCGGCGATGCAAAGGAAAACCTCGCCCAGGTCGGCGTCTATTCCGCCAGCTACAAACTGGCGATGCTGATGAGCCTCGTCACGCAAGCGTTTCGCTATGCCGCCGAGCCGTTTTTCTTCGCAAACGCCAAGCACAAGGACGCCAAAATCCTGTACGCCGATGTGACAAAATATTTCACCATCCTCGGCTCTGCCACCCTGCTCGGCGTGCTGCTTTACCTCGATTTGCTCAAGCACCTCATCGGCCCCGACTTCTGGGGAGGCCTGCACGTGGTGCCTATTTTGCTCTTCGCAAACCTCTTCCTTGGCCTGTACTACAACGTTTCGATCTGGTACAAGCTCACCGACCATACCAAGCTCGGCGGTTGGATTGCTGTCGGTGGGGCGGTCATCACCATCGTCCTCAACATCTGGTGGATACCCCGCATTGGCTATGTCGGCTCAGCCTGGGCCACGCTCATCTGCTACGCCGCCATGACTACCGCTTGCTGGTGGCTGGGCCGCAAATACTACCCCGTCAACTACGACTGGCTGCGCATGGGCGGCTACGTGGTGCTGGCGCTGGTGCTGTATTTTGGCAGTGATTTGCTGGCGCAATGGGCGGGGTATGCGCTGCCCGTGAAGTTGGCAGTGAACACGGTGCTGATGCTGGGATTCTTTGGGATGGTGTGGAAAATAGAGGGTAAGGGGCTGAAGGCACTGGGATAATGCCGTCCAAATTAAAACTTTGGCGACCTTCTAAATAAATTGCAATTCGTACTTTTTTGCAACTTAAAGTTTGATATTTGAGCGTCTTTGATTTTTTGATTTTTGAATTCTTTCAAAAGTCAACCGAAAAGTCAAAACTTGACCATTAAACTTTACCCGCTGTGAAATCAAATGGGATTAACGCTTGCTACTGTCTTACCTTTTTAGCAGCAAACCTCATCGGTTCTTTTACCTTGTTTTACCAAAGCTGGTTTTCCATTTCCAAGCATGAATTGGCTTCACAGCAAGTTGACACCTTCAGCCAAAACAAACTACAATCCCTGCACAACCTCGGGGCTATTCACTTTCAATCCCTGCGGGATTGTGGTTTTGAATAGTTACAAACCAATTTTTCAAAACATGAAAACAACATCGTTTTTAGTGACCATCAGTTTTGCGGTCTGCCTAATTTCCTGCCAACAGGACAAACAAACCGCTGCGCCCGGCAAGGATTTCGTTCAAGTCGTTATCGAAGTGGAAAACACCACACCAACGGTGGACATCCCAAATTTTACCCTCATCAGCAATAATCCCGAAGCAGAAAGGGCGGATGCGATTGAAATCTTGAAGGTGAAACGCCAATGGCCATTGGCCATGCAGCAGAAGGACAGCGCCCTGTTTGAAAGCATCCTCGCCAAAAATTTCTCCTTCCGGGCCGACGACGAGTTTTTCAACCGGAGCGATTACATCAAAGACCGGGTGGCTGGCACTTGGGAAATTGATACGGTACGGTATGAAAATCTGGCCTTGCAGTTTTTTGGTGAGACAGCGCTGCTCACCTATCGGAACACCCTGAACGGTGCTGATGAAAAAGGACAACCGAACATCGAGCATTATACCTGGGCGGATATGTACACCCGAGAAAACGGGGCCTGGAAAATCCTTGGAAGCCACTGCATTGATGCACGGGTGGAATACCTCACTTTAAAATAACCAGCATGAAAAAATCCATATTCTTGCCCGTGATTTTATGCTTCACCCTGCTTTCGATGAAAACCTCGGCCCAAACCCATGACGGGCTGCTCGACCTGAAGGGCTGCGACCAAAAAGTATTTTACAGCCCCGGACACAAGGCAAGGGCCAAGGAAATTGCAGCCCGCTGCGACAGGGCCTCCCGTTATTTCAGGAAAAATTTAGGCTACAAACCGACCACCGCCCTGTTTATCCTCGGCCCCGGGGAATGGAAAAAGTACGGGACTTTCCCGGTGTACGGCATGCCGCATTATCCCGATAGTTTAAGGTTGGTGATTGCAGCGGAGGACAACGACTTCTGGCGGAGTTTTTTGCCCCCGCTCGATGCGCTGCCGCCTGCATTGGCGGAAAGTGTCCGGAAAGCATACACTAATCAGCAGGGCAAGCTCAGCATGATGCCTTTTTTTGACCTGTTGGCGCTGCACGAACTGGGGCATGGATTCCATGCACAGGCGGGCTTGAACATGCAAAGATTATGGATGCAGGAACTTTTCGTGAACATCATGCTGCACACCTACATCGCAGAAAAAGAGCCCAGACTATTGCCGGCGCTGGAAACCTTCCCGCAAATGGTGGTGGCCGCCGGTTCGTCGGAATACAAGCACACCAGCCTCGCCGATTTCGAAAAGCTTTATGATAACATGGATGCCAAAAATTATGGCTGGTACCAATGCCGCCTGCACGCCGCTGCCAAACAGATTTATGACGCAGGCGGGGCGGCGGTTTTGCCCAAATTATGGGCGGCGCTGGAAAATGCCGGAGCGGATTTGAACGACGAAGAATTCATTGCCTTGTTGCAAACAAAAGTGCATTCGAGCGTGGCGGATGTGCTGCTGAAATGGTAAACCAATTTGAACAAAATGGATAAACTACAGTCCTCTTTTCAGACGCTACTTTTGATACTTGTTTGGGGGTTAATCATCTCCTTTTCCCTCTACTTTTTCTACGACAACGTGGTCGCTTTCTTTTATGGCTACCGCAACAAGATTTTCGGCGACACCTTTTTCAACAACCAGGTTTGGATGGTGCTGCACCTCGTGGGTGGCAGTTTGGCGCTGCTGTTGGGGCCCACCCAATTCTGGCCTTTCCTTCGGAACAAGTATTTGGCTTTTCACCGCTTGGCAGGCAAGTTTTTCATGGTGGGCGTTTTGCTGATTGGTATTTCGGCAGGCCGGCTTTCCCTGATTAGCCCCTGCGAGCCTTGCCGCATTTCCCTTTTTCTGCTGACTTTTTTTGCGGTGCTGTCCACTTGGTTTGCATGGAAAGCCATCAAGAAAAAGAACATAAAAGTGCATCGGCAAATGATGGTGCGCAGCTATGTGTGCGTGCTGGCTTTTGTGGCGGTCAGGATTGACCAGGTCATCCCGTTGGACTTTCTATTTAGCACCATTGAAGAACCTACTTTGAGAAGAGTGGTCAATGAGTATTTCTTCTCCTTTGTGCCGTTGATTTTTGCCGAAATATGGATGGTTTGGATTCCTTCTGTTTTCTATAAAACCAATAAATCTACTCAAATGAAAATCCAGTTCACAATCGTCCTCTTCGCAGCAGCCATGCTGGTGTCCTGCCATTCGACTTCCCAAACTTCGGGTACGGTTACCGCCGGCCCAAAGTACACTTTCAAAAAGGTGGAAATGCCCACCATCAGCCCCTGCGTCCAATGCGTGATGACCAGCGCAAAACAAAAATACCGGCTGCGGAGAGCCATTCCTTTTCCAGCCTGTGTATCGGGCAGCCAGGATAAAACGTTTTTGAAACTGAACATGAAAAAAGGAAATGATGAGATTAAGGTGGTCATTTCCCGGAGTTGCCTGGAAGGCATCAATATCATAACCTACGGATTTTGCCCATCATCAGGAAGTTGTGGCGGCCCGTCAGGGAATGTTGTAGTTGTAACTGATACTCCGACCTTTTACTGTGACCAGCAACCAATTTTGAAAATCGAAATGAACAGCGCTTCGGTAACGGTGTTGAGCCTTGCTTCGGGCTGGGATTTGTATTACGAGAAGGTGGTTTGTCCTGGCAATTGAACAAACAACAGCATCGCAAAATGAAAAACCACCGAAGGAGTTTTAGCCGTTTTTTCTGGGTAATTATCATTGTCCTCAGCGCCTACTATTTGTACCGTGGCATCCACTTCCGTTTTTTCGAAGAGGGCATTGGGGAGACATTTTGGAACAAACAGTTCTGGTATGTTTTCCATTTGATAACCGCTATTTTTCCACTGGTTTTAGGGCCATTTCAATTCTGGTCTTGGTTTCGCAAGCACCATGTTCACTGGCACCGGCTGCTCGGAAAACTTTACATCATCGGCGCATTGCTGGGCGGCATATCCGCTTTTTATTTGGGGGTAACTATCAGTTTGGAAGGCTCCCGTTTGCCGCTGTTTTTATTGTCAACGCTTTGGCTGTTCATGACCACAGCCGCCTGGTTGGCCATCAAAAAGAAAAATGTAAAAGCCCACCGCCTCTTCATGATTCGGAGCTATGTTTTGGCGATGGTATTTGTCATTCTCCGGGTGATGGGCGATGTGCCTTCCGACATGTTGTTCTTTTACATCCAGTCGCCGGAGTTGAGGGATGCCACTTTGGAATGGATGAGTTGGGTGCTGCCGCTGTTGGTCACTGAGTTTTGGATTAGCTGGATACCGCTGTTAAAAAATCTAAAATCATGAGAAATAAACTGAAGCTAATTAGTTTGCTTTCGGTCGTTTGCGGGCCTGTTTTTGCCCAATACAACTACCCCGTTGCCCGGACCGAGCCATTTGACACGTTGATTTTTGACCAAAAAATCAGTGATGAATATTTTTGGATGTCGAGAAAAAACAATGAGCCGGAGATGCTCGAATTTGCAAAGCAGCAAAGCAACTTGACACAAAGTTATCTGGATAGCATACCCGGCACTGATGCCATCATGAACGAGATTGGAGATGGCTATTTTGCATTGCAAAATGAGATTTGGAATGTAAAGCCGGCGAATGGGGGAATCTATTACCAGCGGGACATTCCGGAGGAAGGCGTATGGCTGTGCCACCGGGCGTCCATGGATTCACCCGAAGAAAAAGTGCTAAAGTCGGCATTCATTCAAGGAAAAAAATATTCCATCCGTAAAAGGGTTTTTTCCCGGAACAGCCCGTTGGTCGCCATGATGCTGACCGAAAATGGGGAAGCAAACCCGCATATCCGCATATTTGATTTGGCCAAAAAAGAATTCCTTCCCGACAGCATTGGACCGGTGATGTTCAATGATTCCCGGGGTGTCTCGATGACCTGGCTGCCAGACGATAAGGGTCTCTTATACACCCAAGCACCGCCCACGGAAAAGCACCATGAGAAATATTACAATGGCAAAATAAAGCTGCATATTTTGGGAGAAAAGACCGAAGAAGATGTGGCCGTTTTTGGGAGCGGGGTAAACCCCGATATTTCCCTTAAAGACATCGAAACGCCTTATGTGTACAGCTTTAATCACTCGCCATATATCATCGCAAGACTGAGGGCAGGTGACCGGGACAACTACGCCTATGCCGTCCATTATTCCAAGTTGAATGGCAAAAACACACCGTGGGTGCTGCTGAAAGACTATGTCAACCTGTCGGATGGATTCGATGCCAATGGACAGTATTTGTACGCCGTAACCAAAGGTGCAGACCGGTACCAGGTTGTAAAAATCAACATGGAAACTGGGGATAGCCCAGCGCCTTTTTTACCTGAACAGCCCGCCGTCATTGCGTTTTCAGATTCGGAATACCGCTCAGGAATCGTGGCAGGTAAAGACGTGCTGTATGTGCTGACAAGGCAGGTCGGTGATATGCAAATCCTGAAAGTGGATTTCAAAACTACAGCCGCTTACCGTCTGCCGCTTTCGTCCAAAACCTCCATTGCCCAGCTATCGCTCAGTGGCGAAAACGACTTGTTGTTTGGCACTTTTTCGGCCACTCGCAGCACTCAGTATCTGTTGTATAAACATGCTGAAAACAAACTTTCCCCCTTGCCTTTTGCGGAGCCGGTTTATGACGCCGGGGGGCAATTGCAAACCGAAGTTTTGCTCGTTCCTTCACGGGACGGCAAAGCAATTCCTGTTTCCATTGTGTACCAAAAAGGGCTGAACCTGAAAAACAAAAACCCTTTAATCATCGAGGCGTACGGAAATAGTGGCGCTTCCCACGATATGTATTACGACCCGAACATGCTCCCCTGGCTCACACGTGGAGGCATTTATGCCTATGCCCATGTGCGAGGCGGCGGCGAAATGGGCGAGGACTGGATGCAGGACGGTCAGTTTCCCAACAAAATGAACTCCATTAACGATGTGGTGGACGTGGCAGACTATTTTGTAAAACAGGTGTACACCAGCCCCGATAAGCAATTCGTGATGGGGGGCAGCGCAGGTACTTTTTTGGTGGGAATGGGCATCAACCAACGGCCTGATTTATTTGCCGGAGGCCTATTCTTGGCTGGCCTTCCGGATATTGCCACTTATGCCGATGCAGCTGGCGCCAGAGAACAAAAATCGGTAGGCACATTGGGCACTAAAGAAGGGTTTGAAGGCGCTTATAGCGTCAGTTCTTATTACCACATTCCGACCAATAAAATACTTCCTGCCATGTTCATTTCGCATGGAGCTACGGATTATATTCTGGCACTGCATCCGGCCGTAAGGTATGCCGCCCGTTTGCAAAAAGAACAGCAGGGGGAAAGGCCCATTTTTCTATTTGTGGATTGGGCCGGCGGGCACAATGGTGGCGAATTGGACATATTGTACACGCTGAAGTTTGCCCTGTGGCAGTCGGGGCATCCGGATTTTCAATTGAAATAACAGCAAATGAAAAAAACTTTTTTCGGATTCATCCTGGTGTTGACTTGCCAGCTGCTTTGTACCCAGCCATCCTCCACCATGCATATTGTAGAATTCGAGAAAAAGCTGGACTCCCTCTTCGAGCCTTTCAACGCCCTACCATGCCCGACCGTACTTTGGAACCCGACCGGGCAGGCGAGTTCGTTCTGAAAATTGACAAGTACCCCGGCATGAGTTATGATGCCTGGGTGAAATTTCATCATGACCAAAATGGAAAAATAACGCACCTGACGGTGTGGCATCCGAGGCTGATGAATCACCGGTTTAAGCGGGTGGGGAATTGAGCCATGCTAATTGAGTCATTTTGCTTTCAGCCTACCTTCCCATTTCCTTGCTACTTTTGCCAAAAATCATCCTGACATGAAAATGCTCCGTTTTTTGTGCTTTGCCGCACTCACGCTCCTCGCCGCTTGCAAACAAGAATCTGCAACTACCACTGCACCGCCAGATCCGAAAGCCGACCCGCACTCCTTCGCCCAGCCCAACCTCGCCGTTGCGAAGCACCTCGAACTGAACCTCAAAGTGGATTTTGACCAAAAAATCCTCACTGGCACGGCGGCTTGGACAATTGAAAACCCCGGCAAGGTCAATGAAATCATCTTCGACACCGACAACCTCGACATTCAGAAAATCACAATTGGGAAGGACGAGAAAGAAGCCACCTACTTCCTTGTCGCCCCCGATTCCGTCCTCGGTTCGGCGCTGCGGGTGGAAATTGAGCCTACCACCCCAAAGGGACAAACCGACCTTGTCACCATTTATTACAGCACAAAGCCCGATGCCGCTGCGCTTGGCTGGATGGAACCAAGCATGACCTTCGGCAAAAAGTTGCCGTTTCTTTTCACCCAAGGCCAAGCCATCCTCACCCGCTCGTGGATTCCCTGCCAGGACTCACCCGGCAATCGTTTCACCTACAATGCCAACATCGAAGTGCCAGTGGGCATGATGGCCGTCATGAGCGCTGAAAACCCGCAGCAGACCTCACCGGATGGAAAGTACAGTTTCAAGATGGATAAGCCCATTGCGCCGTACCTCGTTGCATTGGCCGTCGGTGATATTGCTTTCAAGCCCATCAGCGAGCGAACGGGCGTGTACGCCGAACCCGCCATGCTCGACAACGTGGCTTGGGAATTTGCGGACATGGAAAAGATGGTCAAGACGGCCGAGTCGCTCTACGGCCCGTATGAATGGGGGCGGTTTGATGTCATCGTGCTGCCCTCCGGCTTCCCGTTCGGGGGCATGGAGAACCCGAAGCTGACCTTCGCCACACCGACAGTCGTGACGGGCGACCGCAGCCTCGTTTCATTGGTGGCGCACGAGTTGGCGCATTCCTGGTCGGGCAACCTCGTGACCAATGCCACCTGGAACGACTTCTGGATGAACGAGGGCTTCACGGTCTATTTCGAGCGGCGCATCATGGAGGCGATTTATGGCAAGGAATACACCGAAATGCTGGCTCAATTGGAATACTGGGAGCTGCTGGAAGAAGTGGAGTCCATGGGTGAAAACAATCCCGACAGCCACCTCAAGGGCAACCTCGCTGGTCGCAATCCTGACGATGGCGTGGGCAATATTGCCTATCAGAAAGGCTCGCTGTTCCTTGTGATGCTGGAGCAACTGACCGACCTGCCGAAGTGGGATGCCTTTCTGAAAAGTTGGTTCGACACCAATAAGTTCACCTCCAAAACGACCGAGGATTTCCTCGATTTTTTGAAAGAAAACTACCTCAAAAAGTACAACGTGACTGCCAACGTGGACGAGTGGGTATATGGCCCCGGCTTGCCTGCCAACCTGCCAAAACCCGTTTCTTCCAAACTCGCCAACGCAGAGAAAGCCGCCCAAAACATTGCCAATGCGCTGCCCGACACGACCGGTTGGACGCCCCACGAGTGGGTGCACTTTGTGCGCAGCTTGCCTGCAAACTCCGACGCTGCCACCCTGAAAAAACTGGATGCGCAATTCAAGCTGACCACCTCCGGCAATGCTGAAATCCGGTATTCCTGGTACGACGTGGCCATTCGCCGGGGTTATGTCAAAGAGATTTTGCCAGCGGTAGATGCCTTTTTGGTAAAAGTGGGCCGCCGCCGTTTTCTGATGCCCGTTTATACCGCATTGAAAGAGACCGGCCATGTGCAGGATGCCCGTCGGATTTTTGAAAAAGCAAAGGGCGGTTACCATGCCGTGAGCAGAAATTCGATAGAGGAACTGCTTAAATAACCAACGGAGAACTGGGGGCGATTTTCGATTGTGAACCCCGTTTTAGCATCTTTCCCGAATTAATCGCCAAGAAAAGGCCAGATAAATCCGCATTTATTTGGCTAACAGGGTGTAGGCGGCCTATTTTCGCATTTTACCCCATCAATGCCCACGTTGCCGGGTGACTTTCCCAGTGGGATAAGCAAGTCCCCCGGCAACTTTTTGGGGAGACTGCCTGCTCCGGAATTTTCTCCGGAATTTTTCTTGTAAACAACTTCTTCGACCACAAGGGATGGCAGCATATTCAGGATTCGACCAATCCTGGATGGGTAATATCATTTTCATAACTGACTTAAATTAAGGAATTCGATGCTGACTAAATTAATTATTCTGGGTGTATATTTTCTGGTGCTTTTCATGATTGGGGTAGTGGCATCCAAAAGGGTTAAGGGACTGAGCGATTATTATGTAGGTGGAAAAAACGTGGGCTTTTGGGCGGTGTCATTTTCCGCCAGGGCCACGGGCGAGTCCGGCTGGCTGCTGCTGGGACTCACGGGAATGGGCGCTATTGCTGGCGTTTCGGCCTACTGGGTGGTGCTCGGTGAACTGTTGGGCGTGGGTATTTCGTGGTTTTTTATGGCAAAACCCTTTAAACGACTGACCGATAAATACGATGCCGTCACGATTCCAGACTTTTTGGAAGGGCGCTTCAAGCCCAAAACCCATTTGTTGCGAAGCATTGCTGCAACGGCGCTGGCGGTATTTGTAATTATTTATGTCAGCGCACAAATTGACACGACGGGCAAGGCATTTGAGTCGTTGCTTGGAATGAATTACTTCGCAGGTGCATTGGCTGGCTTTATAATCGTTGTCGCATATATCTTCATCGGCGGATTTTTGGCGGCTGTTTGGTCTGATGTTTTTCAGGGCGTCATGATGTTTTTAGGCTTGATGCTCCTGCCTTTAATCGCTTGGTTTGCGGTGGACAGCGGCGAGGCCATGGTGAACGGCCTGCGGGCCATGGATCCCGGTTTGTTGAGCATTTGGGGCGGTGGCGATGACGTTTGGATGAATGTTTTCACCATCCTTGGCTTTACGATGATTGGCCTTGGCTTCTTGGGTTCGCCACAGATTTACGTCCGGTTTATTTCTGTCAGAAATGAGGCTGAATTGAACAAAGGCCGGTGGGTCGCATTGGCGTTTACGCTTTTGACAGATACGGCAGCGGTCAGCATCGGCTTGCTGGGTCGGTATTTGTTCACGGAAGTGGGGCAAGACGCCGAGTCCGTCTTTGGCGTCGGTGCGGAAGATGTGCTGATTACGATGGTAGAAAACCTGTTGCCATTGGTATTGGTTGGCTTTTATATTGCCATTGTTTTATCCGCCATTATGTCCACCATTGATTCCTTGTTGATAGTTGCTTCCAGTGCTATTACCCGTGATTTTTACCAAAAGATATTCCACCCCGATATAGCAGATAATAAACTGGCGAAACTATCCCGTTATGTCACCCTGACGATGGCCATATTTGCCTTGGCCCTGTCATTTACCGTGGCCGTTCTCTCCCCCGATAGGACGGTTTTTTGGTTCGTGATATTTGGCTGGTCGGGCATTGCGGCCACTTTTTGTCCGGTCATCATCTTGTCCCTTTTCTGGAAAGCCTACTCCGAAAAGGGGGCCATCGCCTCCATGATTACGGGCTTTGCCTGTGTGCCTTTCTTTAAGTTTGTGGTGCAGGATATTGAAGGCATCGGCATTTATTTCCAAAAGCTGGATGTGTTGGCGCCGTCCTTTTTACTGGCGATGATTGCGGGGTGGGTGTTTACGAAGTTGTATCCGAGCGAGGGGGATGAATTGAAAGTTTGAGATGGGAAAGAATTGAAATGTTTTGGCAGTAATTAAGCCTTAAAGTATTGCGACATTTCCGAATGTAGGGGCAACCCTTGCGGTTGCCCTGAATGTGGGTCGCCCTGCGAAATGTGGGTCGCCCTGCGAAATGTGGGTCGCCCTGCGAAATGTGGGTCGCCCTGCGAAATGTGGGTCGCCCTGCGAAATGTGGGTCGCCCTGCGAAATGTGGGTCGCCCTGCGAAATGTGGTCATCCAATGAAAGGGATAGGGGCGACCGCAAGGGTCGCCCCTACGGGGCAAAAAATTTATCTGCATTCCAATTCGCAGGATTGTTAATGATATAATTTGAAATCAGGTCAAATGATTTCTCGTTTCGAATAATATGCTCATGGTAATTGCGCTGAAAGACCTTGCCCATATATTCCTGTGGGTATTCTTCCTTCCATAATTTTAAACATTCATTTTGGGCTATAGAACAATAGGCACCGACTATATTGCCAAGGGTTGGCTTAATTGCCCAAGCGACTTTGGTGTCATTTAAATCTACAGCTTCTATATTGGGAATGTCATTGATGATAAGGATTCCGTGCATGTGGTTTGGCATTATTTGGAAGGCAGCTAAGTCTATATGTTGCCAGCGGTTGGGCAGTTCTTCCCAGATTTGATAGACGATTATGCCATATTCATTCAAGTACATTTCATGATTGATTATTTCACCAAACATACTACGCCTATCCTGCGCACAGATAGTGACGAAATAAGCACCACATTGACTGTAATCATATCCCTTTAATCGGATGGTACGGCGATGATGGATTGCGGGGTTGTATTTTCTCATAATGGATTTTTTGCGAATCAATATTCTATAAAATCACCCACGGTTCCTCGTAGGGGCGACCCTTGCGGTCGCCCTATGGCTTGCGGTCGCCCTATGGCTTGCGGTCGCATACGTTATAGGGCGACCGCAAGGGTCGCCCTATTACGAGTGTCGTGGGTCATTGGACGGGTCACGGTTTATTCTTCAACCAGCGATCCAACCAGCCAAAAAACTCCCGCTGCCAGAGAATCCCGTTCTGCGGCTGCAACACCCAATGGTTTTCATCGGGGAAATAAAGCATTTTGCTCGGAATCCCCTTCAACTGCGCCGCTTGGAATGCCTGCATTCCCTCGCTTTCCGGCACCCGGAAGTCGAGGCCGCCCTGGATGACGAGCAGCGGCGTGTCCCAGTTTTGTACGTATTTGTGGGGCGAGTCCAGCTTCCAGGTTTCGCCCGGATTGGCAGCCCAATAAGGGCCGCCGAGGTCATTGTTTGCGAAGAACATCTCCTCCGTCATGCCGTACCAGCTTTCCATGTTGAACATGCCGTCGTGGTCAATGAACGCCTTGAACCGCTTTTGGTGGTTTCCCGCCAGCCAAAGCACCGAGTAGCCGCCGAAGCTCGCACCGACGGCACCGAGGGCGTCCTTGTTCACATACGGCTCTTTTGAAACATCATCAATGGCCGAAAGCAAATCCTGCATGGCCTGCCCGCCCCAGTCGGTGCTGATGTCGTCGTTCCATTTTTGCCCGAAGCCCGGCAGTCCCCGGCGGTTCGGTGCGACGATGATGTAATCGTTGGCGGCCATCATCTGGAAGTTCCAGCGGTAACTCCAGAACTGGCTGACGGGGCTTTGCGGCCCGCCCTGGCAGTAGAGCAGGGTCGGGTATTTTTTGTTTGGGTCAAAATTGGGTGGATAAATCACCCACGTCAGGATGTCCTGCCCGTCGGTCGCCTTCACCATCCGTTTTTCCACTTTGCCAAACTTCATGGCGGCCAGTTTGTCCTTGTTGATGTAGGTGAGCTGCATGCCACGACCACCATCAATGGGAAGGCTGAACAGTTCATGCGGCTCGGACATGGAGCAACGGGCGGTCACGATGCCGTTTTTACCCACCAAAAAAGGCCCGAAATTGAACTGCCCAGCGGTGAGTTGCTGAAGGCCGTTGCCCGTCATTCCAATAGAATAAAGCTGCTCCGTGCCTTTTTCCGTGCTTTCAAAAATAAGGTGCTGGCTGTCCGGCGACCAGGTTGGGCTGGAGGCGTTCCTGTCAAGGCCAGCCGTGACCTCTGATTTCTGCTTGGTCCTCAAATCATAGAGGTAAATCCTGTGGCGGTCGGCTTCATTGCCGGGCATGGCCTGGCTCTCCCAGGCGAGGTAGCGGCCATCGGGCGAAAAGGTTGGGTTCATGTCGTAGCCCAGCATGCCTTCCGACAAGTTGGTGGTCCGCTTTGTCAAAAAGTCATAGACATAAATGTCGGAATTGGTGCTGACGGTAGCAGCCGTTCCGCTGAGTTTTTTGCAGGTGTAGGCGATTTGGTTGCCATAGGAGTTCCAGGCGATTTGCTCCATGCCGCCAAACGGTTTTAGCGGCGTATCGAACGGCTCGCCCACGATGTTGATGGGCTGGGAAGTTACTTTCCCGTCGGTGTAATCGGCTACGAAGATGTTGGAATAGCTGCCGTCCTCCCACTCGTCCCAGTGTCGGTACATGAGGCCATCAATGATTTTGCCGCTCGTTTTTTTGAGGTCAGGGTGGGCGTCTTGCGTTGTTTTACCGTACTTGACCTCCTGGATGAACAAGATTTTGCGCCCATCGGGCGAATATTTGAAGCCGTTCATTTGCTGCTCCGAAACCTGGGCATGGCCAGTTCCATCCGGGTTCATTTCCCAAAGCTTGCCGCCCCGCAGGTAGCCGATTTTTCGCCCATCCGGGCGATAGGTAGCGTCGTTTTCGTTGCCTTCAAAATTGGTCAACTGCTTGGCTTTTCCGGCATCCGAACCATCGGTGCTGATGGCGAAGAGGTCACGGTTGCCCTTGTTCGCCTCGATGTTGTAGTAGCTGACGCCGTACACTGCCGTCTTTCCATCAGGTGAAACATCGAACAGGGCGGCACGTCCCAAGTCCCAGAGTTTTTCAGGCGTGAGGCGGTCGGTTGCATTGGTTTGTGCGAAAAATGTTGATGCGAAAAATGGGAGTGTGAGTAGAAGGGTGAGTTTTTTCATGCTTGAAGTTTAATGCTTTATTATGTTCCGCTGAACTCCAGTTCGGCGATGTTAACACCGTCGAACTGGAGTTCGACGGCACGATTTATCGGTCAATCTTGTCGTATTGCGGAGCAGCCGCCAAAAAATCCTGGCTGAACCGCTCACTGTAACTTTCCAGCAGCGACTGCACCTTAGCGGCATTGGGTGAAGCGACGATTAGTCCAGCATGGTTCTTTTTATGCACTCGGTGCACCACTTCGGGGTCGTTGTAGGCACTGAGGTCTGGCCATTCCTGCTTGGCGAGGCAGAGTACAATCCCGGCGTAATCCTCTTTAATTTCCGGGACCTTGTAGGGCAATTTGTCGCCAGCGATTTCGATTTTCGCCCATTCCGTCCAGAGGTTCAAGCCAGTAGCCTGTTCAATCACCTCGGCGATGTAGGCCCCGCCGACCCGGGCAGCCGTTTCCAAAAAATAGAACTTGCCATCGGCGTTGCTTTTGATGAATTCGGTATGCGTCACACCACGCTGAAACTTCAGCGCAGTCAACACCTGTTTGTTCAAATCTTTTAAAGTCAGCGCATCAATGCTGTTGCGCTTTTGCACACTGGTCATAAAAATACCGCCATTCTGGATGATGTCGAGCGGGGGTGACCCATAGCGGCTCACCTGCACGAACTGCACCTCGCCGCTGATACTGATGGCATCCACATGGAAAATGTCGCCCGGCACGAAACGCTCCACGAGGAAGTGCGACTGCTCGTCGCCCAGTTTGTTGAGGTGGTGCCAAAGCTCCTCGGCATTGTGGATTTTGCGGATGCCCGCTGCGCCTGCCTGTGAGCGGGGTTTGAGCACCCAAGGCGGTGATACATGCTGGGTGTAATGGTGAATAGCTGCATGGTTCAACACCGAAACGAAGGCAGGCGAGAGGATGCCTTTTTCAGAAGTGACCATCCGCATGGCCAGTTTGTCCCGGAAGTTTCGGGCGGTGGTGTCGCCCATGCCGGGGATGCGCAGGTGCTCCCGCAGCGTCGAGGCGATTTCCACGTCAAAGTCATCGAGCGGGATGATGCGGTCAATCTGTTCCGTGCGGGCGAGGTAGCTCACGGCATTGATGACCTCGTCTTTTTTGGTCAACGACGGCATGTAGTAAAACTCGTCCACGTCATCGTGAGGCCACCCCTCGTCACCTTGCAAGGCTTGGCGAGTGAGTACGAAGACCCGACAGCCTTCCTGCTTGCACTCGGTAATCAGTTGTTGGCCTTTTACATCTCCAGCTAGGATGAGGACGGTGAGTTGGTTAGACATGGTTGGATTGTTGAATTTTTTTATCGTTGGATGATTGAGGTTTGGAATTGGTAAAAATTACTCATTTAGCCTAAAATTACTCGCACCGTCGAGACGACTCGACTCAGTGCTTCCTTCACCACGGCCGTTTCTGGGTGGCGCAGGATGACATAGCCCTCGCCTTCGTAACTGAGTGATTTTTCTTGGCCTTTTTTCGGAATTTGTGCGTCGCAAATGAGATGGCCGACTTCCCGCTGCACCTGCTCCAATCCAAGAACTTCCTGCACCTTGCCGGTACCTTGACCACGAAGGTAGGCCGCCCCAACGGCGTATTTCCGCTCCACCGTCGGAAATTCCCCAAAAATCATCATCCTCGCCCAAGCGGCCACCGAGTCGAAGTCGTTGGCACGGCTGATGAGCGTGGTGATTTGCGCCCCCGGCGGCCTTGCGGCCACTTCCGAGACGGCAATGCTACCGTCTTTTCTCCGAAACCACTCCAAATGACTCATCCCTGTTTTCATGCCGAGCACGTCGAGGGTCTTGAAGGCAGCAGCTTTGATGTCATCATAAAACGGGTCTTCCACTTCCCGTGGCAGCAGCACTTGCCATTGAATCCAAGGCTCTCGCATGGCTTCAAGTGGGTTAGGGAAATAATGCGTGAGGGAATAAAAAGCAGATTTTCCGTCAAGGGAAAACGTGTCGAAAGAAAACTCGTCGCCCGTGATGAACTCTTCCAGCAGCACGGGTCGGCTGGGTTTCGGTGGAATGAGCGACAGTGCTTTTTCCAAATCTTCGGTATGGTTGGCTTTGTAAGTGGACTGAGAAGCTGCCCCATCGGGCGGCTTTACCACTAGCGGGTAGCCCACTACTTCGGCAAAGGCAAACGCTGATGCCTTGTCGGTCACCATTTGGTGGCGGGCGCAGGGAAGGCCAGCGGCTCGGAGCAGGTTTTTCATGCGGCTTTTGTCCCTGAAATTATGGGCCGTTTCCACGTCCATGCCTTCGATGCCCAGCGACTCCCGGACCTGTGCAACGGGTATTTGCGCCTGCTCCACAGCCCCGAATATTCGATGAATTTTGCCCTGCCGACCTGCCAACAGCTTGGCCGCTGCTTCCACCTGCTGGAAATTGTACAAGTCCTCAACTTGTTGAAAATCAGTGAGTTTGACCTTAATATCGGCGGGCAACCAGTCCCTTGGCTCTTGGCTGATGAGGCCGAGGCGAACGTCGCCCAATCTTGTCAACGTTCGGATAAAGCGAACGGCATTTTCCGTATAATTAGGGGATGTGTAAATAACAAACGGCATAAAATGTTTTTGTAGCACGGACAGTTTGCCCGTGCTTTTGTGCAACACAGACTGGCAGTCCGGCTTTGTGTAACACGGACTGCCAGTCCGTGCTTTCCTTCTTTAATTATACCAGACGCCAACAGCATTTTGTGCATTTGCCGAGCGGAGATTTCCGAAATCCTTTTGGATTTCGGAAATCTGGTTTGCACAAAATCCCGTGCTTCCCTCTTTCATAAAACGGCTGGCATCTGGGAGGCGCAAAAGCACGGACTGGCAGTCCGTGTTACGGGCAAGCAAATATAAAAAAACGGGCTTCCCATGTTGCAGGGAAGCCCGTTTTTCACAAAAAAAGCCGGATGAATTATTTCTCCACCACAAATTTTTTGGCCAAAACACCATCAGGCGTGCTGACCGTGATGAAATAAATACCACTGGTGAATCCGTCCAGTTGTACCTGCAATTGACGTTCGCCAGATTGGATGTTCTGCGATGCTAACATTTTGCCCTGCACATCGAAGAAAAACGCTTTGCTCGCACCCGAAAGTGGGCGCTGGAAGTTCACGTTGAGCAAGTTGGTTGCTGGGTTCGGTGAAAGGAAGATATTATTCGCTGGAGCCTTGTCTTTCACGTCGAGCACGAAATCTTCATCAATTACGATGTTCAATTTTGGCGTTCCGAGCCAGCCGCCGGTTCCGTCTTCCACTACAAAAGTGAAGTTGTCGTACAAGGCGTTTCCATCGGTATTGGTGTACGCAATTTTTGCGAAGTGAATATCGGTCATGGTGAAATGGTCGCCGATGCCGAGTTGCACACCGTTGCGGCTGATATAACCGAAGTCGCAATCATCCACGATGGTGAACTGAAGGTCGCTACCTTGATTGTCCAAATCTTCCACCGCCAATTCGGAGTTGAAGATGATACGGGTCGCAAGTGGGTTCACGTAAATCGTGTCGTTGTTCACCAAAAACGGGCTGTTTGGCGATGTGCTGGCGCAAAATTCGAGTGCCCAGTTTTGCAGCGTGCCTCCCTGTCCGTCGTTGTCAATCACCTCAACTTTCAGCGTCCAGTCACCAATTTTATCTTCATTGACGAAAGCTGCCAGCGGGCTTTGTGGCTTGTAGGCGAGGCCATTAAGTGGTGGGCAAGCGATGGCAAAAGGTGCTTCGTCGTTAAGCCCAAGGTTGAACAGCGAAACGTTGCCGCAAATATTTTCAAAAAGTGTTACCTCTGTTCCAGTTGGGCTTTTTAGTGAAACCTTGAGGTCATTCAGTTTGTCGTGGTTGCCCTTCAATACAGAAACGTTGAGGTCCGTAATGATGCCACTCTGCAAAATGGTCAGAACACTATTGACGACTGGCAAGCCTACGCCGGTAATGTTCTTTGGCACGTCTGTGCTGTTGAAAGCCGCACATTGCACCGTGTAGGTTTGGAAGCTTTTTGCTGTAATAAAATCGGCGGAACCGCATTCGTTGGAAGGTCTGATGCGCCAGTAATAGATGGTACTTTCGTTCAAAGCGACGGTTGGCGTGAAGAAGGCATCCGCAATGCCAGTTTTTTTCTGGAGGATAGTACCTGGCGCAAAAGATGGACTGGTCGCAATCTCAAATTCATAAAAATCTGCCTGTGGCAAATCGGTCCACGTAAATGTTGGGAGTAGCCCAAGGCTTGATTGGCCGTCTGTTGGTGAAATGATGTCCAACGCTGAAAAATTATTGTAAACAATGTTGAAATACAGGCTCCGATAAACCGTGTCTGTACCAGCCACAGCCCGAAGTACAATTTCAAAATCGCCGTCCGCTGTAACACTGGTCATGTCGAAAGTCAAATTAGCACTTTCCCCGGGATTCACATTGTTGTTGCTAAAATTCACACCAACTCCGGCAGGCAATCCACTTACTATTTCAAAATCAACTGGTGTGTTGAAATTGAGAATGGCTCCGGTTTGGAGGTTGATAGTGGCATGGTCTGGTACACAAACCTGCTGTGTTTGTGGATTGAGGCCAAGCGTAAAGCTTGGCTCATCAGCAGGGATGATGGAAAAATTCTGGTTCGACAGGTCGAAGAAAATATTTTTTGAAGCTTCAACACGTATCCTGGCCATGTTAGAGGTTACGTTCGGAATGAAGACAGTTTCACTTCCGTCATTTGGGGTTGATGCCACCAAAGTATGGGTAAAACTCTGGCCACCATTGGTTGATAGCAGGATGTTGACTTCCTTGCAGTTAACCAAGCTGCCATCGGTATTGGCAACGTCCCAAGTGACAGTCACTTCTTGCCCCGCCTTCATTTCTATGCCTGCACTATTTGGGTAGGAAACCCGAAAAGGGCCAGCAGACTCAGTTGCCTTGAACATCACGTCTTTCCATGTGATGCCACCAGCGCCTTGGGTTACGTTGTAGTCACGAACCGTACAGCGGAAGTTGAAATCACGGCTGTAGGTTGGAAGCACTTCTGTGTTTTCTGACCCATTGCTCAAAATGATAGGGAGCCTTGGGAAATACCGTTTACCACTGACCACTGGGTCAAAAACCCTAAAAGCAGGAGACGTTCCCACTGGAGTTCCAAGCGGCACAGAAGGTCCAAGGTCAACTTGTTCCCAAACATATTTGATGGGGTCATTGTCGGCATCGCTTGCCGAAGCATTCAATTCAAATGGCGTACTGATTGGAATGTAGAATCCGTTTGTGTAGCCATGCTCCACGACCGGGGAGTGGTTGGTTGTTTCAAAGAGGTTGCCACAAATACTGCCCCCTGTTTGATGGGTATTGATCCAAAACTGCTCCACAGTACCCCCGTGGTAATGGATGCTCGCAGGGCCAGGTATGTTGCTAGAACCACAGGAGCCTTGATAGGATAAAATGGTACTTCCGCTGCCTGGCTCCCATGCCGAACCTGAGGAATGTTGGTCTTCTTGCCCAGGGCAGTTATTGAATGTGTGACCTCCTGTAAACTGGTGGCCCATTTCGTGCGCTGCAATGGAAAGCGTTGTTCCGACCACATCGGTTCCCCAATTGCAAGTGACTCCACGTCCCTTGCCACCGCTGCAAACCGAGCCACTCACAACACCTCCTACATCATTGCAAGGGCCAGTGTAAACGTGACCGATGTCAAAACTGGACAAGCCAACTATCTGGTTGAGCACATCTTCATTTTGACCGAGCAGTGCTAAACCACTATTGGAATTGTTATATGGGTCGTTGCTTGGGTCAGTAAAAACAAGTAAGTCATTATTAGGGACGAGCATCAAGCGTACATCAGCATCCCGCTCCATTACAGAATTGAGGGTGTTTGCAGCGGTGACCAAAGTAGAAAGCACGGTTGGCACAGTGCCACCGTGGCCTGCCCCGTATTCGCCCGTACAAGCAAGCGCAAAACGGTAGGTCCTTCTAACGGTAAGCGCACCCTCACCACCTCCACGGAAATCAACCTCGTTGTCTTCTGGAATGAGGCCGGATGGGTCAATTGGACCGCCTTCCATTGGCACAAACTTGACAAGTGGGGTAGGTAGGTCAAGGCTTTGCCAACTTAATTCTGAGCGGTTGAAGCAGAGATAGTATTGTGTTTGGTTGCTGGCGTATGGCATAACCAATGAGCCACCGCCATCCTTCACGATGAAGGCATGGAAGCCATCCAAGCCAAAGCCAAATCGCACCGTGTGCGTCGGGTCGATGAGGCCAATGCCAGCAAACGTCCTAATCATCGGGTAACGCTCTGCCAATGCAGGGTCCATCACCAGTGATTCCCAAGCTTTGAACGTTTCCACCGTACCATCGGGCAGGGGGAGTTCAATTGTAAAATCACCAGCCATTGCTTCTGGACTGCCTTCAGCAGGTGCGTTGCGTAGGTGGTTGCGCATGGCAGGCAGGTCGAGCGAAAACAAGATGTAGCTGCTAGGCATCGTCACGGTTTCGGCATTTTGCGGGAGAAATACCTGCTGTTCTGTAACTTTTTGGAAATACTCAGGAGCAGACTGGGCAGATAAGGAGAGCGTAAAAAGTACTGCGCAAAAAGTAGTTATGAAATGTCTCATCATGAATTGAAGGTTAGAATCGTAATAGTTAAATTTGAGAAGTCTCAGATGGAACGAACCATCGCATATTTAGTTTGGCAAATTTACAAATCAATGGGGCATTAGTTCAATCGAAGGTTGGTTTTGTTTGGTTGTTTGAAAGACAAAGCCGCATTGTAGGTCAATAATGGGTAAAAGAAACATGTGCCATCCCGAATTTAACATTGGGAAAATTAATTGTTGGACTGGAGGATGAGGAAAGGTGGCACCATATTTCACCCACGTTCCTTGCCCGCTGTGTGTCCTCATTTTGCAGTAATATTCTAAACAAAAAGCCTCTTGTGCTTTTGAGTTGTGAGGATTCTCAAATTTACACAAGAGGCTCTTTTTTCCATGGCATCCCAAAACTCAGGACGATTCATGTTCACACCTTTTAATTTATTCACTCATATCCATCGTATGGAAAACGTTCTGAACATCATCGTCTTCCTCCATTTTTTCTATCAGCTTGATGACTTCCTCAACCTCTTCGTCCGTGAGTTTTTTCTGTATAGAAGGCACCCATTCAAACGTTGATTCTTGAAATTCAATGCCTTTATCGTCCAGTGCTTTGTTGAGGGTGCCGAAATCGCTGAAGTCGGAAATAAGCAGCAGTTGCTCGTCTTCCTCCCTGATTTCCTCCAACCCGGCGTCAATCATTTCCAACTCAAACTCGTCACGGTCGGCGATATCGGTTTTGTTGACGGCAAAAATGGCTTTGTGCGAAAACATATAACTCACTGAACCGAAAGTGCCGAGTGAGCCACCATATTTGGAAAACACGTGGCGGACATTGGCCACGGTGCGGGTCGGGTTGTCGGTGGCAGTTTCCACCAAAACAGCAATGCCGTGCGGCGCATAGCCTTCGTAGATGACCTCTTCGTAGTTTTCCGAATCCTTGGAAGTGGCTTTTTTAATGGCATTGTCCACATTGGCCTTGGGCATGTTTGCTGCCTTTGCGTTTTGGATGGCCATGCGCAGGCGGGGGTTATAATTTGGGTCGCCACCACCAGACTTGATGGCCAAGGCAATTTGCCTGCCCACTCGCGTGAACGCTTTGGCCATGCCAGCCCAGCGCTTCATTTTTGTTGCCTTACGATATTCAAATGCTCTTCCCATTTTGAAGGATTGTTGGATTGAAGGTAAAAAGGATTGAAGGGCATCCCGTCGTTCCATTCTGCTCTTTCGTTGAAAACGGGTGCAAAGGTAGGCAGTGGCCGCAAAATTTTTGAATGTATTTTAAGGGAATTTTTGTCCTAGAATCCGAAACGGTTGGTCTCCTTCAAGTCCAGCTGCAATTGCTTAAAGTCAATCTTGCCGGCGTTGTCCTTGAGGTGCTCCACCAGCACCACAGCTCGTTTCAAGCGGGTATCGGAAGTCTTGGGCTGTCCGACTATGTAGAGCAAAGCCCGTTGTTTGCCCGGTGTCAAGTTGCGGAAATGCCTATTTCCGGCCTGGTCTTGTGCAAGTACCTCTGCAAATTCTTCCGGCATGGGCAGGCCGAATTCGCTTTCGTCTTTGCGGAGCGAAACCGCCACCATCGAACCAAGTTGCAGCCCAAGCTTGTCCCTTGTTTTCTTGTTGATGTTGATGAAGAAATGCCCATCCCCCTTGGGCATCAGGGCACATTGGAACTCCAAACTACCGTTCAGGGTACAGACCACCCGGCGGTCGTTGCCGTCGATAAAAGGTTGGGCTTGCGCCTCTTGCACCACGATATGGAAACCCCAAAGATTAGTGTCAAAATTTGCAAGCGCGGTCGTAAACGTCATTTCCAATTTTGCATTTACGAGTGACGAAATAAGTTGCGGAATCCCCAATCGTAAATCGCCACTCGTAAATCGAACGTTATTTTGGCCAACCACAGATGATGCCGCCCATAAGGCTAACAGTGATTAACCAATAGCCAAAATTAACCAGGATGTACTTCCAGCCCTTCCGCTCAAACATGGCATTGGTGGCTAAAATTGGAAGACCGAAGAAAATCATGGTGAGGATGCCATGCACCACCCCGTGGGCAAACGTGCGGTGCAGGGTGCCATATTTGCTGAAAAAATCAGCAATGAACAAAGCCTCCGGCGAGCCTGCCGCAGGGTCTTGCCCCTGCACATTGAACAGTCCAGGAATGTTGAATTGATGGATGGTCAAAGAGTGCATTGACATGGCCAACATTAAACTGAAAAAGAAGGACAAGCCGAAAATCAGGCCCATGTTGGCGCCCTTCATTTTCTCTTCGGTCATGTCAGCGGCTTTCATCCATACGGTACCCATTACTTTTGGGTTGTACCAAACAAAGCCAATTAGGGTAGGAACAAGTGCTGCTACGAGCACGGCGAGCCAGTTGATCTCCATGATTAGGTGTATTTAGTTATGAAAAAATTGGTTGAAAAACTGGGTCGAAGTTATTAAACTTTTTGTTTTAAAAAACATTCTTGTTTCATTTTTTTCAAAAAAGCCAAAAAAAAACGGCATCTAACAAAAGACGCCGTTGGATTGGCCGATTTGACCGGCCTATTTTTGGAAATGCGATTGGGCTAAGTTTATTTCTTGCCGCCCTTTGGGTTGCTTGCAGCTTTGGCTGGAGCAGCAGGCTTGGCAGCAGCAGGAGCGGCAGCCTTGATGACTGGTTTCGCAGCAGTTTTAACGGCAGGTTTTGCAGCGGCTTTTGGCGCAGCAGCTTTAACGGCAGGTTTTGCAGCGGCTTTTGGCGCAGCAGCTTTAACTACTGGCTTCGCAACAGCTTTCGGTGGAATAGCAGCCTTTGCTGCTGCCGCAGCTTCACGGAGGGAAAGCACGGAGTTGTACTCGCCAAACGGTGTAACCTGGTAGCTATCTGCATTCCAGTCGTTTTCCCAGATGTGGTTATCGACAAGGTAACGGAACTGGTACTCTTTGCCAGCGGCCAGTTCAACTTCCGTAGTAAATTCTGCTTTTTGAGCTTTCATTTTGTAGCCCTTTTCCCAGCTCCATCCGTTGAAGTCGCCAAGGATGCGCACCTCTTTGCCACCTTGGGCAGCTTCAAGTGGCAGGGAGAAAGTAACCTTGCAGAGAGGTTTTGTTTTGGAATAGTCTTTTTTCAACATGGTTGACATAAGTAAAAATTATTTGTGAAAAATGGTAGTACAAGATGCTGTTTGAATGGTCGTATTTGTCCAGGTAATTTTGGCTGGTAAGTTTGTTGACTGCTTGCCTTATGTAGTGTTTGCTGGAAATGTTTGCAGCTGGGCAATTTTCTTTAATTTCAACGGCTGGAGCGTATTCTTTGTTTCGCGCCGCAAAGATACGTTTTATTGCCGAATATCCAACCCTATACCATTGATTTTCAACAAGTTAGGCAGGAATTAAAAACATGTTGAATAATGCGTTTCACTTAAATCGATTGCAAGAATTTTGAAACAGGGCAGTTTTGTAGAAAATAATTTTTCCAATGCTAGGATAGCCCGATTTATAATTTTACAAAATTTTTGCCATTTTCACCTAAAAATAACCTTCAAAAACCATCAATAATTTTGTGAACGCAGTCGTAACACCCACCTTTCGCAATTAAATGGCACAGTGATTGCAAATTATAGTCACTTCCCTTTCTTTCCCTCAGGCAATAAATTTATTGGTTAAACAAATAACAAGAACAATGAACAAAGTTCGACTATTCTGCCTGTTCGTGGCATTCCTAGCTATCCGTAATTATGCTGTAGCTCAAGTCCACCTTAAAATTGAAGCCATACCGGGTGCCGCAAACACCTACGGCGTTTATGCTAGGGTATGTGACGATGTCATGCCTAGCGGCAATACCATCACTGGGTCTGGCCAAGTAACTGTCATTTTCCCTGCTGGAATGACCTTCTCCAACGTAACACCCCTCGCAGGTACTTGGACGCAAAACGCCTTGGTTCCAAGCCCGGCAGAAGCACCCAACAAGGTTTACGTTTCTATGGGATTTCTTTCGGACAACCCTCAAATCATTTACCAACCTGACACCGAAACGCTATTATTCACCTTTAAGCTAACAGGCAGTGCGGCTGGCGCCCCAGAGCTTATCGTAAATGGCGTTGACCCTTTTGACCACCTGCCAAACTCGGCGAGCTCCAACCCCGGCAATGAACTGACCATCTTAGATTTTGGTGTGCAGCCTTTGGGACTTTACACTTACGAAGGTAATTATGATGGAAATTCCATTTCATGCAACGAAAGTCCACAAGACACGACCATAGTTACCCCGCCAGGCGATACCACCACGCAGGACACGACCATCATCACCCCGCCGGGCGATACCACCACGCAGGACACGACCATCATCACTCCGCCGGGCGATACCATTCAACAGACTTCTGGCATCAAGGAATTGAAAGCCAAGGACGACCATTTCATCCTATACCCCACCCCTGCTTATGATTGGCTTACCGTAAAATTCTTGAACCCTGCAATGGAAGGTGGGACAATTCGATTGTTCACGTTGAACGGGATATCTATTGGAGAAATTAAGCGGGGGCAAAGGCAGGAGCTCACCCTAAATGTTAGCGGACTTTCGTCAGGTTTTTTCCTAATAAGGTATGACAAAGACGGAAAGGCTCTGCAGCATGGCAAATTTTTAAAACAATAACTATTTACATAATTCACCTAGTGAGGGCATTGACTCCGTCAATGCCCTTTTTTTTGGGTTGAAGTTTTGGGATTCTATTTATGTATCACTGAATCACCAATTTTAGGGTTCTTACCCCTACCTCCGTCTGCACTTGAACATGGTAAATACCCGAGGCAAAGCCAGACAAGGAAAGCTCAAATGCATCATTTCCGAATAACGGTTTCTGGAAAACCAGCCGACCCGTTGCATCTACAATGCGAAAAGAATCAGCCTTCCCAGTGATGTCAACAAACACATCACCACTAGTTGGGTTTGGAGAAAGTAGTACCGTGCCTTCTTGCTTTAAAACTTCAGAATCAGGTGATACTCCAACCGTAGCTGGCACCCTTTCCGAAACACATTCGTAGCTCTTCTTCTGAACGGTCCAATCATAAAAATAATAGTAGTAATTGTTGCCAAGGGCATCGCCAGTTATTTCACCCATGTTACCTATGTTATAGGGAAATTGCGTGCTAGCATTTGTGTTTCTAAAAAGGTTGTTTTGAAGGCAACGGAGTGAAAAATCATTGCCCACTGGCAACTCAAAATCAAGTGTCAACTCGTGCGTTCCTTCCGTCAGGTCGAAAATGTTTTCATCCAACAATACACCGTTGCCATCATAAAGCTGAATGGTTCGGTAGCCTGCCGTGGCTGTATTCGGCACATAGACCACCACGCTGACCAGTTTGAACGGTTCCCAAACATTGAACAAATTATACGAGCCTTGCGTGGGCAGACCGCCCACACCAGCATTATCTGGCTTTCCCCCGGTCTGGACTTCTCCCGGATAATGATGATGTGCTTCCACGTAATAGGTGGTCGTTTGATTCAAAATGGGAGTCTGCAAGCTATTGCCCAAGCCGAGCAGGATGCCGTTAGTAGGTGCATCGTACCATTGGAGGTTTTCGCCCGTTGCCGTGAGCAGCACGGAGTCACCGGGAGCAATGTTCGCACCGGTCACAATCGGAGCATCCGCATTCAACTCAATCAATTCAACGACTGCTGAGGTCAATGGGTCATTGGAGCAAATGGCATCCGTTGACACAAAATATTCCCCGGAGTTGGTCACCGTAATGCTCGACCCTGTTTCGCCAGTTGACCAAACAGGGTTTTCGCCTCCGGCAGCTGTCAAAACTACTGCGCCACCTTCACAAAATATCGTTTCGCCATCGGCGGAAATAACGGGAATGGTTTCTTGAGCCAATGAAACCTGAACGATATTGGTCAATGAAACACAACCACTGGAATCGGTCAGTACCGCACTGTAACCACCAGGCAGGGAAGTGGTGATAGCTTGTGTCGTCGCACCGTTTGACCATTCGTAACCAAAACCATCGGGTGCAACGAGTTCGACTACTTCATTGGGGCAAATAGTCGTGCTGCCATTCACGACCAGTTGCGAAGGCGGCAGGAGGCACCCAGTTTCCGCAATGTTGAGAGCCATGTTGATGGCCGGATTGAGCAGCTTGGTTTTTAACCCCGAAGGCCATTTCACTACCACCGAATCCACTTGGGTAGCCTGCCCAATGCCAAAATACGCCCCCAACGAACTCATCGGACTGAAGCTCTGCCCACTTCGGATTTCTCGAATTTGCGTACCGAAAGGCCCATGCAGTTCAACCCTGGCACCGATGCCGTTCCGATTGCTTGAGATTCCAATCGTATTTATTTTAAGCCAATTGTTGCTATTTCCATTGTTTAAATAAACCGTACCACCAGCGACCACGTCCAGAAATCCGTCATTGTTGAGGTCGCCGATGCCACCGCTGCTTACTGGCAGGCTATGACCCGTAAAAGTCAGGTTTCCGTTGTTCAGGTAAAGCCTGGTTTGCAACTGGGAAAAAATATCCACGTAGCCATCGTTGTTGAAATCACCCGACGCATTTTCCCATGCACCAAGGTCATTGGGGTTGATACCAGTTGATGCGATGATGTCAGTGAAAGTGCCATCCCCGTTATTGAGAAAGAAGCGGTTCTGAAAATCGTGGTTGACGATGAAGGCATCGAAGTCACCATCATTGTCAAAATCCTCGAAAACCGTGCTCCAAGACTGGGCATTGTCATCCACACCGGCTTGCTGTCCCACTTCCGAGTAAGTACCGCCCCCGTTGTTGCGGTAGAGGAGATTGGTTCGGTCAATATCGCCGGGCGAGGAGCCGCCCTTGCACTTGGTGATGTAAAGGTCACTGTCGCCATCGTTGTCGTAGTCCGTCCAAATAGCAGCATAATTTCCGGGGCGGTCAGCGGTGACAATCAGGCTTTGGTCGAGGGTCATATTGCCTGTGCCGTCATTGCGGTAGGGGTGCGATTGGTCAACGTCGTGGCAAACAAATGCATCCAAGTTGCCATCGTTGTCAATATCGGACATGGTGGACCGCTGACTAAATATCCACTCCGGCTTGGCATATTCGGCGTAGCCAGTACCCGTTGCGTTTGCCTTCACAAAAGAAACAGCATTCCCATCGCCGAAAAGCAAATCATTGTATCCGTTGTTGTCGAGGTCGCCGGCGCAGATGCTCCAAGAAGGTTTGTTCACAAATGTTATCGGAAAAAAAGATTGGGTAAAACTCCCATCTGGCTGCTGGTAGTCAATGTACATGCCGTTGTCCGTCACCCGAACCACGTCGTCGAGCTGGTCGTTGTTCATGTCCACCACGCAGTCGTTGTAAGAAAACCCGAGGATGCTGTTGAGCAGGTTGGTGGTTGGCACCACCACGACCGCTTCTTGGGCTTGTGTTTTGCCGAAGGCAAAAAGAAGAAGAAAAGTGAGGAGGAGTTGATTTTTCACAAGTATTTTATTTAAGTGCTTGTGGTCGCCGTCCCGTTAGTTATCGGGATATTGGGCCGACCGTTGTTATGAATCGGTCAGCCCAATAAATTGGGCGACCACAATTACGTCACTTAACCACCACCTTTTCGGTCTGCACCCGCCCATCACGCCCTCTAAACTGCACCAAAAAGACGCCACGGCCCGGCAGGGTCATTTCATAACTGCCTGTTTTGCTGCGCAATGATTCAACTTGCCGCCCTTTCAGGTCGAACACCAGCACCTCGTGTTCCATGAATGACTTTACGAACAACCGCCCGTTGGAGGTTGGGTTGGGGTAAATTTTCACGAATGCCTCCTGACGCCGGTTTTTCACGCCACTGATGATGGGGTCCACCATGATTTCAGCGGAACGAACCAGCACGGGCGCACGGTCGGCGGCGGCGAACATTGGGCGAAACACCTCAATCTCTGGCGTGGTTTCGCTGAACATTTCGTCCATCCACTTGGGTGGCGTGGGTTGGTAAAAAACATTGGCGGTCACGAGTAGCAGGCTTTTTTCGCCGTGCATCGGGATATGAAAATAGACCAGGTCGGTACCGGAGCCTTCCGTGCCGTTTTCCAAATTAAAGTCCGGGTCAGTCAGGGCTGTTCCCGCAATCAGGACCGTATCGTAGGCCGAATTTGATTTTTTAAAACCCAGTGGCGGCAAGCGGTTGTCCTTGATGGGGTGGTCGGCACGTTCGAGCACGGTGGTTACATCGCCGTTCACGTCGCCCATCACTATCTCGTAAATCTGTACTTCATCTTCCGAGCTAATCATTTGATAATGAGGTTCGTAGGTTGCATTTTGCCCCAACACCTCGTACTCGTTGTCCATTTTACCCGAAACAAAAACGGTATCGCCCGCTTCCGTTTCCACCACAAACTGGACGAACGCCCGCCTTGACGGGTAGCCGGACGGAAATTTGTGGCCAGCCAGATTGGTCAGTTTTAGCGCAAACTTGGCGGTGTCCATCGTGCGCTCCAACAGTTGCAGGTCGAGGAGCAGGGTCTTGTTTTGTAGCAGCGCCGTCGTTTTCCCAATTACATCCTGAAACTGCGACGGCCCAGCCTTGAGGCCGAGCGCCTCCACGTTGTCCCGCAGGAGGCCAAGCATGGTCACATTCCCACCGACGAGTTCGTGCAGGAAAAACGGGCTGCGAGGCTCGGTCATCGCCCCTGTCACGATATGTACCGGCCATTTGTCGAGGCTGGGCATGTGGCAGCCCTGGCAGGACACCGTGTCGTTGTAGGCGGAGTTCAGCCACTCGTGGTAGGTGGCTTGTTCCACGAACTTGTTGCCAGTCACATTTCCCTGAAAATCAAGCGTTTCGGTGATGAGGGTATGGCAAGTGGCGCAGGCTTCCGACTTTTCCATCTTGGCGCTGAACTTAGGTTTGTAGCCCGTCTCCGTCAGCATCGGACTCACCAGCGGCGAGGTGTACGGGCCATAAGCCACCTTGAAAGTATCGTAGGTGAGCAGGCCACTGAAGCTTTGCCCCATCACTTCCTGCTCCTGCATGTGACAGGCGAGGCAGGACACGCCGTCCATCGCCAGTGAGTCGCCCACCATGTCGGCGATGCCGTAGTGCAGGGCACCGAGGTGCTTGGCATCGAAATTTCCCATCGGGGCGTGGCAGGCCGTGCACTTGTCCTCGATGGCCTCCTTGTGCTGTGGGTAGAGCAGTACCTCGTGGCTCACTTTTGCCCGCCAAAAAGGGTCCTTGGCAGCATTCGCCATCATGGTTGCCCGCCAGTCGTCCACCAGGTTCACATCGTTGCCGTTGGCATCCACACTGGCCAAGCCGAGCGTATCGAGGCCGTGGCATTTTTGGCAAACACCGCTGCCAGCAAACAGGTAATTATAGCCCTTTGGCAAGGTGGTGTCCAGCACAACTAGCTGAAGATGAGCGAGTTCCGCATCGGAGTGGAACTTGCGAATTTCCTTGTCCTTTTCCAGCGTGAGGTTGGAAAGTAACAGCGGCAGTGCGATGATGGGAACGAGAACGAGTAGTGTGTAGCGGTATTTTTTCATGAATCCTTTTGTTGCTGCGCAAAGCTACCGCATCAAAAAGGAACGCACACCATTCACTGGTGGAAAGAAATGGAAGCTGGATTTCAAAAGCGGGATTTGTGGGCTACTTTAGCAAGGTCACCTCGCCCTGCACTACCTCCTTTTTCAAGGTCAGTAAATCCCGGTAGGTGAGTTTGTAGGCATAAACCGCCTGCCCAGCCGTGCCGCCGTCCCAATCTTTCCCTTTTGAGCGCAGCCCGCCCCAGCGGTCGAAGATGCTCAGTTCCAGCACCTCGAAGTCGGTGCCGAAGGGCATGAACACGTCATTGATGCCATCGCCGTTGGGACTGAAGGAGGTGGGGATGTAAATGTCGGCGTGGCAGTCCACGCCATATTCATACACCTCCCAAAACTTACAGCCAAAAGCCTCCATTCCAATTCGGTAGCTTCCTGCGTTCTCCAATAGAAAACTGGTGGCAGCCGTTGGGACAGTTTCTGTGAAAAACTGGCTGGCAAATAGACTATGTGGCTCTAGTTCAAAAGGCAAACACGTAATAGTGTCGGGTGGAAGGGTAAAGGGTGGGTTGTTGCCAAGCAACTCTTGCACGATGGTGACGGAGACTGAGTCAGTTGCTTCGCAATGGCCGTCTGAGACAGTTATTGAATGAATACCTGAATTAAATACTTGTAGAGTAGGGGTAGTAGTACCATTATCCCAAAAATAACTTTGTATTGGCCTTACACTCACAATATGTATCTCATGGGCACTATCAGGGCATATATTCTCAGGATACAAGCTAATTTCTAATGGAGGTAAAATACTTATTTCTCTCTCAAATGAATAACTACATCCTAAAACCCAAATCGTTTGAGTAAGTTTGTAATCACCTGCGGTGGCGAAATGATAGCCAAAATGTGATGAATCAATTAAAACGGAATCAGTATTAGGCCCAACTAAGTGCCATTCGCTAGTTTGCGCCAATTCATTATATGTATTTGTTGTCTGTGCGCTTTCACCAATGCACAAGGTATCTGGAAAATCGAAATCAGGAACTGGAGGGGGTGCATAATCACAGAACGGAGAAAATGTAAAACTATAAGGGGTAACATCAATATAATCAGATTCAAGGTCTAGGGCATCAATTATATCAATAGTAAAGCTATCTGTTTCAATTTCGAAATCATCTACTTGAAGACAGGTTGGATAATTAGTACACCCAGCAATATAACCATTGGCATCAGTCTTAGCTATCGTCATTTGCATAGTTGTTTGCCCCGTACTATCGAACTGATTTGCAGAACTAAGTAGGAAAGACCCATCGTTTATAATATTAACAAATGGCGTATGGTTGGGGTATCCCTTTTGAGATAATATGTTGCCAGCATCATCAATTTCTGAAAGAATAACAGGATAGGCACCATATGCAGAATGCGACATAAGCAAATTGCCTGACGGCAACTTATTCACACTTGCACTAACATACCTAAAATTCTCTGCGTAATATTTCTTGGACCATATCAAATTCAAATCTTTGTCAAGTTTGAGTAATACTGAACTTTCCAGTGTCGTCCCTGTATATGGAAGATGCGAGGATTTATCCAACAAGTATAGTTCTCCATTTGCATACAATAAGTCGCCAAATGGCCTATGGGTAAAGGTCTTCCAAATCAAGGGATTGCCAATCGAGTCTGTCTTTATAATAAACTGCAGGCCATCTAAGCTCCCATCTGTTGCATCTAGTATCCTCCCTGAAATATACAATTGTCCATTTTCACCCAGTTCGATTTCTTGTGGGTAAATCCCTGACCCACTGTAAGTCCCATCCTTACTCAATATCAAGCCTTTTTTCCAGACTATATTTCCAGATACATCTAGTTTATACAGTTCAAGGACTCTATCTTGAAAATAGGGAGAGGAAAAATCAGGTACTCCATTAGCAATAAAAATATTTCCTTCAGCATCTAAATTAATGCTTGGCCCAGCAATATAATGATTTCTTATTATTTTTGTCCAATGAATACCTGTAAGCATATCCAATGACACTACCCTGCCATTATAAGAATTAGAATAGACATCAAGTGAAGAAACAAATTTTTGGTTCAAAAAAAATGATTCAAGTGGGAAATAAAAGTTATTGGCGTGCACCAATCTATATCCATTTCCAAGCATAGTTCCAGTATTAATTGGAACTACGTAATAGTTATTACTACTAGGGGAAATAAACTTATCAGACATCAATGCTAATATCTCACCATTTGGGGATACAGCAACGTCTTCCATTGAAAATCCTAGACTATCTATTTCAAACTGAAATGAAGTGGGTTGGGAAAAAGCGGAAGGGGTTGAGATTGAGATAAGCAGTATTGTTGGTATTATCCAAGAAGAAAAATAAATTTGCTTAAAGTGCAAGTTAATTTTTGCAAAAAAAAAATTGACTTAAAAAAGTCTTGAATGTAAAATGAAAGTTGATATTTAGACATATTTTTAAAAATTGGATAGAGATATAATAGTTTATCAATTTTCAAAACTAAAACTAATGTTAATATTGCACAAAATAACCCATACATGAAGATAAAAAAAATTGCTAAAAATCATGAAATGGTTCAAAATTTGCGCCAAAAGCCTGCCAAGGATTTTTTTCATAAGCATATTTTTAAAACCCTTGGCAGCTTTAGCAAATTTATTAACCTCAACTTGGGTCGCAACCACACCCACCTAACCTTATTGAATAAGACGGATACCCGCCACCAAAAATTGGATACGTAAAAGTAACAGTACTACTGTAATAACCTTGTCCAGAACATCCCGATTCTTCACCAGCATCTTGACATCTAATTCTAAATGTCACTGCAGCGGACGAAGGATTGACTTCAGTTGTACATGGTGTGCCTGTTGCAAGCCACCACTCAGGGATAAAGTCAAATTGAAGTGTCGTAAAAGCAGGCACAGCACAATTAAACGGTAGGAAGGCAGGTGAAGTTGGAAGAGTTGAAATTAGGTCATAACATGAGCCTGAAGGCTCACATGGCCCCCAACCTACTGCACCCATATATGGGCATGAACTACCCGAACAAAAGCCACTAACTCCGTTTTTAGTGTATAAAGTGTATTCGGCATGACCTGCCGTGTTTAAAGGCCCAGTAACTGAATGAGATATTATCTCGTACTCACAATTACATGAAGATGCATCCGATTTGTCGGATGCAGAGTGCTCGTTCTTTGTTGAAAATTTGCTGGTATTCAAGGTTGCTGCCCCAGAAGGGCTTGTCGCATCCTCTTTTTGGCAACTCACCATCGCCAAGAAAAGTAACACCATCAAGCCTAGTGAAGTGAATTTCGCTTTTTTCATACTGATTAAATTTAAAGGTTAAAAGATGCCACAAGATATTGAAATTATTGAATGTGAAACAAAAACAATTTGTCAGCCATTTGGCAAATGGGCAAATCATAAGAATCAAGCACACCCCTCCCTTCAAATAAAAAAAATTCTAACTTTGACCCTGTAACCACCAACACCAATCAACAACCACCAACTCGCATGACCACTGACGTTAACAAAGCCATCCAGGAACTGCTGTTCGAAAAGACTGCCGTGATAGTACCCGGCCTCGGCGGTTTCACCTCCACGCCCGGCACGGCCACGGTGGACTATGTGCAGGATGTCATCACGCCGCCAGCATCCAAGCTGGACTTCAACCCAAACCTCGTGCTCAACGACGGGGTGCTGGTGCAGTACCTGCAAAAGCACAACCTGAGCACCTACCAGGAGGCCGAGGGAATGGTGGAGCGGTACGTCAGCTCCGTGCGGGACACGCTGGAGCGGCGGGAGATTTTCGAGATTCCAAAGGTGGGGCGGCTGTACCAGGACTACGAGCAGAAAATCCGGTTCATGCCGGAGGGCACCAACTTCAATGCCGATTCGTTCGGCTTGCCTATCGTGAACTTTCAGCCACTGGTGAAGGAAAAGCCCAAAGTGGTGGCCCCGCCCAAACCTGTTCCAGCCGAGGCACTGTTTGAACCTGCCGAGGTCGCCGCCATCAAGGTGGACGAATCGTCCGCCTCCATGACCATGAAGATTTTGCCTTGGGCCGTGCTGCTGCTGGCCATCTTGATTGCGCTGCTGCTCTACAATATCTTCGGAGGGTCAAAACAAAAACCCGTGGCCGAGCTGCCGGAAGCCATCGAACGGTTGAACGTGAAGCCCACGCTGCCCGAAGCGGGTACTTCCGAAACTTCCCCAAAGGAACAGCCACCTGTTGTGGCAAACCCGCCAAAAGAAGCCGCCGTGCCGGATGCCGCCGATACGGAACAAGACAGTTTTGAGCCCACCAAAAACAAGCTCTACCTCGTCGTCCACAGTTTTGGGATGAAAGGCAATGCCACTAAATTCGCCCAGACCCTCACCGAAGACGGCTATGGCGCCCAAACCAAAAAGGCGGGCAACCTCTACCGGGTAGGCGTCACTTTTGCCTATTCCACCCAGAGCGACATTGAAAAAATGCGCAAGGAGCTGGCTGCCAAGTACAAAGCAGGTCCGAAGACGGAAAAGGAACTGGAGGAGATGGGGCAGTAGTTGGCAGTTGGCAGTTGGCAGTTGGCAGTTGGCAGTTGGCAGTTGGCAGTTGGCAGTTGGCAGTTGGCAGTTGGCAGTTGGCAGTTGGCAGTTGGCAGTTGGCAGTTGGCAGTTGGCAGTTGGCAGTTGGCAGTT